>DULI01000017.1 GCA_012840445.1 Clostridiales bacterium
GAGTAAAAATGAGCTGGTTTATCTATGTAGTTCGGTTCCATGCCTCGGTTAATAGAGATAAGGTTATGGAATATCTTATTGAGCACGGTGTGGGGTGCAAGCCTTACTTTACACCCATACACCTCCAGCCATTTTATCGTGAAATGGGCTTTAATGAGGGTGATTTCCCCATAACAGAGTCTGTAGCAAAAACAACTTTGGCGCTGCCCTTCTTTAGTAATATGACAGATGAACAAATAGATTACGTAGTGAAAACTCTAAAAGAAGGCATTGCTAAGGCCAAGAGCTAGTCAAATTGTATGGCTTTTTTGAAGGGAGGGGGGTACATGCCTGAAAAATTGTCTGAACTAGGCAAAAACAGGTGCGTAGTCAAGGGTGTAATGCTGATCCTAGATGTTTTTCTTGTTTGTTTCGCTTTGTATTCTTCTTTTTGGTTAAGGTTTGAAGGTCAGATTCCTCAGCAATACTGGAATTACTTGGTACGCTCACTCATACCTGTTTGTTTGCTTTCGCTAGCGAGTTTTGGTGTGTTTAACATGTACAATAGGGTCTGGCGGTTTGCTAGCATTGATGTTTTGCTTGCCACCGTGAAATCTGCGTTTGTGTCAGTGCTTCTGACCGTTGCATTCACTTATATGCTCAACATGCATTTTCCACGTAGTGTATACATCTTGTTTTTTGTACTTACAGTTGTTTTCGTTGGTTCTTCGCGTTTGTTTTATCGTATCATTGCAGATACTCACGTGTTGCGGCTTAGTTCTGGAGGGGATCGTAGAAACGTAATCATAGCGGGAGGAGGACAAGCTGGTGCATTAACTATTAGAGAACTGAGAGCTAACCCAAAACTGAATATGGTTCCAGTGGCTATAGTGGACGATGATCCTAACAAAACCGGCATCAGGGTTTTGGGTGTTCCAGTAGTTGGAAGGCCAGAATTAATTCCTTCCGTTGCTAAGAAGAGGAGTGTTTCTGGAGTAATCATCGCAATGCCTTCAGCACCTCGTTCTAGGGTTCGAGAAATTGTTGAGATATGCTCGAGCGCTGGTCTAAGAGTTAAAACTATACCGGGTTTGTATGATTTGATTACTGGCAGAGCAAACGTCAGTAACGTGAGGGACATACAGGTTGAAGATTTACTCGGTAGAGATCCAGTGCAAACTGTGATTGAAGATGCCGCTTCTTACCTTTGTAAGAAAGTGGTTTTGGTGACAGGCGCGGCAGGTTCAATTGGTTCGGAATTGGTCATGCAGGTGGCACAGTATGATCCTGAACTAATTGTGCTCTTGGACATAAGCGAGAATGGATTGTTTGAGATGGAACACAAGTTGAAGAGAGAAATACCTCAACTGCGCTTTGTAACTGTTGTTGGAAGTGTCAGAGATGAAGATCGAATTAATGAAATCATGGCCCACTATGGAGTACAGGTTGTATTTCACGCTGCTGCTCACAAGCATGTCCCACTCATGGAGAGTAATGCCTCAGAGGCAATAAAGAATAATGTTTTGGGAACTTTGAATACCTGTAAAGTCGCTGCAGCTAACGGCGTTGAACGATTTATCTTGATTTCCACAGACAAAGCAGTAAAGCCTAAGAACGTAATGGGTGCGTCTAAGCGTTTGGCAGAATTGATTATTCAATTAATGAATCAGCAGAGTGATTCCACTGTTTTTACCGCTGTTCGATTTGGAAATGTGCTTGGTAGTGCTGGTAGTGTGGTGCCAGTTTTTAAGAAACAAATTGAAATGGGTGGTCCTGTGACGGTCACGCATCCGGAAGCAACTAGGTACTTTATGACGATTCCAGAAGCGGTTCAGCTTGTACTGGAAGCTGGCGCTCTTGCTAAAGGGGGCGAAGTATTTGTTTTGGACATGGGAGAGCCTGTTAGCGTGCTTAGCCTGGCCGAGAATATGATAAGGCTGAGTGGATTTGAACCCTATAAGGACATTGAAATCGTGTTTACCGGCTTACGACCCGGAGAAAAACTCCACGAAGAGCTCTTTGAGGAAAAGGAAGATCCAACTCTCAGGGAAACTGAAAAGATTTACAGAGCAAAGCTTGTATCGGACCCTCAAGCCATTGAAGATGAGTACATTCGGCTCAAGGAAATGTTACTCAAGATAGATCCTCAGACGCTAGTTGCACTTACGGAGTTTGAGAAGTGGTTCTACCAAGCTCTGGAGATGGTAAAAGCTAACGTTCCAAGGGCTGTAGACAGCTAGGATAACCTTCTTCTGGGGAATAGTTTGCGGTTCGAGGGCTGTGATCGTTTGAGAGAAACGTTTCTTATACTTGGTTCACCGCTAAGGACCTTAGATGGGTTCTCGCGGAATAGCAAGTCAATAGCTTGAGGTATGAGTTCTTTCTTTTGAAGGATACTTTTTGCTTCATTATAAAAGAAGGCTCTTGAGTGTGGGTTATGTGCATCTGACGCAATGAAGTGGCACAGCCCTTCTTCAAGGAGCTTAAAAGCAAATCGCTGAATCTGCTTGCCAAACTTTCCCGCAATGCTGCCTGCAGTAATCTGGAAATAAACTCCCATATCACCGAGTTTTCTTAGCTTGGGTAAGTCAGCAGGCGTGAAAGATCGCTCTGGATGTGCAAGAATAACTTGGTAACCTGCGAGTTCGAGATCATACA
>DULI01000008.1 GCA_012840445.1 Clostridiales bacterium
AAATAATCCTCAATAGCTCAGTTGGTAGAGCATGCGGCTGTTAACCGCAGGGTCGTTGGTTCGAGTCCAACTTGAGGAGCCAAGCAAAAACCCTTTCAAGTAAAACTTGAAAGGGTTTTTTGTTTATTTTTGCAAAATTATGACTTTTAATTTCTGCATCCTACATCCACTGCCTGCGGCTTTGCTTACCAAAACTCCGGTTTGCGCATAAGATATATTGAATAGCCATAGATAATGCTTTTCCTAAATTTACGCCGCAAGGAAAGTACTGCAAAAATAAGCCGCAGCGGCAGCGGTGGAGTGATAAATATGAAGACACAATTTATTACAGGTTCCATAACCTACGCAATCCGCGGGAGAGATCTTTTGAGAAAGCATGGTTTTAAAGCGCGAATGGAAAAAACCCCCAATCATTTGGATAGGGTAGGTTGTGGTTACAGCATAATCGTCGAAGGCGACGCCGATAAGGCAGAGGAAGTCTTAAGAAACGCCAGAGTAAAAATTCTTGGTAAGATAAAGCTTAATTAAATAGTGTTTTGTGCTTCTTTCCAAAAAAAATTAACCGGGGTGCCTTATGATATATTTAGACAATGCAGCAACAAGCAGTCCAAAACCCCAAACAGTAATAAAAGCGGTTGAAAGGTCATTAAGAGAATTTTGCGCCAATCCTGGAAGAAGCGGACATGATTTGTCCCAAAGGGCGGCATTGGAAATTTATGAGTGCAGAAAAAAGGTCTGCGAGTTTTTTAACGGCCCTTCCGAGGATAAAGTAATATTCACACCTAATTGTACACATTCATTAAACTATGTCTTAAAAGGCCTGCTTTCCCCCGGGGATCATGTAATCGCCTCGTCCATGGAACACAATGCCGTTGCCCGCCCGCTGCATCAGCTTGCAAAGCAGGGCGTGGAGGTTGATGTGGCTGAGGTTATTTTCGACGATATGGATGCCACCCTTCGCTCTTTTGGCGCCTTAATACAACACAATACAAAATTAATTGTCTGCACGCATGCCTCCAATGTAACCGGAATGGTTTTGCCAATAAAAGAGATAGGCGCTCTTTGCAGGCAATACGGCATTTTGTTTGTGGTTGATGCGGCGCAAACAGCAGGCATAATTGACATAGACATGGAAGATATGAATATAGACTTTTTATGCATAGCTCCCCATAAAGGGCTTTACGCCCCTATGGGAACGGGTATTCTGATCGCAAGGTCAAACCTGCCCAAGACGGTTATCGAAGGTGGGACGGGCACCATGTCCATAGAGATTGAACAGCCAGAGGACCTCCCCGAACGGCTGGAAAGCGGCACTTTGAACCTGCCAGGCATTATGGGCATATCTGCGGGCATAGATTTTGTAAAGTCCAAGACCTTAGACAGGATATACAACCATGAATTAAAACTCATGCAAATGCTTTATGACGCGCTTGAAAGCCTGCCAAATATAAGACTATACACTTCGCGGCCTCAAAAGGATTTATACGCGCCGGTTTTATCATTCAATATAGGTGGCATGACAAGCGGCGAAGCGGCTTCCAAGCTTAATAATTACGGCATAGCGGTGCGGGCTGGCCTGCACTGCGCGCCCATGGCTCATAAAAGGATAGGTACCCTTGACATTGGCACCGTCAGGGTTTGCCCGTCGGTGTTTACAAGCCCGAATCATATACACGAGTTGGTAAACGTAATAAAAAGAATCATACACTCCTCAAAAAATTATTATATATATTGATAAACATAACAAACGTATGTTAAAATAAATTAATAATTTATCGGATATATCGGGCAGAGAAAACGAAGGATGGGTTAAATGAGCGGTTTTTTTGTCGAAGTTTTCGATTTTTTGTATACCATCGGTAACGAAATAATTGCAGTAATTAAGAATATCCGCCTGTTCGATGTGTTGGATATTCTTATTATTGCCTTCGTGATATACAAAGGTATTGAGCTCATCCGTGAAACCAGGGCACAGCAGCTTTTAAAGGGTATTATTGTTTTGTTTGTGGTCTGGCTTCTGGCGCAGTGGCTCGATATGAAAAGCCTTAAATGGCTGATGGTAAAGGTAGTTGACTCTGCAATCATAGCAATTGCAATCATTTTCCAGCCGGAACTCCGCCGTGCTTTGGAACATGTGGGAAGAAGCAATTTTGGCTCTTTGGCACTCGGCCAGTCCGCCGAAGAACTAAGGGAGGTCTGGCTGCGATGCATTGATTCTATTTGCAGGGCATGCCAAACCATGCAGGAGCAGAAAATCGGAGCCCTCATCGTTATTGAAAGGGCAACCCTTTTGGGCGAGATAATTGACACCGGTACGGTTGTGGATGCTGCGGCTTCGGCATCTTTAATAAGCAATATATTTTTTCCAAAATCCCCGTTGCACGACGGCGCCATGATTATCCGGGCCGGTAAGGTGTACGCGGCAGGCTGCATTCTGCCGCTCACTTCCCATACGGAACTTAGCCGCGAGCTTGGGACAAGGCACCGCGCGGCCATAGGCATGAGCGAGAATTCCGACGCAATTGTGGTAGTGGTTTCGGAAGAGACCGGCATTATCTCGGTTGCAGAAAACGGCAAGTTGACAAGGGACTATAACACCATAACCCTGAGGGAAAGGCTGAAGGACAGCCTGATTCAGGATTTGGACGACAACGGCGGCAAAAGAAAAAGGCTTATCCGTCACCATAAGAAAAGCTGATGCCGTGCGGATTTCGTTTAATAAATTGTAGGAAAGGGCAAGAAAATCATGGCAGAGAAAAAGGGCAAACTGTCGTTTAGAAATCTGCTTTACAATAACAAATTCATGTTGCCGTTTTCGATTGTCGTGTCGGTCATATTCTGGCTTGTGATAAATATCAGTGAAAACCCGACGCGGGAACAGACCATAAGCGATATACCCATTAATATTTCCACTTCCGGCACCATGGTAGAGGATCTTGGGCTTGATATTATAAGCGGCGGCTTTGGCGAAAAAGCAAGCGTCAGGGTCAGCGGGCCGAGCTATGTCGTAAGCTCGCTGAAACCATCCGATATCACGGTATACGCAGTTTTGGACCAGGTCAATGCTGCTGGAACATATAATTTAAAACTGCAGGCCGTGAAGAACAGCAGTTTTGCAAACTACAACATACTTGGAATAACGCCTGAAAGCATCAGCGTCACCTTTGACAATGTCGACACCAAGTCCTTTATGGTCACACCTAAAGCCATAGGTGCAGTGGCGCAGGCAGGCTTAATTGCCCAGACGCCAGTTGTCACCCACGCAGAAAACGAAACCGTGGATATTACAGGCCCCAGGACCGAAATTCAAAAAATCGCAATGGTCGTGGCCGAGGCGCAGGTTAACAAAACCCTTTCTGAAACCGAAAGTTTCGATGCGGTAATTAAGCTGTTTGACCAAGACGGGAACGAGATTAGCACCGACCCGTTTACAATACCAAAAACCACAATAAAAATTTCGGTCCCAATATTTAAAAGCAAAGAGTTGCCAATCAGGGCCGAATTTACGAATGTACCTGACTTCTTTAAATCCTCGCCGATACCGCATACTTTAAGCGAAAATGTTACTACGGTAATAGGGCCGCCCAATATAATCGACTCGCTTACCGAAATTACCCTGTCACCGATAGATTTTTACAATATTAGCCTTGAAAAACACAGTTTTGACTGCAGGCTAAATCTCCCCACAGCGGTAAAAAGCTACGAAAATGTCGACTATGTTACTGTGGTTATAGATGTCGCCAATTTAAGGGAAAGAACCTTTACCGTAACCAGGTTTTCACCCTATAACTACAATCCAAACCTAAACATCACCGTCACCAAGGCGCTTAAAAACGTCAAACTGTGCGGCCCTGCCGCCTCTATACAAACGCTGTCCGACGAAGACCTTATTGCCGAGATTGACATGTCGGGCAAACAGGCAGGTGAATACTCTGTCACTGTTAAAATCACTGCAAGAAACCACCCCGACGTCTGGCAGATAGGTACCTATTCGGTAATTGTCAAGGCAACAGAGAACTAACCGTAAAAAGGGATTTCTTAAGGAAATCCCTTTTTGCAAATTATTTTTAATTTTTAACAAATTCGGATCAAATTTAAGCCAAAACATTAAATTTATAATAAATTTTTAATTAGCACAAAAAATTTCGCCTCATAGAATGTATTGAGGTGAAATTTATGTTCGAATACATAATGCAGATTATAACGATTCTTCTCGCCCTTGTGGGGCTTACCAGCTTAATCAGATATATTGCGCTTGTCGTTCTAACCCCCAAAATCCCTAAAAACCAGGCATTCATTGTAATACTTAACGACCGGGACGCCGAAATACAACTTCGGGCAGCAATCGAGCAGATAAGATGGCTGGGAAAACACCTGTGTTCTACAATTCTTGCGGTGGACTGCGGGCTCGATCAGAATACAAGGGCAATATGCTACCGCATTGCCGAACATTATGGTAATATTATTATGTGCCAGGCGGAAAACCTCGGTTCATTCCTAAGAAGCCTTGAGCCTAACACAATATTAAGATAAAGTTGGATGTTTGTATGTCTGAAAACCTCGAGAGCATATACGGGATTGTCGAATACATTACATATCAAAACACCGACAACGGTTTCACGGTTATAAAACTTAAAACCGCCGACGGTACCATCACGGCGGTGGGCTATATGCCCTATATCGATTTGGGGGAAGCCGTGGAACTTACCGGCAGGTACGATTTTCACAGCAGTTACGGCCCCCAGTTTAGGGTGGAATACTGCGAGCGTAGAATTCCCGCAGATACAGCGGGAATTTTAAGATACCTATCTTCCGGTGCCGTTAAAGGCATTGGCCCCGCAACCGCCCGCCGAATTGTCGAAAAGTTCGGCGAGCAGGCTTTGGATATTATAGAAAAGGACCCTGAAAGATTAACCGAGATAAAGGGCATATCCTTGGAAAAGGCATTTAATATTTCGGAGGACTACAAATACAAATTCGGGATGAAAGAGGTCCTTGCGTTTTTAAGCCGGTTTAACATAAAACCCGAAGAAGCTTTAAACATTTACAAAAAACTGGGAAACCATGCCGTTGAAATTATAAACGAAAATCCATATATTCTCTGCATTGAGGATATCGGCTTTGATTTCGAGCGGGTCGACGCGATTGCAGGAAGGCTGAACTTCCCACAGGACAGCGCGTGCAGGATCGCGGCGGGAATAGAATATGTGCTTCGCCACAACCTTTCAAACGGGCACACCTGCCTGCCAAAACAAAAATTAATTCAGGTATCCTCCCGCTTGCTTTCCTGCCAGCAGGACGCGGCGGAGCTAATATGCGGACAGCTGCTTTTCGAAAAACGTCTAATCGAGCGGCAGATGGATAATACCGAATTCATTTTCCTGCCAGAAATCTACAATGCCGAGCTGTACTGCGCAAGGCGCATACTTGCCCTTTTGCAGTTTCCGCCCGACAAAATACCGCTGTCGGATGAAGAAATAAACATAATAGAGCAGGACCAGGGCATAAAATACGCCGGTCTTCAGCGCAAAGCAATCAAAACCGCCATGGAAAAAGGCCTGCTGATACTTACCGGCGGACCGGGCACCGGCAAAACCACTACGCTTAACGCTATTATTAAATGTTTTGAAAACAAAGGCTTAAATATTATGCTTGCCGCGCCTACGGGCAGGGCGGCCAAACGCATGAGCGAGGTAACCGGCAAAGAAGCCAAAACCATTCACAGGCTTTTGGAGGTGGGCTGGACCGAAAAAGGAAGGCCCGTTTTTTTCCGCAACGAGAAAAACCCACTTGACTGCGACGTATTGATTGTCGATGAGCTTTCCATGGTAGACGTCCTGCTGTTTGAAAACCTTTTAAGAGCTGTAAGGCTTGGCTGCAGGCTGGTTTTTGTAGGGGACTCCGATCAATTGCCAAGCATAGGTGCCGGAAATGTCTTGTCCGACCTGCTGGCATTTGGGGAAATCCCCGGCATAAAACTGACAGAAGTTTTCCGCCAGGCCATGGAAAGCCTGATAATCACCAACGCCCATTTGGTGGTCAGCGGCAAGCCGGCAGTGCTTGACAAAACCGATTCTGATATGTTTTTTATAGAGCAGCATAACCCCCGCGCCGCCGCCAAAACAACAGTCGACTTGTGCGTAAACAGGCTGCCCAGGGCATATAACCTATCCCCCCTTCATAATATACAGGTCCTGTGCCCTTCCAGGCTTCGGGAGCTTGGTACCGATAACCTTAACAACATGCTCCAGGCCTACATTAACCCCCAAAGCTCGAATACCGCCGAAATAGAAGTTAAGGGTTTTCGTTTCCGCGAGGGCGACAAGGTAATGCAGATAAAAAACAACTACGAAATTGTCTGGACCAAATCCGACGGGGAACAGGGAACCGGCATATTCAACGGCGATATCGGCACCATTGAAATGATAGACCGCAGGACAAGCTCTGTGGTTGTAAGATTCGATGACAAGGTCGCCACCTACATTGGCGAAGAACTAAACCAGCTCGAGCTTGCATATGCCATAACCATACACAAAAGCCAGGGCAGCGAGTTCGACTGCGTAATACTGCCACTTGTTGACGTGCCGAAGAAACTGCGCTACAGGAACCTCCTTTACACCGCTCTAACAAGGGCCAAAAAACTGCTGGTGGTTGTGGGAAGCAAAGAGGTTTTCAACGAGATGGCACAGAACCATAAAAAGACACTTCGCTACACCGCTCTTTGTGATATGCTCAAAGAACTGCAGTAAAGGAAGCCGTATATGGGGTAAGAAAAATCCTTGAAAAGCTGATATGCCTTTTTTATCCGAGAAGATGCGCCTGCTGCAATATTTTAATAGATGGTAATGGCTTAATCTGCGGCAACTGTCTAACTAATTTAAAACATGTCCCTGCGCCCATATGTAAAAAATGCGGACAGGCAACCGAAAATTGCGAGTGTTCAAAAAACAACTACTGTTTTTCGGGGTGTGTTGCCCCCTTTTATCACGAAGGTCCCGCAAAACAAGGGATATATCTTTTGAAATTTGAAGGCAGAGCCGACTGCGCCAAATTTTTCGGAACCGAAATGGCAAAGGCGGTAAGGCGCGAGTTTTCAAATATTAATTTTGATTGTGTATGCTTTGTGCCAATGACCTTAAAAAACAAGCTTAAAAGGGGCATTAATCAGTCAGAACTGCTCGCCCGCTGTATAGCAAATGAACTTAATATACCGCTTTATCAAAACGCGCTTGTAAAACTTAAACAAAACAGGGTCCAGCATAATTTAAGCCGGAATGAACGTATTATGAATGTCAAAGGCGTTTTCACGGCATCGGATGATGTAAAGGGCAAGACAGTCCTTTTGGTGGACGACATAAAAACCACAGGCGCCACTTTAAACGAATGCTCAAGGGAGCTACTTAAAGCAGGAGCCGGGCAGGTCTTCTGTGTCACAGCGGTAATAAACCGCTACGGCGGGTGATTACCATACAATTGACTTTATAAGTTTAATAAAATATAATTAATTATGTATGCTGTTTGCCGGTGAAAAACAGCATAGCTTAATATCACACAAAGCACCGGAGAAACGGGAACAATATGTCGACAAATATTGGAATAGATTTAGGTTCATCAAAGACAATTCTGTTTTCTGGTTCAAATATAGTTTTGGAAGAGCCATCAGTTGCAATCGTGGATACCGACACATGGGAGCCGCTTTATTTCGGCGAAAAGGCCTTTAAAATGGTTGGCCGCACATCCGAGTACTACACAGCCGTGTTTCCCATCGAGTACGGGGTCATCGCCGACTACGGCGTTGCCGAGCAAATGGTGCGGTATTTTATGCGCAAGGCCTTTGGCAACCGTATATTAAAGCCAAAGGTAATTGTAACAGTACCAAGCGGTGTTACTTCAGTGCAGCACCGCTGGGCGGCAAAGGCAGTCGAGGCTTCGGGCGCCCGCAATGTGCTTACCATCGAAAGCCCCATTGCCGCCGCAATCGGGCTTGGAATAGACTTTTCAAAACCGCGCGGCAATATGATAATAGACATCGGCGCGGGCACCACCGATATCGCCGTAATCTCAATGGGAGGAATTGCCACCTGCGATTCGGCGCGGGTGGCTTCCAGCGATTTTGACAATGCCATAATCAGGCATATCCGCAAGGAACACAATATGCAAATAGGGCTCCAGTCGGCCCAGAATATAAAAAAGCAGATAGGTTCCGTGGTGCCAAGGCCGATAGAAATCGCAATCCAGGCCAAAGGCAGCAACCTGTTTACCGGAATGCCTCAGATTTTCGAGGTCACCTCAAGCGAAATCTACGAGGCGCTTAAAGAACCCGCCTTAAACATATGCAAGGCAATCCAGGCGGTCTTGGAAAAAACCGAGCCCGACCTCGTTTCGGATATTTTGCAAGACGGGATAATGCTCACCGGCGGCGGCGCATTGATTTACGGTATGGAGCAGCTTTTGTCCGAATATCTCGGCGCCAGGGTAACCATTGCGCCCGACCCGTTGCACAGCGTGGTAAAAGGCGCGATCACCGCCCTGAAAAACCCCGAGCTGCTTAAAAACGGTAACTACCGCTTAAGGTCAATACAGGATCTCATAATCGAATAAAATTTAATACATAATTTATCCAAATTATGGAATGATTAATATATATTATTCTGTAAGGAGGATAAATTATGGATTTCAAGCAAAGCAAAACCTATGCCAATCTGTTAACCGCATTTGCGGGGGAATCGCAGGCGAGGAACAAATACAATATCTATGCCCAGGCCGCAAGGAAAGAGGGCTACGAGCAGATAGCCGCAATTTTTGACGAGACCGCGTATAATGAGTATCTCCACGCCAGCATGTGGCTTAAATTCCTGCACGAGGGCCAAATCCCGGATACGCTTGCCAACCTTAAGGATGGCGCCTCTGGCGAAAACTACGAATGGTCGCAGATGTATAAAGACTTCGAGGAAACCGCAAAGCAGGAAGGCTATACCGAAATCGCCGCCATGTTCCATATGGTTGCCAAGATAGAGAAGGAGCATGAAGAGCGGTATAAGCAGCTGATACAAAACATCGAAAACGGGCTTGTGTTCAAGCGCGATAACGTGGTGGTATGGAAATGCCGCCAGTGCGGGTATATCCACGTCGCCGAGGCAGCGCCCGAACAGTGCCCCTACTGCAAATATCCCAAAGCCTTTTTCGAACTCAAAGCCCAAAATTATTGATTCTATGCCCGGCGAAAGGTCCTGCCGGGCTGTTTTAAAATACCGCAAATTGCGTACTTGACATATTATTAACTGAACATTATAATATTATAGTCCCTGCCGCTGTGGTGGAATTGGCAGACACAAGGGACTTAAAATCCCTCGGTATTCTGATACCGTACCGGTTCAAGTCCGGTCAGCGGCACCAGTCGCAAAACCGAACATGCCTTTGGTAATAGGCATGTTCGGTTTTTTTGTAAGCAATTTTTGTTTATGGTAGGCTCAAGGCTTCCTGTATTTTTTGCGTTTTTTCATTTTATATAGATTTCTGCCGCACCTGTTTGTGCAACGCATCCGCCACTGTACCGCTTTCATTCGGCTTTTGTTGTGGCAATAAAAAATCCTCCGAATATAATAAACCGAGACAATACGTCTTAAGGTTTGACCCATTAAAAATTTAGGAGTGCGGCTGTTTATGAAATCAAAACAAGATTTTATCACAATGTCCCTTGACCTTAATTTGTTTTTCCTGCGGATTATGAAAGAACACTCGTTTTTTCTGGAAATCGCCTTTATGCCTGTAAACAGGCCAATGGCGGAGCAAGCAAAGGAATTCAAAATGGGGTTTGAAAAACTGCTCGCCGAGGCCACGAATCTGGCAGACGGCAACGTAAGCAGGCCGGCACTTGAATCAAAGCAGTTTGTAACACAGTTTACGGTGGATGCCGAGCAGCTTACAAATTTCTATACCGGAATGCCCTTTAACACAAGGCTCACCAAAAGGCAGCTGATGCTAACACCAGACGGCAGTCGTAATGTAAGCGAGCAGGCGGTAGAGTCTTTAAACCGCAGGGCACACAGGCTTACCTCAAAGCTTGCCGAATTTAAAGAGAGGCTGCTTAGAAATGTATTGGCATGCAACATATTTACAATTAACTATCCCCTGTTAATTGAACATATTTTAAGGGAAGCGCGGCTGTATATGGCGCAGCTCGATGCCTTGAACGGACAAGGCGACAGCGACAATAATAATTCCTTTGATTTACTTAATCTTGAAGCGTTCTGGAACCGCCAGATGGGCGAACACGCCAAGTTCATCGCTGGCCTGCTTGACCCGTCCGAGGAATCATTGATAGACACCGCAAGAATGTTCGGCAAGGAATTCGACACACTTACCGCCAAGGCAAAAGAAGCGCTTGAAATCAACAGTAACTTTCCCGGCATAACAAATGACAGCATTTCGGCCACCCAGAGACTGCGCGACTTCAAGGCTGCCGGAACGCAAGGTTTGCTTGACTGCAATATAAGGTCAATAATTATCCCACTTCTTGCGGACCATGTCTTAAGGGAAGCCAACCACTACTTGTGCGTGCTCGGCGCCTGCGGCACATAAACCGAAGCAAACTTATTAAAACCGCTGCCCCAATATAGGGCATTGCCTTCACTAAAAAATATTCTTAAAGCAGCCACGGCAAGCAAAATATTATTTTACGTAAAATAATATTGTAAGTTTTTGCAAAAACCATTATAATAAAACCGGCATCTTCCGATGCCGGTTAGTTTTAGCTTGTAAATTCCGATTTCACCTGCTGGATTTCGGTTTCATCGGCTGTCGAGGCCGGTTTGTAATATCCTTTCGATTGTGCTAATTTAAACAGTTCATACTGAGAGTTTTCGCAGTTATTTCTAATCTGCTGGAATGCCGAGCGCAGACTCGGGTTTGCGCTTTCCGAAATGGCGTTTGCATATGTGGTAAGCGAACTTTTCAGCATAGAAAGGGTGTCGTTAATCATTACCTTTTCCTGCATATAACTCCTCCTAATTTAAAAATGACATTAACTGCTGTTTGGTCTTTAAAGCGTCCTGCGCCGCTTTTTCAAAATAGCTTTTTACCTGCATGTCGGTTGCCTGCTGGGCGTAGGACTGGAGCTTCTGGTAGGCCACGTCATGGGAGCCTATAATGTGTCTTAAGTTTTGCAATTCCAGCTGATTTAATTGGGACATACACACTCTCCTTTCAATTTTGTTAACATGTATATTATTTATAAAGTTTACCTAAATATACAGATATTGCTGAAAATTTAAACAGAAAGAATGGTGTGGTATGATTGTAACAACAACTCCCAATGTAGAGGGCAAAAAAATAGTCGAATACAAGGGAATTGTCTTCGGCGAGGTAATATCTGGCATAAATTTCATTAAAGACTTTGCCGCAGGCCTTTCAAACTTCTTTGGGGGCCGCTCCCGCTCCTATGAGGGGGAGCTTTTGGAGGCCCGTGAAAACGCGCTCCGCGAAATGCAGGAAAAAGCCCATATGTTGGGTGCCAATGCGGTGGTAGGTGTGAATGTTGACTACGAGGTGCTCGGCGCCAACAACGGCATGCTTATGGTCACCGCATCCGGTACCGCTGTACGGGTTGAATAAATAATTTCTTTTAATCAGGTATTTTAATATGCAAGTTCTTTTTAGGTTTTTCAAATTTTCAGCCGCTGCCGCACATAGGTACGGGAACGGCTTAATTGCGTATGCGGCCGTTTTGTCTGCCGCTTTTATAATTTTGCTTGCTGCTGCAATCCGGTTATACAGAAAAAATAAAACATTGGCTGCAAAATCGAATCCAAGGGACACAAGCAGTACAAACGGGAAAACCGAAGGCCTGATTTCCCTGATAGAGAACCTCAACAAAAACGCTTCCTTTAGTGAGGCGCTCGGGTTTATTTTCAAAAGCTTCGCCCCATTTGTACCCTATAACTACATAGGCGTGGCGCTTGTTAAAAATGGCAGCAGTTCTTTGGAGGCCTCCTTCGGCATATCCGACGGCACAATCAAGGGCTTGCCTGAAGGCCTTATGAATAAACAGTACAACCTTTCGGGCACCAGCCTTGAAAACATACTAAAAACCGGTACAGTAAGGGTAATCAATGATTTGAAATCGTATGTCAAGGGCAGGCCGGCAAAGGAATATAATAACATAATTCTTAAAGCTGGCGTCCGTTCGTCCATATCCCTGCCGCTTAGCATCAACGACAAGCACATAGGTATAATCTTTTTTTCAAGCAATCAGAAAAACATCTACACCGACGAACATGTAAAATTCCTCAAGGCCGTCGCCAGCAGTATTGCCATCAGTTTTGATAAGAACATATTTGTAAACAACCTGCTTTACAGCAGTATTTTAGCCCTTGCCAAGCTTGCCGAAGCCCGCGACGGCGAAACGGGCGACCACATTTTCCGTATTGGCAGCTACTGCGAGCTAATCTGCCACCTGCTGAGGGAAGACAGCAAATACAAAGACGCCATAACCCCGGAATATACATTCAATATTAAAAGGTTCAGCCCCATGCACGACATCGGCAAGGTGGGCGTTCGGGACGCTGTTTTGCTGAAACCCGGCAAACTCACAGAGGCGGAGTTTGAGGAAATGAAGCAGCATACAATCTACGGCGCCAAGGTGCTAAGAGCCGCCGAAGACAATATTTTGTATGAAAGCGGCAGGAGTTTATTTGGCCTTGGCATTGAAATTGCCGAGAACCATCACGAAAAATGGGACGGTACCGGCTATCCATACGGCAAAAAGGGCGAGGAAATCCCCCTTAGCGCCCGCATAGTCGCGGTCGCCGATGTGTTCGACGCTTTGACCAGCAAGCGGCCTTACAAAGAGCCTCTTTCCTTTGACGAATCCCTTAAAATTATTATTGAAGGCAGCGGCAGCCACTTTGACCCCGAAATAGTAAGGGTAATAAAACAAAACAAAGACCGCCTGTTTGAACTTTACAACAGCTTAAAAACCCCGTCTTGAAGACGGGGTTTTTTGTTGAAATCTTATGCGAGCAAATTATCCAATTGCCGGTTTTCAGTTTAGGCAGATTTTCCACTTGACTGAGGTTTTAACAGGGGTATAATAATAAAAAAGAACAAATGTTCGGCAAAAAGAAGGAGTCTCAGGTGGAAAGGGTTATACTGCATTCTGATCTTAATAATTTCTACGCTTCGGTAGAATGTTTATATAATCCAAAGCTAAAAGGCAAGCCGGTTGCGGTATGCGGCCGTGTTGAGGAGCGGCACGGCATTGTGCTTGCCAAAAACACGCTTGCCAAAAAATGCGGAGTAAAGACAGGCGAGGCCATATGGCAGGCAAGGCTTAAATGCCCTGATCTTGTCATTGTGCCGCCCAATTTTGACAGGTATTTAAAATTCTCAAAACTGGCAAGGGAAATATACTGCGACTATACCGACCAGGTGGAAAGCTTTGGCCTGGATGAATGCTGGCTTGATGTGACCGGCAGCCTGCTTTTGTTCGGCAGCGGGGAAAAAATCGCCCAGACAATACGCAAAAGGATAAAAGCCGAGCTTGGCATTACGGTCAGTATCGGCGTGTCTTTTAACAAAATTTTCGCAAAACTGGGCTCCGACCTTAAAAAGCCCGACGCGGTAACTGTCATCACGCAGGAAAATTTTAAGCAGAAGGTCTGGCCCCTGCCGGTAGAGGACCTCTTGTATGTGGGGCCCTCAACCTGCAAAAAGCTGCGGAGTATCGGCATTTTCACAATAGGGGACCTGGCAAAAACCGATGTGAAGCTGCTAGGCGAATATTTCGGCAAAAACGGGGTAATGCTGTGGAGTTTCGCCAATGGGCAGGACCAATCAAGGGTTTCAAATATCGAGGCCACACACACTATTAAGAGTATCGGCAACAGCATGACAATGCCCCGGGACCTTGTCTGCGACGAGGATGTCAAAGTGGCCCTGTATGTGCTGTGCGACAGCGTTGCGGCAAGGCTTCGGGAATATAATTTTTACTGCACTACCGTGCAAATATCCCTTCGTGACAACGACCTGTACTGGTACGAAAGGCAGGGGAAACTTAATTTCCCCACCTGCAGCTCCACAGAGATTTTGAGCAGGGCATTCGAACTGTATAAGGCCAACCATAAAAACAATAAGCCTCTCAGAAGCGTAGGTGTCAGGGCATGCGGGCTTGTAAGTGCCGACACAACCCAGCTTTCGATGTCGCCCGACTTTGTAAATATGGAAAAATGGCAGAAAATCGAGGGAGTGGTTGACAAACTAAGGTACCGATTCGGCCATCACAGCATTATGAGGGGGATTCTGTTTGCCGACAGAAACTTGTCAGGCGCCAACCCGAAAGATGAACATATCATACACCCCGTATCCTTTTTTAACGGATTTTAAAGGAGGCTGGAAATGGCAAATAAAATTTTTGTCGATGTAGTTGTCAAATACGACGCGGAGGGCAACATAATCCCGCTTTCAATCCTATGGGAGGATGGCAGGATCTTTGAAATAGACAAGGTAGTGGATGTACGGCCCGCTCCCAGCCTTAAAGCGGGAGGACAGGGGATTCGCTTTACCTGCAGGATACAAAATAAATACAGGTACCTGTTTTTTGAAGAGCCCCGCTGGTTCGTGGAGGGAAGTTGATTAAAATTAAAACTTTAAGCTATGAATAAAAAAACTGCTGGGACAAAACATAATAAAGTAAAATTACACAGAAGGAGAAGTATAATATGCCAGTAACCTACAAAGACCCACATGCTAAGACTCCCAGCAAATTTCCTCCCCAGCACCAAAGCAGCCAGCCGGGCTCGCAGCAAATGATGACCCCCACACCCGTCACAGACGACCCGAACTATAAAAGCTCGGGGAAGCTTAAAGACAGGGTTGCCATCATAACCGGGGGAGACAGCGGCATAGGACAGGCCGCCGCCATAGCCTTTGCCAAGGAAGGCGCAGACGTAGTGGTGGCGTTTTACAGCGAGCAGGAGGACGCCAACAAAACCGTCGAAATGGTAAGGAATGCGGGCAGAAACTGCGTGCTTGTTCAATGTGACCTAAAGCAGAAAAATTCTGCCAAGCACGTGGTTGAAACCGCAATGAAGGAGTTTAACCGGATAGATATTCTTGTAAACAATATAGCTGTGCAGTATCCGCAAAACAGCATAGAGGATATAACCGAGGAACAGCTTAACAACACCTTTGCAACCAATATAATAAGCTATTTTTATATGACCCAGGCAGCGCTGCCGAAAATGAAACCGGGCAGCTCAATCATTAACACAACCTCAGTCGTGGCATACAAAGGCAGCGCCAATTTAATAGACTACTCTGCCACCAAGGGCGCCGTAGTCTCATTCACCCGCTCGCTGGCACTGTCGCTAGCTGGACGTGGGATTAGGGTTAACGCCATAGCTCCGGGCCCTGTCTGGACGCCGCTTATTACCTCATCTTTCACCGAACAGGAGGTTCAGGAATTTGGAAAGGGCGTGCCATTAGGCCGTGCCGCCCAGCCTTTTGAGCTGGCTCCTTCCTATGTATTCCTCGCAAGCGACGACTCGGCCTATATGACCGGACAGGTGTTGCACGTAAACGGTGGAATAATAACCGAATCATAATAAAACCCGTCCAAAGGGGTGGGTATTATATTTTTAGGTATAATTTGGAATATTAAGCTAATAATAAAAAGGAAAAAGGGGGAATGCCTATTGCCGAAAGACAGCCAGCCAGATAAAAAAGGCGTACGCGAAGAAAAAGCAAACGGACAGACACCATTGACCCGGGAAAACCAGAACAAAAACAAAAACGCTAAACGCAAATCCATAAAGCACAACGATGTCTAGGAGGTGTAAAAATGTCAAAGGCAAGCAGGGAAAAGAAAAAGAAACTTGCAGTCCAGCAGGAGAAAATGAGAAAGGAAAACCAAGCAGCACAAAACAACGCACAGAATAACGAAAACAATAATTAGTCGGTGTGATTTATGAGTAATAAAAATTCCGGCAAAAACAAAAATAAAGACGGAAAATTCAAATCCAAAAAAATAAAACACGATCCTAACGCCGAAAGCGCACGGGCGGTTTTCGGCCTTAAAAGCACGAATCCCAAAGATGACTGAAAAACAGCAGCTTTTTAATGAAATAGACACACATTTGCAGTCAGACGCAGCCCCGTCAGCCTATCTAAACAGCATATCAGAGACACACCTGTTTAAACAGAAACCCTTTGTGTACCTTTACAGGCTGAAATCCACAGAACAGCCGAAAAAATACCACCCCGAAGGCAGTGTGTGGAACCATACAATGCTGGTGGTTGACAGGGCTGCCGAATATAAAACAAAAAGCAAAGATATAAGGGCCTTTATGTGGGCGGCGCTCCTGCACGATATCGGAAAGCCTGATACCAGGATACGCAATGGCAAAATCACCTCCTATGACCACGAAAAGGTGGGTGCGGCGCTTGCGAAAGAGTTTCTCAGTGAATTTGTGCGAGATGAAGCCCTTGTATCAAAGGTTTCCAGCTTAATAAGGTGGCACATGCAGGTGCTTCATGTATCAAAAGGGCTGCCCTTTGCCGAGATTAAACCAATGCTGGCGCAAACCGATGTAGAGGAAATCGCGCTGCTAGGTCTTTGTGACAGGCTAGGGCGCCTTAACGCAGATGTGGAAAGGGAAACCGAAAGCATAAAGGCTTTTAAGGAAATTTGCTTAAAGGAGCAGAGGAATGCCTAAAGAAGGAATGAAAAGGCCCGACCCGGAAGAAGTGGGCGGCCCGAAAAAGAAGCGCAACATACAACCTCCGGTGCCCGAACTTCAGGGCAAGGTAAAGACGGGCAAAAAGAAAGCAAAACCCGGATAACGCAAAAACTTCACCTGAAAATTTTGTCAGGTGAAGTTTTTTATGTTTTAAGCTATAATAAATAAAAATATACATAAGAGGTTTATAATGGCAGTAACGGTAGTACATCCATACAAGCCTGTTTTTGACTCCAGCTCAAAGGTTTTAATCCTGGGCACAATAGCCTCTCCCAAATCGAGGGAAAACGGCTTTTACTACACCCACCCCCAAAACCGTTTTTGGAGGGTGGTGTCGGACATTCTGTCATATCCTCTTCCCCAAAACAACTCCGAAAGGATAAAGCTTTTGCTAGACAACAATATAGCAATTTGGGACGTGCTGCACAGCTGCACCATTTCGGGCGCTGACGACAGCAGCATTAAAGACCCTGTGTGCAACGACATAAGTTATGTGTTGAATCAAGCCGACATTAAGGCAATATTCACCACCGGCAAAACGGCATATAAACTATATAACAAATACTGTTTAAAAGACACAGGATTTCCTGCAATCTGCCTGCCGTCCACAAGCCCTGCCAACTGCAGGTGCACATACGACGAGCTGAAAAAGGAATACCAGATTATTCTAAAATACCTAAAATAACACTTGACAAAACAAAAAAGTGGGCATATACTATTCTAAAAATTGAAACCGCCAAAATACGATGACAGGGCCGGTAATACAGACCAGTTCTTTTCAGAGAACCGTCGGTTGGTGCGAGACGGCAAAGAACCCTGTATTAGATCACCCTCGAGTAGGCTGCTGAAATCCGTTGGAGAGTAGGTTCGCCCGGGTCTTCCCGTTACAGGAGAATACATTGTTGGATGTATTAAGTGGTCGCTTTATGCGGCAATTAAGGTGGTACCGCGGAAGTTTACAGCTTTCGTCCTTATTTTGGACGAAAGCTTTTTTAATTTAGATTTAGATTCACGGAGGTTCAAAATGGTAACTTTAGACAGGGTATATCACGCCTCTTACACGCTCAAAAACGTAATCAGGAACACCGACCTTATAAGGGCGCAGAATATTAACTCCGACTGTGACCTATACTTAAAGACCGAAAACCTACAGATAACAGGCTCCTTCAAGGTCAGGGGGGCGTACTATAAGATTTCGCAGTTAAGCGATGAAGACAGGGCAAAAGGAGTAATCGCCTGCTCGGCGGGCAACCATGCCCAAGGTGTGGCCTTGGCGGCCACAAAAGCCGGAATCAAGTCGGTAATTTGCCTGCCGGACATCGCCCCAATTTCCAAGGTGGAGGCCACAAAGAAATACGGCGCCGAAACTATACTGGTGCCCGGTGTGTACGACGACGCATACAAAAAGGCAATGGAACTGAAGGAAGAGGAAGGCTACACCTTTATCCATCCCTTTGACGATGAAGAGGTAATCATCGGGCAGGGTACCATCGGTTTAGAGCTTTTGGAACAGCTCCCCGATGTTGAAGCGGTGGTAGTGCCCATCGGCGGAGGGGGGTTGATTTCTGGCGTCGCCTTCACAATTAAGTCGCTAAAACCCGACTGCAAGGTTTACGGCGTGCAGTCCTGCGGCGCAGCTTCCATGTTCAATTCGATAAAGCGCAACTGTCTTGAAACCCTTGATTCGGTAGCTACCATTGCCGATGGCATCTCGGTCAAGACCCCCGGCAACATCACCTACGAAATGTGCTGCAAATATGTGGACGACATAGTAACCGTCACCGACGACGAGATTTCCACCGCTATACTCACGCTAATAGAGCAGCAGAAATTAATAGCCGAGGGGGCGGGTGCGGTGTCGGTAGCCGCGGTGCTGTTCAACAAAATCCCCGTTAAAAGCAAAAAGGTGGCCTGCCTAGTCTCGGGCGGCAATATAGATGTAACAATCCTTTCCCGCGTAATCCACCGTGGACTTCTCAAAGCCGGACGCATGGCTGATATTACTATTGCCTTGAGTGACAAGCCCGGCCAGCTTGCGGGCGTGTCCAGAATAATTGCCGACCTTGGCGGCAACGTGGTGTCAATCTACCACGACAGGGCGGATCTTGATATCGACATCAACGCATGCTACCTGCGCATTGTAATGGAAACCCGCGACCATTCCCATGTGGATGAAATCAAGAATGCGCTGACAAGCGCAGGATATACCTTGGTATAAATTTACGAAAGGGAGATGACAATGATAGACAAAATCAGCACTCCAAACGCTCCGGGCGCCATAGGCCCATATTCACAGGGAGTTGTTTTTAACAACCTTGTGTTCACCTCGGGGCAGATTGCAATCAACCCCCAGACCAATAGGATTGAAGCTCAGACCATAGAGGAGCAGGCCGAGCAGGTCATGAAAAACCTGAAAGCAATCCTCGAGGCCGCAGGCTCGGGGCTTGACAAGGTGATTAAAACCACATGTTTTTTAAGCGATATGAAGGATTTTGAGGTATTTAACTCAATATACGAAAAGTATATAACCACCAAACCTGCGCGCTCCTGTGTGGCGGTAAAGCAGCTGCCTAAAAATGTCCTCGTCGAGGTAGAGGCTATAGCCGTAAAAGAATAAATTTGTATACTATTTTCTATTATAAAAACAAAAGGGAAGCCTAGGGCTTCCCTTTTTTGTGTGCCAGAATTGCCTTTGGTATCCACATATCAAAATAAAGAGAAGCATAGTATTTAATAGCTTTAAACGGGTGGTGTTTGGCTTGTATATAATAATCAGAAGAAGACAGACGTTGATGATAATGTCGGGGCTATTAGGCATAATCTTGGCGGTAATCGGGTTTTGTAACATATATGTGTTTGCCGAAAGAAATAATACCAACTGGGGGCTCGGGTTTAAAAAGGAGGGCGAGCCGCCCACCGGCAACGCCTCGGCGGAATATCTAAAACAGTACGACGCCTATTACCTTGGGGATACAACACAAAAAAGGATATACCTAACGTTCGACGCGGGCTATGAAAACGGCTACACGCCAGCAATTTTAGATGCACTAAAAAAGCATGACGTAAAGGCCACATTTTTCTTAGTGGGAAATTACCTTGAGAAATGTCCCGACTTGGTAAAACGCATGGTGGAGGAAGGGCATATTGTTGCCAACCATACCTATCATCACCCCGATATGTCGGCAATATCCAACTTTGAGTCCTTTAAAAAAGAACTGGTTTCGCTCGAAGAGCTGTATAAGCAGATAACCGGCCAGGATATGAAAAAATATTACCGCCCGCCGCGTGGGAAATACAGCGAAAATAATCTGAAAATGGCGAAACAGTTGGGGTATAAGACCTTTTTCTGGAGCCTTGCCTATGTGGACTGGTACGACAACAAACAGCCAAGCCGTCAGGAGGCTTTAAACAAGCTTGTAAAACGAATTCATCCGGGAGCTGTAGTGCTGCTTCACAGCACTTCAAAAACCAATTCCGAAGTGCTGGATGAATTGCTGACCATATGGAAACAGATGGGCTATACATTTGGAACCCTGGATGAATTTTGATTGACAAATTAGTAAGCATATGAAAAATAAAAACAGCGCTGCCCAAATTCAGGCGGCGCTGTTTTTCAGTTGCAAAACAAGTGCTGCCAGTGTATAATTTTGTATGTGTTCTTAGAATAAGCCTTAACGCGCTGGAAAATTATGGTTTCACGTGAAACACTTTAGGGGCGCACACAATCCGAAAAGTGTCAGGCAGATAGAAACGCATTAGGCGGAGATGATATAATTTCTACTTGACAAAATCAAGTGCTATGATATAATAGCTATTGCCTTGATTTATGAAGGTTGTGGTGGATATAGCTCAGTTGGTTAGAGTGCCAGGTTGTGGCCCTGGAGGTCGTCGGTTCGAATCCGATTATCCACCCCACAGAAACTGCACCATCGGCCTTGTGCCGATGGTTTATATTGGGGTGTAGCCAAGCGGTAAGGCAACGGACTTTGACTCCGTCACTGCGCTGGTTCGAATCCAGCCATCCCAGCCAGGACTGTCGGTTTTTGTCGGCAGTCTTTTTTGTTTAGAAAAAGATTGCTTGCAGTCGACATATTTTGTATTGTTTTGTATAGTAGGAAAGAGTAACATTATTAAGTTAAAGATTACAGTAAATTTCAGTAATTTATGGAAATATTTTATAGGCTCAAGTGCAGAACAGGTATTAATATAGTTTATCCCTTTTGTAATATTTGTCAGAAAATATCCTACTGATTAAATACCAAAGTTAGAATGCTGTGGTTTTTTGCTGAGGAAGCATAATTAATATAAGAAAAACCCCCGCCAAATGTGGCGGGGGTTAAGTTATTTTTTCTTTTTATCCAAAAGGGAGAAGAGATAGACGCAGATTGCTATTAAAATTAAAACCGTAAAAATGCCCAACATGCCTTTCCACATTAATTCAAAGGCTTTGGACAGTGTGTCGCTGTTAATAATAAAACTGGTATTCATTTATATCATACCTTTCACCAAAGTTAAGACAATGCCGCCGGCCACGACTGATGCAATCTGTCCAGCAACGTTTGTGCCTGCCGCGTGCATTAGCAGGAAGTTCTGGTTGTCCTCTTTAAGCCCCAGTTTGTGGACAACGCGCGAGGCCATTGGGAATGCCGAAATACCTGCCGCGCCAATCATGGGATTTACCTTTGTTTTTAAGAAGAGATTCAAGAACTTGGCGAACAATACGCCTCCTATAGCGTCCATTACAAAAGCCACAAGACCTATTACCATAATCAGGATTGTTTCGACCCTGACAAACTGCTCGGCGCGCATGCTGAAGGAAATTGTAATACCCAAAAGGATTGTGATAAGGTTGGCAAGCTCGCTTTGCGCTGTTTTTGAAAGCGAATCGAGCCGCCCGCACTCCCTGATGAGATTTCCGAACATCAAGAAACCAACGAGGGATACCGATGCCGGCGCCACAATACCCGCGATTACGGTAACGAAAATGGGGAAGAGAATGCGGGTAGTACGGGATACGGATTTGGGATTGTATTTCATTTTTATTAAGCGCTCTTTTTTGGTGGTTACAAGCTTTATAGCAAAGGGAAGGACAATGGGTACCAGAGACATGTATGAATATGCCGCCACGGTAATGGCGCCCACGTAGTCGCTGCCAAGCTCTTTGGATACGAATATTGCGGTGGGGCCGTCGGCGGCGCCAATAATTCCGATAGAGGCCGCATCTTTTAAGTCAAAGCCGAGAAGCGCTGCTACTGCTATAGCAAAGAATATTCCAAACTGCGCCGCTGCGCCAAAAAGAAACATTTTGGGATTTGAAAGCAGCGGGCCGAAATCTATCATTGCGCCGATACCGATGAACAAAATTATCGGCAGTGCTTCGGAAGCCGCTATTCCGATGTTATACAGCCATTCTATAATGCCCTCGGCGCCGTCCTGATTAATGGCGCCCGAAAAAGGAAGGTTGACTATTATCGCACCGAATCCCATGGGTAAAAGCAGGGAGGGCTCAAAATCGAACTTAATAGCCAGAAAAATCAGCAGCCCACCAATTCCCCACATGACGAGCTGCTGCCATGTTATTGACATGATACTGTTAATTATAAAATCCATGCTGTGCTAATCCTCCAAAACAAAATAAATTAAAAGCGCGGTTTTATGATTAAGCAATACAAGAGATTTATACCGTGAATAAATTTCCTCCTTTGCAGTCAATTGCGGTAATCAGTGGCAGGTCTTTTATGTACAGCCTTTTGATTGATTCGCACCCGAGATCCTCAAATGCCACAACCTCGCATTTGGTCACGCATTTGGCCACAAGGGCGCCGGCGCCGCCGATTGCGCAAAGGTAGGCCGCCTTATTCTTTATAATAGACTGACAGACCTGCGGGCTTCTTTGACCCTTTCCAATCATGGCAATTAAGCCTAAATCAAGAAGCCGGGGCGTATATGGGTCCATTCTGCCCGAAGTGGTTGGCCCGCAGCTTCCGATAGCCAACCCTTCAGGGGTAGGAGTAGGCCCCGCATAGTAAATGACAGCGCCGTTAATATCAAAAGGCAATGGCTTGCCTTGGTCCAACAGTTCAAACATCCTTTTATGCGCCGCGTCGCGGGCGGTGTAAACGATGCCCGACAAAAGAATGCGGTCGCCTGCATTAAGTTTTTCGGCATATGCCTTTAGCTGGTCGGTATTAAGCCTTATTTCTTTCATTGCTACTCAGTCTTGCTCTTTAAAATTTCGTTTGTTGATTTGATTTCGGATTCGGTCTGGGAAACCGCCACCTGTATTTTGCCCATGTTCTGCTGGATATTTTCTTTGGCTGAGTTGAAAGAACGGCGAATTTGCTCGAGTTCCGCGTCGAATGTGCCGAAAATGTTTCTAAGCTCGTCCCTTAGCTGCTGCAGTTTCGACTGAGTGGCGTCGATTTCGCCAATGTTGCGTTTTATCTCCTCGGATATAATATTCGCGTTTTCCGCTGCATTTGAAAGGATTGCCTGCGCATTGGTGCGGGCAACGAGGTAGAGCCTGCCAATTCCCTCGCTTAGCTGCTCGATTTCCTGCCTGCGGGAACGGTATTCGGCAACTTCGGCTTCAAGCTGCCTTATGGTTTCTTCGTTTTCAGCAAGCTTTTCCCGCAGGGATTTTAACTGTTCGCATTCCTCAAGAAGCCGGGTGTTTTGTGCCTTTAGCTCTTCATTTAAAGCCTGGGCTTCATCAATTTTGGCGTTTAAATTCTCGATTGTTTTGTCGCGCTCTATAAGCTCTGATTTTTTCGAATCCAACTCTTTTTGTAGATTTGCAATCTGGTCGCTTAGCTGTTTTTCGACCATTGCTTTGTTTTTGTGGACGGATTCGATGTAGTTAATTACATCCTCGCGCTTGAAACCGAACAGCCCTCTTCTGAATCCACCGGCCACACAAATTCCCCCATATCAAAATTTACTATAATTATATCAAGCCATAACCAATTTGTAAACCGCATTTACGGCACATTTGACAGCATTTGTCGTATTTGTGACAACGGGGTTGTCAAGGCCTGCCGCTTCGCGCTCCTGATTCCAGATAACATGAAGCACGCAGCCGGCTTTGGCGCCAAGGGATGCAGCCGCGGTGAATATTGCGGCACACTCCATTTCGGAGGCAAGCACGCCCAGTTTCCTGAAAGCGTTCCATTTGTATAAAAGCTCGTCGCTTACCGGCATTCGCTGTGGATTATGCTGCCCGTAAAAGGAGTCCTTGCTTTGAATTACTCCCATATGATAGTTTAACCCAAGTTCCTTTGCCGAGTCTGCCAGTGCTTTGGTAACCGTAAAATCTGCGGTTGCTGGATATTCGGGCGGGGCATAGTGCAGTGAGGTGCCTTCCTGCCTAACGGCGCTTTGCACAATTACCAAGTCGCCGCCCTTTAATTCAAGCTGCATTGCGCCGCTGGTTCCGACCCTTATAAAGGTATCTACGCCTGCCATATGCAGCTCTTCGACCGCAATGGCTGCAGAAGGTCCGCCGATACCGGTTGAGCATACAAATACGTTTTCATTGCCGGCCTTTGCAAGATAGACATTGTATTCGCGGTTCGAAGCTATTTGATGCGCGCTGTCAAAATGCTTGGCAATCAGCGGCACCCTCGCTGGGTCACCGGGCAGTATCGCGTATTTTGCCCTGTGTTCTTTTGGGTCGAAATCAAGGTGAAAAAGTTTACTCTCGTTCATTTTGCAGCCTCCAAATTTTTTTAATCAAACGGGAAAATCCGGTTACATTAAAAATAAAGATGGCAAACTAAACATTGAAAAAGAATGGTAATTGATATAAAATATAATGTATTATCGGAAAACAAACCGGAAATGAGCAGGTGTGGTATGACCCGAAAGGAAGCAAGAGAACAGGCCTTTTTTCTGATTTTTGAAAAAAGTTTCAGGGAAGAAGAAATTAATGAAATAATAGCAACCGCACAAGAGGCAAGGGAATTCGAGGAGGATGAGTATATTAAGTCTACCGTTGCGGGTGTGTTTGAAAATATTGAAGATATTGACAATATTATATCAAATAATATCTCAGGATGGAAGATAAACAGGTTGTCAAAAGTGTCCCTTGCGCTGCTTAGGCTTGCGATTTATGAGATGAAATACAACGACCAAATACCCGTTAATGTTGCAATAAACGAGGCGGTGGAGCTTTGCAAAAAATTTGCCACGCCTGATGACGCCGCGTATATCAATGGCGTACTGGGTGCCGTTGCCAAAGGCTTGAGCTGAGATGTCGCTTTACCTTGGAATTGATACCAGCAACTACACAACCTCCGCCGCGTTGTTTGATAGTATTACCAATGAAATGGTAAATAAAAAGAGGTTGCTTGAAGTTAAAGAGGGCAGCGTGGGGCTTCGCCAGAGTGAGGCGCTATTTGCCCATGTGAAAGCGCTGCCTGAAATTATGGAAGAGTTGTTTAAGGAGCAAATTCCGGGCAAAGAGATTTGCGCCGTGGGGGTATCGGCATATCCTCGGGATATAATGGGAAGCTATATGCCCTGTTTCCTGGCGGGGGTATCTGCCGCGGCCTCGGTTGCGGCGGCGTTGGGCCGACCGCTGTATAAATTTTCGCATCAATGCGGGCATATTGCCGCGGCGCTTTTTTCGGCGCAGAAAGTAGAACTTATAAATCAAAAGTTTATCGCTTTCCATGTGTCGGGAGGCACGACAGAAGCCGTGTTGGTAAGGCCTGACAGTGAAAAGGTAATAGGATGTGAGATTGTTGCAAAATCCCTTGACCTTAATGCCGGCCAGGCAATAGACAGGATTGGAAGAATGCTGGGGCTGCCCTTTCCGGCAGGGCCTGAGCTTGACAGCTTGGCAAGGAAGGGCGAGCTGCCAATGAAGGCAAAGCCTGTGATTAAGGGATATGACTGTTGCATATCTGGGCTTGAAAACCAGTGCGCGCAGTTAAAATCGCAGGGATGTGAGCCTGCCGCTATTGCAAGGTATGCAATAGAATACATTGCAGAGACACTTGACCAAATGGCAGAAAGGCTGTTGTCCGATTTTGGAAAGCTGCCCCTGGTCTTTGCCGGTGGCGTTATGTCCAACAGCATTATTTCGCAGAGATTAAAGGCCAAATACGGTGCTTTTTTTGCCACGCCTGAATACTCTTCCGACAATGCCACTGGCATTGCGCTGCTGGCGCACCTAAAAAGGAGCAAATAGTATGGGCGGTTTTGCGTTGACTGTAACCCAGCTTAACAGGTATGTGCGCTCGCTGCTTGAGGGCGACGGGAATCTCGTGTCGGTTTTTGTAACCGGGGAAATTTCGAATTTTAAAAATCACTACCAGAGCGGGCATTTGTATTTTTCGCTAAAGGACGATGCGTCGCTTGTAAAGTGCGTTATGTTCCGCCAAGACGCGGCAAGGCTTAAATTTAAGCCGCAGGACGGCATGAAGGTTATCTGCCGCGGGCGGGTATCGCTATATGAACGGGACGGGCAGTACCAGTATTATGTTGAGGATATGCAGCCCGACGGCGCAGGAAGCCTTGCGCTGGCCTTTGAGCAGCTTAAGCTGAAATTGCAAAAGGAAGGGCTTTTTGATGAGAAACTGAAGCGCCCGCTTCCCGAGCTTCCGCAAAGGATTGCGGTTGTGACCTCTGACACGGGCGCAGCCGTGAGGGATATTATTAGCATTTTAAACCGCAGGTACCCGCTTTGCGAGGTTGTATTGTGCCCTGTGCAGGTGCAGGGAGCCGGGGCGGCCGAGAGCATGATAGGCGCCCTTGAAAGGTTGAATGGTATTGATAATATAGATATAATTATTATTGGCAGGGGAGGGGGTTCTGCCGAGGATTTGTGGGCCTTTAACGACGAAAATCTTGCCCGGGCAATCCGTAGGACCAAAGCCCCTGTGATTTCGGCCGTAGGGCATGAGACCGACTACACGATTTGCGATTTTGTGGCCGACCTTCGCGCACCCACCCCATCTGCCGCCGCGGAATTGGCGGTGCCCGATATTGCGCGGGTTAAAGACAGGGTTAATATTGCGTATTTGTCTATATTAAACCACGTGACGAATAAAGTTGAAGCACTCTACAAAAGGCTTAATGATTTGTCCCAGCGGCGGGTGCTGAAAAACCCGGAATATATATTTGACCAATACATACTGAAATGCGATTATCTGTCTGAACGGCTGAATAAAGCCTTTGTGCAGATTATTTATGAAAACAATGCGCGGTTTGTAAGGCTTTCGGCGGCTCTTGACGCTTTAAGCCCGCTGAAAGTGTTATCGCGCGGGTATTCGGTGGTTTACAAGGATGACAGGATTGCCGGTTCTGTGAAAGAATTATCTGAAAAAGATATAGTTGACATACGGTTTCTGGACGGAAAAGCAAACTGCACTGTAAATTATATAAAGGCTGAAGCCTGGGTAAAGGAAGAGCAGTATGAGAAAGAGTGATTTTAATAAAAGCCTTGAAAGGCTTGAGGAGATAGTTAAAATCCTTGAGGGCGGGGATTGCCCGCTTGAGAAGTCGATTGAGCTGTTTGAAGAAGGGGTAGAGCTTACAAAACACTGTAATAAAGTTCTTGAGAAGGCAAGGCAGAAGATTATAACGCTTTCTGAGGCTGAAAGTGAGAATAATAATGATGAATAAAGCCGAGCAAATGCTTGAAAACTACCGCCGTTTAATTGAAGGTGCACTGAAAAAGCATATAAATGAAGCCCCGGACCTGCAAAAGAGCGTAAGGGACGCTATGGCCTACAGCCTGTTTATTGGCGGAAAGCGCATACGCCCCGCTTTGTTGCTTGAATTTTGCAGGGTTTGCGGCGGGAATGTTGAGAGTGCCCTTAATTTTGCCTGCGCGGTTGAGATGATACACACATATTCTTTAATACACGACGATTTGCCCTGTATGGACAACAGCGATTTTCGGCGTGGAAGACCTTCCTGCCACAAGAAGTTTGGCGAGGATATAGCGCTGCTTGCGGGCGACGGGCTGCTGACCCTTGCGTTTGAAACCGCCCTTAAAACCGAAAACATACCTGCCGGGCGGGTAATCAAGGCAGCGGTAATATTGGCCAGAGCCGCGGGCGTTGACGGGATGATAGGCGGGCAGGTTATTGACCTTGAGAGCGAGGGCAGGGCGATTCCGCTTGATACGCTGCTTAAGATGTATTCGCTGAAAACCGGCGCGCTGATAAAGGCTTCGGCGGTCATCGGCTGTGTTTTGGCAGGCGCCGGGGACAATATTGTTAACGCGGCAGAGACTTATGCTGAAAACATAGGCCTGTGTTTTCAGATAGTTGATGACATATTGGATTTGGAGGGCGATGAGGCGACACTCGGGAAGCCTATTGGCAGCGATGAGCGAAACCGCAAATCCACGTTTGTTACCTTAAATGGTCCGGTTATTGCAAAACAAAAGGCCGCGTATTTGGCGAAGTCCGCAAAGGAAAGTTTGAAAATTTTTGGTGAAGAAGCATTACCGCTTGCCGAGCTTGCGGACATGCTGCTTTACCGCAATTCATAAGTAAAGTCTTGTTCAGGGGTTTATGTATGACAAATGTGTTTAAGGAAATAAAAGAGTTTTTTTATAATAGTATGTTATATGGCCCCATACTTTCATGGGTGGCGGCACAGGTTTTGAAAACCATTTATACAAAAATCACGACGGGAAAATTTGTGGCAGCAAGGCTTGTAGGGCCAGGAGGTATGCCTAGCTCCCATGCCGCGATGATGGCGGCGCTGACAATTGTTGTTGCCCGCAAATACGGCGTATCGGGGCCATGGTTTACCATATGTATGGTGTTATCCTTTATTGTCATGTATGATGCGATGGGTGTGCGCTGGCACGCCGGCGAGCACGCCCGATTGATAAACCGGTTGTTTGAAATTTTGACCGAAGGCAAGAGCGATCCGGAGGAATACCAGAAACTGCAGGAAGTGCTCGGCCACAAGCCTTTGGAGGTCTTTGTTGGCGCGGCACTTGGGATTCTCATCGGGTTTTTGGCCCCGGTGGCATGATTATCGATTGATTGAAAGGTGCTGAACAGGATTTGGAATATAAGTTCCTTGGTAAGATTAACTCGCCGTCCGGATTAAAGCAGTTAAATCCGAATCAGCTGCCTTTGCTGTGTGAGGAAATAAGGCATAAATTAATAGATACAATATCAAAAAACGGGGGACATCTGGCCTCTAACTTGGGTGCCGTGGAACTTACGGTTGCCCTGCACAGGGTGTTTGATTCCCCTGAAGATTCAATAATATTTGATACCGGGCACCAGTCGTATACCCATAAACTGCTGACCGGAAGGTTTGAGAAGTTTGATACCATAAGGAAGGAAAACGGCCTTTCGGGTTTTATGCGACCTCAGGAAAGCCCGCATGACCCTTTTGTCACAGGCCACAGCAGCAATTCCATTTCGGCGGCTTTGGGTATTGCGAGGGCAAACAGCCTGCTTGGCAAAAAAGGCAGGGTTGTTGCGGTTATTGGTGACGGCGCAATGACAGGGGGCATGGCCTTTGAGGCGCTGAATAATGCCGGGCAATATAAAGGCAATTTTATTGTGGTGCTAAATGACAATAAAATGTCGATATCAAACAATGTGGGCGCGATTGCGCGGCACCTTAATAAAATACGCACAAAGCCCGGGTATTACAGGTTTAAGGACTCGGTTGAGAAGACGGTTAAAAATATACCCCTTGTCGGAAACACATTAAGGGACAGCCTGTTTAAGTCTAAAAAGCTGTTGAAAGGCGCCATATATAAAAGCAACATTTTTGAGGAACTGGGTTTTACCTATTTGGGCCCGGTGGACGGGCACAACATAAAGGATCTTTTGAATATTTTTGAGATTGCAAGGTTCCAAAACCGACCGGTGCTCGTCCACGTGGTTACCACCAAGGGCAAGGGATATCTGCACGCCGAAAAATCCCCCATTAATTTCCACGGTGTGCCGGCCTTTGACATTGAAACAGGGCAGAGCAACGGAAAAAAAGCAGCCGATTTTTCGTCTGAATGCGGCAGGCTGCTGTGCGAATTTGCCAAGACTGACAGCAAGCTTTGCGCAGTTACCGCCGCCATGACCTATGGCACCGGGCTTTATGAGTTTAGCAGGCAGTTTAGGCAGCGGTTTTTCGATGTGGGTATCGCCGAACAGCATGCCGTTACATTTTGCGCCGGCGCGGCGAGCGCAGGGCTGCGGCCAGTGTTTGTTGTATACTCTTCCTTTTTGCAAAGGGGATATGACCAAATTCTGCACGATGCCGCAATACAAAAGCTGCCCCTTAAACTTTGCATTGACCGTGCGGGCATTGTGGGCGAGGATGGCGAGACCCACCAGGGGGTTTTTGATACGGCTTTCCTAAGCAATATTCCAGGTGTAAGCATATATTCCCCAACAAATTTTTCAGATCTGAAGGTTATGCTGCATCAGGCGCTGTATGAGGACCAGGGCATATCGGCTGTAAGGTACCCTCGCGGAGGGGAGCCGGTGCTTCCCGATGATTATAAGACTGAAAACAAACCATATGTTATTTATGGCGGCGGGTCTGAAACAGCGCTTGTTACTTACGGAAGGCTGTTCGCAAACGCCTGCAGGGCACGTGAAACTTTGATGGAACAAGGAATAAGTATTGATATAGTCAAACTGAACAGGATATTTCCTTTTGAGAAAAATTTAATTTCGGAATTGAAAAATTACAAAAGAATTTATTTCTTCGAAGAGGGAATACGCTCCGGAGGGATTGCGGAGCACTTATCTGCAGAGCTTATACAGAATGACTTTGGCGGCAAATACAAAATTATTGCGATTGAAAATAAGTTTGTCGCCCAGTCGACGGTTGAGTCGGCTTTGAAAAAGTTTAATTTGGACAGCGATTCCATGGTAAGGATTATTAGTGGGGAGTAGTGTTTTGAGGAAACGACTTGACGTTAAACTTTTTGAAACGGGGCTTGCCGAAAGCCGCGAGAGGGCCAAGTCCTATATTATGGAGGGCCTGGTTTTTGTAAACGACCAGAAGGTCGTAAAGGCTGGTACCCTTGTGGATGACGGAGACATTATAGAGATAAGGGGTACCCCGCTTAAATATGTTAGCCGCGGCGGACTTAAACTTGAAAAAGCAATAAAAGAATTCTCTATAAATTTAAAGGGCTTAATCTGCGCCGATATTGGGGCCGCCACCGGCGGGTTTACCGATTGCATGCTGCAAAACGGCGCCAGCAGGGTTTACGCCATTGATGTGGGTTACGGGCAGCTTGCCTGGAAACTTCGCACAGACAGTAGGGTTGTGGTGCTTGAGAGAACAAATTTTAGGTATGTTACAAAAGAACAGATACCTGACCCGCTTGATTTTGCGTCGGTTGACGTGTCCTTTATCTCCCTGTCGCTGATAGTCCCTGTGTTAAAAGAGCTGATAAAGCCTGACGCACAGGCGGTATGCTTAATTAAACCCCAGTTTGAGGCGGGCAGGGAAAAGGTGGGCAAAAAGGGCGTTGTGCGGGACAGCCTGGTGCACCTTGAAGTAATAGAAAAAACGGTTAAAATGGTAATGGAACAGGGCTTTTCGGTGCTGAATCTAGACTTTTCACCGATTAAGGGCCCTGAGGGCAATATTGAATATTTAATTCACCTAAAGAAGTCTGAGTCCCCCGAATATTTGTGCAGCGTATCGCCCAGAGAAGTGGTGGAGTCCTCTCACCTGGAACTGGATTGAGTGTTTTTAAGAAAGGCTGTGGCTTATGAAGATTGCCGTTATACCGAATTTGGACAAAAAGGGAATAGAAAAAATCGTGGCGGATGTATGCCTTGCCCTGCGGGAATACGGCATGGAGCCTTTTTTGCCCGAGTCGATTGAAAACAATAAGTTTTTATGCTATAAAAGAATTGATGATTTGTCAATTTTTAGTGAATGTGATATTATACTTACAGTTGGTGGCGACGGAACACTGATTCACGCCGCAAAAAAGGCCGCATTGAACAATAAGCCTATTTTGGGGGTTAATGCCGGAAGGGTTGGATTTTTGGCGTCCCTTGAGCCTGATGAGCTGCATTTGCTTAAAATGCTGAAAGACGGGACATACTTTATTGAAAAGCGCATGATGCTGAAAGTATCGGCCTGCGGCGGAAGAAATGCAGAATATTACGCGCTTAACGAGGCGGTAATTACCAAGGACATTATGCCCAGCATGATAGATATTAAGATCGAATGTGGCCAGGACTCGCTTTTTTACAGGGCTGACGGGATTATTGTGGCGACCCCCACGGGTTCTACCGCCTATTCCATGTCCGCAGGCGGCCCTGTGCTTGACCCGTCTATTGAAAGCATTATCATCACTCCTATTTGCCCATATAATCTTTTTACAAGGCCGCTGCTATTAAATTCCGCAAGCAGGATAAAAATTACAGCCACGGGGCATGGAAAAAACCGGGCTTATCTTACGGTGGACGGAGAAGAAGCCATAGAGCTTCTTGAGGATACCTTTGTTGAAGTCTGCAGGGCTGACAGGGAGGTCAGTCTTATTAAGCTTAAAAACGACTCGTTTTATAAAATATTGGGCAGCAAACTTAGGTAACCGGCTTTGCCGGGGAACGGAGGGTTTATGAAGAAACTGCGTCAGCAAAAGGTGCTCGAACTTATTAAATCAAGACCTATTGAGACACAGGAAGAGTTGTTGTACCTGTTAAAACAGGCGGGCTTTGACGTGACTCAGGCTACCATTTCGAGGGATATTAAGGAGTTAAGGATTGTAAAGGTACTTGACAGCAACGGCAAATACCGTTACGTGAGCAACAGCGGGCAGACCTCTGACGTTAACGAAAGGTATGCCGAGATTTTTGTAAACTCGGTAAAATCGATTGATTATGCCATGAACAATGTGGTTATAAAATGTTTTTCGGGAACCGCGATGGCTGCCTGCGCGGCTCTGGACCATCTGTACAGCGATTTGATGGTCGGCACTCTTGCCGGCGACGACACAATTTTGGCCATTACAAGGGACGAAGAGGGGGCAAGGGCTCTTACCGAGAAACTCTCCGAACTTATTAATAAAGGGTAGGTTTGTATGCTTGCTCATTTGCATATTGAAAATATCGCGGTGATCGAAAAGGCGGATATTGAGTTTATAAACGGGTTTAACGTGCTTACCGGAGAAACGGGCGCGGGAAAATCCATTATTATTGATTCCATTAATGCGATAATAGGCGAGCGCACATCGAGAGAATTAATCCGCACCGGATGCGACAGGGCGGTGGTAAGCGCAGTTTTCGTTGACCTTAACAGCGCCGCGGTTGAGAAATTAAACGAATTGGGTTTTGCCCCTGACGATGAGGGCAACCTGCTTGTGCAGCGCATTATCAATTCTGACGGCAAGAGCGTTGCGCGGATTAACGGGATGCCCGCCACGGTGACGGTTCTGCGGGAGCTTGGCAGGACGCTTATTAATATACATGGCCAGCACGACAGCCAGTCCCTTCTTGACCCTTCGACGCACTATAAGTACCTTGACCTGATTTCGGAAAATGGCAGCGTTTTACATAATTACAGGGAAGCCTTTGAGGGATTTAAAAAGGTCAGAAAAGCCTTTCAGCAGACCGAGATGGACGAGTCTGAAAAGGCAAGGCTGCTGGATCTTCTTAACTTTCAGATTAGCGAGCTTGAGGCGGCAAATATTAGGCTTGGCGAGTATGAGGAGCTTAAAAGCAAAAGGGATTTTTTGCAAAACTATGAAAAGGTGGCAATGTTAATTTCCCGCGTGGGGCAGTACCTTTCGGGGGATGAGGACACTCAGGGGGCTGTGTCCCTTGTAAAGCTGGCGGGGGATGACATGGCTGAAATCGCGGAAATCTTAGGCGAGGCCAAAGGTTTGGCTGAGCGCCTTGCTACGCTCGGGTACGAGCTTGAAGAGGCTGCCGAGGATTTGCGGGTATTGGCTGACAATATTGAATATAACCCACAGGAACTTGAAAGAATAGAAAACAGGCTGGACTTGCTGGGCAGGCTTATGTTAAAATACGGCGGAAGCGAGCAGGAAATGCTTGCGTTTTTGGAAGACTGCAAAAGGAAAAGGGATGATATTGTTTTTAATGAGCAAAGGCGCCAGCAGCTTGAAAAGGAATTGGAACAGGCAAAGCTGAAGCTTATAAGCTGCGGCAATGCGCTTACCGAATCAAGAAAGGATGCGGCCGCCGAATTTTCAAAGGCTGTATGTGCTGCCCTTGAGTTTCTTGACATGTCCGGCGTAAAATTTAAAGCGGAAATAAAAAAGGCGCCCTACTCGGCCACGGGAGCAGATGAGATAGAGTTTTTGATTTCGACCAATCCCGGCGAGCCGCCCAAGTCTCTGGCGAAAATCGCCTCTGGCGGTGAGCTGTCGAGAATTATGCTTGCAATTAAGAGCGTGCTTGCCGGCAAGGACGATGTGGACACGCTGATTTTTGACGAGATAGACACTGGAATCAGCGGCCACGCCGCGGGGCAGGTAGGGATAAAACTGAAAAACCTTTCAAAGGACAAGCAGGTTATTTGCGTAACCCATCTTGCGCAGATCGCCGCGATGGCGGACTGCCACCTGCTTATTGAAAAGTCCGTAAATCAAGGGCGTACCTTTACCACCGTAAGGCGGATAGAGGGCGAGGAGCAAATAAAGGAGATCTCCCGAATTATTTCAGGCGGTGAGATTACCGAGAGCATTAGAAACACTGCAAGGGAAATGATTGAATCCAACCGTTGACTTTTGTGTGTGTTTTGAATATACTGTAATTAATATTTACAAGTTTATATTACAATGGCGATGACGAGAAGAAGTAGGGAAGCCAAGGTTTTTTCAGAGAGCGTTTGGACGGTGCGAAAACGCAAAACCCCTTCCTGAATACATCTCTGAGCCGGCGGGCTGAAATTGCAGTAGGTCTGCCCGGGAGCACCCGTTACAGTGCCGAAGTAGGTTTACTTCCCAAGGCCGTACCCGTGAGGGTGCGGTAAATAGAGGTGGTACCGCGGTATATTCGCCCTCTGCTGTGCGACAGCCGAGGGCTTTATTAATAATCGGAGGTTTTAATATGACTTTGTTTGAGGAATTAAAGGCGCGTGGACTAATTGCTCAGACTACGAATGAAGAAATGGTAAAAGATTTACTTGATAATCAGAAAACCACATTTTATGTCGGGTTCGATCCGACGGCCGACAGCCTGCATGTGGGGCATTTTGTTGCCGTTGTAGTGATGTCGCACCTGCAGAAGCATGGGCACCGCCCCATAGTTTTGTTTGGCGGCGGCACTGGCATGATAGGCGACCCGTCCGGCAAGACTGAAATGCGGAAAATGCTGACACGCGAGGAGATTGAGCACAATATTTCCTGCTTCAAAAAACAGATGTCCCGGTTTGTCGACTTTGGGGAAGGCGGCGCCATTTTGGTCAACAACGGGGACTGGCTGCTTAACCTGAATTACATCGAGTTTTTAAGGGAGGTGGGCGTGCACTTTTCGGTAAACCGAATGCTGACGTTTGAGTGCTACAAGCAAAGGCTTGAGCGGGGCCTGTCCTTTTTTGAGCTGAATTACATGCTTATGCAAAGCTACGATTTCCTGGTGCTGAACCGCAAATACAACTGCCAGCTTGAAATAGGCGGGGACGACCAGTGGAGCAATATTATAGGCGGAGTGGAACTTATCCGCCGTGCCGACCAGAAGGAAGCCTATGGCATGACCTTTAACCTGCTGCTTACGAGCGAAGGCAAAAAGATGGGCAAAACCGAAAAGGGTGCGGTATGGCTTGACCCGGAGAAGACCTCTCCCTATGATTTTTATCAGTACTGGCGCAATGTGGATGACGCCGATGTTATCAACTGCCTTAAAATGCTGACATTTATCCCGCTGGATGAGATAAAGCAATACGAAAACCTGACGGGTAGCGAGCTAAACCCCGTAAAAGAGCGGCTTGCCTTTGAGCTGACCGCCATGGTGCACGGCAAAGGCGAGGCCGAAAAGGCCATGTCTGCCGCAAAGGCGCTGTTCGGCGGCGGCAGTGATATCTCCAATATGCCGAGTACCGGTATTTCCAAAGACGAGTTTGCCGACGGGCAAATCCCGTTGCTTGATGTTATGCTTAAAGCCGGGCTTATCCCCTCTAAAAGCGAGGGAAGAAGGCTTATTGTCCAGGGCGGTGTTATGGTGGACGATAACAAGGTTTCCGACCCTCTGTTTAACCTTAGCTTGGCGGATTTTGACAAAGGATATGTAATTATTAAAAAGGGCAAAAAGGTATACCATAAAATTGACCTGCAATAAAACAAACGGTTCGGATTGTATCCGAACCGTAAATTTTGCCCTTTACCTGCTTATGAGTGATTCGAAGTCTTGGTTGTCGATTATGGTGACAAATTTGATTGAGAAAAGGTCGCACAGAAGCGTGGTGTTCGGGTCGAGCAGTTGAAGGACTATGTAGCTGGCACCCACTTCAATAAGCCTTCCGACGCGGTCGGTCAGGTGGTTGCCAATTAAAAACTCTACCCTCATCCACTTGCCTATCTGCTCGCTCAAATACGCTGGCATGAAGGCTGTATTGACAAGGGTTTCAGGTGCAGCGTTCGGAAGCCTTGCCGGCATCCTGGTCTGGGGAGCCATTGGAGACATTGGCGTGCTTTCGGCCGGTTGCTGTACAGGCTGATGCATGGGAGGTTGGTTGTGTTGCATACGCTCCCTTTGGCCGGCGTACTGGGGTTCAGCAGGCTGGAACACACTCAGATTCCTAGAGGGAAGGGCCTGGGATTGAAGGTCTCTTATTACCTTGGAATCCGGTTTGTTGATCTCTGAAGGGGACAGTTGGGTAAAATATTTGTTGTTGCCAATATTGCTTTGATTGCTCATGTTGCTTATGTTGCTCATATTGTTCATATTTAATTAACCTCTTTTTCTATGTTTGATAATATAATTGAGTTGGCCGGTAGAAACAGTGGTTTCCTATCCGCGTGTGAAAAGTGCCGGTTCTGGTGCGCGGAAAGTACTGCTGGCAGGTTGGTGAAAAGGGGTTGAAATACCATAGGCAGTCGCCGACGGCCCCCAGCGCTCCGCCGCCAAGAGCCCAGTCAGCAATTTCGTAGTGTACCTGTTCCGCGGGTATATTGAATATGTTTTGCGGGTTGTATGTACCATAAAGTTCGGTTGCTGCGCAGTCAAACTGGGAGGGCTGGAAAATCACATTGCGAAGGTTGCCCTGGCATACTCGTAGGTATTCGCCGTCGCTCACATGCACGCGGTTCATGATTACTGTTGCGACCGCCCGCATGCCTGTGTCACCCTCGCCCTCGGCTTCGCAGCGGATAATTCTGGCTAATAATTCCCTGTTATTTAGAATAACGGTACCTCCATTCCCTGTCTTTTTAGGTAAATTTATCCGGTCTGTTTTATTTTATGATTCACTAAAAGACAAGGTGATAATATAGATTGATATGGAGAATATTTGGCCAAAAGGCCAAATAGAAAATATAAAAAAGGAGTTTTTGTATGAAAAAGAAAAATACTGGATTGATTGTTTTAGGCGTGGTTATTGCTGTTGTGGTTATTATAGTCGGGATTTTTGTTTCCAATTACAACAGCCTTGTTGATTTGGAGACCGATGTTGAAAAGTATGCAGGCAATATTAATGCCGAACTGCAAAGGCGAAGCGACCTAATACCCAACCTTGTAAATACCGTAAAGGGATACGCCGCGCATGAGGAAAAGATTTATACCGATATTGCCAATGCGCGAAGCAGGCTTGCGGGTGCATCCACCATGCAAGAGAAGGCAGAGGCGAATGATGAGTTGAGTTCTGCGCTTTCCCGCCTGCTTGTGGTGGTTGAAAACTACCCCGATCTAAAGGCAAATCAAAACTTTATTGGCCTTCAGGACCAGCTTGAGGGCACCGAGAACCGCATTAAGGTGGCAAGGACCGACTACAATGATGCGGTGAAGAAGTACAATAACAAAATCCGCAGGTTTCCATCAAATATAGTAGCCGGTATGTTCGGGTTTGAAAAAGCCGAATATTTTGAGGCTTCCGAAAGTGCCAAAGAGGTGCCGCAGGTCAGCTTCGACTAACGGCTAAAGCAGGGGGGTATTACTATTAAAAGGCTGCTTTTTACATTTCTTTTTATTCCGATATGCGTATTAGCCTTGATTGGAGCTGGCTATCCAAAGCCAACCGACAAATTTTTTGTCAACGACTTTGCGGGTGTTATTAGTGCCGAGGATGAAGAGAAAATTTACGGCGCCGGCGTTGACCTGTATAATAAAACCACCGCCCAGGTTGTGGTGGTGACTGTTAATACGCTTGAGGGGCAGGACATACGCGAATACGGATATATGCTTGGCCGTGAGTGGGGCGTAGGTTATGCTGAAAAAAACAACGGCGTTCTGCTGATTTTGGCGGTACAAGATAGGGAAATCAGCATAGAGGTCGGTTACGGGCTTGAAGGTGTTCTGACCGATATAAAAACCGGCCGGATGCTTGATGATTACGCCATGCCTTATTTGAAGCGGGAGGATTATTCAACTGCCCTTGTCCAGACCTACGGGGCCCTGGTAAATGAGTTGGCCGAATACTACGATGTTAAGATTGACTCGGCTATTGATGTTGAACAGCACACGCTTTCCTTTGATTTTATGAAAGTGCTTGGTGTGCTGATTTTGGTGCTGTTTATATCCAGCTTTTTCGGTTCAGGCCGCAGATTTATTCTCTTCCCCGGATTTTTCCGCTTTGGCGGCGGACGGGGCGGCTTTGGAGGGTTTTCCGGAGGCGGTCGCGGAGGGTTTGGCGGCTTTTCGGGCGGAGGCGGAAGTTTCGGCGGGGGAGGAAGCTCCCGCAAGTTTTGAAGCAATCCGCAGTATTAGTATTTCTAAATGTTAAAAGCACCCGGCAGGGTGCTTTTTTAATGGGAGAAAAGGCAATAGTAAACCTGGATGGGCGGGAAAAGCCTTATAAGGTTGCTAATTTACAGGTATGAGGAGTAAGCAAAAGCGGCGATTTATGGTGAATAAGGGCGGTTGAGACTTATATGCTGACTAAAGAATGAAGAATTTTTATAAAGTGACCTCGATTTAAAACCATAAAATTAGCCCGGCATAAATGCCGGGCTTTAGGTATTTAAGGAATTATTCAGGCTTGTTATTGAAGAATTTCTGGTAAAGGAATGTAGCAAACTTTACTATTTCGCATACCACCAACGGAATGAATGACAGAAGTACTATTTCTGTCCATTCGGTTGCGTTAAGTTCGACTAAATCAAATACGGCTCTTGCCGGGGTTAGAAGTACTGCGAGCATTAGAATGGTGGAAAATGCAGCCGCAAGCAGCAAGTATTTGTTGGTATGGAATCCGACTTTAAAGAGTGAATGCTTGGTTCTTGCATTAAAGGCATGTACGATCTGGGAAAATGCGAGCACGGCAAAGGCCATAGTTCTAGCATAGATGTGGTCATTATCAGGAGAATAGTGCAGACCGAGGGCGTAGGCGATAAGGGTTATTATGCCTATCATAATGCCTTGCCAAATGGCGTTGATTCCAAGCCCGTGGGCGAAAATGCTTTCGTCTTTCCTTCTGGGTTTCTGGGACATTATGTCGTATTCTACCGGTTCACGCCCCAGCGCCAGAGCGGGGGCGCTGTCGGTTACAAGGTTTATCCAGAGTATCTGAACGGGAAGCAAGGGGGTTTCACGCCAAATGAGCATGGCAATAAACACGGTTACAATTTCGCCAAGGTTGCAGCTAAGCAGGAAGTGAACTGCTTTTTTGATGTTGTCGAAAATTCCGCGGCCTTCCTTTACCGCCGTAACTATTGTGGCAAAGTTATCATCTGTAAGGGTCATGTCGGCAGCGCCCTTCGCGACGTCGGTGCCTGTAATGCCCATGGCGCAGCCGATATCCGCAGCTTTAAGGGCGGGGGCGTCATTAACGCCGTCACCAGTCATGGCGACTATCTGGCCCTTTTTCTGCCATGCCTTTACTATCCTGATTTTGTCTTCGGGAGAAACGCGGGCGTATACCGAATACAGTTCGATGTTGTTTTCAAGTTCTTCGTCACTCATTTGTTTCAGCTCGGCACCGGTGATCGCCTTGTAGTCGCCGTAGAGAATACCTATCTGTTTTGCGATAGCTGTGGCGGTGATTACATGGTCACCGGTAATCATGATTGTGCGGATACCGGCCTTTTTGCAAAGCTTTACCGCGTCGGCGGCTTCGGGCCTTGGCGGGTCAATCATGCCCACAAGACCGATAAAGGTAAGGCCGTGCTCCAGCTCTTCGCTGGTGGGGTTGGTGGGGACATTCTCAAGGGGTTTTACGGCAACACCAAGCACACGCAGTGCCTCGTTGGCCATTGCGATGTTAGCTTCTTCAGCAGCCTTGCCTCCGCCGTGAACGCACCTTGAAATCAGAATATCGGGTGCGCCCTTGACAACGGCGTAGGGTTTGCCATCTATCATGTTGATGGTGGTCATCAGCTTGCGCTCGGAATCAAACGGGATTTCGCCAAGCCGAGGATACATATTGTCTATGTCGCTTTTGCTAAGCCCCAAATGTTTTAATGCAGCGGCGACAATTCCGGTTTCGGTCGGGTCGCCGATGTGCACTTCCTTGCCGTTTTGTATTTCAACTTTAGCGTCACAGCACATGGACGCCAAGCGCAGCAACATTGATATATTATCTGTAATGTTTTCGTTTGACAGCTCGATAATGTTATTCCCGTCATATACCTTAACAAGCGCCATGCGGTTTTGGGTGAGGGTTCCGGTTTTATCCGAGCAGATAACCGAAGCGCTGCCTAAGGTTTCAACTGCGGGGAGCCTGCGGATTATGGCATTTTTCTTTACCATGCGCTGGACACCGAGTGCTAATACTATTGTGACTATGGCGGGCAGCCCCTCTGGAATTGCGGCAACAGCAAGCGAAACGGAAGTCATTAGCATATTAAGTACTTTGTTGAACATACCTGTTCCGGTAGAAGCGCCCTGGAAAATACCGACCACGAAAATAATCGCGCAGATGACCAGTGCCAAAACCCCAAGGCTTTTTCCAAGCTGGGCAAGTTTGATTTTAAGGGGAGTTTCGGTATCGTCGGTGGATTCGAGCATTGTGGCGATTTTTCCCATTTCGGTGTTCATGCCGGTTTCGACGACAATTGCCTTGCCCCTTCCGTAGGCTACTGAGCAGCCTGAATAAACCATGTTGAAGCGGTCGCCGATTCCCGCGATATCGGGCAAAGAATCGGACAGCATTTTTTCAACGGGTACCGATTCCCCGGTGAGCGACGATTCCTCGCAGCGCAGGCTTGCCACTTCAAACAGGCGGCCGTCGGCGGGGATATAGTCGCCGGCTTCCAGAACCATAATGTCGCCGGGGACGAGTTCAGAGGCTTTTATAAGTTTCTGCCTGCCGTCCCTGATGACTTTAGCCGACGGGGCGGCCATGTTTTTCAGGGCGGCAAGGGCGGCTTCGGCTTTGCTTTCCTGAATTACACCCAGAAGGGCGTTGATGAGCACGATTGCGACAATTACAAAGGGTTCAATCCAGTCGGGTGATTCCCCGGTTATTGCACCTATGGAGATGAGGATGTTGGTGAGCAGAGAAATGCCCGCCGCTATTATGAGGATTATGACCATGAAATCCTTTAGCTGGTCAATAAAGCGGCCAAAAAGGGTTTTGCCTTTTTTCTCGGTCAACTGATTTGGGCCGTATTTTTGCAGCCTAAGGTCGGCTTCGCCGGCAGTTAAACCGTCTGTAAGATTAGTATTCAGCTCACTTACAATATCGTTTACGGTAGAACTATGCCAAATCAAGGATATTCCCCCTACTGGATTAATATAGTAAATAGTTTACTTCAAATGCCAGAAAAAATCAATAAAGATATTTGAAGTGGGCTTTTGCAGGCTTTAAAATTGAAGTATTTAGTGCTATAATGACTTATATGTTTACAAAAGGGGATGTTGCTTTGTCTTATCTGTTTGAGATGCACTTTCATACTCCTTATACCAGCCACTGCGGGCAGGTAAAGCCTGAGGAGGCGTTGCCCAAATACAAGGAAATGGGATATGCCGGTGTAGTGGTTACCGACCACTATTACAGGGACTGGTTTAGGGATTACAAGGATTTAAGCTGGGATGAGAAGGCTGAAAGGTGGCTTGCAGGATACAAAAAGGCGCTTGATGCCGGCCGCGAGTGCGGCATTGTTGTTATTCTGGGCATGGAAATCAGGTTTAACGACAACATCAACGACCATTTGGTTTACGGTATTGACGAGGAATTTGTATATAGAAATAAGGAATTGTATGATTTGACTTACGAGGAATTCGCAGAACTTTGCAGGTCACAGGGACTGTTTTTTGCCCAGGCGCATCCTTTCAGGGACATTTGTTCTGCCCGAGACCCGAAATATTTAAACGGGGTTGAAATATATAACGGAAACATGCGCTGGAACAGCCACAACGATGTGGCAAAGGAGTTCGCCAAAGTAAATGGGCTTGTTGGTATATCCGGCTCGGATTTTCACGAATGGGAGGACCTTGCAAGGGGCGGCACATACCTTAACAAGTGCCCTAAGGATTCAAAGGAGCTGGCAAGGCTGCTGTTTGAAAAAGAAATAGCGGGATATAAAGAGACGTAAAAAAGGCCCGGGGCAAAAAGCCCCGGGCATAAATTTTTATGTATTTGGGTTGTGAAACTTAAGCTTTGCAGCTAATATCTATGCCTAAAACACCGTAGGGCACGAGGAATTCGACAATACCTGAAGCGTAAGGCGCAATATCGTACTGCTGGAAGTAAAAGACAAACCCATTTTCGGCCAGGTAAAAGTTTTCGGGTTTGAAATTTTTATGTATTAGTTCCTTATAATTCTCAAAGAAATTCTGGGGGTTTTTCTGGGCCTGAGATATAAAAATATTTATTAACCTTTTACGGATTTCGGGATCGGGTTTAAAAAAGCTAAAGAAGGAAAGCTTCCTTCCATTTTTCAGGTTCCAGGTATCGGAGTGTCTTACCGTGCTTCCATGTGCGCCTCCGGTGAATTCGTATCTGTCGTCGTATGTGCTTAAATGGCAGTGTTTGTTATAGGTGACGGTGTATTCCATTACTGCCTGGTGGGTTCTGAAAGGATAGCCTTTGTCCTTGGAATTCTTGTAGTCGTTGACTGCATTTGGGTAAAGCTCATTGGCCGTGTAGCGGTAGAATCTGAAGGCACGGGAACGGTAGTAGGTGTTAATATTTTCTTGAACATAGCGGCTGTGATAGGCTTCAAGCGTAGGATAGCTTGCCGAGAAGGAGACCACCGTGTTTGCCCTGTATTTAAATTCATGCTTGATTTCCCGCATTTTTATCCTTGCAGACAGGTTTTCCAAATTCATAGCCATCAAACCTTTCTGTTTGTTATTTCACAATAAGCATATGCTTGAAAATAAGTAAACTTAACGGCAATAAACGTTAAATATCAATTTGGCGCACTTTTGGCGGTTTTATGTATTTGTGGGTAAAGAAAAGCATATCAATTTATAGGACATATTCGCCTTTTTATTTTTGGAGGTGCGCAAAATGAATAAATACATAAGGGTTTTATGTGGGTTAATGGCTTCAATTTTACTGTTTGGCGCAATACAAGCACAAGCGAGCGAATGGACAGGCGGGATTGTGGGCATTTCCGATGATGCTCAGGTTGCCACCGAATATTATTCGGAAGACCTGCTTTTGCCCCTTGATGAGCCGGAGGAGATTGTGGCGCTAAACCCCGACGGAAAGCTGGATATTGCGGCCAAATCGGTAGTTCTTATGGAGGTATCCACCGGACAGATACTTTATGAAAACAATTCGCACGAAAAACTTCCTCCCGCGTCGATTACAAAAATTATGTCACTTCTGCTGATTTTCGAGGCGATTGACCAGGGGAAACTTGGCCTTGACAATGTGATTACCGCAAGCGAACATGCCTGCTCGCTTGGCGGGTCGCAGATATGGCTTGAGCCCGGTGAGACCATGACGGTTGACGAGCTGCTTAAAGCTAGCGTTATTGCTTCGGCCAATGACGCTACAGTAGCGCTTGCGGAGACAGTGGCGGGCAGCGAAGAGGCCTTTGTGGCTCTTATGAACCAAAAGGCGCAGCAGTTGGGGCTTAAAGACACCCATTTTGTCAACTGCCACGGGCTTGATGTGGAAGGGCACTATACATCCGCCCACGACGTGGCGGTTATGTCCTGTGAGCTTATCAAACACGACCTTGTAAAGAAATATTCCACCGTGTGGATGGACAGTTTACGCGGCGGGAAAACCAGTTTGGTCAACACAAATAAACTGGTGAGGTTCTACGATGGCTGCACAGGCCTTAAAACTGGTACAACAAGCCAGGCGGGTTCCTGCGTGGCGGCCACCGCAATGAGGGACGGCATGGAAATTGTGGCGGTGGTTATGGGGGCGGCAAGCTCGAAGGACCGGTTTAATGGGGCAAGGAAACTGCTTGATTACGGGTTCGCCAATTGGTCCAAAGTAGATGTAAAGGTTGACGAGAGCCTCCTCAAAAATGTTCCCGTAAAAGGCGGACTTAAAAAGGATGTGGCAATACGAGCAGAGGGAAACAGCAGCATTTTAGTTGCAAAGGGCAGGCAGAATGATGTGGTACAGAACATTACACTTGCCGAGATGGTAGAGGCACCTGTTGAGCAGGGGCAGCAGCTTGGCCAGGTGCATCTGATGCTTGATGATGAGGAGGTAGGGATAATACCTATTTTGGCGGTGGAATCTGTCGGGAAAATGACATTTAAGGCAGCGTACATAAGGCTTTTGGCTGTGCTGTTTAGATTGTAATGTGAATTATTTTTGATAAATTATTAAAAAGTTAACAATGTATTTCGGCTAATAATGGTTGAAACGTCACAAGATATATTGTAAAATATACATGACGGAAGTAAAATTTCGGAGGATACAATGGCAGTAAAATTTATTGAAAAGTTTGCGTCTGATTATATAACCAAAAATGATTTTGCAGGGCTTGAGCCGTTTGTAAAAAACGCCCATGAAATGCTGCATTCCAAAACCGGCCTGGGCAACGATTTTTTAGGCTGGCTTGATTTGCCGCTGAATTATGATAAAGATGAGTTTGAAAGGATAAAATCAGCGGCGAAACGCATTCAGGCCGATTCGGATATACTGGTTGTTATAGGCATTGGCGGTTCCTATCTTGGTGCCAGGGCTGCGATTGAGTTCCTGCGCACATCGTACTACAACGCGCTGCCCAAAAGCACTCCCGAGATTTACTTTGCGGGAAACAGCATTAGCGGCAGCGAGCTTAGCAACCTGCTTAAAATTTGCGAAGGCAAGCGTGTGTCTGTAAATGTAATTTCCAAATCTGGCACCACAACCGAACCTGCCATAGCTTTCAGGGTATTTCGCGATTGGCTGGTTTCAAATTACGGTGAGTCTGAAGCCGCGAAGCGTATTTACTGCACAACAGACAAGAGCAAGGGCACGCTGAAACAGATGGCCGATACTTTAGGGTATGAATGCTTTGTAATCCCCGACGACGTTGGCGGGCGCTATTCGGTGCTGACGGCTGTGGGGTTGCTGCCTCTAGCATGTTGTGGCATTGACATTGACGCATTGATGAAAGGGGCTGCGGAGGCCCATAACGCATATCTGAATCCCGATATTTACAGTAACGACTGCTATCGTTATGCGGCAATCAGAAATATTATGTATAACAAAGGCAAGGCCATTGAGCTGCTGGTCTCCTATGAGCCTCGCTTTGCGATGATGGCCGAGTGGTTTAAGCAGCTTTTTGGCGAGAGCGAGGGCAAGGACCACAAGGGGCTTTTCCCGGCGTCTGTCATATTCTCGACCGACCTGCATTCCATGGGCCAGTATATCCAGGACGGGCGCAGGATTATGTTTGAAACCGTGGTCTCCATTAACGATGCGGGCGAGGATATCCCGATAAAAGAGGAAGCCGATAATGGCGACGGGCTTAATTTCCTTGCGGGTAAAACCATGTCCTTTGTCAACAGCAAGGCGTTCGAGGGCACACTTTTAGCACATACGGACGGCGGCGTGCCCTGTTTTGTAATCGAAGTTGACAAGGCGGACGAATATAATCTCGGATGGCTTATATATTTCTTTGAAAAGGCCTGCGCGGTGTCGGGTTATATACTTGGAGTTAATCCTTTTGACCAGCCCGGGGTTGAGAGTTACAAAAAGAATATGTTCGCACTCCTTGGAAAGCCGGGATTTGAGAAAGAAAGGGAAATGCTACTTGGCAGACTTTCCAACAGGTAATGACCGCCGCTTGGCGGATTAAAATAAGGGAGATGGTTAAAATGATAGAGTTAATCATTGGAAGAAGAGGATCCGGGAAAACCAAGAGACTGATTTCATTGGTTAATGAAGCGGTGGAAAAGTCCGACGGGAATGTTGTCTGCGTCGAAAAAGGTCATAACCTTACTTACAGTATAAGTCACAAAGCAAGGCTCGTAGATACTGATTATTTCGAGATTTCCGGTTTTGACGCCTTTTACGGGCTGCTGTCCGGGATTTGCGCCGGGAATTTCGATGTTACCGATATATTTGTTGATGCCACGCTGCGCATAGGCGGAAGGGACTTTAATCAGCTTGCCGAGTTCTTTAAAAAGGTTTCCAGTTTGTCAGACAAATGCAATACTAAATTTACATTTACCGTATCCTGCGAAGAAAGCGACCTGCCCTCTGAGATTTTTGAAGTTGCCAAAATTATTTAACATATATTAAATTTCCGGCGGAGTGAAATACTCCGCCGTTTTTATGTTATAATAAACAAGGATATTAATTTCCCGAGAAGTATAATTTTTCTTGACAAAGCCTGGTCTTGTATATATAATAATTGATGTTACTTTTGAGGTGCGCTATGGTTCTTGACTTAAAACCGGTCTTTCTGAATGAAGGGGAAAGCATTGGCATTGATACCGAGTTTGATTTTTCCGATGTTGATCTTTCGGGACGGTATCCGCTGTCTGACCCAGTTAAGGTGACAGGAAGCATATACAACAGGGCAAGTGTTGTGTATCTTTCGATTGTGTGCGATTTCAGTTTTACTGCCGAGTGTGACCGGTGCGCCCGGGAGTGCAGCAACCATTATACCCTTCCGGTCGAGAGGATTTTGGTTACAAAGCTTGAATCCTCTGAAGATAACGACGATATACTTGTAGTCGAGGGCATGAAACTGGATTTAAAGGAACTGGTTTATACGGAAGTACTGCTGTTTTTGCCGACGAAGAATTTGTGCAAACCCGACTGCAAAGGAATTTGCCCAAGTTGCGGCAGGAACCTGAACGACGGCGAATGTGGCTGCAACAACCAAAACATCGATCCGAGATTGAGGGTTTTGGAACAGCTTTTAAATAACTAAAATTTATGTTATGGATTTAAGGAGGTGCTGAAATGGCGGTACCCAAGAGAAAAACATCTAAAGCTAGACGCGATAAGAGGCGTTCAAACGTTTGGAAACTTGAGGCTCCCATGCTGGTGGCATGTCCCCGCTGCGGAGAATATAAAAGACCCCACAGATTATGCTCTAATTGCGGATATTACAAAAACCGAGAGGTTGTAAAAGTAGAGGCTTAAAATTAAAATGTTTAGAGAGGGAGCAATCCTTCTCTATTTTTTTACCATATAAAGGCTGGGAAATTTATGGCTGTTAGAATAAAAGGCGTTTTGCCGGATGCGCCCTGCGGCGGCACCGCTATTAAAAGCGGAGACTGCTTAGTCAAAATTAATGGGCACGAGATTATGGATGTTTTGGACTACCGCTTTTACCAGAATGAAGCTGTATTGACTCTCTCGCTAGTTGATTCCTTCGGAAACGGCTATGAGGTTGACATAAAAAAAGGCGAATATGAGGATTTGGGGCTTGAGTTTGACACCTATTTGATGGACAAACAGCGAAGCTGCCGAAATAAATGCATATTCTGTTTTATTGACCAGCTCCCAAAGGGCATGCGAAAAAGCCTTTATTTTAAGGACGATGATTCGAGGCTTTCTTTTTTGTTCGGAAATTATATTACACTTACCAATATTTCCGAGCATGAAATAAGCAGGATAATCAAGATGCATATAAGCCCCATTAATGTTTCGGTGCACACCACAAATCCCGAGCTGCGGGTAAAGATGATGAAAAACAAGGCGGCGGGAAAGTCCCTTGAGATTTTGAAAAGGTTTTCAAATGCGGGGATTGCGATAAACTGCCAGTTAGTGCTGTGTCCGGGCATTAATGACGGGAAGGAGCTTGAAAGGACCCTGTCTGACCTGATAGCCTTAAGCTCCGTGGAGTCAATTGCCGCGGTGCCCGTGGGGCTGACAAAATACCGGGAGGGACTGCCAGAACTAAAGCCCTTTGACAAACAGTCTGCAGGTGAGGTAATTGACATTATCGACCGTTTTGGCGACATTTGCAAAAAGCGCACTGGCAGCAGAAAAGTATTTGCTGCCGATGAATTCTATCTGATTGCTAAAAGGCAAATCCCGCCAGCTGATTACTATGAGGATTTTGCGCAGCTTGAAAACGGCGTTGGGCTGTGGGCGCTTTTTAAGTCGCAGGCTGACGAGGCGATAGAGTCCTTTCCTGCGCCGAAAAGGCCCAAAAAAGTGAGCTGCGCGACGGGTGTGGCGGCGTATCCGCTTATCAGGAATATTATTGACATGGCTATGGATAAATGGCATAATCTATACTGTGAAGTTTATCCTGTTAAAAATAAATTTTTTGGTGAAAATATTACCGTCGCGGGACTTGTCACCGGCAGGGATTTGATAAACCAGCTGTCCGGACGCGACCTTGGCGAACGGCTTTTTATACCCTCTGTAATGTTAAGGCGGGAGGGGGATATGTTTCTTGATGATGTTACTCTTGATGAGCTGCAAAAGGCCCTTAATGTCAGGGTGACGCCGGTGGCGGTTGACGGATATGAATTTATTGCGGCTTTGACTAGTGACTTGTAAAAGGAAGATTAAAGGATGGCAAAACCAGTAGTTGCAGTAGTCGGAAGACCGAATGTTGGCAAATCCACTTTGTTTAATAAATTGATTGGCAAGCGGCTGTCGATTGTGGACGACACTCCCGGTGTTACGCGCGACCGCATTTACGCCACTGCGGAATGGGCTGGAAGAGCAATGCTGCTTGTGGACACCGGTGGAATTGAGCCCAATACCGATGATATAATCCTTTCAAAAATAAGGTCCCAGGCACAGCTTGCCATTGATACAGCAAATGTGATTATTTTCGTTGTCGATTCTAAAACCGGGCTTGTGGCCTCGGACCATGAGGTTGCAAACATACTCCGCAAAAGCGGCAAGCCTGTGGTGCTTTGCGTGAACAAATGCGATTCCATAGGCGGCACCCCGCCAGAGGTTTACGAGTTTTATAATCTCGGGCTGGGAGACCCAATTCCCGTTTCGGCAATCCATGGCCACGGTACCGGGGATTTGCTTGACGAGGTGGTAAAATACCTGCCTGATGAGACGGCTGCCGATGAGGACAAAGAAGTGATAAATGTGGCCATTATCGGCAAGCCGAACGTTGGCAAATCCTCGCTTGTAAACCGCATTTCCGGTCAGGAAAGGTCGATAGTGACGGATATTGCGGGAACAACCAGGGACGCGGTGGATACGCTTGTTGAAAATGAATACGGAAGATTTAACTTTATTGACACTGCGGGTATCCGCAGGAAAAGCCGCATAGATGAAAATATTGAGTGGTACAGCGTTCTAAGGGCAAGAATGGCGATTGAGCGCTCGGATGTATGCGTTATTATGATAGACGCTTTGGAGGGCTTTACCGAGCAGGATTCCAAAATTGCCGGAATGGCGGTTGAGGAGGGAAAGGGCTGCATTATTGCCGTTAACAAATGGGACGCAATGGAAAAGGATAGCCAGACCCTTGACAATTACCGCAAGAAGCTGATGGAAGACTTCTCTTTTATGTCCTATGTACCGATAGTTTTTATTTCTGCCCTTACAGGACAGCGGGTTAACAGGCTTTTCGAACTGATTAAATATGTAAATGAGCAGAATTCCATGAGAATATCAACAGGCATGCTAAATGACCTGCTTCTTGATGCCACCGCGCGGGTGCAGCCACCTTCGGACAAGGGAAAAAGGCTTAAAATTTATTACATGACCCAAGTGTCGGTAAAACCGCCGACATTTGTGTGCTTCTGCAACCGGGCGGACCTGTTCCATTTTTCCTATCAAAGATATATCGAAAACCAAATACGCGCGACCTTTGGCCTTGAAGGAACTCCGATCCGCTTTATTATCCGCGAGCGGGACGAAAGGATTTAAAGGCTTTTCAATTCATGACTGATTGGGGCTATTGCATGATGGTTTTAGCGGTATTAATTGTATCAGTGGCATTATTAAGCTACATTCTAGGCAGCATTAGCTTTGCGGTTATATTTTCCAAGCTTTTTGTTAAAAAAGATGTGAGGGACTACGGCAGCGGGAACGCGGGAATGACCAATGTGGTGCGTGTGGCAGGAGTGATTCCCGGGCTGCTTACCCTTTTGTTTGATGTGTTAAAGGGCGTAATTGCCGTTCTTTTGGCGCGGGATCTTGTGTTCGACTATTTATTCAGGACCAGCGAATATGCATTTTTGCACCCCGTATATGGAGCATACCTTTGCGGGGTGTGCTGCCTGCTTGGCCACTTTTTCCCTGTCTTTTTCAGGTTCAGGGGAGGCAAGGGGGTTGCCACAGCCGCCGGGATCATGCTGGTTATTGACTGGCGGGTACTGGCATGCGCCCTTACGGTTTTTCTGATAGCCTTCCTGATTACAAAGATTATTTCCATCGGCTCGATACTGGCAGCATCTAGCCTTCCGCTGTTTGCCTTTGTTTTCTTTGATGCAAATTCGGGCACTAACAGGGTTGCGGTTGTACTTTTGGCGGCCTTACTTGGTGCAATTGTAGTGGCTAAGCATAAAGACAATATTAAACGCATAATTAAAGGTGAGGAAAAACCCATCACGTCGAAAAGGAGAGACTGATTTTGGGGAAAATATCTGTTTTGGGCTGTGGATGGGGGACGGCCCTGGCTCTGGCCGCATATAGGAACCACCATGATGTTACTATGTGGTCGCCCTTTGAAGAGGAAGTAAGGCTGCTTAAAGAAAAACACGAGCATGAAAAATTGTTGCCGGGGGTTAAAATACCGGATGATATAAAAATTACTACCGACTTAAGCGAGGTTGACGGGTCGGATTTTACGATTATTGCGGTGCCGTCCAAATTTATCAGGCAGACGGCGGTGAAACTAAAGCCCATAAAAAACCCCGGCATTATAGTAAATGCCTCTAAGGGCATTGAAGAGGGCAGCCTTTTAAGGCTTTCCCAAGTTATTTCCCAGGAGCTGCCCGGCCGCAAGGTGGCGGTGCTTTCGGGTCCTTCTCACGCTGAGGAGGTGGCAAGGGAGATTCCGACTACGGTTGTCACCGCTTCCGAAAATATTGAGGTGGCAAAGCAGGTGCAGCAGGCTTTAATGCACAAGACGCTGAGGATTTACACCAATCAGGATGTGATTGGCGTAGAGCTTGGCGGCGCGCTGAAAAACATTATTGCGGTCTGCGCCGGCATTTGCGACGGGTTGGGGCTTGGCGACAACACAAAGGCGGCCCTAATAACAAGGGGGCTTACCGAAATCGCGCGGCTTGGGGTCAAAATGGGTGCCATGAACCAGACCTTTGCTGGGCTTACAGGGCTTGGCGACCTGGTTGTGACCTGCACCTCGATGCACAGCCGCAACCGCAGGTTCGGAATCCTTGTGGGGCAGTCGGTGCCGATTGATGAAGCCCTTGAAAGAATTGGCACAGTAGAAGGGTATTATGCCACCAAAACGGCCTGGCAATTGTCCCAACGCTATGGTGTGGAAATGCCCATTACCTACCAGTGCTATAAAACCCTATATGAAAACTACCCCGTAAAAGAAGTGGTATACAACCTGATGCTGCGCCCGGGCAAACACGAGCTTGAGCAGGAGAACACCTGGATTGACAGGATAAAGGAATAAAAATAAAAAACTCCGGCTTTTTAACCGGAGTTTTAAAATACATTGTTACATTGCCCGCGTTACCTTACCTGAACGCAAACAACTGGTGCAGGCGTAAATCCGACGGGTGCTGCCGTTGACAACAGCCTTAACACGTTTTATGTTTGGCTTCCAAGCCCTGTTCGACCGTCTGTGTGAATGGGAAAGCTTGATTCCGAAAGATACTTTCTTGTCGCAGATTTCACACTTTGCCATGAATCTGCACCTCCTTTAATACGTCGCATAACAGAAAATATAATAACAGATTTCATAAACTATTGCAAGGGTTTTTGTAGCTTTGTTTAGAAAAATCTTTCTTAAATTTAAGTCTTGCCTTGATAAGGGCAAATATGTAATATATAATTGCATTTGTGTGGGAATTCTTTCGAGGTAGTATTATGGAAGTTAAAATTACGAATAATGATTTATACCTGACAATTAATTCTTATGGAGCGGAAATTACATCCCTTAAAGACATACACGGCCGGGAATATTTATGGCAGGGGGATACCCAATACTGGAAGGGCAGGGCGCCAATCCTTTTCCCAATTGTAGGGGCGCTGAGAAACAATAAGGCAATAATAGACGGCGCCGAATACTCCATGCCAAGGCACGGCATTGCCAGAATTAATGAATTTGCCTTGTGCTCCAAGCAGACCGACCGTGCGGTTTTTAAGTTCTCCGCGAATGGCAAAACGCGGGAAAGCTTTCCCTTTGATTTCGAGCTTGAGGTAAGCTATGAGCTTATTCAAAACACGCTTGTGGCGGGGTTTACGGTTGTTAATAAAGACACAAGGGACATGCCCTTTACCATTGGATATCATCCCGGATTCAATATCCCTATTGAGGCGGATGAGCAACTGGGCGATTATTATATTAAATTCCCACAAAAAGAAACCTGTGACTCACCGCTAATTGACCCTGAAACCTCGCTTATAGATGACAAAAACAGGATTAAGGTGCTGGAAAATCAGGATTATTTACAGCTAAAGCCCGAGCTTTTCTATAACGACGCGCTGATTCTGGAAACGCTGAAATCCAGAAGCCTGACGGTGTTTTCCATCGTGTCGGGAAGAGGGATTAAGGTAGATTTTGACGGGTTTGACTATTTGGGTTTGTGGCAGCCTAAAAACGCCCCGTTTTTGTGTATTGAGCCCTGGACCGGGACCGCGACGCTAAAAAGCGAAGGCGATATTTTGGAGAATAAGCGCGGCATGCGGCTGCTGAAAAGCGGGCAATCGCAAGAGTATATTGTGAAAATAACGATAATATAGGCAGAAAGGAATTATATGGGCAAATACAAAGCGGTTTTATTTGATTTGGACGGAACGTTGATTAATACCCTGGAAGACCTGGCCGACGCGACCAACTATGCTTTAAACCGGCTAGGTTTTGAAAGCAGGCCGGTTGAAAATTTTAGATACTACGCAGGCAACGGCATTGCGGTGATGATAGAAAGGGCTTTGCCGGAGAATACGGCAACGCCACAGCTTATTGAGCAGCTTAAAAAGCATTTTTTTGATTATTACGGTGTTCATTATGCTGACAAGACCGCGGCTTACAAAGGCATGCCCGAACTTGTAGGTGCGCTGCGGAGAAAAGGGCTTAAGGTTGCGGTTGTAACAAACAAGGAGGAAAACATAGCAAAGACTATTTTAAACAAGCTTTACCCCGAAGGCTTTGATTTGATATTCGGACAGAGGGACGATGTCCCGCCAAAGCCCGACCCGACACTGGCTTTAATGGCTATGAAGGAGCTTGGTGTTGAACCGGAAGAATGTATATTCGTCGGGGACTCTGGGGTTGACATTGAGACTGCGGTAAACAGCGGGACGCTTCCCGTAGGCGTTCTTTGGGGATTCAGGGACGAGCGGGAGTTAAGGCAAAACGGGGCAAAGCATATTATAAGCACGCCGGAGGAACTGTTGAATCTTTTGTGATTTATTGGTTCGTTCATATACTTTAAACAATCAAACTTATAACAAAATATTAGGAAATGGGGAAAACAGATGAAGCGCAAGGATTATTTAAGCTGGGATGAGTATTTTATGGGTATTGCGCTGCTTTCCGCCCAGCGCAGCAAGGACCCCGGCACTCAGGTTGGCGCATGCATTGTAAACGAGGACAATAAAATAATGTCCATGGGATACAACGGAATGCCTATTGGCTGCTCGGACGACTGCTACCCTTGGGAAAGGGAGGGCGAGCCGCTTAACACAAAATATATGTATGTATGCCACGCGGAGCTTAACGCCATTTTAAATTTTAGCGGCGGGTCACTTAAGGGCTGCCGCATATATACCACCCTTTTTCCCTGCAACGAGTGCTGCAAGGCCATAATCCAAAAGGGCATTAAAGAAGTAATTTACATGCTGGACAAATACGCCGATACCGATTCGGTTATTGCATCTAAAAAAATGTTTGATTCTGCCGGCGTTACATACAGGCAGTATCAACCCACCAACCGCGTGGTTGAGTTGAAACTGTAATCAGAAGCCGAACAATTGCTTTGCAAACCATACCTCTTTTACCTGAAAGGATTTGCCGTTTAGGTAGGAAAGTATGCCGGCGTCGGAGTTAAAGCCGAATTTCAGGCGGTATGAATAAAGCGCCTGGTATTTTAAATCTAATTTGGTTCCGTCACTGCCTTTCCCGTATTTTTGGTCGCCCAGCAGCGGGTGGCCGATCGAGGCCATGTGTGCCCTTATCTGGTGCGGGCGGCCGGTGATAAGTTCCACTTCGATTAAAGATATATTGTTTTTGGTTTTTATCAACCTGTATCTGGTTAAAATATCCTTGTTTTCGTCGGTTTTTCTGCTTTGCAGAAAAACCTTATTTTTTTGGGCGTTTTTCTGTAAAAAACCTTTTAATGTGTCCTGTGTGTTTTCAGGAATCCCGTGGACAGCCGCAAGGTACCATTTGCGAATTTCACGCCCTCTTATCTTTTCGCACAAAATCCGAAGGGCTGCCGCGTTTTTTGCGGCAATCACAATACCGCCGGTATTCCGGTCGATTCGGTTGGCGAGGGCAGGACGGAAACTGGTTTCCTGCGCGGGGTTGTATTCCCCCTTGGTGTACAGGTAATGCTGTATCCTGTTAATCAACGTGTCAACCTGTTCGCTTTTATCTGAATGGCATAAAAGCCCCGGTTCCTTGTCAACCAGAATAATATTTTCATCTTCATAGACTACCGAAATGTCCGTGGGAGCATGCGTAAAATCGAGCTTTGGAGACTGGGCGAAGAATTCGTCTTTCATATAGGCCTCTATAATGTCTCCCGCGACAAGGCGGGTGGAAATATCCGCCTTTTTACCGTTGAGCTTTATCTTTTTTGTACGGATGTATTTGTACATCAATGATTTGGGCAGATTAGGGATTGCCTTTGAAAGGAATTTATCCAATCTTTGGCCTTCGTCGTTTTTTCCGACCGTAAATGACTTCACAGCGTCCTCCGTTTTAAATATTGCTGTATTATTTTGCAAAATTTGATACTCTCTTATATTATACCACTTAAATCGGCTTTTCAAAAGGGAAGGAATGGTATATAATATTAGACGAATATTTAATACGAGGAGTTATATTCTATGCTGACTAAAAATGAAGTGTTAGAAATGTTTAAGGAAGCCGGGGTTTTAAAGCAAGGGCATTTTTTGCTGACTTCCGGCCGGCATTCCGATAGATACCTGCAATGCGCCAACATTTTTAGGAATACTAAATACAGTGAAAAACTGTGCGCAGATTTGGCAAGTCAGTTTGAAGGATTTAATGTGGAACTGGTTATTGGCCCGGCGCTTGGTGCTGTCCAGATGGCGTATGAGGTAAGCAGGCACTTAAAGTGCGAAAACTTTTTTGCTGAGCGGGTGGACGGCAGGATGACCCTGCGCCGCGGGTTTGCAATAAAGCCATGGCAGAAGGTGCTGGTTGTGGAAGATGTAGTGACAACCGGGGGCTCGGTATTGGAGGTTATTGACATTGTAAGGCAGAGTGGCGGAGAGGTTGTCGGTGTTGGCGTTATTGTAGACCGTTCGGGCGGGAAAATTGATTTCGGTGTGCCGCTAAAGTCGGTTATTTCCATGCAGGTGGACTCCTGGGCACCTGATGAGTGCCCTTTGTGCAGAAGCGGCAATACACAACTTGAAAAACCGGGGAGCCGAAAGCTTCCCATATAAATAAAATACAGATTTTCGGAAAGGCTTGGTTGTGCCATGCATGAAGGACACCGTGAGCGTTTGAAATCAAGATTCCTATCCGAAGGGCTGGATAATTTTAATCCTCACAATGTATTGGAATTGCTGTTGTTTTACTCCATTCCGCGCAAGGATACCAATGAGATTGCCCACAGGCTTATTGAGCGGTTCGGGTCGCTGGCCGGCGTTTTTGACGCATCGGTTGAGGATTTGCTTCAAGTGGAGGGTATTACGCTGCATAGCGCATGCCTAATTAAAATGATTATCCCGATGTCAAGGTACTATTCTGCAGACAAATTCCGCCGCAAGGTGGTGCTTAATTCCTCTAAACTATGCGGGGATTATCTGCTGGCAAGGTATCTTGGCTATACTGATGAGATGGTGTCCCTCATTAGTATGGACAACCAGTGCAGGATTATCTCCTTTGATATAATCGGGGAAGGGGATATTAGTTCCGCGGGGATCAGCACCCGCAAGGTTATTGAGACGGTAATCCGGACCAAAGCCACCAGCGCGGTTATTGCGCATAACCATCCCGGTGGGATTGCGCTGCCCTCTAAAGAGGACATAGAAGCTACGAGGAACATAATTGAAGCATTGCGCGTTGTTGGGGTATACCTGCTTGACCACATTATTCTGGCTGGCGACGATTATGTGTCTCTTGCCGACTCAAAGGAATTTCAATACCTTTTTAATTATTGATTAAGGTGCGTTGCTTATGGAAGGACAAAAATTTAAACTGGTGTCCCCCTACAAACCCACAGGCGACCAGCCCGAGGCCATAGCGGCCTTGGTTGAGGGGCTTAACAAGGGATACAGGGAGCAGACCTTGCTTGGAGTTACCGGTTCGGGCAAGACCTTTACGATGGCAAATGTGATAGCCCGGGTTAACCGCCCGACCCTGGTGCTTGCCCACAACAAAACCCTTGCGGCCCAGCTTTGCAGCGAGTTTAGAGAGTTCTTCCCTGAAAACGCAGTTGAATACTTTGTAAGTTATTATGATTACTACCAGCCGGAGGCTTATATCCCGACCACCGATACCTATATCGAAAAGGATTCGGCTATTAATGACGAGATTGATAAACTGCGCCATTCGGCCACCTGTGCGTTGTCCGAACGGCGCGATGTAATAATAGTCGCAAGTGTTTCGTGCATTTACAGCCTTGGAGATCCTATTGACTACAGGAACATGGTGATATCCCTGCGCCCCGGCCAGGCCAGGGACCGGGACCAGCTGCTTAAAAAGCTGGTTGAGCTGCAGTATGAAAGAAACGACATCAATTTCACCCGTAACAAATTCAGGGTGCGCGGGGACGTTGTGGAGGTATTCCCCGCCTATTCGGGCGAGAGCGCCATTAGGATTGAGTTTTTCGGGGACGAAATTGACCGGATTTGCGAGATTAACACCGTAACGGGTGAAGTAAAAAGCATGCTTGGGCATGTGGCCATATATCCCGCATCCCACTATATAGTCCCCGGCGACAAGATGCAAAGGGCGATTGAGGAAATCAGGCGGGAAATGGAGGAGCGGGTTAAGTATTTTGAAAGTCAGGGCAGGCTGATAGAAGCCCAGCGAATCCGCCAGAGGACTGAGTATGATATTGAAATGCTTACCGAAATCGGAGTCTGCAAGGGGATAGAAAATTATTCGCGGGTGCTTTCTGGCAGGGCCCCTGGCAGCGCACCCTTTACCTTGCTTGATTATTTCCCGAAGGATTACCTGCTGTTTGTGGACGAGTCCCACGTGACGCTGCCGCAGGTAAGGGGCATGTACGGCGGTGACAGGGCAAGGAAGGAAAACCTTGTGGAATACGGTTTCAGGTTGCCCTCGGCTTTTGATAACCGCCCGCTTACCTTCGACGAGTTTTATGAGCGCATAAACCAGGCGATTTATGTTTCTGCCACGCCCGGTGACTTTGAAAAGCAGCATTCGGCACAGGTTGTGGAACAGGTGATAAGGCCTACCGGACTTGTTGACCCCGAGGTGGTTGTCAAGCCCACCGAAGGGCAGATTGACGACCTTGTATCGGAAATAAATCAGCGTGTTGAGAAAAACGAGCGAGTGCTTGTGACCACCCTTACCAAGAAAATGGCGGAGGACCTGACCGAATACCTTGGAAATTTAAATATAAAGGTCAGATATATGCATTATGATATAGATACCATCGAAAGGATGCAGATAATAAGGGATTTAAGGCTTGGCGAGTTTGATGTGCTGGTGGGAATTAACCTTTTAAGGGAAGGACTTGACATTCCAGAGGTATCTTTGGTGGCAATACTTGACGCCGACAAGGAAGGTTTCCTGCGTTCCGAAACATCACTCATACAGACAATCGGCAGAGCGGCGAGGAATGCTTCTGGTAAGGTTATTATGTATGCTGATACAGTTACAAAATCCATGGAAAACGCCATTAAGGAGACCTACCGCCGCCGGGAAATCCAGATGGCTTACAATAAAAAGCACGGCATTGTTCCCAAAACGGTTATTAAGGATGTTAGGGACATAATTGAAATATCGTCTAAAGCTGACGAGAAGCTTGAAAAGCATGAAAAGCGGTTGTCCAAAGCTGAGCGCGAGCAGCTTATAAAACGCCTGACAGCAGAAATGAAGCAGGCGGCAAAGATGCTGGAATTCGAGCATGCTGCATATTTAAGGGACAGAATTGCAAGACTTAGAGAAGGAAAGTAGCTTTAATTTACTGGGGGAAATATAGTGCCACAGGATTTTATTGAAATTATAGGTGCGAGGGAGCATAACCTTAAAGGAATAAATTTAAAAATTCCCAGAAACAAGCTTGTAGTGTTTACGGGCCTTTCGGGTTCGGGAAAGTCCTCCCTTGCCTTTGACACAATATATGCCGAGGGGCAGCGGCGGTATGTGGAGTCGCTGTCCTCTTATGCAAGGCAGTTTTTGGGGCTTATGGAAAAGCCCCAGGTTGAGAGTATTCGGGGCCTTTCCCCGGCTATTGCCATTGACCAGAAAACCACCTCGAGGAATCCGCGCTCTACGGTGGGCACGGTTACCGAAATTTACGACTATTTAAGGCTTTTGTATGCAAGGATTGGCGTGCCGCACTGCCCTGTTTGCGGAAGGGAGATAAAACAGCAGACTGTTGACCAGATAGTCGAAAAGGTGTTGTCCCTGCAACCCGGCAGCCGCATACAGGTATTGGCGCCAGTGGTCAGGGGTAGGAAGGGCGAGCACCAGAAGGTGTTTGAGTCTGCTAAAAAATCCGGATTTGTCCGGGTACGGGTAGACGGGAATATCTATGATTTGTCTGAAAATATTGCCCTTGACAAGAATAAAAAGCACCACATAGAAATTGTAGTGGACAGGCTTGTGATTAAGGAAGATATAAAAAGCCGCTTGGCCGACAGCATAGAGACTGCCACAGGGCTTGCGGGCGGTCTTGTGATAATCAGCGTGGTGGACGGGGAAGAGCTCCTGTTTTCACAAAATTATGCCTGCCCCGAGCACGGGTTCAGCATGCCGGAACTGACCCCGAGGATGTTTTCCTTTAATAACCCCTATGGCGCCTGCCCCACCTGTACTGGCCTTGGCGTATTTTTAAAACTTTCCCCCGAGCTTGTGGTTGCGAATCCCGAGCTGTCCCTCGCCCAGGGTGCCATTACTGCCTCGGGCTGGGGCGGCGGAAATACCAACAAAATATCCATGATGTATTACAAAGGCCTTGCAAAAAAGTACGGATTTGATATAAACACCCCGTTTTACAAGCTGCCGGAGGAGGCAAAACACGCGGTCCTTTACGGAACGGGGGATGAAAAAATCGAGCTTGAAAGGGTTGCCGAATGGGGTGGCGGTGTTTATTATGCGCCCTTTGAGGGTGTTATTAACAATCTTGACCGCAGGTACAAAACCACCACCAGTGATTATGCCAGGGCTGAAATTGAAAGCTATATGCTGGAATACGAGTGCCCCGACTGCCACGGAGCCCGACTTAAGCCCGAGTCACTTGCTGTGACGGTTGGCGGAAAAAACATAAAGGAGATTTCGGACCTTTCTGTTAACCGTTTGATTGAGTTTTTCGACAAACTTGAATTGAACCAGCGGGATATGATGATAGCCGGGCCGATTTTGAAGGAGATTAAGGAAAGGCTGGGCTTTTTGCAGAGCGTGGGGCTGGATTATTTGACCCTTTCCCGTTCGGCGGGCACGCTTTCGGGCGGGGAGAGCCAGAGGATAAGGCTTGCGACTCAAATCGGTTCATCTCTGATGGGGGTTATATATATACTTGATGAGCCGAGCATAGGACTTCATCAGAGGGACAACGACCGGCTGCTTGCGACATTGAAAAGGCTTCGGGATATGGGAAATACCCTGATTGTTGTGGAACACGACGAGGACACCATACGCGCTGCCGATTATATTGTGGATATCGGCCCCGGAGCGGGGATTCACGGAGGGCAGGTGGTCTGCGCTGGTACCTTAAAGGATATCGAGGGGTGCAAGGAATCCGTTACAGGCGCCTATCTTACAGGGCGAAAGAAAATCCCAGTTCCCCAAAAGCGCAGGAACGGAAACGGCAAGTTCTTGATTGTCAGAAACGCCAGGGAGAACAATCTTAAGAATATAGATGTAAAAATCCCACTTGGCAGGTTTGTGTGCATAACAGGCGTGTCGGGTTCGGGCAAGTCGACGCTTGTGAATGAAATTATGTACAAAAGGCTAGCAAATGAGCTGAACAATTCCAAAATGTTTCCCGGCAAGCACGACGCGATAGAGGGAGTCGAGCACCTTGACAAGGTAATAAATATTAATCAGGCGCCCATTGGCAGGACGCCGAGGTCCAATCCGGCCACATATACGGGCGTGTTTACCGACATACGCGAGCTGTTTGCCAACACCCAGGATGCCAAAATGCGAGGCTACACCGCGGGGCGGTTTTCCTTTAATGTCAAGGGAGGGCGCTGCGAGGCCTGCCAGGGCGACGGGATTATCCGGATAGAAATGCACTTTTTGCCCGACATCTATGTGCCCTGCGATGTCTGCCATGGCAGCAGGTACAACCGCGAAACGCTGGAGATTAAATATAAAGGCAAGAATATAAGCGATGTGCTTGAAATGACTGTGGAAGAGGGTATGCACTTTTTCGAGAGCATTCCCAAAATCCACCGCAAACTAGAAACCCTTTATGACGTGGGGCTCGGATATATTAAAATCGGGCAGCCCGCCACCACACTGTCAGGTGGTGAGGCGCAGCGCGTAAAACTTGCCACCGAACTGTCCAAAAGGGCTACAGGGCGGACGATATATATTCTTGATGAGCCGACCACAGGGCTTCACACCGCCGATGTCCACAGGCTGATAGATGTGCTGAACCGCCTGGTGGATTCGGGCAATACTGTTGTGGTGATCGAGCATAACCTTGATGTTATTAAGACAGCTGACTATATTATCGATTTGGGGCCCGAGGGTGGAGATCTCGGCGGACAGATAATCGCCGAAGGTACGCCCGAAGAGGTGTCGACAAACGAAAAGTCTTATACTGGAATTTACCTTGCAAAGCTGTTAAACGGCTGAAAATTTGAAATCTACGCTTTATTTACATTTATTTAACTTTTTAAAGGCGCTTATCCCTTAGAATAGTATCAAAGCTGTACGTTTAGGAGCAGGTTTGTGTTTGGGTATGTAAGGGCATATAAGCCGGAATTAAAAGTCAGGGACTATGAAATATACAAAGCCGTTTACTGCACTCTATGCAGAAAATTAGGCAGGTCCTACGGTCTTTTTGCCCGGCTTACCTTAAGCTATGATTTCACCTTTTTGGCGCTGATACACTCGGGGTTAAAAGAGACGTGCGGCGGGTTCGACAAGAGGCGCTGCGCTTTTAACCCCTTTAAAAAATGCAGCTACTGCAAGGACGACCAGGACTTTGAGCTGCCGAGCGCCGCCGCAATGATTATGCTGTATTACAAAATTCTTGACAATATTGCGGATAACAGGGGAATTAAGCGGCTGTTTTACAAACTGGTTTTGCCCATATTTAATATGGCGAGGAAAAAGGCCGAACAAAAATACCCGCAGATAGCGCGGGTTGTTGGAAGTTATATAGATAATCAGACAATTGTTGAAAAGCAGTACAGCGGGAATCTTGACCTGGCCAGCGAGCCGACGGCAGCAGCGCTTTCGCAAATTTTTGCGATGTGTGGAGACACTAAAGACAAAAGGCAGCTTGAAAGATTGGGCTATTGCATTGGGAAGTGGGTTTATCTGCTTGACGCCGCGGCCGACCTTGAAACCGATATAAAAAGGGGTAATTTTAACCCTTTGGCTTTTGAATACAACCGGGAAACCGACCCGTTATATTATGCAAAACTCAGGATAGAGCCGGTTTTGAACGTGTGCATATCCGAGGCGGCCAAGGCTTTTGAATTGCTGGATGTAAAAAAGTACAAATCCATACTTGAGAATATTATATATTTGGGGCTGAAAAACAGCCAGATGTATATTTTTAAAAAGGAGAGTTTTAATGAAAGACCCTTATGAAGTGCTTGGTATTTCCAGAAACGCCACCGACGAGGAGATAAAGAATGCGTACAGGGAACTGGCGCGGAAATACCACCCCGACAATTACGCAGATAACCCACTGTCCGATTTGGCTGCCGAAAAAATGCAGGAGATAAATGAAGCCTATGATAGAATAATGAACGAGAGGCGCTCGCGCGGGAGCAATTCGGGATACAGTTACAGCTCCAATTTTGCGGATATACGTTCCCTGATTGAGCAGGGGAAACTGGAAGAGGCGCAGGAACTGCTTGACGGTGTACCGATTAATAAGCGGGATGCCGAGTGGTATTTTTTGAATGGAAGCGTGCTTTACCGCAGGGGCTGGTTTGACAGCGCCTATGCCAGTTTTGCCACCGCCTGCCGCATGAACCCATCCAACCCTGAGTACAGGGCCGCCTTTAACCAGATGCAGTATCAGAGAAGGGGTTACGGGTACCACAGGGGGCATACCGGCCACTCTGATGGCTGCAGCGGCTGCGATGTTTGCGCGGGACTTATCTGCGCCGATTGCTGCTGCGAATGCTTGGGTGGAGACCTTATTCGATGCTGTTAGGCGGAGGTGCCCGATGAAAAGGACAAGCAGGATAGCTCTGTGCGGGATTGTTGCTGCGTTAGCGGTCGTTATTATGTTTCTTTCCTATTTTCCCTATTTTACCTATGCTGTCCCTGCCGCGGCGGGTATTTTGATGATTATTTTAGTAATTGAAATCGACCCGAAGTGGGCGGTGCTGTCGTTTGTCGCTTCTTCAATTTTGATTCTGCTGCTTGCCGAAACCGAGGCAAAACTAATGTATGTCCTGTTTTTTGGGTATTACCCGATTCTGAAGGAGAGAATCGAGCGGATTAGGAAACCTTTAATTGAATATATTTTAAAATTTGCGGTATTTAACGTTGCTATGATTGCGGCGTATTTTTTGGCTTCCAAGGTCTTTGGCATACCGTTTGACGACATGGGGAATTTCGGCAAGTATTTGGAACTTGTGCTGCTAATCGGCGGAAATATTACCTTTGTGATATATGATTTTGCAATTTCGAGGCTTGTTGTTACTTATATGATAAGGCTACATCCAAAGCTTAAAAAGCTTATAAAATAATCCGGTAGGAAACCGGATTTTTTTGTGGGAATATAATTTTAAAATAATCAAACACTGAAACTGAAAAAATCTTGATTTTAAAGCGAAATAGAGTAAAATTAAACCATATAAATCGGGGAATGTATATATGTTTGACGTTATAGTGGTCGGCGGCGGCCCCGCAGGTCTTATGGCCGCGGGGACTGCGTGCGAAAGAGGCAAAAGGGTTTTGCTTATTGAGCGCAACAGCCGTCCTGCCCGAAAGCTGATGATTACCGGCAAGGGCAGGTGCAATGTAACCAACAATACTGATATAAACGGGCTTATTTCCAATGTTCCCAACAACGGGAAGTTTCTATATTCCGCCTTTTCCGCCTTTTCGGCACAGGATACCATGACTTTTTTTGAAAGCCGCGGGGTTAAACTTAAAACCGAACGGGGAAACAGGGTTTTCCCCGAATCCGACAAGGCGGTTGAAGTTGTAGACTGCCTTGTGAACTATGTTAAAAGTCACGGGGTTAAAATAATAAAAGGACGGGTAGTTTCGCTCGGGATTGAGAATAACAGTTTTAGTTGCGTTATGCTTGAGGACGGGACCAGGTTTTCGGCGCACAATTGCATAATTGCCACCGGTGGGATGTCCTATCCGCTGACTGGTTCCACGGGTGACGGGTATAAACTGGCAAGGCAGGCGGGGCATACAATCATAGAACCAAAACCCTCTTTAGTGCCGCTGACTGTGCGTGAGGAATGGTGTTCCAGCCTTCAGGGGCTTACCTTGAAAAATGTGGTGGCAAGCCTTATTGACAAGCACAGCGGTAAAGCGGTATACACTGATTTTGGGGAAATGCTTTTTACCCATTTTGGGGTCTCGGGACCTATTATTTTAAGCCTTAGCGCCCACATTAAGCCTCAGAGTCCATATATAGTGTCGATTGACCTTAAGCCAGCATTAAGCGAGGAACAATTGGACAACAGGCTGCTGCGGGATTTTGAAAAATACTCTAACCGCAATTTTTCGAATGCGCTGGATGACCTGCTTCCCAAAAAACTGATTCCCGTAGTGGTTGAGTTGTGTGAAATCCCGCCTGACACAAAAGTACACCAGATAACCAAGGAACAAAGAAGGCGGCTGTGCCGGCTGCTTAAAAGCCTGAGACTTAATATTACAGGTTTCCGCCCCATTAAAGAGGCGATAGTAACCCGCGGAGGGGTAAATGTAAAAGAGATAGACCCGAAAACCATGCGCTCCCGCATAGTAGACGGGCTGTATTTTGCCGGCGAGGTAATTGACGTTGACGCATATACGGGAGGTTTTAACCTGCAGATTGCATTTTCTACGGGATACCTCGCCGGAAAATCTGTATAGAAGGGGTTTTTGTATGATTTCTATTGCAATTGATGGGCCGTCTGGGGCCGGAAAAAGCACAATTTCAAGAAAACTGGCAGGCATGTATGGCTTTGTTTATGTTGACACAGGCGCGCTTTACCGCGCGGTGGGGTTGCATTTTCTAAATGCCGGAGTTAAGGCAGAGGAAACACAAAAAATAATTGACGGGCTTTCTAACATTCAGATTGACATTAAATTTATAGACAACGAGCAGAGGGTATTTTTAAACGGCGTGGATGTATCTGATAAAATCAGGACACCGGAAGTTTCCTTGATGGCCTCGGCTGTGTCGGCGATAGGCAAGGTAAGGGAGTTTTTATTTGACCTTCAGCAATCTATGGCCAAAAAGCATAATGTGATAATGGACGGAAGGGATATCGGCACGGTAGTGCTTCCCAATGCGACGCTTAAAATTTTTCTTACCGCGTCGGCCGAGGAGCGTGCAAGAAGAAGGTATGAGGAACTGATTGCCAGGGGTATGAATGTAACGTATGAAGATGTATTGGCCGATTTGAAACTTAGGGACCAGAACGATTCCAGCCGTGAAATTGCTCCGCTGAAACCTGCCGACGACGCGATTATTGTCAATACCACCGGAAATACATTTGAGAGATCGGTAACTATACTGTCAGGACTAATCAGCCATAAATTGGGCTTGTGATGTGAAGAAAATATGTCGACCTTTTATAAAGTTATCAGGGCAATTGCATATCCTATAATCAGGCTGGTTTTCAGGATTAAACCTGTAGGGCTTGAAAAAATGCCGAAAGAGGGCGGCCTTATACTGTGCTGCAACCATACCTCTTTTACCGATGTTGCTTTTTTGATAATCATTTGCAGGCGCCAGATATATTTTATGGCAAAATCCGAATTGTTCAAAAACAGATTTGTAAACTGGCTTTTTACAAAAATGGGGGCGTTTGCGGTACAGCGCGGGTCGGGCGGCGCCGAGGCGATAGAGCACGCCGTTAAATTGATTAACGAGGGCAAGGTAATGGGGATTTTCCCGGAGGGCACAAGGAGCAGGGACGGGACGCCTAAGGCAGCGAAATCCGGCGTTGCGGTTATAGCCGCCAAGACGAAGGCGCCGATACTGCCGGTTGCCATTTATCGTAAGGGAAAAATTGCCCCGTTTCGCAAAAATACAATACGATTCGGGGATATAATAAAACCGGAGGAATTAGATATAGACATAAACTCGCGAACAGATTTAAAACAGGCGGCAAATTTAATTATGGGCCGGATTACGCAGTTGTGGGAGGCCGGCCATGGAGATTAAGCTTGCCAAAACTGCGGGGTTTTGCTTTGGCGTAAACCGCGCGGTTGAAATGGTTTATAAGCTGCTTGACGAGGGCAAAAATGTATGCACTTTGGGACCGATTATTCACAATCCACAACTTGTGGACGAGCTGAAATCCAAGGGTGTGAAGATAATAGAATCCCCAGAACAGGCCGGCCCTGACGAAATTGTGGTAATCCGCTCCCACGGCGTGCCCGAGAAAACACTTAACACTGCCAGGGAGCGCGGGATTGAAATTGCCGACGCCACCTGTCCGTATGTGAAGAAAATTCACAGGGTAGTGTCTGAAGCCTCCAGAGAGGGAAGGGTTGTGCTGATCGCGGGTGATCCTTTACACAGCGAGGTTATCGGGATCCGCGGGCATTGCAATGGTGAGTCTTATGTGTTTTCTGACGAAAGCTCTCTTTATGATTTTATAGAACAACATCCAGAATTACAAAATATGCCAATTACTGTGGTAGCACAAACCACTTTTAATGCACAGTTATGGCAAAATTGTCAAAAAATTTTAAAAAAGGTATATACAAATGCAGTAATTTTTGATACAATATGTAATGCAACTTCCATAAGGCAAGAAGAGGCAGAACAGCTTGCCAAACAGTGTGACATGATGATAATCGTCGGAGGCAAGCACAGCTCTAATACGGCTAAGCTCAAAGAGGTGTGTGAAAGGTATTGCGGCAGGTGTATTCATGTCGAAACTGCCGCAGAATTGCGCGACGTCGATTTTTCAGGCATTCAGACTGTGGGGGTTGTTGCAGGGGCTTCTACCCCTGCTGGTATAATAAAGGAGGTTCTTAATACAATGTCGGAAAATTTAAAGCCTGTCGATGAAACAAATGTAATCGAGGGTGCGGCAGATGCTAATACTGTATCGGAGGCAAATGCTGAAAAATCTTTTGATGAGATGAGCTTTGAGGAGGCGCTTGAAGCGTCGCTCAACAGTTTAAATACAGACCAGATTGTGCGCGGCGTTGTTGTATCGGTAAACCCGAGCGAAATACAGGTCGATATCGGCAGAAAACAGACCGGAATCATCCCGGCTAATGAGTTTTCGGCAGACTCCAATGTGGATTTGCTAAAAAGCGTAAAACCGGGTGATGAGTTTAACCTTATAGTCCTGAAGGTTAATGACCAGGAGGGCACGGTCCTGCTTTCCAAACGCCGTTATGATGCTGTTGAGGGTTGGAAAAAGATTGTGGCCGCCAAAGAGAATAAGGAAATTTTGCAGGGTACCGTTTCGGACATAGTGAATGGTGGCGTTATAGTTGTATGCGATAATGTGAGGGTGTTTGTGCCCGCATCCTTAGCCACATTAAATAAAAATGAGGATTTACAACAGCTTAAAGGCAAACAGGTCCCCTTCAGGGTGATTGAAACCGGAAGAAAGCGTAGGGTTATCGGATCGATTCGTTCCGTGCTGATCGAGGAAAAGAAGGCTAAAGAGGCCCAGATTTGGGAGACAATAGAGGTTGGCAAAAGATATACCGGCGTTGTTAAATCCCTTACCAATTACGGTGCGTTTGTGGACCTTGGCGGGGTAGACGGAATGATTCATATTTCCGAACTGGCTTGGAACCGCATTAAGCACCCGTCCGAAGTGGTAAATGTGGGCGATGTAGTGGAAGTAGTAGTTAAAGATGTAGATAAGGAAAACAAACGCATTTCCTTAAGCTATAAAAAGACCGAGGATAATCCCTGGGAGATTTTAAAGAGGGAGTATCCTGTTGGAAGCGTTGTGAGGGTAAAAATCGTAAATCTGACCTCTTATGGCGCCTTTGCCCGAATTATTCCCGGGATTGACGGCTTGATTCACATTTCCCAGATTGCCAACCGAAGGATAGAAAAGCCGCAGGATGAACTGTCGGTTGGCCAGGAAGTGGACGCCAAGATTATTAATATCGACTTTGAAAACAAGCGCGTCAGCCTTTCAATCCGCGCGCTGCTTGAGGAAAAGGAGAATGCGGATAACCCGCCTGAAAGCCAGGAGGGCGCAGCGGTTGAAGCAGGCGAACAGGAGCCATCAGCCGAGCCTGAGACAATGGCAAGCGATGGCGCTGAAGTAACACAGGAATAACGAATATGCCCCCGGCAATAGTGCCGGGGGTTTTTGTATGTAATGTAGGTAATATCGCGGTTTTGCCAGATGATAATTTTATTCGCAGTTTATGCTTACTTCTTTATAGTTCCCAAGGAAGGTGAAATCCTCCAATTCTTCGGATAGTGCCGCCAACAGCTTTTTGACCTTAATATCATTGACATTTCCTGCAAAGTCGAGGTAAAACAGGTATTCAAAGCCTCCACGTTTTGCCGAGCGGGATTCGATTTTGGTAAGATTAAGACCTCTTAACGCGAACCGGTTTAAAACGCGGTACAAGGAGCCGGTTACGTGAGGCAGAGAAAATACAAGGCTTACTTTATTGGCGTCTTTGGGAATTGAAAGGGTTTTGGATATTACAATAAACCTTGTGGAATTGTTGCGTATGGTTTGGATGCAGGGCCTGACTATATCAAGCCCGTACAATTTTGCCGCTTGAGCAGACCCTATGGCCGCAATGGTCGGGTCGTTTTTTTCTGCCACAAGTTTTGCTGCGGTGGCGGTGTTTATGGCTTCTACTGCTTCGAGTGAATTATCTTTTATAAATTCTAAGCACTGTTTTACTGCCTGGGGGTGGGAATAGACTTTTTTTATGGTATTAAGGTCGGCGCCCCTGCAGGCGAGCAGGTTTTGGTTAATGCTCATGTCAACGGCGTCGACAATGTAATGCCGGTATTTTAAAATTAAATCGTAAACCTCCGACACCGAGCCCGTTGAGGAGTTTTCGACAGGCACCAGACCGCGTTCAACCGTGCCCGATTCTACCGCCTTAAAAACCTCTTCGAATTCGTCAAAGAATAAATACTCGGCATTAGGGTAGCGGTTTAGCGCAGCCGAATGCGAAAACGCGCCCTCGACACCCTGGCAGGCGAGTTTAAATACCTCTTTTGGATTAACGTCGGATACCGCGTCGATTAAATTTATCAGCGGGTTTTGGCGCTCGAATTCGTTATACTGCAGCTCGCGGCTTGCCTCTAAAATCGAAAGGTAAATGGCCGCCGCAGCGTCGCCAAAATCTCCGGCATTTGCTTTTACATAATTTATGATTTCTTGTTCGCGTTCGGGGTGATATATTGCCTGCCCCGTCTGCTTTTTGATTTTGGCCACCTGTATTGAACACTCAAGCCGCTCTGTTAAAAGCCTGACCATTTGTGCGTCTATCTGGTCGATTCTTTTGCGTATTTCCTGTAGATTCATAGCATATTTGCCTCCGCCATAAGGTCAGTGAGCGCTATGGCAACTGCGGCTTCTATTGCCGGCAGTGCGCGTGGGACAATGCAGGGGTCGTGCCTGCCTGTTATTTTTAAGGTGGTGTTTTCGTGGGTTTGAAGGTTTATAGACCTTTGGGGCATGTATATTGAAGGTGTAGGCTTAATTGCCGCCTTGATTATCAAGGGCATGCCGTTGGTAATACCGCCCGTAATACCTCCGCAGTTGTTGGTGTAGGTCATTACATTGTCGCCATCGTAGTACATTTCATCGTTTGCGTTGCTGCCGTACATTTTAGCGTAATCAAATCCGGCGCCGAAAGATACACCTTTAACAGCGGGGACTGCGAATATTGCGGCTGAGAGTACATTTTCAATGCCGCCGAACATAGGCGAGCCCACACCTGTGGGAAGCCCTGTTACGGCGACTTCAACCACGCCGCCAACACTGTCAAGGTTTTGCTTGGCGTTTAGGATTTCCGCGATCATGCCTTCTTTAGCCTGTTTGGACCTTGTGGAGAAGTAGGCTTCCGAAAGGTATTGCAATTCGTCTTCCGATACATTTACCGGATCAAAGGGAGGGTCTTTTACATTTAAAATTTGAAGCACATGCCCGCCGATTGTAATGCCTCGACGCTTTAAAATCTGGCGACAGATGCTTCCGGCTGCTACTAAAGGCGCCGTTAGCCTTCCCGAAAAGTGCCCACCGCCTCGTATATCGTTGTTGCCCTTGTATTTTACGTATGCGGCATAATCGGAGTGGGAAGGGCGGGGAATTACAGATATATTTTCATAATTTGCCGAACGAGTGTCCTGGTTGCGGATGGCAAGCATTAAAGGGGCACCGGTGGTTTTGCCGTTTAGAAACCCTGTGAGAATTTCCACCTCGTCCTTTTCTTTGCGTGTGGTGGAAGTGGGGGTGCAGCCGGGTGCACGCCTTGAAAGCTGTATTTGTATTTGCGGGATGGAAATTTCCTCGCCGGGCGGAAGCCCGTCAATTACGGCGCCGATTATTTGGCCGTGGCTTTCGCCGAATATTGATATTTTAATGTTTGTTCCGAAATTAGAGGACATTTGCCTTCCCTCCTAACTTTTTAAAGTCTTGGTAAAACAAAGGGTAGGATTTATTTATAGACGAATATCCCTTTATTATGCTTGAAGGCTCGGAATAACTTGCCGCTACCGAAAATGCCATTGCGATTCTGTGATCCCCAGCCGAGTCTATTTCGGCACCTTTGGGTTTTCCGCCTTCAATAATCAGTTCGTCGTAGGTTTCGGTAACATTGATGCCCATGTTCTTTAGGTTTTTTGCGATTTCCGCCAACCTGTCGCTTTCCTTTAATCTTAACCGTGAGGCTGAATGGATTCGGGTTGTGCCCTTTGCAAAAGCGGCGGTTACTGCCAGAGCTGGCACCAAATCGGGTATTTGGGAAGCGTCGATTTCGATTCCTTTTAAATCTTTGTGTTTGATGTTCATGCCGTTTTCTAAAAAGGTAATGTCGGCGCCAAAACGCTGAAAAATTTCCGCTGCGGCTTTATCGCCCTGCGTTGAGTTGCGGTTTAAGCCATGTATGGTAATGTCACCGCCGATTGCCGCTGCCGCCATAAAAAATGCGGCCTGCGACCAGTCGCCCTCAACAAAAAAATTATTGCTTTTGTATTCTTGGCCGGGTTTTATGTAGTATCCGGATTCGGTCTTTTCAACTTTGACGCCAAAGGCGTTCATTATATCAATGGTCATTTCTACGTAGCCGGCTGATTCGAGCGGGGTGGTGAGTATTACCTGGCAATCCTGTCCTGTTAGCGGCAGGGCAAGCAGCAGACCGCTTATAAATTGGGAGCTTATATTGCCCGGAAGGTAAAAATTCCCACCAGTGAGGTTTCCTTCTATTGTCAGAGGAAGACTGTCATTTGAGCATTTGACGCCGTGGCTTTCAAGCAGATCTGTGAGTACTTTTATAGGGCGCTGCGGCAGCCGTCCTTTGCCGGTGAATGTGGCTTTTATGCCAAGTGCTGCAGCGATAGGTATAAAAAATCTTAATGTGGTCCCTGATTCAATACAGTCAATATTCGCAAATTCTATTGTGTCTGACCGCTCTATGGTGAGCGTATTGTCTTCAAGGGTAATATTGCAGCCTAGTGCCTTTGCTGCGCTGATGGTGGCAATGACGTCATCTGATAAATCTATATTTTCAAGCCGTGCCTTACCGCCTGCAAGCAAAGCGCAGGCTATTGCCCTATGGGCGGCGCTTTTGGAGGAAGGCACTGTAACAGAACCTGCGAGCCTGCCAGGGGTAATTTTAATGCTGTCCATTGGGACCACCCTTTAAAAAGTCGTAAAGCTGGTCGGCTTCTATTGTATATATAAAGCTCTGACCAATTTCCCTGATTAGCACAAGGTTAATATCATCGCCGCGGCGTTTTTTGTCCTTTAAGCAAAAATTTATCAAATCTTCAAGCGGGACGCTTGTTTCATAGGGCAGCGAGTATTTTTCGAGGCAGCTCTTTATCCTTTCAGAGCTGCCGGGTTTACATAACCCAATGTTTTCGGCGGCTTTTGTAACCATGACCATTCCTATGCCTACCGCTTCTCCGTGAGTTATGTGTAGGTAGTTGTAGTAGCCTTCTATTGCGTGGCCGAGGGTATGGCCAAAGTTTAAAAGCATCCGCTCGTTAGATTCTTTAAAATCCCGCTCGACAATATCTTTCTTAATTTTAATACATTCTTTAATGAGTTCGGGCAGAAAGTCTTTGGGGTTTTGGGTTTCGAGCTTGCAAAACAGTTCCTCGGATTTTATGCAGCCGTATTTTATGGCTTCTGCCATGCCGTCGTTAAAAATGCGGGCAGGTAGGGTACTTAATGTTTCGGGGTCGATTAATACCAGTATCGGATTGTGAAAAGCGCCGACAAGGTTTTTGCCCGATTTAAGATCGCAGCCGGTTTTTCCGCCAACCGAGGAGTCTATCTGGGACAAAATGGTGGTGGGTATCTGAACAAAATCGATTCCCCGTAAGTAAATGGCCGCCGCGAAGCCTGCCATGTCGCCGCAGACCCCGCCGCCAAGGGCGATAACCAAATCCGAGCGCGAAAGGCCGAAATTCGCCATCCCGTCCAGCATTTTTTGGATTGTTTCAAGGTTTTTGCTCTGCTCGCCGGCCTTGAACACAAATATCCCGGTTTCAAAGCCGCTGTCATTTAATGACGAAATTACGGTGCTGCTGTAAAGCTTTTCAACATTGCTGTCGGTAATAATCATAGCGCGCCTGCCGTTTGCAACTTCTCTGATATATTGGCCGCAGCGGCTTATTATGCCGTTTTCAATAATTATATCATAATTCTTCCCGTTACCCACCGAAAGCTTTTCCAAGTTCAATCCCCCAAACTATTGTATATTTTTTAGTGACTGTTTTGCGGCAAATACTTTGCGGGCAATGTTATCGAACTGGTCTGGTGTGATGGACTGCGGGCCATCTGACAAAGCCTTCGTCGGGTCGTTGTGTACTTCGATTATCAACGCGTCGGCACCGGCAGCCACTGCGGCAAGTGACAGGGGTTCAATAAGCCACGGTATGCCGGCGGCGTGGGAGGGGTCGACTATTACTGGCAGGTGGGACAGCCTTTTGAAAATCGGCACCGCCGAAATATCCATTGTGTTGCGCGTAAAGGTCTCGAATGTTCGAATGCCCCTTTCGCAAAGAATTACCTTTTCGTTGCCGCTGCTCATGATGTACTCGGCGCTCATAAGCGTTTCTTCGATTGTGTTGGCAAGGCCGCGCTTTAAAAGTATGGGTTTGTCAAGCTTGCCGAGTTCTTTTAACAGCTCGAAATTTTGCATATTGCGGGCGCCAACTTGAATAATATCCACATTTTCAAAGAGGTCTATATGGTCGGTGCTCATAATTTCGGTTACGATGGGCATGCCTGTAAGATTCTTGGCCTCAAGCAGCAGTTCGAGGCCTTCGGCTCGCAGGCCCTGGAAGGAATAGGGGGAGGTGCGGGGTTTAAACGCGCCGCCGCGCAGGAAATTTGCGCCCGCCTGCTTTACTCGTTTTGCGATTTCGGTTATTTGTTCATAAGATTCTACCGAACAGGGGCCGGCGATTATCTGAAGTTCACCACCGCCGATTTTGTGCCCGCCTATCTCAATTACCGTATCATCCGGATGGAATTTGCGGTTGGCCTTTTTATACGGCTCCTGAACCCGCTTGACACTCTCTACTATTTTTTGGGCGGCTATGGACTCGATATCCACCTCGTGAGTGTCGCCGAGAAGGCCCAAAACAGTGGCGTGGGTGCCGTACCAAGCATTAACCTTGACATCATATTTTGCCATTATGCTTTCTGAAAATTTCTGAATTTCCTCTTTGCTGACTTCTGGTTTTAAAACTATAATCATAACTATTACTCCTTTCTTTTTTTTATAAAAAAAGCGGGTTCTTAATTTTAAGAGCCCCGCAACTTAAGATATATTCAAATTTTTGCGGAAAACTCATATGACTATTAAATTGCACAACCCAAAGAAGCCCGTATTAAAACTAAAGCGGGCAAAACTAAAGTAAAAATAGTTGTGTGCAAAAATAGCCATAAAGTCCTCCAAAATTGCTTTACTACATAATATATTTATTAGCAACACTTGTCAACTGTTTTTTGATTTAAAACTTTAAATTGCTGATAATCCTGTCTGCCACTTCCTCCGCGCTGCCTTCTCCGTTTACCGCAAAATCGGCCGCGCTTTGATATATGGGAAGCCGCTGCCGCATAAGATTATGTATGGCGGCTGCTTTGTCCTGCCGGTTAAGCAGGGGGCGGGAGGAGTCGTGTTCAAGCCTTTTGATGATAATTTCTGCAGGGACATCTAAAAAAACTATGATCCCGTTTTCCGAAAGGGCCCTTTGGTTTTCGGGCTTTAGAAGCGCGCCGCCGCCTGAAGCGATAACCAAATCCTGCTTTTGGCCTAAAGCCCTGCAGACATCAGATTCAATCTTTCTGAAATGGTCCTCCCCATATATTTCAAAAATTTCGGATACGGCCATTCCGGCAATGCGCTCGATTTCGCTGTCCATATCAATAAACTGGAGGTTTAATTTGACGGCAAGGGCCTTTCCCACGGTTGTTTTGCCGCTGCCCATGAATCCGCAAAGGACAATGTTTTTACCCATTATTAAATCTCCTTTGCATCTGCGCGTCTGCCTCTTCAATCAGGCTCTCTATATCCGAAAGCCTAAAGCTGGCGTTATACCAAATCTCATGCGCCTTCACCGCCTGCCAGACCAGCATCGGCATTCCGCCGACGGTCTTTAGGCCTAATGCCTTGGCGTTTTTTAACAGCATGGTTTCGCCGGGGTTGTAGACCGCATCAAAAACCGCGGAGCAGTTGCGAAGCTGATCTATGCTAACCGGCATTTCACCTGAATTGGGGTGCATGCCGACCGGGGTCGCATTAATGAGCAGGCTATATTGACCGGCAAAGTCCTCCAAAGGGCATACATCTATTTTAGCCTTTTCAAATTTACCTTCAAGCTGGGATTTTAGCAACCGTGCGGTGCCCATGTCGGATTCGCGCACTGCAAAGGTCAGCTGGCAGCCAGCCTGCAGCGCTTTATATGCGATTGTCCTGGCGACCCCGCCGCAGCCGCAGATTGCAACGCTGCCATTTAGCTTTATCCCTGCGATATCCAGCGCTTTTATAAAACCGAATGCGTCGGTGTTGTAGCCGATTGTTATGTCTGAGCATTTTACCGTATTGACGGCGCCGTATTCCGCGGCCGATCCGTCTAATTTGTCAAGAAAGTGTATAATAGCCTGTTTGTGGGGAATTGTTATATTAAAACCGGCAAGCTGTTTTAATTCCTCGAATTTTTTAGGAAGGGTTTCGGGCGTTATCTCCATGACCGAATATTCGGCGCGAATGCCTGACAGCTCAAAAAGCCGGCTGTGGATAAAGGGTGACATGGTATGTCCGATTGGAAATCCTATTACCGAATACTTTTGAATCTGCATAAAAAACTCCCCTAAAATTAAATTTAAAATTTATATTTTTTTGTGTTGACAAATTGTGGTTTGCAACATATCATTTGTTTTAGGTTATTGTTTTTAAAACAATATACCATTAGTCGGTCTTGATGGCAAGACCGTACTTTTGCTTTTGCGGACTTCATTTCTGCTCCGATTACTATTGTCAGTACAAAGGAGGTATAGTTATGGTGTTTGAAAAAATCAAGGTTATTCTTAGTCAGCAGCTTGATGTTGAAGAAGACCAGATTACAATGGAGACCAACATTGAAGAGGACCTTGGGGCAGACAGCCTTGATATGGTTGACCTGCTTATGTCCATTGAGGATGAATTCGACATCGAAGTGCCTGACGAGGATATTGAAAACATAAAAACCGTTGGCGACATAGTCCAGTATATTGAAAGCCGCGTTTGACTAAAATTTAAAGCTTAAAAACTTGCATATTTAGAAAATTTGTGTTATTATAATTTGGTATTTGGTTACGCCCTTTCCTTATGGGTGGGTTTAGTGCCGAATATTCGACATTAAAGCGGACAGTCCTCTGCCGGTTTGGCATGAATGTTCTGAAATTTAAGGAGGAAAAACTGTGGACGCTATAAAACAGCTTGCCAACGGAATGCTTAAAGATAACATTCCGCAATTTTCTGTTGGTGATACTGTAAGAGTGCATGTTAAAATCCGCGAGGGTGAACGGGAAAGAATACAGGTGTTTGAAGGCACCGTTATCGCCCGGAAACACAGCGGTATTGCTGAGACCTTTACGGTACGCCGCGTTTCTTACGGTGTTGGCGTAGAGCGCGTATTTCCCGTTCATTCGCCAAATGTTGTGAAAGTTGAAGTCGTAAGAAAAGGCCGTGTACGCCGCGCCAAGCTTTACTACCTGCGCAACAGGGTTGGTAAAGCTGCCAAAGTTAAAGAGCAGATATGATTTTAAGACAGGGGACATGTTTTTGTCCCCGTTTTGTTTAGGTGATGGCTATGGAGAATAATAACGATTTTCTTACCAATCAGCCTGATTCAGCCGAAACTGGGCGCAGTTGGATTTATGAAGTATTCGACTGGCTTGATGCCATGGTGATATCTGTAATAGCGGTTGTGGTTATTTTCACCTTTTTTTTCCGCGTGGTGGGTATTGAAGGCCAGTCCATGCAGCAAACTTTATTCGAAAATGATAAACTTATTATTACCAATTTAGGTTACAAACCCAAAAACGGCGATATCGTTGTAATCTCCCGGAATTACAGGAATCTTGAAACTCCGTACAACGAAAAGTTGAATGAGCGGCCTATTATTAAAAGAGTCATTGCCACCGAATTCCAGACGGTTGACATAGATTTTGAAACGGGAATTGTGTATGTTGACGGGGTCCCGCTTGATGAGTCGGAATATTTAGGCTCGCCAACCACAAGCCCGGCCGATGTAAAGTTCCCAGTTACCGTGCCAGAAAACCATATATTCGTTTTGGGTGACAACCGTATGAATTCAAAGGACAGCCGCGACAAAGAGATTGGCATGGTGGATGAAAGGTATGTATTGGGCCATGCTGTGTTCAGGATTTACCCATTTAACCGGATTGGTCGAATAAAATAGAAAGGATTAAAAATGAGCGAGGTTCAAAATATCCAATGGTTTCCCGGCCATATGGCCAAGACCCGGCGCTTGATTTCTCAGAGCCTGAAACTTGTGGATGCCGTCGCCGAAATAATTGACGCACGTATACCTGTCAGCAGCCGTAACCCGGAGTTGGCGGGTATTATTGCAAATAAGCCGCTTATAGTAATACTTAATAAAAGCGATTTGGCGGACCCTGATGGGAATGCGGCCTGGGTGCAGTATTTTAAAAGCCGGGGCAACAGCGCCATAACGGTGGATTGCAAAACTGGAAAGGGTTTGAATGCTTTTAAACCCGCCGTTATGGAATTGCTGAAAGATAAGCTTGAACGTTATAAAAGCAAAGGCATGGTGGGCAAGCCACTGCGGCTTATGGTGGTTGGCATACCCAATGTGGGCAAGTCTTCGTTTATAAACCGCATGGCGCGAAATGCCAAAGCCAAAGTCGAGGACCGCCCCGGTGTTACCAGAGGCAACCAGTGGTACTCTATCGACCGGCAGCTTGAACTGCTTGACACGCCAGGGATCCTGTGGCCTAAATTCGAAGACCCGCTTGTGGGGGAAAGGCTTGCTTTTACAGGCGCCGTTAAGGATGATGTGGTAGACATTGAGACGCTTGCCGTTCGGCTTATTTCCTGCCTAAAGCCAGATTACGCAAATCTGCTTGAGAGCTGGTATAAAGTCACACTCCGGGATCTTTCCGATTATGAAATCCTTTGCGAGATCGCGCGCAGGCGGGGAATGCTTTCCCGCGGTGGAGAGGCAGATACCGAGCGAGCTGCCGCTATACTGCTTGATGAATTCAGAAGCGGGAAACTTGGGCGGATAACCCTTGAATTGCCAGAGATGTATACGGAGGAAGAAAATGCCTGATTTTGAACTTGAAATAGCTTTATGGCAAAAAGGTTATAATTTGATTTGTGGAGTAGATGAGGCAGGAAGGGGGCCTCTTGCGGGTCCCGTATGCGCAGCGGCGGTTATTCTGCCCGAAGGCTGCCAGATTGAAGGCCTTGACGATTCCAAAAAGCTGACCGAAAAGAAACGGGAAGCGCTTTTTGATGAGATAACCGGAGCCGCGATTTGCTACAGCATTGCCTTTGCGCAGGCAGAGGAAATTGAGAAATACAATATTCTCGAAGCCACAATGCTTGCAATGAAGCGGGCGGTTGAAGGGCTTAAAATAAAGCCAGATTATGTGCTGGTCGACGGCAGCCAGACAATTAAAAATTTAGATTTGCCTTGCGGGGCTGTGATTAAAGGTGACAGTATAAGCTGTTCAATCGCTGCCGCGTCGATTCTTGCCAAAGTCAGCCGCGACAGGCTGATGATGAAGCTTGATAAAGAATATCCCGAATACAATTTTAAGCAGCACAAAGGGTACGGGACCAAGGAACATATAGAACTTATAAAAAAATACGGTCCCTCTAAAATACATAGAAAAAGCTTTCTTACTAAAATAATTGCGGGTTAGATTTGAGGGAAAACAAATTGAGACATCGCAGTATTGGCAGTGCGGGCGAACAGATTGCGTGTGACTACATAAAAGCGCAGGGCAAAAGGGTAATTACAAAAAATTATCACAGCCGTTATGGGGAAATAGACATTATTGCAGAAGACGATAAATATATATTATTTATCGAGGTTAAAACCCGTGCGGCAAACTCTTTCGGTACGCCTGCAGAGGCTGTAAGCAAAATTAAGATTAACAAAATAATCAAAACCGCGTATGACTACATAGCAAAAAACCCGACAAACCTCCAGCCGCGGTTTGATGTTGTTGAAATTATTACAGCCAAAACCGGCGAATTTGAGGATGTTAAAATCAACCACATCCAAAACGCTTTTATGCTGGAGGACCCTTATGGACTATTTTGACCTGCACTGCGATACTTTATATGAATGCTTTAGATCCAAGTCTTCCATTTATAAAAATAATTTTGCGGTATCCATTGACAAGGCCAACTTTGACAGGTGGTGTCAGGTGTTCGCTATATGGATACCTGATGGGGTGCAAAACCCCTTTTCTTTTTTTATTGAGCATTTAAACTTTGCAAAAACACAATTTAATGAATTTGGCGATTATGTTAAGGACTGTTCAGATTTTGATGAGATTGACAATGCGGTAAACAGCAGCAGGAAATGCGCAGCAATACTGTCGGTAGAGGGCGGCAGTGTGCTTGAGGGAAAGATTGAAAATCTTTATAGGCTCTACCAATTGGGAATTAGAATTTTGACCCTTACATGGAACGGGAAAAATGAGATTGCATCCGGGATTGAAGCCGCCGGGGGGCTTTCTCCCTTAGGCAAAAGAGTACTTAAAGAAATGAACAGGCTTGGAATGGTTGCCGACCTGTCCCACCTGAATGAGCAGAGTTTTTATGAGGCTGCTGAAATTGCAACGAGTATTATTGCCTCGCATTCCAACTGCCGTGCGGTGCATGGGCATGCGAGGAACCTTACCGATGAGCAGCTTAAAGTTATTAAACAAAAAAAATCCCTGGTTGGAATTTGTTTTTACCCCGAATTTTTGGGCGGTAAAGATGTGTTTGACAGGGTGTATGCAAATATTTATTATTTGTTGGAACAGGGGCTTGAACATAACATTGCCATTGGCAGCGATTTTGATGGGGCTGATATGCACGAGGACTTAAATGACATTTCCAAACTCCCAGGGCTTTTTGATTATTTGACTTTAAAAAACCTAAAATATGAAACAATACAAAAAATATTTTTTAAAAATGCTTACAATTTCTTTGCAAATCTTTTGACAAAAAGGGCTGTTTAATATAATATAAAAAGAGATTTTTGCAGTTTTGTTTGGGAGGTTAATATGTACTATAACAGTACGAGGGATAATTCGGCAAAGGTAACGGCGGCGCAGGCAATTGTTCAGGGAATTTCAAAAGAGGGCGGGTTGTTTGTCCCCGAGACCTTTCCGGTATTGAATAATTCGGATTTTGAAAGACTTAAAAGCCTTGATTATCAGGGAAGGGCAGAATACATTCTTAAGTTTTTCCTGACCGATTTTTCAGATGAAGAGATAAATAAGTGCGTCAGTGGAGCATACACCGGCGGGAAATTCGACGGCGACAATCCGGCTCCATTAGTAAAGCTTGATGACAATATATATATGCTTGAGCTGTGGCACGGACCTACCTGCGCGTTTAAGGATTTGGCACTGCAGCTGCTGCCTTACCTTATGACCACCTCGGCTGGCAAGGTGTTAAAGGATAAAGAAATTGTGATACTGGTTGCTACTTCTGGGGACACCGGAAAGGCCGCCCTTGAAGGATTTAAGGATGTTGAGGGCACGAAAATTGTTGTGTTTTATCCCGAAGACGGCGTAAGTCCCATGCAGAAACTTCAGATGAACACCCAGGAAGGCAGCAATGTCCTCGTTTGCGCCATTAAGGGAAATTTTGACGACGCGCAGACCGGTGTTAAAAAAATATTTACAGACAGCTTTATAAATAAAAAACTTGAAGAGCAGAATATAATGCTATCCAGCGCCAACTCAATCAACTGGGGAAGGCTGGTTCCGCAAATTATTTATTATGTTTCGTCTTATTGCGACCTTTTATCAAGCGGTGCAGATTTAAAAGACGGGTTTAATGTAGTAGTGCCCACCGGCAACTTTGGAAACATACTTGCCGCCTTCTATGCCAAGAAAATGGGTGTGCCCATTTCAAGGCTTATCTGCGCATCCAATGCCAATAATGTCCTGACCGATTTTATAAATACCGGCGAATACAACCGTAACCGCGAGTTTTATACAACTATTTCGCCTTCCATGGATATCCTGATTTCCAGCAACCTGGAAAGGCTGCTGTATGATTTGTGTGGCAGGGACGACGGCGTTATTAAAGAGTTGATGCAAAAACTAGGAACAGACGGCAAATATAACGTAACGCCTGATGTGCTTGACAAAATCAAAGCGCTTTTCTATGCCGGGTATTGCGATGATGAAAACACATTGAAAACAATTAAAATGGTGTTTGACAAATATCGTTATCTTTGCGACACCCATACCGCGGTGGCGGTTAAGGTTTATATGGATTATGTAAAAGAGACTTCGGATGAAAAACCGACGGTCATAGCGTCTACTGCAAACCCATATAAGTTTTCAAAAAGCGTGATTTCGGCTTTGAAAACCGCAAATAATGACGATGAATTTAATGTAATTGACGAATTGTCTAGCCTTACAAAAACGCGTGTGCCTGCATCCATCAGTGGGCTTAAAAACAAGCCTGTCCGCTTTAACAACAGCTGCAGCAAAGAGGATATGGCAAATATAGTGCTTAACTTTTTAAATGTAAAATAACGGGGAAATGCCCGACTATTCAGTCGGGCATTTCTGTTAATAGAACTTGGGACGAAAGGTGACGCAAACAGTTTCATCGCTGCTTTTTGCGAATCCTGGGCCTACTTCGATAGAATCCGCCATGCAGATGTTGTCTTTGCTGTGATAAGAGCAGTTCTCTACCTCGCATTTAACTGTGGTGCTGCTGCATTTTCTTTCTTCCATTGGTTGTACACCCTTTCGGCTGCTTACATGGCCTAAAACTCTATTAAAAAGGGGCTTGCAAATACATATGACCTTTTTAAGGTCAATAATAGTTTGTGCGGTTAAAAATAAGATTTGCGTGTAAAATTCTGGAATATAAAAACCAAACAGATATTGGGGTAGTATTATGGCTTTGTTTGCAATTTCCGATTTGCACCTTTCGCTGTCTTCTGATAAACCGATGGATGTTTTTACCGGGTGGCAGAATTATGTAGAAAGAATTAGGGCAAACTGGGTAAAAGTGGTAAAACCCGATGATACTGTTATTTTACCCGGAGATTTATCTTGGGGCTTAAAGCTTGAGGAGGCAAAAGCCGATTTTGAATTTATTAACAACCTGCCCGGCAAAAAGTATATTATTAAAGGAAACCATGATTATTGGTGGACTACCATGCGGAAAATGAAAAATTTTTTTGAAAAAAACGGGTTTGATACGCTGGATTTTATTCACAATTCAGCCGTGACTGTGGGTAGTGTCTGCGCATGCGGTACAAGGGGCTGGTTTTTTGATGACACTGAGTCCAGCCAAAAGCTGATTTTAAGGGAGGCGGGAAGGCTGGAAACTTCTCTGAAAATAGCAGCTGATACCGGCCTTGAGCCGATTGTATTCCTGCATTATCCGCCCGTTTACGGGGGGCAGGTTTGCCATGAGATTTTTGATGTTATTAAAAAATACGGTGTAAATCGCGTGTATTACGGGCACATCCACGGCGAAAACGCGGCGAAACTTACTGTGGGGAGTTATGAAGGTGTAAAGTTAAGGCTGGTGTCCTGCGACCAGGTGGGGTTTACCCCGGTGCTTGTCGAAAGGTAAATGGAAAATATTATTACTTTCAGTGTGAAAAAAATGTGGAAATATTAGAATGTTTATGTTATATTAATATGTAATCATTTTGACGTGAAAAATACGGAGGTAGTGTAATGAGTTTAAAGGCATGTAAAAATGTCGCAACCAACCGTTATGAGTTGGATATTACAATAGACGGGAAAAGCTTTCAAGAGGCCATTCAACAGGCCTATAAACGCCAGGTTAAGAAGATGAATGTGCCCGGCTTCAGAAAGGGCAAGGCCCCGTTGGGAATTATTGAGAAATACTACGGCGAATCGGTATTTTTCGAGGATGCTCTGAATATTCTGTATCCTGAAGCCGTTGAAAGCGCGGTCAAGGAATCCGGGCTTGAAATGGTTGATGATAAGGTTGACTTTGATTTAAAATCCATAGATAAAAACAGTGGTGTAGAATTTACCATTACCATTACTACAAAACCTGAAGTTACAATTAGAAACTACAAGGGCCTTACAGCTGAGAAGGAAAAGGTAGTTGTTACCGATGAAGAGGTAGAGGCCGAAATTAACCGCATGGCAGACCGGAATGCCCGCATGGTGACCGTGGAAGGCAGGCCTGCCGAAAAGGAGGACATTGCCGTTATTGATTTTGAGGGTTTTGTTGACGGTGAAGCCTTCGAGGGCGGCAAGGCCGAATCCTATTCCTTAACATTAGGTTCCGGCCAGTTCATCCCCGGATTTGAGGATCAGGTTATCGGCCACAACACCGGTGATGAATTTGACGTGAATGTTACCTTCCCTGAGGAATATCACGAAAAATCCCTTGCGGGAAAGCCCGCAGTATTTAAGGTAAAACTCCATGAGATAAAGAAACGCGAGCTTCCCCAGATCGACGACGAGTTTGCAAAGGATGTCAGCGAATTCGACACCCTTGAGGATTTAAAAAATAATATTAGGGAAAAACTGCTTGAACACAAAAACAAACATGCCGAAAACGATGTTGAAAACCAGCTTATTGACCAGCTGATTGAGAACATGGAAGCTGAAATCCCTGAGGCAATGTTTGAAAACAGGGTAAAAGCCAGCCTGCAGGATTTTGATTACCGGCTGCAGATGCAGGGCATGAACCTTCAGACATATATGAAATATACGGGGCTATCGCAGGAGGATATGGAAAAGAGCTTCCGCCCGCAAGCTGAAAGGCAGGTTAAGGTCCGCCTTGCCCTTGAGAAGATTGCTGAGCTTGAAAACCTAAAGCCAACTGAGGAAGAAATTGCCGCCGAATACGAGACCCTTGCAAAGAATTACAATCTGGATGTGGAAAGGGTCAAGGTTTCCATTCCGGAATCCGAACTTGTTAAGGATTTGGCGGTAGGCAAGGCAATTGATTTTGTAAAATCCCATGCCGATATAAAAGAAGTAGAGAAAAAGACCGAAAAAGATACGGCTGAGGAGACCAAAGCCGAACCCGAAAAGGCCGAAAAGAAGACTACCAGAAGAACGACGAAAAAGGCTAAAGGCGAAACTGAAAAAGAAGAAAAAGAATAACACTTGATTATTTATGGGTTAAAAACCTCATAATATTAAATATATTTACCGGAGGGATCTGTATGGATATGAATCTGGTGCCATATGTTATAGAACAGACCAGCCGTGGTGAGCGTTCGTACGATATTTTTTCAAGGCTTCTTAATGACCGCATAGTTATGCTCTATGATAAGGTGGACAATACTTCGGCAAGTTTGATTATTGCACAGCTTTTGTACCTTGAGGGGCAGGACCCCGACAAGGATATCCATTTCTACATTAACAGCCCCGGCGGTTCGGTTTCTGCGGGAATGGCTATCTACGACACAATGCAGTATATAAAATGCGATGTCAGCACCATTTGCATCGGAATGGCCGCAAGCATGGGCGCTTTCCTGCTTGCCGCCGGAACCAAGGGCAAACGCTATGCGTTGCCCAACAGCGAAATAATGATTCACCAGCCCCTTGGAGCTGCGGAAGGCCAGGCTACCGATATTCTGATTCATGCAAAGCACATTGAAAGGACCCGTTCAACCATAAACAGGATTTTATCGGATATTACAGGTCGCCCGATTAAAGAGATTGAGCGCGATACCGAACGTGACAATTTTATGACTGCCGAGGAAGCATTAAACTATGGTCTTATTGACAAGATAATTACCAAACGCTAATATCTCCGATTAAAGCAGGAGTGGAATTTAATGCCTAACAACAACGATGGGAAAAATATAAAGTGTTCGTTTTGTGGCAAATCGCAGGATGAGGTCATGAGGCTTGTGGCTGGCCCGGGCGTGTTTATTTGCGATGAATGCATTGACGTATGCTTTTCGCTGCTTGACGAGGATGAGACACTGACAAGAAGGCGGTCTCACAGCAAGAAGAAGGAAAAGAAGGAATTTTCGCTGCCCAAGCCACAGGAAATTAAGGCCTATCTTGACGACTATGTTATTGGGCAGGATGACGCCAAAATCGCCCTGTCTGTCGCGGTATACAACCACTACAAGCGCATATTCTTAGGGGACACTACCGATGTTGAGCTTGGAAAAAGCAATATCCTCCTGCTGGGGCCCACCGGCGTCGGCAAGACACTGCTTGCGCAGACCATCGCAAAGTTCCTTGATGTGCCTTTTGCCATAACCGACGCCACCACGCTGACCGAGGCCGGATATGTGGGTGAGGATGTTGAGAATATCCTGCTGCGTTTAATTCAGGCGGCGGATTACGATATTGAGCGCGCCGAGCACGGGATTATTTATATTGATGAAATCGACAAAATATCCCGCAAATCCGAAAATGTGTCAATCACGCGCGATGTCAGCGGAGAGGGCGTACAGCAGGCCCTTTTAAAGATACTTGAAGGGACAATTTCCAATGTGCCGCCACAGGGCGGTCGTAAACATCCGCAGCAGGAGTTTATTCAGATAGACACCACAAACATTCTATTTATCTGCGGCGGGGCGTTTGATGGAATTGAGAAAATAATCGAAAAGCGCATTGGCGGCAGCAGTTTAGGTTTTGGCGCCGATATCAGGTCCAACCAGGACCGCAATATCGACGATATAATTAAGCACGCCACCCACCAGGACCTTGTAAAATACGGCCTTATCCCAGAACTCGTAGGCCGCTTGCCGGTTATTGCCACATTGACGAGCATGGATGAGAAATCATTAATCAAGATAATGACCGAGCCCAGAAATTCAATTATTAAGCAGTACCAGGCGCTGTTTGCAATGGATGGCGTCCAGTTGGAGTTTGAAAGCAAAGCGCTTGAGGCCATTGCAAAACTGACAATTGAGCAGAAAACCGGCGCAAGGGGATTGCGCACAATTATTGAGGGCATACTTCAGAAAATTATGTTTGAAATTCCGTCTGACTATACTATCGATTCGGTGAGAATCACGGCAGATACCGTTTTAAGCGGCAAAAAGCCTAAAATAACCAGGGATCCCACCCGCAAACAAAGGTCGATTTCGCTGCCTGTCAAAAAGGGCAACCGGGGAGAAATCGCATAGTAAAGTTTATTAATGCCGGTGCGCAAGCACCGGCGTTTTGCATATGTTGACATGAGGTGATTTAATTGTCAGGAAACACGGTTGTGCTTGACAGCAGTAATTTTGAGCCGGAGGTCATAGATGGCGCCAAACCCTATCTTGTTGATTTTTGGGCGCCCTGGTGTGCACCCTGCCGTGTGCTTGCCCCGGTGCTGGAACAACTGGCAACAGAGCTGGAGGGTCAAATTTATATCGGTAAGGTTAATACAGATACCGATTTTGATATTGCTTTGAAATATGGTGTTTCTTCCATTCCGACGCTAGTGCTGTTTGTTGGAGGAAAAGAATGCGCGAGGCTTATAGGGCTTCAGACCAAAGAAACAATTGTTAAGTTTATTCAAGATAATGTTAATTTTTGAAAGAAAGACATGTAAAATATTGAATATCTTTCGCAGTGTGATATAATATTTCACATAAACGGTTCGAAGGAAAAGGAGCGTTAAAATGGAGATTAAGATTGAGCTGACAAAAAACCCGAAGCCGAAACCGGATCAAACTAAACTTGGATTCGGAAAGTATATGACCGATCATATGTTTATTATGCCTTATGATGAAGGAAAGGGCTGGCACAGCCCGAGAATAGTGCCTTACGCTCCAATTCCCCTTGATCCTTCCGCTATGTGTCTCCATTACGGTCAAGAGGTTTTCGAAGGCCTTAAGGCATATAGAACAGAGGACGGCAGGATTCTGCTTTTCAGGCCTGACAAAAACATGGCAAGGCTGAATTCTTCCAATGAGCGTATGTGCATACCATTAATTGATGAAGAATTCGCGGTTGAAGCCATTAAGTCCCTTGTCAAGGTCGATGCGGACTGGATTCCGACCGAACCGGGCACATCCCTTTATATCAGGCCGTTTATAATCGCGATTGACCCAAAACTCGGCGTGCATCCTGCTGAACACCTTTTGTTTATAATAATTCTGTCCCCGGTTGGCGCGTATTATCCCGAAGGGATTAATCCTGTAAGAATATATGTTGAAAACAAATATGTCAGAGCCGTACGCGGAGGTACAGGATATGTAAAAACCGCAGGAAACTACGCCGCTTCCTTGAAGGCACAAAGCGAGGCCGAAAAAATCAAATACACGCAGGTGCTCTGGCTTGACGGAGTGGAGCGCAAATACATTGAAGAAGTCGGAACCATGAATGTCTTCTTTAAAATAGATGACGAAATTATCACCCCATCGCTTGACGGCGCGACCCTTCCAGGCGTTACACGCATGTCTGCCATAGAGTTACTGCGGGACTGGGGATACAAGGTCACCGAGAGGAAGATTTCCATTGACGAGGTGGCCGATGCCGGACGAAACGGCAGGCTTAAAGAGGCCTTTGGCACAGGCACCGCGGCAGTTATCTCTCCGATAGGAGAACTTAAATACGGTGAGGAAGTAATGATTATAAACGATTATAAAATCGGCGAAGTGTCGCAGCGGCTGTACGATGAATTGACCGGAATCCAGTGGGGACGAATTCCAGACAGGTTTGGCTGGACGGTTGAGGTAAAATAGCAAAATAAAAATCCCGTTTTATAAAAAAAGGAACGGGATTTTTTTAGTATTAACCTGAAAATACAAACTGAATATTTTGGGAGGTTTATATATGGCTATGACGATGACCCAGAAAATCCTTGCCGCCCATGCGGGTCTTAAGGAGGTGAAGGCAGGCCAGCTAATTGAGGCAAAGCTTGACATGGTACTTGGAAATGACATTACTGCACCGGTTGCGATTAATGAGTTTGAAAAAATTGGGACAAATTCGGTTTTTGACCGGGAGCGTATTGCCTTGGTAATGGACCATTTTACGCCAAATAAGGATATAAAGGCGGCGGAGCAGGTAAAAAGGGTCAGGGAATTTGCGAGGGAATATGATATTGTAAACTTTTTTGACGTGGGTCAAATGGGCGTTGAGCACGCGCTGCTACCTGAAAAGGGTCTGGTCGGCCCTGGGGACTGCGTAATTGGTGCCGATTCGCATACCTGTACATATGGCGCACTTGGGGCCTTTTCCACCGGTGTAGGCTCAACAGATATGGCGGCCGGAATGGCGACCGGCAAGGCGTGGTTTAAGGTTCCCTCTGCCATTAAGGTGGTGTTAACTGGAATACCGCGAGAATTTGTAGGGGGCAAGGATGTTATTTTGCACCTTATCGGGTTAATCGGCGTTGACGGAGCTTTGTACCGCTCGCTGGAGTTCTGTGGGGAGGGGATTAAGCATCTTTCAATGGACGACAGGTTTGCCATCGCGAATATGGCAATAGAAGCCGGGGCCAAAAACGGTATTTTCCCAGTTGATGAAGTAACAATGGAATATGTGAACGGACGGTTTATGAGACAGCCGGTTATATTTGAGGCTGACCCGGATGCTGAATACGACAGCGTAGTAGAAATTAATCTTGATACATTAAGGCCAACCGTGGCATTTCCTCATCTGCCCGAAAATACCAAGACAGTTGATGAGTGCGAAAATGTGAAAATAGACCAGGTTGTTATTGGTTCCTGCACTAACGGAAGGTATGAAGACTTGAAGATCGCCGCTGAAATTATGAAGGGCAAAAAGGTAGCCAAAGGCGTGCGCTGCATAATTATCCCGGCGACGCAGGAGGTATATCTTAGAGCCTTGAAAGAGGGGCTTATTGAAACCTTTATCGAAAGCGGCGCCGCCGTAAGCACACCCACTTGCGGGCCATGCCTTGGCGGCCACATGGGGATACTGGCAAGCGGCGAAAGCGCGGTAGCTACAACCAACCGCAACTTCGTAGGCCGCATGGGGCATGTGAATTCAAAGGTTTACCTTGCCGGCCCAGCTGTTGCGGCTGCCAGCGCATTGACTGGCTTTATCACCGATCCAGAAAAGGTATAAGGAGTAGATTTGCATGAAGGTACAAGGCAGAGTACATAAATATGGTTCCAATGTGGATACAGATGTCATTATACCCGCAAGGTATTTAAATACCAGTTCCCATGAGGAGCTGGCCACTCACTGTATGGAGGATATTGACCCCGATTTTGTAAAAAGGGTAAAGCCCGGGGATATAATTGTAGCAGACAAAAATTTTGGCTGCGGCTCTTCCCGCGAGCATGCGCCAATTGCGATAAAGGCCAGTGGCATTTCATGCGTGATTGCGTCAAGTTTTGCGAGGATTTTTTACCGGAATGCCATAAATATCGGGCTTGCGATTATGGAATGTCCCGAGGCAGCAGAGAAAATAAATGCCGGCGACGAGGTAATGGTGGATTTTGACACCGGGATTATTACCAATCTGACCTCAAACGAGACTTACAAAGCGCAGCCTTTCCCGCCATTTATTCAAAAGATTATTGAAAAGGGCGGCCTGATTAATTCGATTAAAAATTAATGCAATATACAAAGGGGGATGCAACATCTCCCTTTGTTTTTTAGATTTTGGCCTTTATGCAATTGTGTTGAATATATTTGGCATAAATGCTATAATAATATCAAATTTTAAGTCAGTTTTTATTTATGCATGATATCTCTTTGGCTGTAAAAAATAGTTATCAAAGGAGGCCAGAGAGATGTTTTGCGAATTTGAAAATTTTGAAAATGAAAACACCAATCAGGACGGACAGGAACAGAACAATCCTGGAATAAACCAGGACCAGTTGGAGCAAATAAAGGATATAGGTTCTGTAACGCCGGCAAAAGGAAAACACCTGATACATTGCCTGACTATTGTGGGCCAGGTGGAAGGGCACTATATACTGCCGCCCCAGAATAAAACCACCAAGTACGAGCATGTTATTCCCCAGCTTGTCGCTATTGAAGAAGACCCCAGCATCGAGGGTCTTATTATAATCTTAAATACAGTTGGGGGAGATGTTGAAGCAGGGCTTGCGATTGCCGAACTGATAGCCGGAATGAAAAAACCTACCGTATCTTTGGTACTGGGCGGAGGCCACTCGATTGGCGTGCCCCTTGCCGTTTCTGCAAAAAGGTCGTTTATTGCCCCCTCGGCTACCATGACGATACATCCCGTGCGCATGTCGGGCCTTGTGATGGGCGTGCCGCAGACCTTAAGCTATATTGAGAAAATGCAGGAAAGAATCATCCGCTTTGTTTCCGACAATTCCAATATCAGTCCCGAGAGGTTTAAAGACCTTATGATGGCGACGGGCCAGCTTGTGTCAGATGTGGGAACTGTACTGGACGGTGAGGCTGCGGTAAGGGAAGGTCTAATAGACCAGTTGGGAAACCTGTCAGACGCTTTGGGTTGTTTATACGATTTGATTGAGAAAGGCAAGGAAGAGGCATGATTTTGTATACAGTAGTACCATATGAAAACATATTCCCCTTTAAGCCAGACAAAAAGATACAATATTTGCAGGTCGAGCATGGTTTTGTGGAGGTTTCTAAGGGCGAAGAGGGTACGACAGTTAAAAGGCTTTTTTCCACGCTGCCATCGGATTATTTGAATCCTAAATATACGCCAGGCAGCGTTTTCAAGGGGTATTAATCCCCGTACATAGTCTATATTTTATTAAGAGGTGTAGCAGATGGCTGCGAAAAAAAAGACCCCCCGCAAAACGAGCGCTACCGCTACCGAAATCCGCAAGCGGGAGGCTGAGGCTGCACGGCTTGAAGCCGGAGGGCGCAGGCAGGTGCTATCAATCATACTGTTTGCGATTGCTGCCTTTTTGCTGTTTGTTGTGCTAATAGAGGGACAGAATATCTGGGCAAAATTACATAAGTTTTTGTTCGGCGTTTTTGGTGTGTGCGTTTATTTTTGGCCGATTTTGTTGGGTTATATAGCCGTTCTATGTGCGTTGAATAGTTATACTGGTAGGATTGCCAACAAGGTCTGGCAGTCGGGAGTGCTGATTGCCTTGGTTGGCGCCGCCATTGACGTGTTTTCCAATCACGGCGAAAAGGTGAAATTCATTGAACACCTTGCCGGAGCATATGCAAACGGCATGATGTCAAAAGGCGGAGGTGTTTTGGGCGGCCTTATAGGTTATCCGCTTTTTTTGCTTTTTGGAAAGATTGGCGCGGGTATAACTATTTGTATTTTAATTTTTGTTTTCTTTATGATTATAACCGGCACCACCTTGCTGTCTTTGTTTTTGCTAATAGCAAAACCAGTTAAGAAAATAAAGAAACGGCGCGAAGAGATGGCGGAACATGACCTGGAAATGCAGGCAAGCACATTTATTAAACCGGCGGTGGGTGCAAGGTTTAATATTGATATCCCCATAGACGGCGAGGAAGAGAAAAATTTTCAGGAACCGGTTGCGAAAAACTCCCTAACAGATAAAAAGAAACAGCTTATTAATACATACAGGGAATTGCAGCAGGAAGAAAAGGTTGCCATTGAGAAATCGGCTTTAAAGCCCAAACAAAAGGATGGCAGGGACTTAAAAGAGCCAAGCGTAAAGGCAATTATACGCGAAAAATTCGAATCCGAATCACAGCCTGACAGCGGTTTCGAGAACCAGCAGGTGGGAAGCGGTATTACGGTGGATTCAACATATGCCGACTACCGCTATCCGCCTTTGTCGCTGCTTGCAGAGCCCAAACCCGAGAAGAGCAAAAATATTAGCGAAGAGATGGAGGCTACCGCCACAAGGCTGGTTGACACCCTGCGCAGTTTCGGGGTAGAAACCCGTGTTATTGATATAAGCCGTGGCCCGGCGGTTACAAGGTATGAGCTGCAGCCTTCCGTCGGGGTTAAAATAAGCAAAATTACTAATCTGGCGGATGATATCGCACTTAATCTTGCCACTGCGGGCGTGAGAATAGAGGCGCCTATACCTAACAAGCCCGCGGTGGGAATTGAGGTTCCCAATAAATACACAAAGGTTGTCAATGTGCGGGAGATTATTGATACCGAGCAGTTCAGGTCGATGCGCTCGAAACTTGCGGTTGCGCTTGGCAAGGATATTGCCGGCAACCCCGTTGTGGCTGATATTGCCAAGATGCCCCATGGCTTGATTGCGGGCGCCACGGGCTCGGGTAAATCTGTTTGTATAAATTCGATCATAATCAGCCTGCTTTATAAGGCCACGCCTGACGATGTAAAACTGCTGCTTATTGACCCCAAAGTGGTTGAGCTTGGGATTTACAACGGGATCCCGCACCTGCTGGTACCCGTTGTGACTAATCCGCGAAAAGCCTCCGGGGCGCTTGGCTGGGCGGTTTCCGAAATGGAAAAGAGGTATAAGCTTTTTGCTGAAAACAATGTGCGTGACCTTAAAGGCTACAATAAGCTGGCAGAGAAAAACGAAGAACTGACCAAAATGCCGCACATTGTAATAATTATTGACGAGCTTGCAGACCTTATGATGACGGCTCCCAATGAGGTGGAAGATTCTATATGCCGTTTGGCCCAGAAAGCAAGGGCGGCGGGAATGCACCTGATAGTGGCGACTCAAAGGCCTTCTGTTGATGTTATTACCGGACTTATTAAGGCCAATATTCCGACCCGCATAGCCTTTGCGGTATCATCGCAGGTGGACAGCCGCACAATTCTCGATATGGGCGGCGCCGAGAAACTTCTGGGCAAGGGGGACATGCTGTTTTACCCTGTGGGTTCAATCAAGCCAAAACGCGTTCAGGGCTGCTTTGTTAGTGACGAAGAGGTTGAGGCGGTTGTAAACTATATTAAAGACAACGGCGCTTCGGAATACAATCAGGATGTTATGATTGAAATTGAAAGGCAGGCGGCAAAGGAGGAGGCCGCCAAGACAGGAATTGAAACCGAAGAGGAATCTGACCCCATGCTGGTAAAGGCGATAGAATGCGTTGTGGAAGCTGGACAGGCCTCTACGTCGCTTTTGCAAAGGCGGCTGCGGCTTGGTTATGCCAGGGCTGCCAGGATAATGGATGAAATGGAGCAGAGGGGAATAATCGGGCCGTATGAAGGGTCCAAGCCAAGGCAGATATTGATTACCAAAGAACAGCTAATAGAAATGAAGGCGGGAAATGAGATTTAGAACATTGTCCAAAAACATTATAGGAACGATACTATGTCTGGCAAAAAGGGAAAGAAAATAAATATTGTGCTGATTATTTTGGTGTCAGTAGTGCTGGCAGTATCCCTGATTGTGCAGCTGGCGCCCATAATCGGCGTTGAGCTGCCAAGTTACAGCGAGATATTCTCTATGCTGGGTGTAGGCCCAAAACCCGACAGGTCAAGAAATTATGTGAAGTTTCTGGATGTTGGGAATGCCGACTGTATTCTTATACACAGCAAGGGAAAATTTGCGCTGATTGATTCGGGTGACAACAGCGACGAGGGCTGGGGGCTGGTTTCTAAACTTAGAAGCATTGGTGTTACGGAAATTGAAACTGCGTTTGTTACCCACCCTCATGCCGACCATATCGGCGGGATGGATCTGGTGCTTGAAAACTTTAATGTGAAACAGCTTGTTATGCCTGATTATAAGCCAACACAGACTGCGGATGTCAATACTTATAATCAGCTTGTGGAGGCAGTGAAAAAGAAATCTGTAAAAGTTTACAGGCCTGCAATCGGAAATCAGTACAAAATAGGTGATTTTAAACTTACAACTGTAGCCTATCTGCCCGGGCAACTTGAGGAAAATGACCGCTCGGTTGTGCTAAAGGCAGAATGCGGCGGGGTATCATTCCTGTTTATGGGTGACGCGGGGGAGAATACCGAAAACGAGATTATAAGAAGCAGGCAGAATGTGAAATCCCATGTTTTGAAATTAGGCCACCACGGGAGTAAAACAGCAACCACAGAAACTTTTCTGGATTATGTAAACCCACAGTGTGCCATTGTGACCGCAGCATTTGATAATTCTTACGGACATCCGAGCGACGAGGTGGTTGAAAGGCTTAACGGCAAGAATATTAAGCTGTATCAAACCGGCGTGAACGGTACGATTAGCTGCTATGTTGAAAAAACGGGCCTTGTAATTGAAACTGAAAGATAGGTGGTTGAATGAGAACCGGAAAATATATAATAGACAGGTTCGAGGGCGAATTTGCCGTGTGCGAATATGAGGGCAGCATGGTTGATATACCAAGGAGGCTGATACCTGAAAATGCAAAAGAGGGAAGCGTGCTGGTAAAGCAGGAAGATAAATTTATTTTGGATAAAGAAACAGAAAAGGCTTTAAGGGACAGAATTATTGAAAAGCAGAAACGGCTTTGGGAATAAAATGACCCCATGACCTTTAATAAACTTAAGGACATGGGGTTTATCTTATGAACAGGAATTGATTTGTATAAAGTTAGAGCGTCTTTCTTACCTATTGCTGTATTTATTATTTTACGCCTGACCGAAATAGGTCAAGATAGGGATGCTTATTCAAATTTACTGATTGGGACCAGCAGATTACCCAGAGAAATCTAATGCAATATATCTTTAGAAAATTTAATAACTGACATAAACAACAAAAGCCGGGAGAACCCAGCTTTTCGTTTAAATTTTTATTGGTCCGTACGTTCGACGATTTCTTCGCGCTCGCGGAAGAGTAGGGATATGCACCAAATTCCCGCAAGAGCAATTACTACGTATATAATCCTGCTGATGATCGAGTCTGATCCTCCAAACAGCCAAGCTACTACGTCAAATTCAAAAAGGCCGACACTGCCCCAGTTTAATGTTCCAATAATCGCGAGAATCAAGCATATTCTGTCTAACATTTTAAGTTTTCATCTCCTTTTTAATCTCATAATTATTTTGCACATAAAATTTTTAAAATATTCATATTTAAAAATTTAAAAAACATTTTCTCTGCTAAATTATTAACAGTTTAATAAAAATTTATTATGATATTATAATTGACAGAAAAACTTGTTTTAATCAAAAAATTTAAAAATATTATCTGATCCTCTTGCGGTTTAAATTGATCGCATTACTTGTAATTTATGGTGATTAAGTATATAATAAATTGGATAGCAAAGAAAGGGGTTAGTGTGTTGCTAAGACTGATTTTTAACGGGCAATTTTTTGAGGCCATTGCATATTTAATTTCCACTTTGTTTGTGATTTTTATTACGCTGCCGGTTCATGAGTATGCGCACGGTTTGATAGCAGTAAAACTCGGCGACCCGACGCCGAAATATCAGGGCAGGCTTACACTAAACCCTTTTGCGCATATTGATTATATCGGTGCGTTGCTGATATTGCTAATCGGGTTTGGCTGGGCAAAGCCCGTGCAAGTAAACGCCAGAAATTTCAGGGACCCCAAAGCCGGCATGGCTTTGACCGCCCTTGCGGGCCCTATGGCTAATATTGTTGTTGCATTTATTTTTTTAGTTATTAACAATATTTTGTATTACTTAATATTTAGAGGCCATAACTATCCGGCGCTGCTGTACGCTTTCTTTGGCTTTGTGGCAAGTATTAATATTCAGCTTGCTGTGTTTAACTTGATCCCCATTCCACCCCTTGACGGCTCACGTATACTGGCGTCTGTGTTAAGCGACCGTGCGTACTATAAATTAATGCAGTATGAAAGGTATTTCTTTATTGTGATTTTCGTCTTGCTTTTTTCAGGGGTGCTTACAATTCCTTTGAATTATGCCTCTAACGGCATATTTACCGCACTGTTAAACCTTGCCGGATTGCCTTTTAAAATCTTTGCATAAAGAAAGGATTGGCAAATGGAAAGTTTAACTTTCAAACTCGAGGTATTCGAGGGGCCGTTGGATCTGTTGCTTCATTTAATATCCAAAAATAAATTGAATATCTACGATATACCGGTGTCCGAGCTGGTAGACCAGTATATGGAATATATTAATCAGATGCAGCGGTTTGATATGGATATTGCCAGCGAGTTTTTGGAAATGGCGGCGAGGCTTATATATTTAAAAACGGTGTCCTTATTGCCAAAGCACGAGGAGGCTGAACAGCTAAAACAAGAACTGACGCAGGAACTGATTGAGTACAAAATTTATCAGGAGGCCGCCAAGACTCTATCCCAAAGCACCGACGGTTTTGACACCTTTGTAAGGCCACCGGCACAAATAGAGCTTCCAAAGACTTACCAGTTAAAACACGAACCGGAAGCTTTGGTTGAGGCTTATCTCGACGCGGTGGGCAGAGGGTTGAGGAAATTGCCGCCACCAGTTTCGGTGTTTGGCAATATCGTTAGAAGGAAGATTGTTCCGGTTTCGGCCAAAATAGTATATGTTTTAAGGAAACTGTGGAGTGGGAAAAAGAAAAGGCTGCTATTTCTTTTTGAGGAGTCGCGTAACCGCTCGGATATTGTGGCCACCTTTCTTGCGGTGCTTGAACTTATCAAAGCCAACAGGGTAGAGGTCTGCGGGCAGGGCGAAAACGCTCAAATTAAAATCCTGAAAGAGAGGGCATAATTTGAATATAAATGAATATGTACCTGCTTTCGAGGCTGTTATTTTTGCCAGCGGTGAGCCTATACATATGGACAAGCTTGCCGATGTTTTTAATATAGACAAGCCCACGGCACTTAAAATTTTAAAAATTTTGTCTGACAGGCTTGATGATTCGGGCAGCGGGATTAAGCTGTTAAGGTTGGGCGACAGCTTTCAGCTTTGTACCCGGACCGAATATTCCGTATATATCAGAAACGCGTTGAATATAAGCAGAAAAACCCCCTTATCCCAAGCTGCGTTCGAGGTGCTGGCGGTAATAGCTTATAACCAGCCGGTTACAAGGGCGTTTGTTGAACAGGTAAGAGGAGTTGACTGCTCGGGCGTTATTTCCACCTTGGTTGAAAAAGAATTAATTGAAGAAAAGGGCAGGTTGGATTTGCCCGGAAAACCGCTTTTATACGGCACGACAGATGTATTTTTGCGCTGTTTCGGTTTATCTTCGCTGGATGAACTGCCACCGCTGCCGATTAATAATAATGAAGGTATTGAAGGCACAACGCTGATTGAGAAGTTTTAAGTTTAATTAATACTGGAGGTTTAAATGTGCCGGTATTGATCGCTGTTTTGGGAATTTTGATATTGTCTTTGTTTATACCGATTGTTATCTATTTTAGCTATGATGATAGCGGGCTTTGTGTCAAAATCGGGTATTTGTTTTTTAAACGTACGGTATATCCCAAAACAGGCGCAAAGAAAGCCAAAAAGGTCAAAAAAGAACAACCCAAACAGGAGGATACATTTTTACAAAAGGTTAAAGAAAAAGGAATCTCATCATCCATTTCGGAGTATGCTTCAAATGTTTTCGAATTGCTTAAAAGAATCCGTTGGCTTTTACGAAAGACTTTTGTTAAAGATTTCGTTTTAAGAATAGATGTTGCTTCCTCTGACCCCGGGACTACGGCGATTGAATATGGCGGTGTCTGTGCAGTTGTTTATCCGCTGATAAGTTTTGCTTATACATTGACCAATTTTAAAAATCCGCGCATAGAAATAAACGCGGATTTTGATAGTGAAAAGCCGGCAGTAGCGCTGCGATTTAAATTGTTAATTATTCCTGTTTTTTTTAATATTGCTGGTATTGGTTTAATAATAAAGTATATAACAAAAATAAAAGATGATAATAAAGTAAAATCAATAAAATTGAAGGAAGTGTAGTGTATGGGTGAGAACGGCATCAAAGGCATTATAGATGTTACGATGGATAAAATCCGCGCAATGGTTGACGCCGACACCATAATTGGCAACCCGTTTGTCGTGGGGGATATAACTGTTTTGCCTGTATCTAAAGTGACCTTTGGCCTTGCAACAGGCGGGTCTGATTTTCCGAGCAAACAGGGCAATATGCAGTTGTTTGGAGGAGGCGGTGGCGCTGGGGTTTCCATATCACCCGTGGCATTTATTGTTATAAACGGTTCGGATGTTAAACTATTGCAAATCGACAAGAATGTAACTGCTGCCGAAAAGGCGGTGGCTTTGATGCCTGAACTGTTTGACAAGATTACAGCTTTGTTTAAAAAGGACAAAAAGAAGGAATCCAACCCACAGACAGAGGAAATTTAGCAATTTTTTTAAGTTATGAATATAAGCTATCTGCATATTATTTATGTAGTCAGTCAAAACAAATAATATGCAGAGGTAAGGTTATGCTTAAAAAAATTGCAGTCCTATTAGGTTTTATAATGCTGTTGTCGCACAACTCGACTGCTGCGGCGATGCCGTCGGTCTCCGCTCAGTCGGCAATTATCATTAACGCGGCGACAGGTACGGTTCTTGGAGAATACAATGCCCGAACACGGCTTCCCATGGCAAGTACGACCAAGATAATGACGGCGCTGATTTTGGCCGAACAGCCCAACCTTGACAAGACGGTGGTTACCACGCGTGAGATGGTTATGGTCGAGGGGTCGTCCATGGGGCTTAAAGTGGGAGACACGGTTTCTTACCGCGCCCTGCTTTACGGGATGATGCTGGCCTCCGGCAATGACGCGGCAAATACAACCGCCATCGCCATTGCGGGAAGCATAGAGGAATTTGCAAAAATGATGAATGCAAAAGCCCGGGAAATCGGCATGAAGGATACAAATTTTGTTACTCCCTCAGGGCTTGACCATAAGGATCATTACACTACTGCTTATGATCTGGCAATCCTTACGGCGTATGCCATGAAAAATCCCGAATTCAGGGCTGCTGCCCAAAGTGTTTCTGCTGAAGTATATTTTGGCAATCCACCCTATAAAAGGTATTTGAGGAATCACAACAGGCTGTTGACTACCTATGACGGATGCATTGGAGTTAAAACCGGTTTTACCAAAAAATCAGGCAGGTGCCTTGTGTCGGCCGCAAGCAGGGACAACAAGGAAGTTATTGCGGTAACGCTTAATGCCCCTGATGACTGGAATGACCACATGGCCATGCTGGATTTCGGGCTGTCCTGCCTTGAAAATTATGAGCTTGAAGTGCCCCTCTCTGATGACACCATACCGGTGATTTCGGGCGAAGCTGATAGGGTTAGGCTTGAAATTGAAAAGGTTAGGCTTGGGCTTACGGGGAATGAGCATAAAAATATTACCGCAAAGGTCCATTTGCCTGAATTTATTTATGCCCCAATAAGCAGGGGAGATATTGTAGGGTATATTGAATATCTGCTTGACGGAAAAACGATTACGCGGGCAAATATCAAGGCGGCCGCGGATATGCAGATAAAGCCGCCCGAGCCTAAATCATTTTTGGAAAGGCTGGTTGAGCAGCTTAGGCTGCTGTCATTATATATTTAAACGGGGAAAAAATAGTGGATAGGAAAGTAAGGTTGCAAAAATTTTTGTCGGAATGCGGTATAGCTTCTCGGCGCAAAGCCGAGGAGTTAATTGTTGCTGGCAAAGTAAAGGTAAACGGCAAGGTTGCCGAGTTGGGGCAAAAAATTGACCCTGCAAAGGACAGGATTACTGTAAAAGGAAAACCGGTAGTTGCACCGGGAGAAAAAATATATGTTATGCTTTACAAACCCCGCGGGTATGTTACTACGCTTAACGATGAACTTGACCGAAAGTGTGTTGCGGAGCTTGTTGGCGATATTAAGCAGCGCATATATCCTGTTGGCAGGCTGGACAAGGACTCGGAAGGCCTGCTTATTATGACGAATGACGGCGAGTTTGCCAACATGCTGACACATCCTTCCCACCATCTGCCCAAAACATACAGGGTTACGGTTAAGGAGCAGGTAACCGAAGAACAGATAAATATGCTTACGGCAGGGCTTATGTTGGATGGGCGGAAAACCCTGCCTTGTGATGTTGACGTAATAACAAGGGAGCCTGACCGGACGGTTCTAAAAATTGTGCTGTATGAGGGCAGAAACAGGCAAATCCGAAGAATGTGCGAACAGGTGGGGCTTACGGTAAAGCGGCTTAAAAGGACTGAGATTGCGGGGGTTAAACTTGGCATGCTGCGCCCGGGTAGGTGGAGGTATTTGACCAAAGCAGAAGTTGCGCAGCTGTACAAAGCCGGTAAATCGAACAAACTTGTGGGTGAACAGGATGATACAAATATTCCCTCTAAAAGAAAAAGAAGAGGTTAAAGCTTTATTCCAAGAAAAAGGTGTTGAATTTGAAGACGGCTCTTGCGCGGTGGTTGCAAAGGAAGATTTTAAGCAGTTAGGGTACTGCCTTTTTGATTTGAACGGAAATGAAATCACAATAAAGGCCCTTGAGCCTGTTGACAATCCGGCGCTGGCCGACGGCATTTTGAGGTCTGCGCTGCATATGGCGCTTTTGCGGGAAATACACATCGCAAGGTTTTCTGACGGGAATTTGTCCGGGCTGCTTTCAAGCCTTGGATTTATAGATGATGAAAAGGACAGGGTTTTAAACCTTTCAGGCATTTTCAGAGGCTGCTGCGGTTCGACGGTTTAAAACATGGATTTTCCAATTAAGCCTTGAACTGATTGACAAATCCGTTTTATCGTGTTATTATTTAACAAATTAACATTCCGGAGGTGACGGTAGTGGGTGTTGCAGAAATCATTATTGGAATTGGTATTTTAATTGTATCGTTTGCGCTTATAGCGCTTATTCTGCTTCAGGAGGGTCGCCGCACCGGAATAAGCACCATCTCCGGTACTTCGGACACCTTTCTTTCAAAAAACAATTCCAGAACCAAGCAGGCAAGGCTTGCACGTTTTACAAAAATACTTGTTACCCTGTTTTTCATCCTGACAATTGTAGCAAGTGTATTGGCCTTAAGGAAATAATTTTAGCCGGCACTGTATGTGCCGGCTGATTGTTTTTTGTATATATTTATTCCGCAAACCTCGCAGGTGAAAAAATGCGGGAATATGTTGGCGTGTTTCCAGTGTGCTGCGCCAACAAAATGTCGGCAGCAATGTTTGCAAAGGCGGTTCCGTTTTCGCCGGGGCACAGCGCAAAGTCTATGCCCGGAATTTTGCTTTGTCCGATTACCGGAAGCATATCTTTAACATGGACGTAATGATTAAGGAAACAGTATTCCGGTTGTATTTCCCTGATTCCGGGAAACATTGAAATCAATTTTTCATGGAGCCGGACGATATTTTCCGATGTTCTGGTTTTCAGCAGTTTTGCTGCTCCCAAACCTACCGGGCCGCTGCTGTTCCCGCTGATAATAATTCTGTTGTCTGGCGTGATGCGTAGCCGAATACGTGTTTTTCCGGAATTCAGTATTACGCAGCGCCCGGGCCACCCTAAAAAGTCCGATAATGGCCGCGTAACAAGCGTTAAAACCACTTTTTTGTGCGGTTTACAGGGAAATGTTTTGTATTTTTTGTTTCCCGTGGCCATTATTATTTCTCTTGCCTTGATTATTTTCCCCAGTGTGGTATGAAGTCTGAAGTTGCCGTTACTGCCTGAAATATAGCTTATGGCGGTGTTTTCGTATATGCGGCAATTGTTTTGCATGGCTTTTTTGACAAGTGCGTGTGCCAGAAGATAGGGGTTGAATGTGGCGCAAAGGCCATTGGAAATAATGCCGGCCTGAATAGGGAATGAAAAATTGTTTTGGGCTGTTTGGGGGTTCACGCACTCAACCGAAAAGCCGTTGTGGTGGAGGGCAAGATATTCCTGGTTGATTTCTGCCACTTCGGATGTATTGTCGGTATAGTATAGCGAATTTGTTCTTGTAAAATCCACATTTATGTCAAACTGTTCGCATAAGTTTTCCAATGTATCAATGCTTTTTTCGCACAGCTTAAATACCTCAACGGCATTATCAATTCCAATTAATTTTGCAAGTTCCAATAGCCCGTATTCGGTTTGATAGTTTATTACCCCCTGCGAAAACGCGGTGGAGCCGTATCCTACCGGTTGTTCACCGACAAGGACCGTATCAATGCCGGCACGGGAAAACCTTTCGGCGCACATTGCTCCCACTATGCCGGAGCCTATGATTGCCACTTCGCAGCTGATATTCCTGTCAAGCCACTGGTACTGCGCTGGTGGAGTGTTGACATCGGTCCAGTAGGGCGGTGTAAAAGGTTTATTGCTCATAAGCTTTCCGCCTTTCGCTTTTATTTTTAATATTGTTTGAGCTAACGGCGGCGATATTCATTTTAATATTTAAAAATGCCAAAATTTGTGTTATAGTATTTTTAAAATTATATAATTTTATTGACAACAGGTTCACATTCTGTTAATAACCATGTCGTAAAATAGCAAAAGGTATTTTATACATAATTTTAAAGGTCGTGGTAACAGTGTCTAAGGCCAAAATTTTAATAGTGGATGACGATAAAAACATTTGTGAACTGTTAAGACTATACCTAGAAAAGGAAGGTTTTGAAACAATTGTTGCCTATGACGGGGAAACCGCTTTAAAAATGGTTTCAACTCAAAAGCCAAACATGGTGCTGCTTGATATAATGCTTCCAAAACTTGATGGCTGGCAGGTTTGCAGGGAAATCCGAAAGACCTCCTCGGTGCCCATCATTATGATTACTGCAAAAGGCGAGACCTTCGACAAGGTTTTGGGGCTTGAGCTTGGGGCGGATGACTATATTTCCAAACCGTTCGATACCAAAGAAGTTGTGGCCCGTATTAAAGCGGTGCTTCGACGCACCACCCCAGAGGAAAACAGTGATGTTAAAGAAGTCAGATATGATAAACTGGTTATTAACCTTACAAACTACGAATTGATAGTGAACGGTGTCCAAATTGACACTCCGCCCAAAGAGCTTGAACTGATATATCATTTGGCAAGCAATCCCAACAGGGTGTATACCCGAGACCAGCTGCTTGACGAGGTATGGGGTTTTGACTACTACGGTGACTCCCGTACTGTTGACGTTCATGTCAAAAGGCTGCGCGAAAAACTGGAAGGTGTATCGCCCAACTGGTCGCTTAAGACTGTGTGGGGTGTGGGATATAAATTTGAAGTCAAAGATAATTGAAAGTGAAAACAGAAGATGAAACTTAATCTGTTCAAAAAATACTTTCTTACTACCGCGGTTATTGTTATTTTAAGCCTTACATTTATAATGACCACGCTAAGTTTTTTTGTAAGCAGTTTTTTGGCAAGGGAAAAACGCTCCTTGCTTTCTGAAAACTGCAGGACGATTTCGACCATTGCCACGGAGGGTATGAAAACCCAGGATTTTCTCGATAATATGAGCATGATAATCCGGGTGTTGGGCCGTGCCATAGAGGCCAATATTTTTCTTGCCGATTCCGGAGGCAATGTGTTTGTCTGCAGCTGCAATGACTGGATAATTTCGGGAAAATGCATTCATAATGAATCGGCCATTTCCCAGCGCATAATTAGTGCAGCCGTGAAGGGCGAATACTATGAAGTTGGGACTATGGACAACAAGTATAACGACGTTTTCTATACCATTGGCATTCCGCTGTATGATACCGTGGGCAACACGATAGGTGCGGTATTTGCTTCATCTCCCGCTTCAAGCCTTAAAAGCTTTCTTGGGAATATTTTCAGGATGTTTCTGCTTTCTTCCGCTATACCGCTTATACTGATGTTCTTCTCAATGTATGCCATAACCTTCAGGCTTACAAGACCTTTAAGGCTTATGTCGGATGCGGCGCGCAGCATGGCCAAGGGCGATTTTTCAAAACGCATACCAATTACCAGCGACGACGAGATAGGGGAACTGGCGCTGGCTTTTAACCAGATGTCGAACTCGCTTGTACAGCTAGAGGGTATGAGGCGCAGCTTTATAGCGAATGTCTCGCACGAGCTTAAAACCCCCATGACCACTATAGGCGGGTTTATAGACGGGATAATTGACGGAACCATTGAGCCTGATAAACATAAATATTACCTTGAAATCGTATCAAGCGAAATTAAGCGGTTATCCAGGCTTGTTCAGTCGATGCTGAGCCTTGCCAAACTCGAGTCGGGCGAGATGAAGCTGAACGTTACGGCCTTTAATATTTCCGAAGTGCTTTTTTCTATTGTAGTTTCACAGGAACAGCGGATTGAAGCCAAAAATATAGATATCAGGGGCCTTGATAGAATTAGCGAGGTAATAGTAAACGCAGACAAGGACCTGATACACCAGGTTATATATAATCTTGTGGACAATGCGCTTAAATTTACAAACGAGGGCGGTTATATCAGCTTTAATATTTACACTGATAATGACGGATATGTTATATTTAAAATCAGGAATTCCGGCGAGGGTATACCACAAAAAGAACTTCCCTATATATTCGAAAGGTTTTACAAGACCGACAAATCCCGTTCAGCGGTAAAGGAGAGCACAGGACTTGGACTGTATATTGTAAAGACTATTATAGATATACACCGAGGGACTATAACTGTTCGAAGTATGCCAGGTGAATATACCGAATTTGAATTTAAAATCCCAGCTTAAAAAATTTTTGGAGGTTGGTTTTTTATATGAACGAGTTTGAAAACAGGCCTGATGACAGGGAATTTGCCCCGAAAAACGAAGACGACACACAGGAAATGCAAAATGTTCAGCCGGAAGAGGAAAACTATCAGCCGAAAGGCGATGAAACAGCCAATAACGGCAATATTGAAGGGAATGATATTGCTAATAATGGCAATATAATAGAAGACCAGGCTCCGACAGATGGCAGCCAACCGGAGGAAAGACAGCAGCCTAATTTTTATGAGAATCCCGCCAAACAGCGCCCATACTACAATCCAGGGTACTGGCAGGCAAGGAATAATCCTCCCCTATACAACCAGCAGTTCAGGCCAAATTTTGGCCAGTATCCTTTGTGGCAGAACCCGCCGGCACCCAACTTCCCTCCGCAGATGTATAATCTGCCTGCGAATGACACAAACCAAACCACCCTGCAGTTCAGCCCCGTTAAACCGGGCAGCAGTGAAAAGGTCAGCAACAAAGGCCTTAAGGTTTTTGCCTTGATACTAGCTTTTGTAATTCTGTTAAGTTGTGGTATTACTGCCGGGTATTATGCTGGCAGATTAACAGCAAAACCTTCTGGAAACGCTCCCGCAGTTGATTTGGAGCCCAAACCCGACGTCACCGGATTGCAGGCAAATACAACTGAGTATGTATATCAGAATGTAAAGGATTCGGTTGTTGGGATTGCAGTTTACAGCAAAGAGGACCGGACTGCAACCTCGCAGGCCTCGGGCGTAATTTATTCCGAGGACGGGTATATTGTAACCAACGACCATATTTATGCGTCCATTCCGTCCCCGCAGTTTCTGGTGGTAACGAGCGACGGTTCTGAGTATAAAGCCGAATTTGTGGCAGGAGATCTAAGAAGCGACATTGCTGTGCTAAAAATAGACGCAAAGGGGCTAACACCTGCGACCTTTGGCGATTCCCGCCAGGTTATTGTAGGCGAAAAGGTAATAGCCATTGGGAAACCGAACGGGCTGTCCCTTCCCTCCACCGTTACCGAAGGAATTGTTTCGGCGGTTGACAGAAGGATTATTTCGGCAAACTCTAACTATTCCATGAAGTATATACAAACCGATACGGCTATTAATCCCGGAAGTTCCGGCGGGGCATTGGTAAATATGCACGGACAGGTTATTGGCATTACATCATCTAAGATGTCCGGGCAGGAATACGATAGGATAGGGTTTGCAATACCGAGCCTTATTATGAAAACGGTGGTTGATTCCTTAATTAAAAATGGATATGTTGCCAACCGTGCAAAGCTTGGCATTACCTATACCGAGATTGACGCGGTTACCGCTGAGCTTAACAACAGCAAAAGAGGCCTGGTTATTCAGCAGATAAGCGCGGAAAGCAGCCTTTACAATAAGGGAATAAAGGTCGGGGATATTATAACCCATGTCAACGATAAACAAATTACCTCAAGCGCTGTTATCCTGGACGTAATTGAGGATTCCAAACCCGGCGATACGATCGACCTGACAATAGAAACGAGCAGCGGGCCGGTAAATTTCGTCGCCGAGCTAATTGAGGACAAGGGGACCTCCAGTTATAACTCTACTTCCGCAAAAAATAGAAATGAATTTAACTTCCCGTTCGGAGAGTAAAATTATAAAAAAACCACCCGTTTGGGTGGTTTTTTATACATAGTAAATGATTTTATAAAAGTTTGGGTATTCATTGAACAAATGCTGCAGATTTGTTCTATACGCAGAGCCGGAATCATTTACCGTGAAGTTTGAGGCTGCAAGCGTATTTCCACCAATAAAACCTGTTACAACAACAAAGTGCATCGAACCGTTTGATTTTTTACCACCCACTATTACAGGTTTGCCGGCTTTTAGCAGGGCATAAATATTTTCAAGGTAGTTACTGCTTGTGGATGATACATAGTTGCTTGGCCAATACACAGCACCGTCGGGAGTGTATGACAGCCTTTTGGCCATGGCGTCGGGATAAATGGTGGTTCCGGTTCTGTAGGACTCGGTCATTGCAAGGGAGGTTGTTGCACAGCCAATTTTCGCGATCGTGGAGTTTGCAATTTTGTGTCCGCTCCACCTGCTGTCAATCTGGCTGTATTTTGGCACATTGAGCTTGATGTACGGGTATTTAACCGTATTGGCCGAATTGGTGCCAAGATAGTTGCTGCTTACATAACCGGTCTGGGTTCCTTTGTATAGAATCCTGCTCCAGCCGTTTGCCTGTGAAATTACTATGACCTTTGCGCCTTTGGGCAGGCTGTCTTTAACTGCAAAATTTGTGCCGGCACCGATTCTGACATTTAGGTTGCTGCTTGCTGTATTGACATACGCTTCATAGCTTCCGTTAACTGGGGTTATGTAGTCTGCGTGGGCATAACCAAATTTGCCCGCTGCGTATTCTACATACCACCACGAACCGCTTTTTGAAATAAGGGTTACGTATGAGTTCCGTGCAAGGCTGCCGATTACCGCAGACGTGGTTGACATTCCGCTTCTGACGTTTAAGGATGAGCTTGCGGTTGTCACCATTCCAGCAGTTTTGCTATTTTCAGCGGCGCTTGACGGAAGTGAAAATATAGTAAATATCGATAATACGATTATTATGCTTAACATTGAAATAAACTTCTTCATTTTAATTCTCCTTTCAAAAAACTTTTTATGGCTCTGCGGAATGGTATTGTAACATATTTGTAACCTTTTGTGTGACTCCAAATTATGGGGAGTGATCTGTTATATAAAAACTTTAATGGACATATAGTTTATTAGAACATTATGCGGGGTAGGGTATTATGAACGGGATTTTGCTGCTTTTGACCCTTTCGGTGGTTATCGAGGGACTTATTCAATACGGAAAGAACATTTATGACTGGTTTGCTGGAGGGAATGCCAAAACCGCAATAACGCAGCTCTGCGCCATGACAATATCAATCCTGCTGTGCCTGGCGACGGGGGCTGATATTTTTAAAGCTATCGGGATTTATTTTTATTGGCCGGTCTTGGGCGTTGTACTTACCGGGATATTTGCTAGCCGCGGTTCAAATTATGTAAGCGATTTTATTAAAAAACTCGAGCTTTCAAACAGAGGAAAAAGTGAATAAAGTGTTATTTTTATGGCAATTTTAAATAAAAACAAGAAATGGGTTGTTCAAAATGAAAAACGCAAGCCCGTTTTTAACCCTGTTAACATTAGGTTTGGTGCTGGTTTTGGCGATTTCTTTTACGGTATACGTCAGTTCGCTCGGCAGAAAGATTAAAAGTCTCAATAGCAGCATGGCGGGGATTGGCAGGAATATTGGACAGACGGAGATTAAAATCATTGACAATACCCACTCGCTTGACTCTGAAACTGTCGAAAAAATTGCCCAACGGGCTACAATGTTTTTGCATTCTTTGCAGGACGGGAATTTGGGTTCGGTTAAGGACATAATATCCGCTGAGTTTTATGAAAAATTAAAGAACAGCACTGACAGTAACAGAATAAAAATACAGTCAATTCTTCAAATAGCAGTTGCACAGACACAGAATACAGTAACGGCTTTTTGCCAGGTGATATTAGAGGACCAAGAATACGGAACACTAAAGATAGAGCCTGAGATTGAGTTTATTAAAACGGAAAACGAATATTTGATTAATAAATTTGAGTATTAAAAAAACCGCTTTACAGCGGTTTTTTGTTTTTCCATAAGTTTTCTGCATATTCAAGCAAAACTTTTTTCTCGTTTGGCAACTTGTCTTCCATTACCAAATTTAATAATTCGTTAAGGCAAATTCCTATGTCCCGGCCCTCTTTAAAACCAATGGCGATAAGGTCATGCCCGTTAATGGCAAGATCGCGCAGCCTAAAGCATTTGCCTTCTTTAATTATCTGGTCAAGCATTTCCAAAATCCTGCCAAGCGCTTTTAAACTGTCTGATACTTTATGCGGGTTTTGCCCAAGCCTGTCAGCACGTTTTACTTCTATTAAGCGCCTGAAATTTTCTTCGCCAAACCTTGAAAGCCAACGCTTTATGTGCTTTTCATCCGCAATTATTTCATCATCGTGATAAAGCACCAGTTTGGTTACCAGTTCTATGGTCTTGTTATCATACCTTAACTGCCTAAGGCGTTTTTGGGCAATCTCTGCGCTTGCTTTCTGGTGGCCTTTAAAATGCCCAATACCTTTGCTGTCAACGGTATAGCATTTTGGCTTTGCCATGTCGTGAAACAGCATGGTAAGCCTTACAATCAGGTCAGGTGGGGCGCTTGTAACAGTCTGTGCTGTGTGTTCCCAGACATTCAAATGGTGCCATGGATTATTTTGAATAAACCCTATCATTTGGGAAATTTCCGGTATTATGACCGATAAAATTTCGTGGCAGTTTAGAAGGACTGGTTTTACGCCCTTTCCCAAAAGCAGTTTGTTAAACTCTGATGAAATTCTTTCATTCGCTATATATTTAAGAAGCGACTTAAGTTCCACCGCGGCTCTGAAGGTTTCAGGCTCCAGATTAAAATTTAAGGTGCTGCAAAAACGAAGTGCTCGTATAATGCGCAGCGCGTCTTCCTGAAAACGCTCCCTGGGGTTGCCCACACATCTGACCAATTGCCTGTCCAGATCATTTCGGCCGCCAAAATAATCAACCAACCCTACCCGGCTGTTAAAAGCCAAGGCATTTATGGTAAAATCCCTGCGGGCAAGGTCTTCTTTAAGACTTTTAACAAATGTGACCGAGTCAGGGCGACGATTGTCGGAATATGTGCCGTCTGCCCTAAAGGTGGTGACCTCAAAAGACTTTCCTTCAATAACAACGGTTACGGTGCCGTGTTTTATTCCCGTTTCAATTACCGTATAATCTTTAAAGCACTCGAGGATTTGCCTCGGAGGCGCACTGGTGCAGATATCGTAATCTTCGGGCTGCAGGCCCAGCAGGCTGTCCCTAACGCACCCGCCGACTAAATAGGCTTCGAAACCGCTGCATTCTAGGCGGTCGATAATTAATTGTGCTGATTTTGGGATATACAAGGCTATTGCAACCTTTCCATAAGGCATTTACAAAATCCAGGATGAAAAACGAGCAGTCGAATGCTGCCCGTCTTTTTTATTATTACCCGTTCATAATGATTCTTCTAAGCGCGACGATATCGACAACCGTTATGGTGCCTGATTCGTCCAAATCAGCCGCTAGAATCTGCGCATCATTAAGGACTTTTATTCCCATTATATATGCCCTTATAGAAATAATGTCTACAACTGTTACGTTGCCGTCCCCGTCGACGTCCCCACGCCTGAATTCAGGTTCAGTTGGCTCTTCGGGTTCCTCGGGTTCTTCCGGATTTTCAGGTTCTTCAGGTTGTCCAGGTTCTTCCGGTTGTTCCGGTTCTTCGGGAACTTCCGGCTCCTCAGGCTCATTTTCCTGCTCAATTAATTCATTGACCTTCTCGACAGCTTCAAAAAGCTTTTCTACATTTACTACTAAAGCCTTTTCATAATCAGACAAATTGTCGTAACTTGTTTTGGCGCCGAGGACAATATCTTTGTGATCGAGCGTAATTAAATCAATGTCGGGCAGGGACTGTATTTTTAAGCTTACGGCTTCATGCCTTGACAAAGTAACCGTAACTTCGCAGGTTTTGGTGATACCGTCGGCAGTGACGGTGATTTGGGCAGTGCCAGTGCCCTTGGCAATAACGACACCGTTTTCGGTAACTTCGGCGACAGCGGAATTGCTTGAGGTAAAGGTAAGGGAATTAAATACCGAGTTTTCAGTAGTGGAAATATACAAAAATTCATGCATGTCGGTTGAAAGGACAATCTCGGTCTTATTAAGCGTAAAGTCTTCGAGTGGCAGGGATTCCACAAGATTATAATCATATGTTCTTGCATAATCGGCAGCGGCGGAGTCATCGTTGGCGACAATTTGGGTTTCTATCCTATATGGCATGCGATTTGGACCCGGATAGTAAACCCATGTGAAGGCATATTTTTCTATAGTTTCAATGCTGTTTGGTATAATTATTTTCTCAAGCGGTCCGGGTTCCACATGTAAATCATTACCCACATATGTCTTTATGAGGGTCTGTTCGTCAAAAGCCCCATCACAAATCCGTGTTACCGGGATGCCGCCGAAGGAATATGGGACAACGGCTACCGGGCCAGTCCCGGTATATTCTGTGACCCAGAATTCACCGTTAACGTATTCAAGCTTGAAATCGCCGAAAGTTATTTTTTCTATTTCGAGCAGCTTATGATCGAATGAAAATGCCTCAATGCTGGAGTCAAAATAGGTGTGCCTGATTTCACCAGGGAAATCATCAATTTCGCCGTTTTCATTATAGTCACGCCTGTTGGAGCTGTCCCAGGTGGAGTCGAAAAGCACCCATCTGCCGTTGGCATATGCTGCGTTCCAGGCGTGGTTGGAGTCGTTCTCGTCATCGGTAGGGGCTGTACCGGCGCCTTTAGCATAACCGGAAATCCACAGGCAGGGTACACCCACCGAGCGGAGCATAAGCTGGGAAAGCAGGGAATAGCCCTGGCAGACTGCATATTTATTCTGAAATACATAGTAAGGACTTTGCTTGGTTTCGTAGTCTATTAGCCATGTGCCGTCCCGCAATCCCGCCCAGTCGTAGTAGATGTTTTCGGCCACCCAGTCGTGAATCAGCAAAATCTTTTCATAGTCATTGGTGGCGCCATGGACTATTTCTTCGGCCTGTTGCTTTATTTCAAGGTAATGCTCGTATGTATCATAAAGGCCTTCGGTGCTTAGATAATCGGCAGGGTCAAGGGCAGAGAGCATTCGCGAAAATGAGTTGTTTTTCTGATAGTATTCGGAAGCAGGTATATAAATTTCGGTTTCGGTTTTAACGACAGGGAAGGGAATAAGAATACCCCTGTAATAGTACAAGTTTTTGGAAAAATAGAGGTATATGAAGTATGTATCCGGTTGAAGCCCGGAAAGATCAATCGTACCGCTAAAATTACCGGAGGACTGGTCCACATTGCCGATTACTTTGGTGGCCTCTTCGTGGTATTTGACGCTTACCTGAAACTTTATGTTTTCGGTGCTTGTTCTTCCGGAAATCTGGATTCTCTGGTTGTCTAAAACATCCAGTCTATAGTAATCCTCGTAAAAATAGCTTGAGGTAATATGGTCCAGCTTATCAAGTGCAAAGGTCAAGAGCGAATTGGAAAGCAACGCTAATACAATAATTACGCTAATAATAACGCGCATAAATTTGTATTTTTTGATATGCTTTTGCATTCTCTGACACTTCTTTCTAACAATACTTCATTATAAACTAATATTAGCATAGATTTGGTAAATTTTAAATAGTTTTTATCGAATTGCTATTTTATTGACTCAAAAGCTTCAAAATGATATTATATAAAAAACTTTTGCAATAAAGGAAGACTGACATGAAGAAAGTAAAGGTTGGCGTTTTGCTTGTTGTATCGGTATTAATCCTTGTTTTTCCGGTTTTAAATGTTAGTGCTATTTACTATGGGTTTGATGAGAAGATTGACAGCGCGATGGAATATATAAAAAACAACCACAAATCGGAGGTTACAGCCGATATTTGGTCGCTGCTTTGTGTTGCGGCGGCAGGCAAAATGGAAGACCCTGAGTACTCATTTATGGTGCCCAATATTAGCGCTGTCGATTTTAGCGAAAGCACGCCTGATACAGATATTGCAAAGGCTATTATTTCACTTATAATTATGGGAAAAGACCCCGCTGATTTTGAGGGAAAGGACCTTACTGCCGAATTAACAAGACGCCAAAAAGACAACGGAGCCTTTAGCGAAAATTCGACCGCCAACAGCCATGCGTTTAACATAATTGCCCTTGAACTGGCAGACGTAGATTACAACAGCCAAAATGCCGTGGATTACCTTATATCCCTTAGAAAACGCGACGGCGGGTATACGTACGACAATTCGTCAAATGTCGGAAACGTGGATACAAGCGGGATTGCGCTTGCGGCTTTGAGTTTTACCGAATACGGTAAATCAAACTCAAAGCCTACGATTGAATATTTGAAAAGCGTATTAACGGCTGATGGTAACTTTGTTGGAAAAGACGAGTATGCTGCCGCCAATTCCTGTTCGCAGGCGCTCGCGATTATCGGACTTTATCTTATCGGAGAAGACCTGTTTGACAACACATGGTACAAGGCGGCCACTGCACTGATGTCCTATCAGGCACAAAACGGAGGGTTCGCATATCAGCAAGGCAATGAGCCGGATTACTTTAGCACCCACCAAGTAATACCCGCGCTTTACGCGTTAAATAAAGCTTATGAGAATACCTCTCCAAGCCAGCCGCGCATACTTAACAACCCCAAAACGGGTGATGAGGGAATTCATCCAGCCATTATAACCTTTGCGGTAATAAGCCTCTTTATAGTCGTTGCATGCGTCGTAATTCCGATAATTAATAAAAAGAATAAAAAATAAAAATAAAAAAACCTTCGGCTTTTGCCGAAGGTTTTTATCTTATTGTGCTCCTCTTTCCGACAAAGGCAAAGTCGATATTCCCGCTTTTAAGGTCCGGGTTAAAGTTTACAATATTGTCGCTAACAGCAAATACTCGCGGCGAGAAAAATATTGGGATTGCAGTATAGCATTCAAACAGCATCTGCTGGGCCTTTGTTAATTTTTGTATTAACTCGTTTTCATCGGTTGTATCTTTAAGCGATTCGACAAGCGTATCAAATTCAGCGTTTGAAAAACCGCAAAAATTGTTTGGCGAATTGGAGGTAAATTTTTTAAGCAGATTTATTGCCGAATCGTCCGCCGATGAAACAGGATATAGTGCAAGCTGGTAGTCGCCAGACATAACCAGCGATTTCATTTTGCTTAAATCCACAAAGCTGATATTGATATATGCGCCAAGGTCCTGCTGCCAGCGCTGGACTATTGAGGTGGCAACGGTTCTGACAGATGGGTCGTCGATACACAGCAATGTGGTTGAGGGGAACTTTTTGCCCGGATGCTTAGATATACCCTCTAAAAACAGCCCGCGGGCCTGGACGGGATCGTAATCCACCGGATAAACAAAGCTGAATATTTCTGATATCTTTTTGTTCGCGACTTTAAGGTCCGGCGGAATGTGGTAATCTGCCCTTTTGAAAAAGTTAGGCATTTCATTGGTATACGCATTGCGGTGTATTGATAAGGAAAAAGCTCTGCGTATCAAATTTGAACCGATGTTTGACTGAGGGTTTATCAGCAGGCAGTAACAGGTATCATAGATTTCAACGGTTTTTCTGCCCTGTACCCGCTCAATTAGTGAATAGTTCAGTTCGGCGATATCTACATCCTTGCTTTTAAGCCTTTCTATTAACGTGCTTGTTTCACTTTTTGTATAAATTTGAACGGCTGAAGGAAGCGTCTTTATATTGCCTTTATATTCGCCCGAGCGGTTGAGCCTAATATTTCCCGTTTCCAAGTCCCAAATTTTGACGTAAAACGGGCCGTTGGACAATACAGTATTGGCACTAAGCCCGTACTTGCCTGCGCATTTTTCAAAAAACTGCCGGTTGCAGGGCATAAATACTGGGTTAGTAAGCAGGGTTAAAAAATCCGGGTTTGGTTTTTCGAGCATTATTTCAAGGACGTAATCGCTTAAAGCCATTACCCCCAACTCATCGGGGGAGCGGTTTCCTGCGATTATCGCGTCGGCATTCTTTATGCCTGACAGTAAATATGAGTGCGGGGATTTAAGGGCGGGGTCTGCCGCCCGTTTTAACCCAAACTCGAAATCCTGGGCTTTTAGCGGAGTGCCGTCGTGCCAAACAAGCCCTTCTGATAAATAAAAGGTATAGATAAGCCCGTCGTCGGAAAGGGTGTAGGACTTTGCAGCGGCGGGGATAAGTTTGCCTCCGTCGTCATATCTGAACAATCCCTCGAATGTATTTCTGACAATTAAAAGCTCGGATGGCGAAAAGGCAAGTTGGGGATCAATATTTTTTAAGGTAGAATCCATTTCAAATTTTATTACCGCGTCGGCAGTTGAGCTGCCGCAGGCAGCCGTGCAGAAACACAGTATTGAAGCCAGTATGGCGCAGATTAACTTCCTAAAACTTGACATCGACCCCACACATCCCCATTAAAGCTCGGTGGTAACAGCTGTTCCCTGTTCAAGAGATTTTTTGACATCGATTATTCGCTGGTTTTTGGAGCCCCTGAACTTAAGGTTCAGGGTCCTTTGGGAAAGAATAAACCTTCCGTCGATTATGTAATCGCTGTTTTGCAGCAGTTCAAGCCAACCGTTTTCACGGTTGGCTCCCTCGATTAATTCTTCGTATGTGTATCCGGTGTAGGTTATTACATCCATTCCAATGCCGTGGATCATTTTTGCCAGTTCTGCCAAGGGCTTGGCCTGGCAAAATGGCTCACCGCCGCTGAATGTAACGCCCTTGATAAGTTTTGTGTTTTTTATTTCCTCAAACAATCTGTCGATAGAGACCAGCTTGCCGCCTTCGAAAGGGTGGGTCTGGGGGTTGTGGCATCCCTCGCAACGGTGAGGACAGCCCTGGCAGAAGACTGTAAACCTGTAGCCAGGGCCGTCTACAATAGATTCTCTGATAATTCCGGCAAGTCTTACTTCTTGTGACAAATTATAGCTCCTCCAAACATGAACTAATGGAATGCTTGACCCTGTCCCTTACTTCGGCGCGCTTGGCGCTGTTAAAGCGGTCGAGTGTACCGACCAGGTAACCGGTAATGCGGCGTATGCGCTCTATTGGCATATCGCTGGTTTCCTTTCTGCCGCAGTTGGGGCATTCGTCGTTGATAATACCAGTGTAGCCGCAGACCGGGTCGCGGTCAACCGGGTGGTTGATGGAGCCGTATCCCACTCCGGCTTCTTTCATTGTCCTGATTACCGCCTCGAATGCTTCAAGATTGGTTGTGGGATCGCCGTCCATTTCTATATAGGTAATATGCCCGCCGTTGGTGAGGCTGTGGTATGGAGCTTCGAGCCGGATCTTGTCGTATGCCGAAATTTCGTAGTAAACCGGAATGTGGAAGGAGTTGGTGTAGTACTCGCGGTCGGTTACTCCTTTTATGACTCCGTAGAGCTTGCGGTCCATGTTCACAAAACGACCGGACAGCCCTTCGGCAGGGGTGGCGATGAGTGAGAAGTTTAGCCCGTACTTCTTTGAAGCTTCGTCCATGCGCTTGCGCATGTATCCTACAATTTCAAGGCCTAAATTCTGAGCCTCTTCGGACTCACCATGGTGATGGCCGGTGAGAGCTACAAGGGTTTCGGCAAGCCCTATAAAGCCTAATGTCAATGTGCCGTGTTTTATTACTTCGCGAATTTCGTCGTCGATGCCAAGCTTCTCGGAATCAATCCATACATGCTGCCCCATGAGAAATGGAAAGTTTCTGACCTTTTTGCGGGCCTGGATTTCGAAACGCTCAAGCAGCTGGTCTATGACAAGGTCTATCTTCCTGTCAAGATCCTCGAAGAAAAGGTCAAGGTCGCCATGAGCGCGAATTCCAATCCTCGGCAGGTTTATTGAGGTAAAGGAAAGGTTGCCGCGGCCGAATACTATTTCTTTTGACGGGTCGTAGTTATTTGCTATAACTCGGGTGCGGCATCCCATATAGGCACACTCGGTTTCTGGGTGGCCGGGTTTGTAGTACTGCAGGTTAAACGGTGCGTCCAGGAAAGAGAAGTTTGGATACAGCCTTTTTGCGCTAACCCTGCAGGCAAGTTTAAACAAATCGTAGTTTGGATCCTCGGGATTGTAGTTAATACCCTCTTTTACTTTAAAGATGTGGATGGGGAAGATGGGTGTTTCGCCGTTGCCCAACCCAGCCTCGGTCGCAAGCAACACGTTTTTTATGACCATCCTGCCTTCTGCCGAAGTGTCGGTTCCATAGTTGATGGAGCTGAAAGGCACCTGGGCGCCCGCCCTTGACTGCATGGTGTTGATGTTATGCACAAAGGCCTCCATAGCCTGATAGGTGGCGGCGTCGGTTTCGATGGGCGCACGCTTTAAGGCGAATTCCTGTGCCTTTTCGACTACGTCTGGATCGTACTTGTAGTCATTAATAAGGATTTCCTTTTCCTTTTCGCAGTATCCGTTATTGTTGCTAAGCACCGGCAGCAATCCGTGTGTCTCTTGTATCTGTTTTAGTGCCTGCTTGGTAACCTCTTCGGCGTCGATGTAACCGCCGATCAATTCAAGTGCCTTGGAGAGGTTCCTGCGGTACAGTTTTTTATAGGTTTTCGCAACACCCTTGCCAAGAGCATAATCGAAGTTGGGAATGCTTTGACCGCCGTGCTGGTCATTCTGGTTGGACTGAATGGCAATACACGCAAGGGCGGAATAGCTTGCAATGTCGTTGGGTTCCCTTAAATACCCGTGTCCAGTGCTGAAGCCGCCGGTAAAGAGTTTGTCTATATCAATCTGGCAGCAGGTTGTAGTAAGGGTTAGGAAGTCAAGGTCGTGGATATGAATATCGCCCTCCCTGTGGGCCTTGGCATGGTCGGGTTTCAGCACGTACATGTCGTAGAACTGCTTTGCGCTTTCGGACCCGTATTTGAGCATGGTGCCCATTGCGGTATCGCCGTCTATATTGGCGTTTTCACGCTTGATTTCAGCGTCTTTTGCCGGCTTGAAAGTTAACTCTTTGAGGGTTTGCATAAGCCGGGTGTTCATTTCCCTGCGGCGAGTGCGCTCGGCCCTGTAAAGGATAAATTCCTTTGCGGTCCTGGCGTGCCCGTTTTCGATAAGCACCTTTTCTACGGTGTCCTGAATTTGTTCTACGGTGGGCTTTTCATTACCCGACTCCTCTAATAGTTTTACCACGGATTTTGCAAGGCTTTCGGCCATTTGCCGGTTTTTGCCGCCTATTGCCTGCGCGGCTTTAAATATTGCGTTGGTGATTTTGTCAATATCAAAGTCGACTTCGCGACCATCGCGTTTAATAATTGTTTTAATCATATAACTAGGCTCCTTTTCTCCGCACGTTAAGATTATTAAATCCCTCTTTTTTATCCCGTACGGTGGATAATAGAGAAATAAGGAAAGTTTAAATCAGCCTACTGCTTGATTAAAAATTTGAGTGGATGAATTGATACATCTGACCATATCAATCCCCTCGCACAAGATATTGTATTTAAATTTCCGGTACTAATGATTATAAACTATATGTTGATGCGATTCAAGATGGTATTTTCCTTTTATTATCAATAAATATATAGAAAATTTGTCGAATTATTTGTGTAAAATGCATATGTTGTGTCTGTCGAATAAATTATACACAATATATAGTTTTTGTCAATGTAAAGCAAATTGCTTGACAAATAGAGAAATTAGTGTATAATACGAATATAATCTTTAACACTAGGTATAGTCTGTTTTGTTAAGGAGGTGGCCTGATTGCCTAAAGATTTTACCTTTTCGGTGCTTTTTGATTTTTATGGCAAGATGCTGACTGAAAAACAACAGACTATTATGGATTGCTATTATAACAAAGATCTTTCCCTTTCTGAAATTGCCGAAAACGAGGGGATTTCACGACAGGGCGTGCGCGATTCGATAAAGCGCGCAGAGGCACAGCTACTTGACATGGAAAACAGGCTTAATTTTGTGAAGAAAATCAGGCGTATTCAGAATAAATCGGACGATATACTTAAAGAGATCGACACGAAAAAACCAATTACAGATTTGAGCCTGATCGAGAAGATTAAGGATCTGTGTGAGGAAACCTATAATTTTGTACAATAGTTAAGAAATTAATGGGAGGTTTTTTATCCCAATGGCTTTTGAAGGGCTCTCTGACAAGATAGCGTCTGTTTTCAAGAAAATGCGTTCTAAGGGGAAGTTAAAAGAGAGCGACGTTAAACAGGCGATGCGAGAGGTCAGGCTCGCTTTGATTGAGGCTGACGTTAACTATAAGGTAGCAAGGGATTTTACCGATACCGTTGCCGAAAGGTGTATCGGCGAAAAGGTTATGGAGAGCCTGACCGCACCGCAGATGGTTGTTAAAATTGTGCGGGACGAGCTGACCAAGCTTATGGGCGGCGAGTACCAGCGCATTAAAACCGCCTCAAGGATACCTACGGTTATTATGATGTGCGGCCTTCAGGGCTCCGGTAAGACAACCCACTGTGCAAAACTTGCTAAAATGCTCAAAACCAAAGGGCACCGCCCCTTGATGGTCGCTTGTGACATATACCGCCCCGCGGCCATAGACCAGCTGAAGGTGCTTGGTAAAACGGCTGATGTGCCGGTTTTCGAAAAAGGAACCCAAAAGCCCGAAATAACGGCAGTTGAAGCAGTAAAACACGCAAGGGATTACGGGCATGATTTTGTAATACTTGATACCGCGGGAAGGCTTCATATTGATTCGGAGCTTATGGATGAGCTAAAAAGAATCAAATCGTCGGTTGAAGTCCACGAAACCCTTTTGGTTGTGGATGCTATGACCGGCCAGGACGCGGTAAATATTGCAAAGACTTTTAATGAACTGCTTGAAATCGACGGTATTATCCTTACCAAATTAGACGGCGATACCCGCGGAGGCGCAGCGCTGTCTGCCAAAGCTGTTACGGGGAAACCCATTAAATTTGTCGGTGTTGGGGAAAAGCTTGATGATTTGGAGGAATTCCACCCCGACAGGATGGCTTCCAGAATACTTGGCATGGGGGATGTACTGTCCTTAATAGAAAAAGTTGAGGCGCAGATTGACGAAAGGGAAGCCGAACTGGCTGCCAAGAAACTGCAGAGCAACACCTTTGATTTGAATGACCTGTTACAGCAGTTCCAAAGCATTAAAAAGATGGGGCCGCTAAAACAAATTCTGTCCATGTTCCCCGGTATGGATAAACAGCTTAGGAATGTGGATATCGACGACCGTCAGCTTCTGAGGGTTGAGGCGATAATTCAGTCTATGACTAAAAAGGAAAGGGAAAAACCCGAAATAATCGACGCTTCAAGAAAAAGAAGAATTGCCGCCGGATGCGGCCAGTCGGTTGAAGAGGTAAATAAGCTGTTAAGACAATACAACCAGATGAAGAAATTATTTAAGCAATTGAATTCCAAAGGCTCCAAACGCAGGTTTGGCGGGTTTATGCCGCCGCCGGGCTTTGGAATGTAAATTTTAGATTTCTCTGGGCTTATAGCTCTTAGAATATATACTTGTTGCTGGGAGGTGTAAACTTTGGCTGTAAAGATTAGGCTTCGCCGTATGGGCGCCAAAAAGGCTCCATTCTACCGCATTGTTGTTGCCGATTCAAGATTTCCGCAGGATGGACGTTTTATAGAGGAAATCGGATACTATGATCCCATGAAAGAACCCTCACAGATCGTGGTTGACAATGAAAAGGCAAAGAAATGGATCGCTAACGGAGCCCAACCAACTGATACCGTTAAAGCGCTGCTTAAAAAAAGCGGTGTACTATAAACCCTACAACTTTTTAGGAGGAATTATCAATGACAGAACTGTTAATCGCAATGGCAAAAGGTTTGGTAGAGAATCCTGACGCGGTTTCCGCAACGGTTGACGAGCCCAACGAGAACGGCGTTATCGTCTACCATCTGCATGTTGCAGAAAGCGATATGGGCCGTGTGATTGGAAAACAGGGCCGTATCGCAAAGGCAATCAGAACCGTTATGCGCGCCGCTGCCAACCGTCAGAACCAGAAAATTGCGGTTGAAATCGGTGGTTAAAACCTAGTAGCAAAACACAGCGCAGCCTTTTTTAAGGCTGCGCTTTTCGTAAATAATATAATAAGGAGGGATTGCCATGCTGTGTGAATACTTGGAGATTGGTAAAATAGTAAGTACCCATGGACTTCATGGGGAAGTCCGCGTACAGCCGTGGTGTGACTCGCCCGAGGTTTTTAAGCGATTTGACAAACTGTATTTGGACGAGCAGGGAAGCCGTTATGTTGAAATTCTTAATTCAAGGGTACATGGCAACCTGGTACTTGTAAAAATCAAGAGTATTGATACAGTTGAAGAAGCAGTTAAATTTAAGGATCAGGTGCTGTATGTTAACAGAAATGATTTTGATTTAAAAGAAGGCCAATACTTTGTTAAGGATTTAATAGGGTGCCGGGTGCTTGATTTTGATACGGGGAAACATCTGGGAGAGATTTGCGATGTGTCCTATACTGTTGGTGCCAATGATGTCTGGCACATAAAACGTGACGGAAAAGAGTATTTGATACCGGTAATTGATGATGTGGTAATTTCGGTTGATATTCCCGAGCAGATTGTAAAAATCAGGCCTTTGAAAGGGATTTTTGATGATGAGAATTGATGTGTTGACCCTTTTCCCTGAAATGTGTGAAAGCGTGCTGTCTGAAAGTATCATAGGGAAGGCACGACAGGCAGGTCTGATTAGAATATACTGCCATAATATCCGTGATTACACTAAGGACAAGCACAAAAGGGTGGACGATGCGCCGTACGGCGGCGGAATGGGTATGGTTATGAGCGCACAGCCTATTTACGACTGCTATAAAGATGTATGCGGAGACAAAAAGTTACACTTGATATATTTGTCGCCGCAAGGCAAAGTATTTAATCAGGAAAAAGCATTAGAGCTTTCTAAAATGGAAAGGTTCGTTCTGTTGTGCGGCCACTATGAAGGGGTAGACCAAAGGGTTTTGGACGAAATTGTTGACGAGGAAATATCCATTGGCGACTATGTGCTGACGGGCGGCGAGCTGCCGGCATTGGTGGTCATTGATGCGGTGTGCAGGCTTGTTCCCGGAGTTTTGGCGGACTCTTCATGCTACGAGGAGGAAAGCCATTATAAGGGTTTGCTTGAATATCCCCAGTACACAAGGCCCGCCGAGTGGATGGGCAAATGTGTGCCGGAAATTCTGTTGTCGGGACACCACGCAAACATTCAGGACTGGAGAAGAAAGAAATCTCTGGAGGTCACCTTCAAAAAACGCCCTGATTTATTAGAGAAAGCAAATCTGACCCCAGAGGACAAGATTTTTTTGAAAAAACTTAAAAATGATTGTGAATAATGTGAAAATCTTATACAGTTACATGTGAATAATCTACAAAATACAGGTAGTAATAAAGTATTTGTTTGGATATATATTAGAAGTTTTAAATAAAGAAATATAATTAAGTAAGATTCGTTGACCTTGGGTCAACCTGTGATATAATATTTATAAAGTTACAGTAAAATCCAACAGTAAGGAGAATAATATATGTATGTAAAGGATGTAGTAGTACAGAATCAGGTAGGCCTGCACGCAAGGCCGGCTACGTTCTTCATTCAGAAGGCGAATGAATTCAGGTCTTCAATCTGGGTTGAAAAGGATGAACGGCGTGTAAATGCCAAAAGCCTTTTAGGGGTGCTTTCCCTTGGTATTGTTGGTGGTACTGCAATACGGATAATAGCAGACGGTGCCGACGAAGAGGATGCAGTTGAAAGCCTTGTTAGGCTGGTTCAATCCGGTTTTGCTGGTTAATTATATTCCCTTGCTATAAATCTTTTTAAAATAAACCCTTGAAATTTTCTATAAAACATGATAATATATCATTCGCAGCGTCCGGGTGTGGCGCAGTTGGTAGCGCGCTTGAATGGGGTTCAAGAGGCCGTGAGTTCAAGTCTCGCCACTCGGACCAAAAATCCGCTTGAGAAGCCTAAAATAAGGTGGTTCAAGCGGATTTTTATTTTGCTTATTTTTAAGTTGTTGCGTTACTGCTGGATTACTGCGTGTTTTTTTTGTGGCATAGTTTTGTGTTTAACACAATTTATGCTATAATTAAATTAATCCCCCAATGCCTTTGCCGATTCCCACGCTGGTTGTTTTGTAAGACTACTTAATAATGCGATAACCCAGGGGAAAGATCCGCGTGCAGCACATACTTTGCAAATAATTTGATAAAGTGAAACTTGAAACTAATAAATTGAAAGTCGCCTAATGTGTGAGTGTCACCGGACTGATTTGATTTGTGGTTCTTTTTTGTCAAGGGGTTTTATATTTTGTCTTAATCGATTAAGCGCAAATTAAGGAGCGTGATTTAATCAGGTTATAGGTTTGAAAGTGAGGTGTTATTGGACTGATGGAAAATTCAGCATCAAAAACCCTACTTCAGACAAAGACTGATAGGTTTACTAAGTTAAAGAATTCGATAGCGGACTACATGCAATGTAAAAACACAATACTTACAGGCCTTGAAGATAGAGAACTGATAGAGGCTCAAAAGAAAAGAATAATGAATCATCTGGTGGTTACCGAAAAGCAGTGGAACGACTACAGGTGGCAGCTCGCTAACCGATTTACAAATATTAATGATTTTGCGGATCTTATAGGAATATCGCATGAAAGATTAGAGGACATCGAAAGTGTTGGAAGGATTTATCGTTATGCCATATCGCCTTATTACCTGTCGCTTATTGACCCTGATAATTTAGGCTGCCCTATTAGGCGACAGGCGGTACCGTCTCCGGAAGAGCTTAATCCTGAAGGGGATTTGGATCCAATGGACGAGGCTGGTTGGACCCCAGTTAATCTTGTGACGAGAAGATATCCTGACCGCCTGATTATAAAGGTGACCAACGTGTGTGGAATGTACTGCCGTTTTTGCCAAAGACGGCGCCTGATCGGGGAATCGGACAAGAATGTACCCTGGAGCCGAATTAAAGCTGCGATAGAGTATGTAAGAGAAAACGAGGAGATACGTGATGTGCTGATTACGGGCGGAGACGCTTTCATGCTAAGTGACGCCATAATAGACAGGCTGCTAAGCTCGTTGAGACAGATTAAGCATGTCGAAATAATCAGGTTCGGGACGCGAACGCCTGTGACCCTTCCTCAGCGCATCACTAAAAATCTTGTGAACATACTGAAAAAATACCATCCTGTCTATGTAAACACACACTTTAACAGTCCGCGAGAAATTACAAAGGAATCAAAAGAAGCCTGCGAACGACTAGCTGATGCAGGTATTCCACTTGGGAATCAAATGGTGTTGTTGGACGGGATTAATAACGATCCATACGTTGTGAGAAAATTAAATCAAAGTCTTCTAAAAATCCGCGTAAAACCATATTATATTTTTCATCCGAAAACGGTTAAAGGCACATCGCATTTTTGGGTTCGCATCGAAGACGGTATGGAAATAATGGAGTCATTAAGAGGGCGTACTTCAGGTATGGCGATACCTACATATATTGTAAACGGGCCGGGCGGACTTGGGAAAACCCCGATTTTACCGAATTACCTGTTGTACCTCGGAACAGAAAAGGCTGTCTTCCGTAACTGGGAAGGAAATATTTTTGAGATTGACAACAAATAAGAAACAAGATGATTTCTTCGAAAATACAAGAATGAATAGTTTTATAATCATTTACTAATTTCGGATTGATATTGTTGTTTAGAGATTGGATATATGGACCTTGAACGGGGTTATGTTTTTCTTGGGCAAAAAACCGCTTGAAATCAATTTCAGGCGGTTTTTTATCCGTCAAAATCCTCTATTAATCTTTGCAATTCTTCATCCGTGTAAACGCTGATACCTTTTCTTAACTGTTCCCGGTCATATTCCGGCAGGCTGTAGTAAACAATTTCTTCAAGTATTTCAAACGGCAGGTTTTCTCCAAATCTGAACACTGAAACTTTGCCGTCATATTCTTTTACGATATACATGGGTAGTATTGATGTAACACTGCTGCTGTTGTAGTTAATGTTTTGATAAGATTCAGTATTTTCTTTGTTTGATGATACGTTAAGCAGCAAACTGACAATAATTATGGTAACAGCTACCATTAACACAAGTAAAATTAATTTTTTCCTCATATTTTCACACTTTCTTTACACATTGCGCTATGTAAAAATGCATAATTATCATAATTATGATGCCCACTTGCACGGGATTTATACATAATAATCCAATTTTTTTGTTTATAATTGATATGGCCGGATATATAATTGTAACAATTGTTAAAATAATGTAATCCACAAACTGTTTTATTTATGATATAATAAGCCAGCAAATAATAATTTTATTAGCAGCAAATAATAGGAAAAGGGGCGGTTGGTTTAATGCGAAATGAGCGACCACGCTGGCAAGTTGGAAAATTCACCCGTTCCCGTAGATCCGATTCATATAGTTTAAACAAATTTGCCAAAAACGGATCCACAGATAATGGTGTGCCTATATCCATATACAGTAAAAACGGTGCCAAAACAGGCAAGCGCAAACGCAAAAACACAGTACTGGCCAATATTGGGCGCGTGCTGCTGTCAGTCATGCTTATTGGTATTATTACTGCATGCCTTGTTGTAGGCGCTTTTGCTGTTTATGTTTTTGGATTTGTAGATGATAAAATATATGAGGATTTAAATCAGTTAAAGCTTGATTTTACTACTACCGTATATGTACTGAACAAAGAGACAAACCAGTATGAGGAATATCAACGGCTTCACGGACAGGACAACCGTATCTGGGTGGACTTCGACCAGATGCCGCAGCACCTTAAGGATGCTTTTGTTGCGGTAGAAGACAAGCGCTTTTATGAACATACCGGCGTTGACTGGAAGCGCACACTCGGCGCCTTTGCGAACATGTTTATAGATTTGTACTCCTCTAACCAGGGTGGTTCTACAATTACACAGCAGCTTGTTAAGAATCTGACAGGTGACAATGCTCAGCGCCCGATGCGAAAAATCAGGGAAATAATGAGGGCAAGGTATCTGGAGGAGAATTATTCAAAGGATATTATTCTTGAATGTTATCTCAATACAATAGCTTTGGCCAATGGAATATGCGGGGTTGAGGTTGCGTCTAACTTTTACTTTGACAAGCATACCAACGAGTTGACACTTGTTGAATGCGCGGCACTCGCTGCGATGGCTAAAGAACCCGAAAGATACCGCCCTGACAAAAACCCTGAAAACAATAAGCAAAGGCGCAATTTGGTATTGTCCCTTATGCTTGAGCAGGGCAAGATATCTCAGGCTGAATACGACGAGGCGGTCGCTACTGAGCTTAATGTGGTGGCTTCCCGCGAGGTTATCAAAGAGGTTGAAGTTAATTCCTATTTTGTAGATACGCTAATTAATGACGTTATAAACGCTCTGATTGAAGAGTATAACTATGACAAGACATATGCCTCCAAAAACTTTTACAATGGCGGCTATAAAATCTATTCCACTCTGGATCTTAATGTGCAAAAGGCACTTGACGAGGTTTATAAGAATGACAGTTTGTTCAATGTAAAATCCAAGAAAAAACCTGGCACGCCAGTGCAATCCTGCATGACAATTATGGATTACGAAGGCCATATTGTTGCAATAATTGGCGGCAGGGGAGAGAAGACCGTCAACAGAAGCCTTAACAGGGCGACAGATTCGCCAAGACAGCCTGGTTCCACAATGAAACCTATTGCTGCCTATGCCCCGGCACTTGAATACAATTTAATTACCTATTCGTCATTGATAGAAGACGCGCCAATTACCATAAAGGAAAACGGCGTTTCAAAAAAATGGCCCAAAAACGCCTATTCGGGTTACAGAGGCCTTACACCAGTACAAAATGCCATTGAAAGGTCTGTAAACACTATACCGGTACGCATCGTCCAGAACCTGACCCCGCGCAAATCTTTTGACTTTTTAACCGGGAAGCTCGGAATCACTACCCTGGTTGAGTCAATGAAAAATGAAAACGGCGAGACTATAACCGACATTAACCTTGCCGCAATGGGCCTTGGCGGATGCGTATACGGGCTTACTTCCCGCGAGCTGACCGCCGCCTACGCGACTTTCGGAAATTTGGGCAAGTATTACAGGCCTACGACATTTATAAAGGTTGTAGACCAGCATGACAATGTAATATTGGAGCAGTCCACCAATCCTGTTGTGGCTATGAGTGAAGACACGGCATGTGTTATGAATCATCTTCTTCAGACCGTTATCAACGGGCAATACGGTACCGGAAGGGCTGCCAAATTCTCAAGCATGCCCATTTACGGCAAGACGGGTACTACAAATGATACTTTTGATTTATGGTTTGTGGGCGGCACCCCGTATTATGTTGGCGCTTGCTGGCTTGGGTTCGACGAGCCGGAGGAAATGTCCGGCGGCTCAGCGACCAGAATCTGGCGCGAAGTTATGAAAAAGGTTCATGAAGAGCTTGAGGTTAAGGACTTCCCGCAGAGTGAGTTTGTGACATACAGGAAATATTGTACTTCGACTGGCTTGCTTGCTACGACTTCCTGCCCGTCGACCTCATATGGCTGGTATAAAACCACATATTTACCTGCCTGCACCAAGCACAAAGGAAAGCTGCTGGATGAGGTAAAAATACAGGAAAACAGCTCCAAACCTAAAAACGACACAACAAGTGCCCCTGAAGACCAAACCAGTAATGAAACAAGTTCCGAACCGACAACCACTTCTTCAAATGTAAGCTCTAATTCAGATGCTACAACTTCAGAAAATAGTTCTTCAAGCGCTGGTTCATCTTCATCAAACACTCAAAGTTACCAAAGTGAACTTGAAAATTCTGAATAATACTAAAAAAACTCCCCGAAGATTTACTTCGGGGAGTTTTTTATGACAAAGTGCGGATAGACTGCTTTTTAATATTTTAATTTGTTTATAAAAGCGTCGATTGAATCATCGTTCTTGCGGTCAAACTCACCGGGGGTTTGGGCTAGGAACCAGTCTTCAATGTGTTCTGCGGTCTGTCCCGGGAGGATTGTTTTTAACTCGCCCAGAGTCTCAAGCTCCAGGAACAGTTCGTTTGTATAGGTTTCAAAAGACATTCCGCCATCGGGGTATTTGCCGTCGGGGTGGCTGGGATAGTATTTTTTTATAAATACGGTGTCGCCAATTACATAGTAGCCAAGCCCTGAATAATTGTCAAAGCCGATTTTGAAGGGTTTAGTTGCATTGGGATCCTGTTTTAGCGTGACATATTTATGCCCAAGATAAATTCTGTCGTCGCGAAGATCCGCATACGGCCAGACGGCAATCTGGCGGTTTGCGAGCAAACCGGTGTCGTGGATGTTTTGAGGAATTATTTCGCAGCCGTTTTGGCCAAGTACCGTCAGCGCCCAGAGTGCGAATTCTTTGGATTGGTCTGAAATGTTTGTTACCCTGTGTATGACCTTCATGGCAGGTTTTAAAGCATCCATGATAAGTTCGATTTGGTGCTGAACGCCGTTTTCCGTTTGAGGTTCCGGGGTAAATATTGCACCCGATTCGGTAATTCTATAATCAACAGGATCGTTGTCAGGGTAGTATGTCTCCGGCCAGGATTCGGGGCTTAGCCACAGCCTGTGTCCGCCATAGTTATACCAGCGGGCGCCCTTGTAATAATACTGCTCGTAAGCCTCATCCGTGCTGAAAAATTCCTTTTTTGCGTCGTTGTACATAATATTTGTGCCGCCGCAAAAGGCAAACCTCACAATGCGCGGGCCAAGGTCAAGGGTGACATATGCTTCAATTATACCGTTTGAAATTCTAAGTACCCTTCCGTAACTTTCGTAACTTTCCAAAATGTTTTTTTGTACTTCCATTTTCATCGCTCCTTTTTTATATAGAAAACCTTGCTAGTATATTCACTGCCGCATGGTTTTACAGTGTCCGTAGACAAGGAAAAAAGATCGGTTGCAGCACTTTCAAGTTCAAAAAGCCGGTATGATTTATCGTCTAGCTCTTTAAAATCTTTAGCGCGCATAACAACGGGAACATCTGCAAGTTCTTTTACCCTGCGCAATATATCCCTGCCTTTGTCATTTAGTGCCAGCACACGGATATAAGGCACAGGCTTTAAAAAGTAGGATTTATCTATACCTAAAAAAGCGGAAAGAATCAGCCTTCGGATTCTTGCATGGGAGTAGCGTTTGGTTTTTATGCTGTCAAAAAGTTCATCAAGGCTTAAAGAGGTTTGAACTGCGCTGTATATGCGGTTATGAAGCCCTTCGCTGATATCCGGAAGTTTTTCAAAATCCTGCCTGTCTAATGTCCGCAGTTTAGCAAGAATAGCTCGTTCCAAATTATTAATGCTTGCAATATTGCCGCGGTTAATTTCCATTTTTATAATATCCGCGCAAAATGGCGGCATAAAGCGAAAGGCCTCGGAATATTTTTTTGCCTTAATTAAATCTCTTATATACGAAGCTGAAGCCTTGACATCGCCTTTGACTGCCGGCTGGTCATGCCCGGCGCCCATCCGTTTTACTGCAAGAATATCAAAATTGGCATTAAGCTGCTTCATGGCCTGAATATATTCCACGGCAAGTGTGTTGTTGGGACTTGCAAGCACCTGCGCCACATCTTTGCCAAAGCTTTTTTCTACGGCAATTTGGCGAGCGGAGGCAAAAGATTTGCCAAGGGAAAGGTTTTCGGCAAGGCTTATTTTTATAAGCGGGCTGTCGATTGCGTCGGCGGCTGCCTTTAACAGTTCGCTGTCGCCGCACTCGCAACCGAAGGCAAGGAGGTCTACCACTTTTAACGCTTTTAAAACCGATACCGCTCCATACGCGAAATTCTGGGCGGTCGACATTGCCCAAGGGGTGGGAAGCTCTAAGACCAAATCAACGCCGCCCAACAGCGCCATTTGGGCTCTTGTATGCTTATAGGTAATTGCAACGTCGCCACGCTGGACAAAATTGCCGCTCATTACCGCAACGACATGCGTGGCGCCATGCTGCCTAACTTGAGATATATGGTATTTATGCCCATGGTGAAAGGGATTGTATTCGGCAATTATACCGGCAATTTTCAAAGTGGTACATTCCTTTCTTAAAAAACTTGAAAAATAACTTAATATGCTGTATTATAAAACATTGTTAGAGTATTAACTAACAATAAATATACTGTATTTTAAAATTGTTATCAATATTATTTTGCTTGTTAAACGGAGGAAGTGAAATTGAAAATTCTAGTTATCAACGCCGGAAGCTCGTCGCTTAAATATCAGCTTTTTGATATGACCGATGAGACGGTTCTGGCAAAAGGTTTGTGTGAGCGTATTGGCCAGGATGGAAAGATTAAACACACAGCGTTTGACGGCCGCACATATGAAGCCAGCTATGACATGCCCACACACAGCGAGGCGTTCAACTGCCTTGTTTACGCTCTGACAGAAAGTGATGCTAAGGTTATCGATTCCATGAGCGAGATTTCCGCAGTAGGGCACCGCATAGTACAGGGAGGGTATATCTTCAGTCAGTCTACCCTGGTTGACCAAAAGGTGCTTGAAGATATAGAAATGCTTAGCGAGCTTGCCCCCTTGCACAACAAGGCGCACGCAATGGGAATACGTGCCTGCTTAAATGTATTGGGAGATAAAGTGCCACAGGTATGTGTTTTTGATACCTCCTTCCATCAAACAATGCCGCCTAAAGCATATATATATCCTGTACCCTATGAATATTATGAAAAATACAAGGTCCGCAGATATGGCTTCCACGGGACTTCTCACAGGTTTGTAAGCGGTCGGGCCGCAGAGTTTTTAAACAAAAATCTTGCCGACTTGAAAATGATAACCTGTCACCTTGGAAACGGATGTTCAATTACAGCAATTAAAGGCGGCAAATGTATTGACACCAGCATGGGATTCACCCCCCTTGACGGTATTATGATGGGTACGCGGTCTGGATCGTTAGACCCGTCTGTTATAACCTATATTGCAGAGAAGGAAAATATATCACCAAAGGAAATGTGTGACCTTCTTAATAAGAAGTCCGGTGTACTGGGAATTTCGAAAGTTTCAAATGATAACCGCGATGTAAGCAACGCTGCCAAAGAAGGGAACGAGAATGCCGCTTTGGCAATTGAGATGCAGCGTTATCAAATAGCCAAGTTTATCGGCGGGTATGTCGCAGCATTAAACGGCCTGGATGTTCTGGTTTTCACCGGCGGTATTGGTGAAAATGACCCATCATTGCGGGAGGATATTTGCCAAAGCTATCTCACTTATTTGGGAATAAAAATTGACCGTGAAAAGAATCTTGAGCGGGGTAAAGAGGTTGAAATTTCGACTGCTGATTCAAAGGTGAAAGTTTTGGTAATTCCCACGAACGAAGAGCTGCTTATAGCAAGGGATACGATGAAAATAGTATCGGCGCTATAATAAAGGCGGTGTAAGGATGAGGTCGGCAGATCTGCGCACTTCAAGCGGTGTTGTTACACTTTCCAAAGTGATTCTTGGAAGCTGTTATTTTGGCACGGATATCAGCAAGGAAGAATCTTTCAGGCTTCTGGACTTGTATTATGAGCTTGGTGGCCGTACTATTGATACAGCAAGGGTGTATGCTTCATGGTTGCCAAACGGCGAGCAGGCAAGCGAATTTACTATTGGTGAGTGGATAAGGCGCAACAATAACCGACGTGAGCTTACGATTATCACCAAGGGTGGCCATCCTCCGTTGGATAATATGTATAAGCCAAGGTTATCCGCCGAGTGTTTAACCCAAGATCTTCACGAAAGCCTTGACGCTCTTGGTACCGGCTATGTTGATATATATCTGCTTCACCGAGACCATGAAGATGTGCCGGTGGAAGAAATAATAGACACGTTGGATTCGTTTGTAAAGCAGGGGCTGGTGCGGGCGATTGGAGCATCTAACTGGTCGTTGGATAGAATTTTGGAGGCCAACAATTATGCGCTAAAGAAGGGTAAAACCCCGTTTTGCGTATCCCAAATACAGTGGAGTTTGGCTTTTTGCACACCTGAAACCTGGGGCGATGATACTCTTAAATGTATGGACAGGTCCGAATACGAAGGATACCTAAAAAACAATATCCCCGTTATGGCTTATTCGCCACAGGCAAAGGGCTTTTTCTCGAAATACATCGAAAATGGGCTAGAAGGTCTTAATCCCAAAATTATTAAGCGCTTTGTGAATGAAACCAATCTGAAGCGCGCCGAGAGGGTTAAGCAGTTGTCAAAAAAAACCGGATACAGTCCTGCTGCCATAGCAATATCCTTTATCACTTCAAATCCACTTGAAGGGTTTGCAGTTGTAGGATGCTCGAAGTGCGAACAGCTTGCCGACACAATAAAAGGTGCGGATGTTGTGCTGGATTCAAAAACCATTGATTGGCTTGAGAACGGTTAAATAATTCTTGAGAGGCTTGGGTGCTTATGACTGTTACTGAACTGCGCAAAAAAATATTAGACGGTGGCTTTTCAGACAGCTTTCAGCTTTTGTATGGGAATAAAGAAGAGGCGGCAAAAAGGTATGTATTTGCCTGCGACCGGTTTGTCGAATATTTCGGTGATTCCGACAATGCAGAGCTTTTTAGCGCCCCCGGCAGAACAGAGGTGGGGGGAAATCATACCGACCATCAGCACGGGTGTGTGCTTGCCGGAAGCGTTAATCTTGACGTTATTGCGGTAGCCGCAAAGAATAATTCAAATAAGGTGCGTATTAAGTCGGAAGGCTTTGAAATGGATGAAATTGACCTAAATGACCTTGTTGTTAATAAAGATGAGTACGGCAAATCGGCAGCGCTTATCCGGGGTATGTGCGAAGGCCTTAAGAAAAAAGGTTTTAAAATCGGGGGTTTTGATGCCTTTACCACCTCCAATGTGCTTAAAGGTTCCGGCCTTTCGTCCTCGGCTGCCTTTGAGGTGCTTGTCGGGTTTATTATAAGCGGCCTATATAATGATGACAGCATAAGTGCTGTTGAAATTGCAAAAACGGCGCAGTATGCCGAAAACGTGTTTTTTGGAAAGCCCTGCGGACTTATGGACCAGATGGCAAGTGCTATAGGCGGGTTTACCGCAATTGATTTTGCTGATGTTACAAATCCGGTTGTAGAGAAGGTCGATTTTGATTTAACAAGCAAAAACTATTCGCTTTGCATTGTAAATACCGGGGGAAGCCATGCTGATTTGACAAATGATTATGCTGATATTACCGCTGAGTGCAAGTCGGTCAGCAAAGTTTTCGGCAAAGAGTACCTGCGGGAGGTAGACCCAAAGGAGTTTTACAGCAATCTGCCGCGCGTTCGTTCAAAATGCAATGACCGTGCAGTGCTTCGGGCCATGCACTTTTTTGCCGATAATGAAAGGGCTATAAAGGAAAAAGAGGCTTTAAAATCCGGACAATTTGACGCATTTTTAAAGCTTGTTAACGAGTCGGGAAATTCATCTTTTAAATATCTTCAGAATGTATTTTCGGTATCTTGCTATAAGGAGCAGGGAATTTCCTTAGCTCTTGCCTTAACCGAGCGGTTTTTAAATGGTCGTGGCGCCTGCAGGGTGCATGGCGGTGGTTTTGCCGGAACCATACAGGTGTTTATACCAAATGATATGCTTGAAGATTATAAATTATATATCGAGTCAGTGTTTGGGCAAGGCAGCTGCTATGTGCTGAATATCCGGCCGATTGGCGGCTATCACTTAAAGGCTAATTGATTCTATATTTGTAACTGAAATGGAGAGTCTGTACAATGGCAGAATTGCGTTATCATCCGCTAATTAAAGATTGGGTAATTATCGCCTCCCACAGGCAGGCAAGGCCACAAATGCCAAAGGACTACTGTCCGTTTTGCCCGGGGTCCGGCAAGGTGCCGGATGATTTTGAGGTATATGCGTATGACAATGATTTTCCGGCGTTGTCCCAGAATCCTCCAAAGCCCGATGACGTGGCGACAGACTTTTTTAAGACCGCAGAGGCCTACGGCAAATGCGAGGTCATACTTTATTCACCTGACCACAATGCCACTATTCCTGAACTTTCTGTCCCGCACATTGCAAAACTCGTTGACCTGTGGGTAGAGCGGTTTGAATACATGAAATCTGATCCCAAAATCAAATACGTGTTTATTTTTGAAAACAGGGGAGAGCTTGTCGGTGTTACTATGCCCCATCCCCACGGCCAGATATACGGCTATTCCAAAATGCCAAAGAAAATCCAGCTTGAACTTGAGTCTTCGAAAGAGTATTTTGCTGAAAAGGGCAGTTGTATTTTCTGCGATATGCTCAAAGAGGAACTTGAGTTTAAACAGCGTATAATCTTTAGAAATGAAAGCTTTACGGTTTTCCTGCCCTTCTTTTGCGAATATCCGTATGGCGTTTACATAATTTCCAACAGGCATGTTAATAATATTGCCGAATTAGACAGCAACGAAAGGGTATTGCTTGCCCAAACCATCCGGGATACGGTAGGAATGCTGGACAGCCTTTTTGGCTACAAATTCCCCTATATGATGTGCATGCACAATGGACCGGTTAATTTCGAACACAGCAGCGATTATTACCATTTTCATATAGAATTTTTCCCGCCCATGAGAAGCGCAGACAAACAAAAATTCAACGCTTCGAGTGAGACTGGAGTATGGGCGCACTGCAACCCGACATCGCCAGAGGAAAAGTCGGAAGAACTTCGTGCGGCGTATGAAAAATTTATTTCAAAACAAGGATAATTTTTAATATCAAAACTTGTTAGAAGCCTGCTTAGCTTGCAGGCTTTTATTTTTTTGCAATTAATTCCATTGAATATTGTTGCCTAATTGCAAAAACTACTGTTGGAGGTGAGATTGATGCCCGACAATATTCCTTATTTTGGAGAAGGTAATAATACCGAGGAGATGAACGCTTACTTTAATTCGCTACCTAAATATGTGCAGGAGACAATTAAGCAGTCTGCTGGAGAGATTAAGGATCAGGAGGAGTTAAAGAAACTGGCTGAAAACCTGATGAGGTATGAATAAGTATTTATATAAATTTCTAATTCATAAAATCCGAAAAGGAAGTATGAATATGTTTGTTAGGAATCATAAAAAACACTGCTCAGCAGCAGCCGTTGTTGGTTTTTTGATTGCATTTGGTGTATCTGTATGTGTTGCCTGCAAATTATTATCTGAAAACAGCAGCTTAAAAGCTAAATTAAAATCCTTTCTTAAAAGGGACGACACCTATGATGATCCGGAGGACTGGGTTTGCTATTGCGACGATTCGGATTATGACGACGATGACGAAGATTTTGACGAGGACTTTGAAGAAGATGACGACGAAATCGATGAGGATACCGATAATCCCGAGTTAACAAATGAAAATGAATCGGATATAGAAGATGAAGAATGATAAAAAGCCTGTAATATGCAAAGTATTACAGGCTTTGTCTATGCTTGATAAAAATTATTATTTATGGTATGATTATACAAAGAAATGGGGGGGACGATATTGAAGATACAAGCCTCTGGTGAAAACTATCTTGAAACAATTCTGATATTAAGCCAAAAGAACGGGATCGTCCGCTCCATTGATATTGCAAATGAACTTGAATTCACCAAACCTAGCATTAGCAGGGCAATGAAGATACTAAGGCAAGAAGGCTATATCAATATGGATGAGGATGGCCTTATAACCCTTACATCAAAAGGCGAGAAAAAAGCGAATGAAATTTACGAGCGGCACAAGGTTATTAGGGAATTCCTGATTAAGTTTTTAGGCGTTGATGAGGAAACCGCGGAACAGGACGCCTGCAGGATTGAACATGTAATTAGTAAAGAGACATTTCTGGGATTTAAAAAACTGCTTTTGGAAAAAAAGGCTGAAGGAAAATAACAGGCAGGATTTCTTAACCTGCCTGTTTTTTTGCTGCTCATAGCTTAATAAATCCCTTTTCAAGCATGGACTGTACGGCAAGCAGTACGCCCATGGAGGCGCTGTGGAAATTTAATCCGCCCTGCATCCAGGCGGCATAGGGCTCGCGCAGCGGAGCATCTGCCGAAAGCTCTATAGATGCGCCGAGCGTGAAAGCCCCCGCTGCCATTATGACCGGGCAGTCGTAGCCGGGCATCTCCCAAGGTTCAGGCACGACAAATGAATCTACGGGAGCACCCTTTTGCATGCCCTGGCAAAAGGCTACTAGTGCGCCGGGGTCTTTTAAAACAACTGTTTGAATAATATCTGTGCGAGATTCGAATGGGCGGGGGGTTACCTCGAAGCCGAGATGTTCAAACAAATAGGCTGTGTATACAGCAGTCTTTAAAGCCTCGCCGGTCACATGAGGGGCGTTAAAAAGCCCCATAAAAAGCTCGCGGTTGAGTCCCAAAGTGGCGCCGACCTCCCGCCCGACGCCGGGAGCAGTGAGCCTGTTTGCACACTGTTGTACATATTTTTTTCGCCCCGCAATATAACCGCCGGTGGGGGCGATACCCCCGCCGGGATTTTTAATTAGGGAGCCGACAATTAAGTCTGCACCGACCGATGTCGGTTCTTCACGCTCCACGAACTCGCCGTAGCAGTTGTCTACAATCACAACCGTCTCGGGTGATATTGATTTGACCAAATTTACAAGCTTCTTTATCTTATTAATAGACAAACTGGGGCGAAGTGTATACCCGCGGGAGCGCTGTATGTAAGCGACCTTGTAAAATTTTGACAGTAGTTTTGCCTGTATTGATTCGAAATCCGGGGTACCGTCATTTGTTAGGTTGACCTCATCGTAATTTATGCCAAAATCGGCAAGTGAACCATCAGACGGGTGGCCTATTCCAAGCACACCAATAAGTGTGTCATACGGCCTGCCGGTAAGGCACAGCATTGTGTCGTTTGGCCTTAAAATGCCAAATAAGGCCACCGTTATTGCGTGGGTGCCCGAAGCAAAGCTATGCCTGAATATAGAATCTTCTGCTTGCATACAGTCGGCAAACACCTGTTCCAGTGTCTCACGGCCTCGGTCACCGTAGCCGTACCCGGTGGAAGCGTTGAAATGTGCTTCACTGACACCGTTTTTTATGAATGCAGACAGAACTTTTAGCTGGTTGTGTTTTGTGGTTGCATCAATCTCGGAAAAAATATCTTTTAGCTCGTAATTTGCTTTTTCGTCAAGGGCTTCAAGCTTTTTATCTATATTGAAAAATGCGTTCATACATATCCTCTAAGATTAATATTTTGCTTTCCTATTTATATTTTTCCTGAGGCAATCCTTGGTATTAATGCGCTGATAAGCTTTTGTGTGTTTTTAATATCGGTAAGGGAAGCGACACTATATGGGGAGTGCAGGTACCTGCATGGGACTGAAACAGAGAGGGTTCTGACTCCCGAGGCGGATACGCTGATAGCGCCAGAATTATTACCGCCCGCCACCACGGATTTGGTCTGGCAGGGAATACCTAGCTCGTTTGCAACTTTAAAGGTTTGTGAATAATATTCCCTGTCATACACGGTAGAGTTGTCCATAAAAGAAATGACAGGGCCGGAATTCAGCCTGCATACCTGGTTTTCTTCGGACACTCCTGCAATATCAGCTGCAGTTGTTGCCTCGATTACAATGCATGAATCCGGACGTACCGAAAAGGCGGCGGTTTTAGCACCGCGCAGCCCCAGTTCCTCCTGAACGGTAAAGGTGGCGTAAAAATCATATTCCGACTCTGAGCAAAGTAAATTCATAAGGATATAGCAGCCTGCGCGGTCGTCTATCGCTTTGGACATAATAAGGTTTTGTCCAAAGGGTTGAAAAGTGCTGTCAAACACAGCGTAATCGCCACAGGTAACATATTTTTCGGCTTCCTGTTTGTCCTTTGCGCCAATATCTATTACCATTTTGTCGGCTTGGGGTATTTTTTTACGCTCGTCCTGGTTTTGCAAATGTATGGGTTTTGTGCTTATAACCCCTGTGATTTTGTTGTTTATAATTACCCTGCGGGCAAGAAATACGGACGGGTCAATCCCGCCTGTTGTGGTGAATCTTAAATACCCTTCTTCGGTAATTGAAGTGATTATAAACCCGACCTCATCCATATGAGCGTCAAGCAAAAGCTTTACAGGTGAGCGCTTTTTGCCTTGCTTAAAAGCAATTATATTGCCGAGTGCGTCGACTTTTGTTTCTGCAAAGGGCTTTATTCTTTCCAATATAAATTCGCGGACCAGGTCTTCGTTTCCGGAGGGGCCGTTAAGGTTACAAAGTTGCTCTAAAAGGCTATTCATTGGTTTGCCCTCCTTTGTTCAAACCGCAAGAAGTTACATAAGCAAATAATAGTTCAGCAGTATTCTTGACGTCTTCTTCACAGATTACCTCAACGGTGGTATGCATGTTGCGCAGCGGGATTGAAACAAGGCCGCAGGGAATTCCCGATTTTGCAAGATTAATCACATCGGCATTGGTGGAAGTTTCGCCGCCCATGACTTCAAATTGGTGTTTTATATTCTGGCTTTTTGCAATTTGTTTGATTTTTTCTGTTATTGATTTCGACAGCACTGGGGATATGCCTATCATGGGACCGTTGCCCAGTTTCCCCGATTTATGCGCCGGGACATCCGGAAAATCGCCGAAACTAACATCCACGGCAATGGCTTCGTTAGGACTCAAGTCAAATGCTGCGGTCTTGGCGCCGCGGCAGCCTAGCTCCTCCTGGTCGCTTAAAAGAAAAACCACGTTGCATTCGGGAGGTTTGTCTTTCAGTTTTCGCGCGGTTTCAATTAATGCCGCGACAGAGGCGCGGTTATCAAAGGATTTGCCTGTAAGTTTGCCCTCTAACATTTGCTTAGCTTGCTGCATAAAGGTTACCCGGTCGCCCGGAGAAACAATTTCTTTAAGCCGTTCGGCGGGCAGGCCGGTGTCGATATACATTTCGGTAATGTCGGGTACCTCTTTGTCTTTATCCTTTTTACTCAAATGAGGTGGGGTGCTGCAGAAAATCCCGGTAATCCTCTCTTTTCCCCAGATATTCACCGGCTGTGCCGGAAGAGTGCGAACATCAACCGCACCGATTTTGGAAACCCTGACAAAGCCGTTCTTTTCAATCGAGGTGACCACCATGCCAATTTCATCGATATGAGCGTCAAGCAAAATAGTATAATCATATTTGCCGTTTATACTGCCGATAACACTTCCATTCTTTATATATACTTCATCAACAAACTCTGATAAGCAGGATTTTGCGGCGTTTAGTGCATTGCTAAGACCGCTTACGCCTGCCTGGTTTGAAAGGTCTTTTAGCAAATCCGTCAGATTCATTTTTATCTCCCAAATTAAAGACTATTTACAAGCTGTTTAAAGTGGTTGCCCCGTGCTGCAAAATTTGGGTATGCATCAAAGCTGGCGCACGCGGGGCTTAAAGTGACAATGTCACCAGGTTCTGCGTTTTGTCTTGCAATCCTGACCGACTGCTCCAGGTTTTCGGACCTAAAAATTTTAATTTCTTCAGTATTGTAATCCGGGTGGGATTTAACAGCAGACTCAATTTGTTCGGCAGTGGGTCCGGTTAAAATTAATATTTTGACCTTGTCTAAAATTACAGGTACTAAAGGGTCAAAGGGGATATGCTTATCATACCCGCCCGCAATCAAAATAACCCTTTTATCAAAGGCATTTAAAACTGCAATTGTCCTTGTAGGGCTGGTGGCTATGGAATCGTTGTAGTATTTGACGCCATCCAGCTCCCGCACAAATTCAATCCGGTGCTCTACACCTTTGAATTCCCGTGCTACTTTTTTTATGTTTTCGGGACTAACGTGCCCAAAAACCGCAGATATTGCCGCAAGATAGTTGGCGACATTGTGGTCGCCGAGTATTGCAATATCCTTTCTATTCATTACTTTGATTGTGTCGCCGCAGAAGGATACGCATATGTCGCCGTCATCACCTAGCCATGCGCCGTTATATAACTTATGCTGCATGCTAAAGCGCATATCCTGGCCCCTTACATACTTCGAAAAACCTTTGGTAATTTCACAGTCGTCGTTAAGTACTGTCCTTGAAAAGGCGTTTTGATGAATAAGTATGTTCAATTTAGCACTAACATATTCGTCCATGTCCTTGTGTATGTCAAGGTGGTTGGGGGAGATATTAGTAACGACCGCAACATCGGGGCTTTTTCTCATTGAAATCAGTTGGAAGGAGGAAAGCTCTGCAACAACAACATCCTCGGGATGTATTTTTTCAATTTCAGGCAGCAGCGGGTGGCCGATGTTGCCGCCGACATGAACTGTTTTACCCTCGGCTTTTAGCATTTCGGCAATCAGCGTTGTTGTGGTGGTTTTACCGTCAGAACCGGTTACGGCAAAGATGGGGGCGGGGCATAGGTCAAAGAAAACCTCCATTTCAGATGTGACTGCAATGCCTCTTTTGCGGGCTTCGACCAATTCTGGCAGCCCGAAATTCATTCCCGGGGTTCTGAAAATAATGTCTACATCTAGGTTTTTAAGATAATTCTCGCCTAATATAAGTTTCGCTCCGGCGGATTCCAGTTCATCGGCAATATTTCCAATCTGGTGCCTTTCCCTTCGGTCACATGCGTAAACTTTAGCGCCCAGTTCCAAAAATTTTATAATTAAAGGGGTATTGCTGACCCCTATTCCGCACATTGCTATTCTTTTATTTTTAATCATGTAAAAAAACTGCTTATAATCCATTGGCTTACCCCCAAGAAGCTGAAAATAATATTTTACCATTTTGTTTCTATTATACTTTTACTTTTAATAAATATCAATTATTTTAAAATTTTATTCAGATCCGACGAGCAAAATTATTTGTACTCATGTTTGTTTATCTTAACCGGCTTAATCAAATTACAAAATTCACCATTTAGTCGTTTTGTTTTTTTGCCGGAAACAGTACACCTTTTTCGATCTTAATTTTTATAAAATTTTCTAAAAGCCTTTTATTTTTATCACCGCCCTGCTAAAATAATGTTATCAAATGAAACGTATCTGTATACGTTTCTGTGTATTAAGGATATCCTCAACCTTTGTTAGCAAGCACGTCCGAAACGATTCTAACAAGCTTGAGGATATTTCTTTTATACTCTTTTTTAAATCTCTTATCTTTTCCACGCCTTTTTCATATAACTGCCGCAATATATCCGCCAGTTGTGTTATTAGATAATGATTTTTCATAGCATTGTAATTCAAGCTGTTAGCATGTTCTATATTATATCTTTTTGTTTTTTGGTTGTTAAAACCCTCATTTTCTATCTTCCATCTGCTTCTGCCAAAGCTTACTATTTCATCAGCATTCCTTTTGGTGATTTTTACATTTGTTATGAAGGTGTAGGTTTTTTTATTATCTGTGTCTTCTTCTATCTCGGCTTCAATAAGATTTACTGTCCTCTGATTATAAACAATGCCATTTATAAAGGTACACTGTTCGTTTCCCGTTTTTTCAAGCTCTTTTATGGTATTGAACTCTTTGGCTACACTTTTTATCCGTCCTTCCTTAAATCTGAAAAGGTATTTCCAATTGTTGCTGCTACATATTTCAAATACCGATTCACAGGCATACAGACTGTCTCCCAGTATACATATCGGGAGCCGGGGATATTTCCTTTTGAGATTGGCTGCAAGCCTTTTAAAAGCATTTATTTCACAGTCTTGCTTTGATACGTTTTCATCCTCGTTCTCAATGAATTCGGTTCCAATGCTAAATACCATATCCCCCACTACCAGTTTAGCTTCCAGCACGTTGTGATAATATACTGTTTTTTCTATTTCTCCGGTTTCCTTGTTCTTGTACTCCCTTTTAAGGCAGTGTTCACAATGCCTTTCGGGAAAATTGAATAGCCCGGTTGCATCTACTGCTACACACCAATACTCGTCCAGTAACCTGTAGTTTTCCAAGCTTCGCTTCTTGAACAGTTCTTTTATCATGTAGTCCCTGATTTTCTCTATTTCTTCCGGCCTCAGAGCACATAAAAAATTGTTTATCGTGTCATGGTGTGGAAGTTCTTCTAACTCACATCCCAATATGTTTGCAACATTCTCAATACACTCATCCTTGTTGAATTGTTCCGTCATATTGCTCATGCTATTTATGCCGCAAGCATTCTTCATCAATACATAAAATAGTATGACATCAGGTCCATATTCGATGTAACTTTTATGCCGAGGGTCTTTTACGCTTTTTAGACGCCTATTAATATCTTTGAAAAAGTGTTTTTGTAGTTTTATGAACTCCTCGAAAAAATTTATTTTCTTTTCTTTTTCCCTCTTGCTCTTTCTTGTTGTTTTCATCATTTGCATCCCCCAAAACCATTGATATTAGTAGCTGTCGCTACTTATATTATATCATTATTTAACAGTTTTAGCAAATATTATCTCGAATAATGTCGCATATTTATTTACTCGTCAGAGCTGAATTTTATTAAATTGAAAACAAAATAGCTTTGATTTATAATAAATTCGGTTAAAAATTGAAATTATTTTACACCTCTTTCCCTATATGCACGTAGTATGGAATACGGGAAGGAGGGAAGTTTATGAGAAAAAAACGGTATGTGTCGCCTAAAAAGTTAAGAAAATTAAGAAGAATTAAAATTGGTCTCTTTTTAATTGCAATTGGGCTAGGCACATGTTTGATATTGACCGACGGGTATCTGCGCCCGATTATAAATAAGTATTCGGTGAACAAAGCTGAACTTTTGGCAAATGACTTGATAAACAGGGCGGTATACAGCGTTTTGGAGCAAAATCATATTACATATAACGAGATTATCAAGCTTTCAATGTCGTCGGACAATGTTGTAACTTCCATAGAGGCCGATACCCTGAAAATTAATATGATGAAAACCAAGATAATCAGCGAAATTCAAAAGGCCTTTAGCGAAAATCAGCTGATTAATATATCAATACCCGTCGGCACGCTGACGGGCAATGAATATCTTCTCGGAAGGGGCCCGTCGATTGACTTTAATATTAAGATGTCCTCGGCAGTACTGTCTGAAATAAAAAGTGAATTTACAGAAGCGGGAATAAATCAGACAATTCACAGGATAATGCTTAATGTAACAGCAAAAATTTATCTTGTAATGCCATGGTATAGGGCAAACACAGAAGTTAAGAACAATTTCTCAATTGCCGAAACAGTAATTGTCGGAAGGGTGCCGGACGCCTTTACCTATGTAATAGAAAATCCTAACAATGAATTAGCAGGCTATTTATTTGATTACGGTGCTGAACCTATAGATTAGCGGATAGATGGAGGAAAATATGGATCTAGAAAATATAAAGCGAAGGATGCAGGAACTTATTGAGTTAATTAACTACCACAACATTAAATATTATGAAGAGGATTCGCCGGAAATCAGCGATTTTGAATATGACCAGTTGCTTCACGAGCTTATATCCCTTGAAGAGCAGTACCCGGAGCTTATATTAAGCGATTCACCGACACAAAGGGTTGGTGGAAGGCCCAGCCGCCTGTTTGAGCCGGTACACCATGCCGTTAAAATGGAAAGCCTGCTGGATGCCTTTAGTTTTGAAGAATTGTTTGCCTTTGACAACAGGGTGCGTTCTGCTGTGGGGGAAGTGGTATATTCGGTAGAGCCCAAAATCGACGGCCTGTCGGTCTCGCTTGAATACGAAAACGGCAGATTTGTAAGGGGCTCCACCCGCGGGGACGGTGTAACCGGCGAAGATGTGACCGAAAATTTGATGACCATAAAATCAATACCCAGATTTATAAAAAGTGCGCCAGAATTTTTGGAGGTCCGCGGCGAGGTGTTCATGTCCCATGAAAGTTTTGAAAAGCTTGTAAGGCGCCAGGAATTAAAGGGGGAAACGCCTGCCAAAAACCCGCGCAATGCCGCCGCCGGCTCTTTAAGGCAGAAAAACCCGGCGGTTACTGCCGAAAGGGAGCTTGATATATTCGTTTTTAACATTCAGCAAATAAGGGGAAAGGAACTTTTTTCCCATGTAGAGTCGCTGGAGTACTTAAAATCCTTAGGGTTTAAGATAATCCCGATGTATAAAAAGTGCGGCACTATCCAAGAGGTTATAGATGTAATTGAGAGTATCGGGAATAACAGGGGAAAACTTTACTTTGATATTGACGGCGCGGTTGTCAAGGTGGACAGTTTTGAGCAGAGAAGGCTTATTGGAAGCACCTCGAAATACCCCAAATGGGCGATTGCTTATAAATACCCTCCAGAGGAAAAGGAGACGGTTTTAAGGAACATTGTGATTAATGTTGGTAGGACCGGGGCTCTGACGCCAACAGCAGTTTTTGACCCGGTTCAGCTTGCGGGCACCACAGTCACCCGCGCGGTGCTGCACAATGAGGATTTCATCAAAACAAAGGATATCAGAATAGGGGATACAATTCTTGTAAGAAAAGCGGGCGATATTATACCCGAAGTTGTGTCGGTTGTATCCCACGGGGAGTCGTCTGTGCCTTTTAGCATGCCTGAAACCTGCCCCTCCTGCGGAGCTAAAGTGCTCAGGGAAGAGGGGGAGGCGGTAATCCGCTGTACTAATGCCGAGTGCCCTGCACAGCTTATGCGACATCTTATCCACTTTGTGTCAAGGGACGCCATGGATATTGAAGGATGCGGCCCGGCAATTATAGAACAGCTGCTTGACAAAGGCCTGGTTAAATCCCCCGCTGATTTGTATAAATTGAAACTGGAGGATATAGCAGGACTTGAGCGCATGGGTAAAAAGTCCGCCCAAAACCTGCTTGACGCATTGGAAAAATCAAAAGCCAACAGTTTGGACCGCCTAATCTACGCCTTTGGAATAAGACATATAGGGCAAAGGGCCGCAAAGCTGATGGCGGACAAATTTTTATATATTGACAATATTTTAAAAGCCGGTTTTGAGGATTATCTTTCAATAGACGGTTTTGGCGAAACCATGGCAAAGAGCGCCTATGCGTTTTTTAAATTGCCAGAGACTATGCATTTGATAAATGAGCTTAAATCCGCCGGAATAAATATGAAGCAATCCCCAAATACAAACGAGGATTTAAGGTTTGCAGGTCTTACCTTTGTGCTTACAGGCACGCTGCCGTCATATACGCGCAGTGAGGCGTCGGAAATAATAGAGAGGTTTGGGGGAAAGGTAGCGTCAAGCGTTTCCAAAAAGACCTCCTATGTTTTGGCTGGCGAAGATGCGGGAAGCAAGCTGCAAAAAGCACAGGCTCTGGGTGTTAAGATAATTTCGGAAGATGAATTCAAGAAAATGATAGAATAAAAAAACGCCGGGATGTCCCGGCGTTATACTTTTTTGGCGACAAAAGATTATGTAATTGTTTGTTCGATTAGCCAATGGCAATTTACAGGGTTTCACCGACAACGTGAACCTTCATCATATTAGTAGTGCCTGATACTCCAAGAGGTACACCGGCCGTAATAACCACAAGGTCCCCCTCTTTAATTAAATCATGTTTAAGTGCCGCTTCAATAGCATGGGAAAACAGCTCGTCGGTGCTGCGCTTTTCTTCAATCTGAATCGGGGTAACGCCCCAGGAAAGATTCATCTGCCTTACTACCTTTTCGGAGGTTGAACAGCCGATAATGGGGCAGTCAGGCCTGAATTTGGATATCATCTTAGCAGTTTCACCCGATTTGGTGACGGTAATTATTGCAACGGCCGACAAATCATGGGCAGCAGCGCAGGTGGCGTGTGAAATGGCGTTGGTAATGCTGCAAAGGTCGATTTCCATGCGCTGCCTGAAGCGCTTTTGATAGTCGATATCCCGCTCGGTTCGGCAAGCAATACGGGCCATGGTTCTTACCGCTTCAACGGGATACAGTCCGACAGCGGTCTCGCCAGAGAGCATGATTGCGCTGGTTCCATCGTAAATGGCGTTGGCGACGTCGGTAATTTCGGCACGGGTGGGCCTTGGGTTGTGAATCATGGATTCGAGCATCTGGGTTGCGGTTATAACCTGTTTGCCTTCCTTGTAGGCTTTTTTTATGAGCATTTTCTGGATAACAGGGATTTCTTCCAATGCAATCTCAACACCCAAATCGCCCCTGGCGACCATAATGCCATCAACCACCGAGATAATCTCATCAATATTGGCAACGCCCTCGGTGTTTTCGATTTTTGCTATAACACGGATGTCCTTCGCTCCCAGGCGGTCGAGCTCTTCCCGAATTTGCATTATATCCCGGGCGGAGCGCGTGAAGGAGGCGGCGATGAAATCAAAATCGTTTTCTACCGCAAAACGGATATCGGAACGGTCGCGGCTGCTTATAAAGGGCATGGAAAGGCTAACGCCAGGGACGTTAATGCCTTTATTGGAGGAAATTACCCCGCCGTTTAAAACCCGGCAGAGGATTTCCTCTTCGGTAAAGGACTCCACAACCAGATCAATCAGGCCGTCGTCTATTAGGATATGGGTTCCGCGGGTTATGTCATGAGTAAGTCCGGAGTAGGATATTGATGCCTTTTTATCATCGCCTAAAATATCATAAGCGGTAAGAGTAAACTGTTGGCCTTTAACTAGTTTGACCCCTTCTTTTACCTTGCCAAGCCGAATCTCCGGCCCCTTGGTGTCCGCAAGTAAGGCTATTGGCAGATTGAGCTCTTCCCTTATCCTTTTTACAAGGTTCACGCGTTTTAATTGTTCTTCGTGGCTTTGGTGTGAAAAATTGAACCTGGCTACATTCATCCCGGCTTTCATCATTTCACGCAATACATCGGGATCGTCTGTAGCGGGGCCAAGCGTGCAGATAATTTTAGTTTTTCTCGGATTTATCATAAAACCTTCCCACTTCTTTGATAAAATTTTTGAAAACCGGCTTTAGAATACGATTATATTTAACAGGAATAATCATTGAAATAAACCTAGAATGCATTTATAATAAAACTACGTCAGAATATAATATTACATATATAAATCTTAAATTTCAACCCTAAACTTGATTGATATAATTGTTGTTTTCTATGGAGAGATTAATATGAAAAAACGCAGAAATGGAAGCATATGGCCAGCTGCAATTGCGGTGTTAATGCTCGCGATATGCGGTATTGTCATATATATTGTGAATAATAGAATCGAGGACACGGTTTCCCAGGTTTCAGAGTCCGTGACTAGCAGTGCTACAACTACAACAGATATATCGGATACAGTGTCACAGGAAAGTTCGGATAATTCGGAAAAAAGTACGTCTCTCACAACTTCTGAAAATTCTTCTTCTAATGCCAACTCGTCTGATATATCATCAAGGCCGGCAACTTCCCAGCCTGATAAGATAGACACTTCTTCATGTGATATAAACCAGTGGTATTTAAAGCTTGCCAACTACAATAATCCGTTACCAAGCGACTATGAGCCCGAGCTTAAAACCATAAAAAACACCAACCTTAAATTTCATGCAAAGGCCGTTTCGGCGCTTGAAGAAATGATAGCCGCGGCGAAAAAGGACGGGGTTGACCTTTCGGTGGCTTCTGCATACCGTTCCTATAGCCGTCAGACTACGCTTTACAACAATGAAGTTAATTCTTATGTCCAGCAGGGATACGAACTTGAGGAAGCGCGGCAGGTTGCGGCGATGTCGGTCGCGGTTCCCGGGACCAGTGAACACCATTTGGGGCTTGCGGTAGATTTTTATCCCGTATCGGAAAAGTTTGAAAGCTCTGCCCAGTATAATTGGCTTAAAAAGAATGCAGAAAAATATGGGTTTATTTTGAGATATCCTACAGAAAAACAGTCTATCACACGTATCAAGTACGAGCCGTGGCATTACAGGTTTGTCGGTAAGGAACATGCCGAATTTATGAACGAACACAATATGTGCCTTGAGGAATATATTGAATATCTTAAAGACAGGCAGTAGGTTGATCTTATGCGCGAAGAAAGGATAGTCAGAGGGTACAGACACCGCAACAGTTATACTGGTATTATTGCGTTGCTTCTGCTTATAATTTTTGTTTTGTGCGGGATTATAGTATATATGGCATCAAATTACAAAAAAGCCGTAACCGCAAATGTGGATATAAGCAGCACCCAGATGGTCAGCGAATACACCGAGGAGCAAAAAAGATTAATAGAAGAGGCAAATCAGTGGTATTTAAGGCTTGTCAACCCCGACAACCCGCTTCCAGAAAATTATTCGGTTGAGGTTAGCGAAATTAAACCCAAATACTCCAACTATGTGGGGCTTAAGTTTGACTCAAGGGCAGTCGACGCGCTGAACAGCATGTGCGAAGCCGCCGAGAAAGACGGGGTATCTTTGCTTGTTATTTCTGGTTACAGGTCTATTCAAAAACAGACAGAGCTTTTTAACAATAAAGTCAACAATTTGATACGCGATGGGTATAATGAAGCGGACGCAATTGCCGCTGCTGCCACTGTGGTGGCAAGACCCGGTACGAGCGAGCACAACCTTGGCCTTGCGGTTGATTTTAACACCGACCAGGAATGGTTCGAGAACACAAAGGAATTTAAGTGGCTTAGCGAAAACGCCGCCAATTACGGTTTTATATTAAGATACCCTAAGGACAAATATTCGATAACCAAAATTACATACGAACCGTGGCATTACAGGTATGTGGGCGTTGAGCATGCAAAAGAGATGAAACGGTTGGATATGTGTTTGGAGGAATACATAGAATATCTTAAAAAGGGCGGAAGCAAATAAAATATATATTGACAAATCAATGTTTTATTGGTATTATATTGCTTGCAAAAACAAAGCAGAGCGTGTAATCGTTCTCACCTCAAGGTTTCGTCTGTTGAGGTTAATAGGGTAAATCCATAGCTTTATGGGTTAAGCTTATTATGCGCAGACGAGATTCTTAGTCTGCGTTTTTGCATTTATATCAGGGTTTTGGAGGTGCACTACTATTAGCAATAAGGAACTTCCCATTAACGAAGAGATTAGGGAAAAGGAAATCCGCGTTATCGATTCCGACGGCTCCCAGCTTGGAATTATGAACCTTAAGGATGCATTGAAACTGGCATTCGATAAGGGTCTTGACCTTGTAACTGTTGCTCCTAACGCCAAACCGCCCGTGTGTAAGATCATGGACTACGGCAAATACCGTTTCGAGCGGGCAAAGCGCGAAAAGGAGGCAAAAAAGAAACAGAAGGTAATTGAATTAAAGGAAATCCGCCTTGGCATTAGCATTGACAAGCATGATTTCCAGACCAAGGTAAACCATGCCAAGAGGTTTCTTGGCAGCGGCAATAAGGTCAAGGTAACAATTCGTTTTCGCGGAAGGGAATTGGGACATCCTGAGATTGGATATGAGACCTTAAAACGCTTTGCAGAACACTGCGAGGAATTCGCCCAGATTGAAAAGCCTGCAAAGATGGAAGGTCGCAATATGATTATGTTCCTTGCTCCAAAACCCATAAAGTAAAACCTATATTTAAGGAGGATTAAAAATGCCTAAAATTAAAACTAACAGCGGGGCAAAAAAGCGCTTTAGACTGACAAAGAACGGTAAGATTAAGCGCGCTCGCGCCAATAAGTCTCATATACTTACCAAAAAGACCACTAAACGCAAGAGGAATCTGCGCAAAGCTGCTATTGCCGACGCTACCAATGTTGCAGCCATCAAGAAATTAATTCCTTACAAATAAATCCGACTACGGAACTGGAGGTTTATATATATGGCTCGAGTTAAAGGCGCTATTATGACGCGCAAGAGAAGAAAAAAGGTATTAAAGCTTGCCAAAGGTTATTTTGGTGCTAAATCCAAACTTTTTAGAACTGCCAAACAGGCGGTTATGAAATCCGGACAGTATGCATATGTTGGACGCAAACTGAAAAAGCGTGATTTCAGGCGCCTGTGGATTACCCGTATTTCTGCTGCAGCAAAAATGAACGGTATGAATTATTCTACCTTTATGAACGGTCTTAAAAAATCTGGAATTCAGATGAATCGCAAGATGTTAGCCGAACTGGCCGTGAATGATGCAGCCGGTTTTGCGACCCTTGTTGAACAGGCAAAAGCCGCATTAGGTAAATAATTCCAACGCCCGGGTTTACTCGGGCGTTTTTTTTATTTATAATATTACTTGTATAAATTGTATCAAAGGGGTGCTTTGCCATAGTTTTTATTTCCAGCCGTGAAAACAAGCAGATAAAATTTGTTTCAAAGCTTCAAACCAGCAAAAAGGCAAGGAAAGAAAACTCTCTTTTTGTAATTGAGGGGGTGCGCCTTTGCCTTGACGCCGCGCAAAACGGTTATTTAATTGATACATTGATTTATACTACCGAATCTTATGAAAAACATTCAAATGATATAGATTTCATAAAATCCTTTTGCAATCAGATATTCGAAACCAGCACGCAGGTTTTTGAAAAAATTTCTGACACAAAATCTCCACAGGGCATTTTGTGCGTCTGCCGCATTCCTAAAATTAAGGATTTATCTGAAATTGAAGCCAAGGGCAGGCATGTTTTCCTTGAGAATATTAACGACCCGTCCAATCTTGGGGCAATTTCAAGGACAGCCCAGGCGCTCGGCGCTTCCTCGATTGTTTTGACAGATAAAAGTTGCGACCCGTTCAGCCCAAAGGCTCTAAGGGCTTCGATGGGTGCTTTGCTTAAAATCCCGCTTTTTATTGTTTCGAACGCTTCAGAAGCCTTATCCTATTTAAAGGATAGGGGCTGCCGACTTTATGCATCCGTTCCCGACCCAGACGCAGTTTCAGTCAATAAAATTGATTTTGGGAAAAAATCTGTTATACTAATTGGAAACGAGGCAAATGGCTTAAGCCAGGAGGCAATCGGGCTTTGTGACCAAAAAATAACCATCCCCATGAAGGAAAATGCCGAATCTTTAAATGCCGCCGCCGCTGCTGCAATTTTAATCTGGGAAATGTGCAGGGAATGATGTTGCCAAACGGGGGTGTTTATGTTGGGTGTTGAGCATTGGATATGGCTTCAACAGATTTTTGGATACGGTTCGGCAAAGGTTGCGGGCGTTATAAGCCGCTTCGGCTCTGCCGAGAATTTTTATTATTCCTATTCTAAAAAGCCTGATGACGATTTGCTTACACCGGCAGAAAGCGGCAGGATTAATAAAATTAAACTAGAAGATACAATAAAAATAATTGAAAAGTGTAAAAATTTAGGCTATGATATTATAACGCCGGACGACAACCGGTATCCTGAAAGGCTACAAAGCATTGCTAATCCCCCTGCAGCATTATATGTCAATGGTAATTTGCCCAACATGGACGATGAAGTTGGAATTTCAATTGTAGGCCCCCGGAAGCCTTCTGAATACGGAAAAAAGGCGGCGCTATCCCTTGCCGCAAGGCTGTCTATGGCAGGATTACTGATAATCAGCGGCGGAGCTACCGGTATTGATTCCTTTGCGCACATAGGCGCCCTTGCAACCGGTGGTAAAACAATTGCGGTGCTTGGCTGCGGGTTAAATTATCCATATCTTAATGCGAATAAAAAGTTGCGGGAGAATATTTCCGAAAACGGGGCGTTAATCTCGGAGTTTCCGCCCGATTACAGGGCATCTAAAAACACCTTTCCCATCCGCAATCGTATAATTTCAGCTTTATCCCTTGGCACAGTTATTATTGAAGCGGGTTTTAAAAGCGGCGCGTTAATCACCGCCCGCCATGCCGCCGAGCAGGGTAGGGATGTGTTTGTAATCCCGGGCAATCCTTCTGCCGAACACTACAAAGGCTCTAACCTGCTCATAAAAGACGGGGCAAAGCCCCTGCTTACCGCCATGGACATATTAGAGGAATATATAAACATTTACCCGCACAAAATTAATCTGAGAAATGCCTTTGATATTGACGATGCTGACCTGCTTCAAAAACTTAGAAGCACATTAAAGACTTTCTATGACGCAGGAAAGGTTAAAAAGGACGAGTTAAAGCCTTGTTTGAAGACAGAAGATAAAACTGGGTTAAACAAGCGGCATGATATTTCATTGCTTACCGAAACGGCAAAAATTTTATATAATTATATAGATACAAAAATTATACAGCCGGACGAGCTGGCTGAAATCAGCGGCCTTGATGGCAGCCAGCTGCTTTCGGCGATTACCGAGCTCGAACTGTTTGGCATTTTAAAAGCCATTCCGGGTGGCCGGTATGAATTTATTGAATGAAATTGGGAGTTTTGATATGTCGAAACTTGTTATTGTTGAGTCGCCAGCAAAAGCAAAAACCATAAAAAAATACCTTGGAGCCGATTATGAGGTTATGGCTTCCATGGGGCATGTAAGGGATTTGCCAAAATCAAAGCTGGGTGTGGATATTGACAACAATTTTAAACCTACTTATGTGGAAGTCCCCAGCCAGAAAAAGGTGCTGGACAGCCTGCGAAATGCCGCAGCTGCAAGTGATAAAGTGTATCTTGCAACCGACCCTGACCGCGAAGGGGAGGCTATTTCTTGGCATTTAGCGCAGTTGCTGGGGCTAAATTTGGAAGAAAATATAAGGGTTGAGTTTAACGAGATAACTAAAACCGGCGTTACTGCCGGCATGCAGAATCCTCATAAAATCAACATGAACCTTGTTGATGCCCAGCAGGCAAGGAGGATCCTTGACCGTATTGTAGGCTATAAACTAAGTCCTTTTTTATGGAATAAGGTAAAATTCGGCCTTTCTGCGGGACGAGTTCAGTCGGTAGCGCTGAGACTGATTGTCGAGCGCGAAAAGGAAATAAGGGCTTTTAAGCCAGAAGAATACTGGTCGATTGATGCCAAGTTCCAGCATGGCCGAAAAACCTTTGATGCAAAACTTCATAGCGAAGAGGGCAAGAAAAAGCTTAAGATTTCTAATAAAGAACAGGCTGAGGAAATCTTAAAGCAGCTTGAAAATGCCGAATATGTTGTAAAATCGGTCAAAAAAGGCATACGGAAAAGACAGCCTGCGCCTCCTTTTATAACTTCCACCCTCCAGCAGGAAGCATACCGCAAGCTTGGGTTTACAAGCCAGAGGACAATGAGGGTGGCCCAGACCCTTTATGAGGGTGTGGACATCCCCTCTATGGGGACTACCGGTTTGATTACCTATATGAGAACCGATTCCTTAAGGATTTCGCTAGAGGCACTTGCCGCCGGTACCAATTTTATTAAGGCAAATTATGGGGAAAAGTACTTGCCCGAAAATCCGAGGCAGTACAAATCCAGGAGCAATATACAGGATGCGCATGAGGCTATTAGGCCAACAATTATTGAATTGACGCCTGATATGGTGAAGGGTTCCCTTAGTAGTGACCAGTACAGGCTGTATAAGCTTATCTGGGAACGGTTTATTGCAAGCCTTATGGCTGACTGTGTGCTTGACACTATTTCGGCGGACATCGCCGGAGGCGGATACATTTTTAAGGCCAGTGGACATACTGTGCGTTTCGACGGATTTACTAAACTGTATGTTGAAGGCAAGGACGAGGAAGAGGACGAGGAAAAGTCCCTGCCGCCGCTTGAAGTGAGAAATGTACTTAAGCTTAAAAAGATAACCCCAAACCAGCATTTTACCCAGCCGCCTGCGCGGTATACCGAATCGACCCTTATAAAAGCACTGGATGAAAAGGGTATAGGACGGCCTTCGACCTATGCGCCGATTATTGAAAATATTATCAACCGGGTTTATGTCGAAAGGGAAAAAAAACAATTAAAGCCTACACCTCTTGGCGAGGTTGTAAATGATTTGCTTGTGGAGTTTTTTGGCGATATTGTAAACGTTGAATTTACTGCCAATATGGAGAAAGACCTCGACCATGTGGAAATCGGTGAGCGCAACTGGGTTGATTTACTTAAAGATTTCTACTCCGAGTTTATAAAGATTTTAACAGATGCTGAGAAGAAAATGGTGGGCGTGCGTGTAAAGGTTCCGGCCATAGAGACCGATGTTATATGCGAAAACTGCGGCAGAAAAATGGTAATAAAACAAAACAGGTATGGAAAATTCCTTGCCTGCCCGGGATTCCCCGAATGCAAAAATACAAAACCTTTGGTTGAGAAAACCGGCGATGAGAATGAGGCAAACGCCGCGGCGCCCGCGAATGCTGCGGCAGAAACCGATGTGGTATGCGAAAAATGTGGCCGGAAAATGGTAATAAAACAAGGGCGATTTGGAAAATTCCTTGCCTGCCCGGGATATCCGGAATGTAAAAACACAAAGCCGTTGGTTATTGAAACACCGGGTATTTGTCCTGTTTGCGGCAGTAAAATACTGCTTAAAAGATCCAAAAAGGGCAAAAAGTACTATGGTTGCGAGAAAAATCCCGATTGCCCGTTTATGACATGGGACGAACCGACTGCTGAAAAATGCCCGCAATGCGGGAAGACGCTATTTAAAAAGGGCAGTACGCTCCACTGCCTGAATGAAGAGTGTGGGTACAAGACATCAACTAAAAAAGCAACTTAATATATTAAGGAGTAAGTATTAATGAAAATAACTGTGATAGGAGCAGGGCTTTGCGGGTGCGAGGCTGCATACCATATTGCCGAGCAGGGCTATAAAGTGAACTTAATTGAAATGAAGCCTCTTTATAAAACCCCAGCGCACAGTTCTGATCTGTTTGCCGAGCTTGTCTGCTCTAATTCCCTGAAGTCCGCGAAACTAGATTCGGCATCAGGGCTATTAAAAGAAGAAATGAGGAGACTTGGCTCCATATGCCTTGCTGCTGCTGACAAATCGGCGGTTGCCGCCGGCGGAGCTTTGGCGGTAGACAGGGATAAGTTTTCACAGATAATTACTGATATAATAAAGTCACATCCGAACATAAACATAATTACATCCCGTGCCGACAGTATTCCGACAAACGGCATTACAATTGTGGCCACCGGACCGCTTACGGACGGGGAACTTGCAAAGAGCATACAAAAACTTTGTTCAGAAGAATTTTTGAATTTTTACGATGCCGCGGCCCCGATTGTTACGGCAGACAGCATTGATATGTCAAAAGCCTTTTTCGCCTCAAGATACGGCAAGGGCGGGGATGATTACATCAACTGCCCTATGAATAGGGAAGAATATGAATTATTCTACAATGAGCTTATCAATGCCGAAGTTGCCAAACTGCGCGAGTTTGATAAGCCCAAGGTATATGAAGGATGTATGCCAATTGAGGTGCTTGCCAAAAGGGGTATTGATTCAATCCGTTTTGGCCCGCTAAAACCCGTAGGGCTTACAGACCCACGCACCGGAAAAAGACCATGGGCGGTGGTACAGTTAAGGCGCGAGAATGCCGCGGGTACTATGTATAATCTTGTCGGGTTTCAGACCAATTTAAAATTTTCGGAGCAAAAGCGTGTGTTTTCCTTGATTCCGGGGCTTGAATATGCCGAATTTGTGCGGTATGGAGTAATGCACCGCAATTCTTTTATAAATTCACCGAAGCTTCTAAACCCCGACTTTTCCTTAAGAACTAACCCGAATATTTTTTTCGCGGGGCAGCTTTCGGGTGTGGAAGGATATATGGAATCGGCGGCTTCGGGTATTATCGCCGGTATAAATGCGGTGGTAAGGCTAAAGGGCAAAGAGCCGTTTATTCTTCCCGAATATACCATCATTGGCGCTTTGGCAAAATATATCAGCGACGAAAGCGTTACCGATTTTCAGCCGATGGGCGCAAACTTTGGAATACTTCCGCCGCTTGAAAATGCTGTTAAGAATAAAAAAGAGCGGTATTTGGCTTTTAGCCAACGCTCGCTTGAATGGTTCGATAAAAATGCCGCTATTTTAAAGGAGGTAGCGCTATGAGAATTATAGTTGACGCTTTCGGCGGAGATAACGCTCCTTTGGAGGTAATGAAGGGCTCTGCTATGGCTGTAAAAGAGCTTGGTGTTGATATTATATTGACCGGAAACAAGGGGATTATTGAACAAACCGCCAAGCAGCATGGCATATCTCTTGACAGGATAAAAATACATCATGCCGAAGATGTTATTGCAATGGACGACGACCCGTCTGAAATCATGAAGTCCAAAAAGAGCTGCTCGATGGCCGAGGGGTTAAGGCTTCTTGCGGATTCGTCGGGTGATGCTTTTGTATCGGCCGGAAGCACCGGAGCATTGGTTGTAGGCAGCACCTTTATTGTAAAGCGAATAAAGAGCGTTAAGCGTGCAGCTATTGCTACGTTGCTTCCCGCGAAAAATGGTTTTGTTTTGCTTATGGACTCGGGCGCAAATGTTGAATGCCGGCCTGATATGTTGCTGCAATTTGGGGTAATGGCCAGCGCTTTTATGGAAAATGTTATGGGTATTAATAATCCCAGGGTTGGGCTGCTTAACATCGGTACCGAGGAAACAAAAGGCGGCCAGCTGCAGCTTGAGAGTTTCGAACTTCTAAAAAACGCCCCCATTAATTTTGTTGGCAATATAGAGGCAAGAAGTTTACCCATGGGTGAATGCGACATTGTCCTGACCGACGGTTTTACCGGAAATGTTGTGCTAAAGCTTACAGAGGGCGTGGCTTCTTTTCTGCTTGGAAGTTTCAAAGGACTTTTTGCGGGGGCGCGGGGCAAGCTCGCCGGCGCATTAGTTTTGCCGGGAATTAAGGCTTTGAAGCGGCAGCTTGACTATACCGAAGTTGGCGGTGCCCCATTGCTTGGAATTTCTAAGCCGGTAATTAAAGCCCATGGCAGTTCAAATGCCAATGCCATAAAAAATGCCATCAGGCAGGCCAAAACTTTTGCAGAAAATAAAACGATTAGTAGAATGGTTGAAAACCTTTCAAAATACTCTCAGGCCGAAAAACAGGATTAGGGGCAATTGAGGATGCTTGGACTAGAAGACAAAATAGGATATCATTTTAAAGACAAGGCACTGCTTACAAAGGCGTTGACCCATTCCTCTTATGCGAATGAGATGCGGTTGCACGGGGGCTCTTATGAGCGGCTTGAATTTTTGGGTGACTCGGTTTTATCGCTTATAGTTTCCGATTACCTGTTTAAAAACTTTTCTGACCTTCCCGAAGGGGATTTGACCAAAATCCGCGCCGCCATTGTGTGCGAACAGTCCTTGTTTACCTATGCCCAAAAACTGGGGCTTGGGGAATACCTGCTGCTTGGAAAAGGCGAACAGCAAAACGGAGGAAGGCAGCGGCCGTCCCTTTTGGCCGACGCGTTTGAGGCGCTGCTTGCCGCCATGTATCTTGACGGCGGCTTTGAAGTTGTGCAAAAAATGGTATTAAGCTTTGTTAATAGTGAAATTAAACATATTATGGAGTCATTCCATGATTATAAAACCCAGTTGCAGGAGATTATCCAGCAAAATCCTGAAGAAAGGCTTGAGTATGTTCTGGTCGCCGAAAGCGGTCCTGATCACAACAAGAGGTTTACGGTACATGTTATGCTTAACTCCAATGTTATTGGTGTTGGCGAGGGACGAAGCAAAAAGCAGGCCGAGCAGATGGCGGCCAAACAAGCCCTTGAACTGATGGGTCAGCCGGTATGAACCATGCAAATATTTCTATTTTTGTGCCCCATGTTGGATGCCCTAACCAATGCAGTTTTTGTAATCAGGCACATATTACGGGTGTTCACAGGTTACCTGGCACAAAGGATATAGTCAACGCGGTAGCTGTTGCGGAAAAATCTTTAAAGGCTGAACTAAAAAATGCCGAGATTGCTTTTTTTGGGGGAAGCTTCACCGCAATTGACCGCGAGTATATGATAACCCTGCTTGAAGCGGCCTTTGAGTTTGTCAAATCAGGAAAGGTAAAAGGAATCAGGATTTCCACGAGGCCCGACGCTATAGACGATGAGATATTGAATTTGCTTAAATCTTACGGCGTCACATCGATAGAACTTGGCGCCCAGAGCATGAGGGATGAGGTATTAGCCTTAAACTTCAGGGGGCACACCTCTGAGGATGTAAAAATTGCAAGTGGCCTTATAAAGAAGTATGGATTTGAGCTTGGCCTTCAAATGATGACTGGGCTTTATGGCGATGATGACGAGGGCGCTGTATATACCTGCACTGAACTGATAAAATTGCAGCCCGGCACTGTACGCATTTACCCCACAATTGTGCTAAAAAACACATATTTGGAGCAATTATACAAAAGCGGCAAATACAGGGTGCAGGATTTAGAGCACGCGGTAGATCTGTGCGCCAGGCTGCTTTATATGTTTTATAATGCAAATATTTCGGTAATCCGACTTGGCCTTCATTCCATTGAGAGTGATAGCTATGTTGCCGGCCCCTGGCATCCGGCCTTCAGGGAGCTATGTGAGGGCAAAATTTATTTGGACAGAGCAGTTGGGCTTTTAAAAAGTAAAGGTAAAGGTAGATATACGCTATATGTCCGTCCTGAAGATGTTTCAAAAATGGTCGGGCACAAAAGGAAAAATATCAATGCTTTAAAGGCAATGGGTTTTGAGTGTAAGGTAGCTTCCGACCCAAGACTTGCAAAATACGAGATAATTGCGAAAAAGGACGTGGATTAATGTTCCTTAAGTCAATAGACATTCAAGGGTTTAAATCCTTTGCAGATAAAACCACGCTGAAGTTCGGAAAGGGTATTACAGCGATTGTGGGGCCCAACGGCAGCGGAAAGAGCAATATTTCCGACGCTGTACGCTGGGTATTGGGTGAACAGTCTACCAAAAACCTGCGCGGAAGGCGGTTGGAGGACGTGGTGTTTGGCGGGACCTCCCAGCGCAGTTCGGTAGGCTATGCGGAGGTTACCCTGACAATAGACAACACCGACCGCATCCTTAATATTGACAGCGATACGGTGTCAGTTACCAGGCGTTATTACCGTTCGGGCGAGAGTGAATATAAAATAAACAACTCCGCAGTAAGGCTTAAAGACGTATTAGAACTCTTTATGGATACAGGCCTTGGCAGGGATGGGTATTCAATTATCGGCCAGGGCAAGATAGATAGTATCATCAGCACCAAGCCTACCGAACGAAGGCTGATTTTCGAAGAGGCTTCTGGCGTTTCCAAATACCGCTATCGCAAGACCGAGGCAGAACAAAAGCTTTTTCAGGCAGAGGAAAACCTAATCAGACTAAAAGATATAATTTCCGAACTTGAAGGCAGGATTGAGCCTTTACGCGAGCAGAGCGAAAAGGCCAAGAAGTTTCTTGAATATTCTGAAGAGAAAAAGCGGCTGGAGATTGGGCTATGGCTGATTTCCCTTGAGGAAATAAAAGAAAAATTAAGGGACCAGGATTACAAAATATCGCTGGTTCAAGAGCAGCTTAAAGACGTTGATAATTCATTAGAGGAAATTGAAAAGGAAAACGAAGAAGGTAATCAGAAAATTGTTGAAATTGCAATGAATATTGACACGCTTCAAAGAACCTCCACTGAAACCGAAGAAAAGGTGCTTCACTTTGAAAGCGAGATTGCAATTTTGGAAAATTCAATTGTACATAACAATGAATCGATTTTAAAAATTACCGGTGAAATTGACAGCCTAGGCGATTTTGAACAGCGCGCACAAACCGAAATCGAGGGAAAACGTCGGGAAATTGGATTAAAAGAGCGCAAGGCCGCGGAAATAGAAAAAAGTATCGCTGATGTCGGCCTTCAGCTTGAAAACCTGAATCTTAACAGCGAAAATATTTCAAAGCAGATTGCGGAGCTGTCTAAACAGCTTAATCTAATCACAGAAAATATTTCAAACTGGCAGGTAAAAACCGCAACCGCCGTATCTTCTTTAAATGAGATTACCTCCCGCAGTACGGTTATTGATTCGTCTTTAAAAGAAAAAGCCGAATTGCTCGACAGGTACACAAAGGAAAAGCATGACCTGGACAAGCATTTAAATGAACTTGAGGAGGAAATTACAGGTTTAGAAAACACACAGAAAGGATATGAATTAAGGTTAAAATCAAGGCAGGAAAAGGTCGAGGCAATAAAAGAAACCCTTGACAAGTTAAAACTTGAAATCGAGGAAAAAAAGCGCCGTATACGTATCCTGACCGATTTAGAACGGAACATGGAGGGCTTTAGCTTTTCGGTAAAAGCGGTGCTAAGCGAGGCTGAAAAAGGCATTCTTACGGGAATTCATGGTCCTGTTTCCAGGCTGATTAGTGTGTCGGATGATTACAGTGTTGCAATTGAAATAGCCCTTGGTGCCGCTTTGCAAAACATTGTCGTCAACAATGAAAATGATGCAAAAAGGGCGATAGAGTATTTAAAACGGGATAACAAGGGTCGGGCTACCTTTTTGCCCATATCCACCATGAAGGCAAATGTTATGAACGACTCAACAATTAGGAATATGCCTGGCTTTGTAGGGGTTGCGCATTCTTTGGTGAGCTATGACAGCAGGTACGACAATATTATTAAATACCTGCTCGGCAGAACCATTGTTTGCGAAGATCTTAACAGCGGAATAGCCATTGCCAAAAGAATAGAGAATAAGTATAAGGTCGTAACACTTGACGGGCAGGTTATAAACCCCGGAGGATCGCTAACGGGCGGCTCGGTTTCAAAAAGTACGGGATTGCTTACCCGTAGCACCGAAATTAAGCGATTGAATGCGAAAATTGATGAATTAAACCAACAACTTTCTAAAGCCAATACAAGCTACAACGAGGCTATTGCTGAAAAATCCAAGGCAGAAGCCGACCTTGCCAACACACAAGGATTGCTTAAAACCGCCCAGGAGGACAAAATCAGGGTTTTGGGCGAAATCAAAAGGATCAACGAACAGCTTGATATTGCGAAGGCCTCATACGATCAACTGCTTGAGGAACAATCCGGCATACAAAACAGAATTAAGGAACTTAACAGCATAATAGAAAATGCCTATGTTGAAATCCAGCGACTCGATGCTTTGAAGTCCGAAAAACAGGCCGAAATCGAAGGCTTTTCGGACGGAGGCAGGGAATTGGCACAAAAACGGGAGACTTTGCAGGAGCAGCTAACTGGATTCAAGCTTAAGCAAATTGAAATCCAGAAGGATATAGAGGCTTTGCATAAAGCCATTGAGGACATTGAGAATTCGGTTAATGACCGAACCAACCGCAGGGAGGATTTATTGTCCCAAATTGCCGATTATAAAGTAAAAAATGAGGAATATGAAAATAGAATTGCCCAGCTGCGTCTGGAAATTCAATCTTTAAGAGAGCAGTCGGGCAGTATTAAGGCTGAAATTTCTGAACTTGTAAAACTGCGTACTGATACCGAACAAAAACTGCAGGAATTGAGAAGGCGGGAGCGGGAGATACTTACTCAGCGTGAAAATATTTCCGGCGAGATGGTGCGGCTGCAGGCGCGAAAAGAAAACATGCTGAATGAATTTGACAACATCGTCAACCAGCTGTATGATGAACACGAGCTTACCAGAAGTGAAGCCGAGTCTTTAGGAATAGTGATTGAGGACAAAAACAAGGCAAAGCGCACTTTGAATGAACTTAAAAGCAAGATTAAGGGGCTTGGAAATGTCAATGTTGGTGCAATAGAAGAATACAAGGAAGTGTACGAAAGATACACGTTTTTGTCTGAACAAATTGCGGACGTGGAAAAATCGCGTACCGAACTTAACAATCTGATTAACCAACTTACTGCCCAGATGAAGGAACAGTTCACTAAGAAATTTGAAGAGATTAATAAGCAATTTGGGGTAATATTTACCGATCTCTTTGGCGGCGGCACTGCCGAGCTTAGGCTTACCGAGCCGGAAGACGTGCTGGAGAGCGGGATTGATATCATCGCCCAGCCGCCGGGCAAAAAGTTGTCCTCGCTTGAACTTCTGTCGGGCGGCGAGAAGGCGCTTATCGCCCTTTGTATTTACTTTGCGGTTATGAAGATTAATCCGCCGCCCTTTTGCATCCTGGACGAGGTAGAAACCGCGCTTGATGATGTGAATGTCGACCGGGTGGCGGAGTATATGCGCAAAATGTGCGATAAAACCCAGCTTATCTGTATTACCCACCGCAGAGGCACAATGGAAAGTGCTGATATGCTTTATGGAGTAACAATGCAGGAAAAGGGTGTTTCAAAGCTTCTTGAACTGAATATTGCAGAATTGGAACAAACGCTTTTATATAACAGCAGGAGGTAGCAATGGGATTTTTCAGTAAAATCAGCGAAGGCTTAAAAAAAACCAGGGCAAATTTTTTGGAAGCGGTAGACGGCCTTTTGAAAGGCCATGCCAAAATAGACGAGGAATTGTTTGAAGAGCTTGAGGAAATCCTGATTATGTGCGATGTTGGCATGACAACGGCCAGCAGCATTTGTGAGGAATTAAGAAAGCAGGTTAAGGAACAAAAGGTGACAGATCCCGATAAAATTAAGGAAATGATGCAGGAAATTATTGCAGAAATGTTATCAAACACCGAAGGATTAAAACTAAACACCAAACCGTCGGTTATTCTCATTATTGGTGTAAACGGTGTTGGGAAAACCACGACCATTGGCAAGCTTGCGGCATTGCTGAAAGCCGAGGGCAAAAAGGTAATTCTGGGCGCGGCCGATACATTCAGGGCCGCCGCCATAGATCAGCTTGGAATATGGGCGGAACGTGCTGGAGTTGATATGGTAAAACATAATGAGGGAAGCGATCCCGGCGCGGTTGTGTATGACACAATTGCTGCGGCAAAATCCCGCGGGGCAGATGTAATTATTTGCGATACGGCCGGTAGGCTGCACAATAAAAAGAATTTAATGGACGAGCTTGCCAAGATTTCGCGGATTATTTCACGCGAGCTGCCCGATTCGGATGTTGAGACCCTGCTGGTTCTTGACGCCACGACCGGCCAGAACGCGGTAAATCAAGCCAGGGAATTCAAAAACACGGCGAATATTACAGGGATAGTTTTGACAAAACTGGACGGAACCGCGCGTGGCGGGGTTGTTATATCGATTGCCAACGAGCTTAAAGTCCCGGTTAAATTTATCGGTGTTGGTGAACGGATTGACGACCTTCAGCCCTTTGATCCAAAAGCCTTTGCGAAAGCAATGTTTGAGAATACAATGGAATTTAATTAAAAGAAGGTTTTTGAATGAAATTCCTGCTTGCGACTAACAATACTAATAAACTTATCGAACTGAAAAGAATATTAACCCCGATGGGGATTGAGGTAATCAGCAAAGCGGATATAAATGTTGAAATCCCAGAGGTTGAGGAAACCGGGGACACTTTTGAAGAAAATGCTCTGTTGAAGGCTTTTGTTGCCTGCAAAGCATCCGGGATTCCCGCCATTGCAGACGATTCCGGGCTATGTGTTGATGCGCTTGGCGGGAAACCCGGCGTGTATTCGGCGCGCTTTGCGGGTGAGCCTTGTAATGACAGGGCAAACAACGAAAAATTATTAAAACTAATGGAAGGAATACCTTTCGAACAGAGAACTGCCCACTTTGTGTGCGTGGTGGCATGCGTGTTTCCTGACGGCAGGAAGTTTACTGTAAGAGGCACCTGCAGCGGCCATATTGGCTTTGAACCTAAAGGCAGCAACGGTTTTGGTTATGACCCGCTGTTTGTCACCGAAAGCGGTACTTTTGCAGAACTAACCGCCAAACAAAAGGATAAAATAAGCCACCGCAGCATGGCTTTAAGGCGGTTTGCCGAAGAAATAAAGCGTTATTTATAAAGGAGCAAAGTTATGTTAACAAGCAAACAGAGAGCACAATTAAGATCCCTTGCAAACCAGATAGATACAATTTTTCAAATAGGGAAAAGCGGGATTAACGAGCAGTTAATTAAGCAGGTGGATGATGCGCTGGAGGCAAGGGAGCTAATTAAACTGTGCACGCTTGAGACCTCTCCTGTAAGCCCCAGGGAAGCGGCTGACCAGATTGCGCAGCTAGTTTCTGCCGATGTTGTACAGGTTATAGGCTCGAGATTTGTCCTTTACAGGGAGAGCAAGGATAACAAGAAAATTTTTTTAAAGTAAGGCGATATAAGTGAAATATATTGTGGTTTTCGGTGGGGCATTTAACCCAGTTCATAACGGGCATATTAAGATGGCCGAGGCGGCAGCCAATATCGACGGTGTAGATATGGTGCTTGTCATCCCGTCTTATTTGTCTCCACATAAACTTAACGATTGTCTGCTGCCAGCCGTACATAGACTTGAAATGTGCCGATTAGCATTTAAAAAGCATCCCAAAATTTACGTTTCAGACCTTGAGCTTTTGCGTAAAGGAAAAAGCTATACAGTTGATACGCTTAAAGAGGTTAGGCGCCTGTATCCGGAATATACCCTTAAGCTGCTTATCGGCGCTGACATGTTGGTTACGCTTGAAAACTGGTACAGATTTGATGAAATTATTAAATTAACCGAAATTTTGGCCGTATCTCGCCCCGGAATATCAAATTCCGAAATGTTGGAAGCTATTTCAAAATTAAAAAAACGTTGCGCCAAAATTCAGCTGTTGGAAATACCTGAGTGTGATATATCATCCACCGAAATTAGGCAGAGGCTTGCGGAAGGAAAGAGTCTTAAAGGCTACTTGCCGGGCCAAGTAATTGATTATATTAATCAAAATAATTTATATAAAATGGTGAATAATTTAATGTTCGATGATAAAAACTTTGAAGAGTATAAAAACTTAATACAGCAAAAGCTGTCGGGTTTTAGGTATGAACACTCGCTGGCAGTGGCGGACAAGGCTGTGGAACTTGCCAGAAAGTACGGCGCCGATGAGGAAAAGGCGTATTTGGCGGGGCTGCTGCACGATATACTTAAAGAAGCTAATTTGGACGAGCAGTTGAAAATAATAGGTCAGTTTGATATAATCTTAACCGAAGTGGAAAAATATACTCCAAAATGCTGGCATGCCATTGCTGCTGCTGCTTATGTAAAGAATGTTTTAAACATACATGACGAGGAAATCCTGTCGGCTATACGATATCATACTACCGCAAAAAAAGATATGTCTTTGCTTGACAAAATACTTTACCTTGCGGATTTTACATCTGCTGATCGCGACTATGAAGGCGTCGAGGATATGAGGGAAGCGGTGGATAAGGATTTGGATTATGCCATGTTTAAGGCATTGAAATTTACCGTTTCGGAATTATCTGAAAAGGGCCTTCCTATACATCCAGACAGCATCGAGGCGTATAATTCTGCGGCAATCAGTAATATCAAGAAGGGATTAAAGTGAAAAAAAGAGATAAAGAAAACGGTATTAATCTTTCAGCAATGTCAACCAAAGGAAGGCGCAAAAGAAAAAGTAACGCGCTACTTATCACAGTAAACATACTGTGTTCTTTTGTTTTGGTGCTGTCTATTATTGCACTTTCAGGTATGTTAATGTTAAGCGCCAGGCCTTTCGATGTTGGGCAGGATACGCCTGTTGAATCGGGAAACTACGAGCCAATTAAGGTCAGCACCTTTTCGCAGGTCAGCTATGTTTTGGTTGTGGGACTGGATGAAAGCGAAAAGCTTACCGACATTATCATGGTAATGTGCATTGACCATGAGAAGGATACTGTTAATATACTGCAAATCCCAAGGGATACTTTTATCGGCACAGATGTACCCACCAAAAAAATCAATGCGGTATACGGCAACCCGCGCAAGGGCGAGGCAAATATCAACGCACTGCGCAGAAGGATTGGCACGCATTTGGGAATTCCGCTTGACCACTATGTGATATTTACGCTGAAAGGCTTTAGAAATGTTGTCGACGCTTTGGGCGGAGTTGAAATAAATATTTCGCAGAAAAATGGCTTAAAAATAGAAGATCACACGACACATAAGTTTTACACAATCGGGCCGGGCCCGGTAAAACTTAACGGTGTGATGGCCGAAGGATTTATCAGAAAGCGCTACGGCAGCGAAGAAGGATATGGCAAAGGCGATATAAGCCGTGTCGAGGCACAGCGCATTTTCTATGCAGCACTTGTTAAAAAGCTTAAAAACATGAATTTTTCACAGATATCAGCAATTGTAAACAAGTGCCTACCCGAAGTAAAAACCAGCATGTCTTTGGGTGAAATTCTGGGATACGCAAAGGAACTTATGGGTATTGACATGTCAAATATCAGGATTTTGACTGTGCCCGGACAGGGATGCACATACAGAAAGGTATCCTATTACTCGATTCATAAAGATGATTATATCAAACTTTTTAATACCTATATGAATCCATACGGCGAACCGCTAACCGCAAGCGATATAAAAATACGCGAGCTGCATAAGGAAATCGGGCAGCCGACCTATCCAAGCCTTGCAACCCAGGGCGGTACGCTTGAGGAAATAAGCGAAAAAACAGGTCAGTAAGAGGGGTTATATGAGTAAAATAAGTGTTTTAGAAATTGCGGCAAAAGCGCTTAATGACAAAAAAGCTACAGATCTGTATGCCGTAAAAATCAGTGATTTGACCATCATTGCCGATTACTTTTTGCTGGCGACAGCGACTTCAACAACCCATGTAAGGGCTTTGGTCAACGCGGTAGAAGAAGCGCTGGAGAAAGTAGGCATACAACCCCATCATGTGGAGGGCAAGGCAACAGGCTGGATTTTGCTTGATTACGGCGACACGGTAATTCATGTCTTTACCAAAGAGGCCCGTGAATATTACCAGCTTGAAAGGCTTTGGAACGACGGGGAAAAGATTGATTTGGCTAAGATTCTTGAAACGGCGCAGGAGGCAGAATAAATTGAAATATGATTTTAAGGCCATAGAAAAAAAGTGGCAGGATATATGGGAGAAAACTAAAGTTTTTGAAGCAAAGGACGATTATTCACTTCCTAAATACTACGCTTTGGTTGAGTTTCCTTATCCCTCTTCTCAAGGGCTGCATGTGGGGCATCCCCGCTCATATACCGCGTTGGATATTATAAGCCGCAAAAGAAGGCTTGAGGGATATAATGTACTGTACCCCATGGGATGGGATGCTTTCGGGCTTCCCACCGAAAACTATGCGATTAAAAACCGTATCCATCCCGAAATTGTCACGAAACAAAACATCGCCAATTTTAAACGACAGTTAAAATCCCTTGGCTTTTCCTTTGACTGGAGCCGTGAAATTGATACTACTGATCCCGAATACTACAAATGGACCCAATGGATCTTTTTAAAGCTGTTTGAAAAAGGGCTTGCGTACAAAAAAGAAATGGCGGTCAATTGGTGTACCTCCTGCAAATGCGTGCTTGCCAACGAAGAAGTTGTTAACGGTGTCTGCGAGCGCTGCTCAAGCGAGGTTGTGCGCAAAAACAAAAGCCAGTGGATGCTTAAAATCACCGAATATGCCGAAAAGCTGCTTAACGATTTGGATAATGTGGATTACATTGAAAGGGTAAAAACTCAGCAGCGCAACTGGATCGGACGCTCTGTAGGTGCCCAGATTAATTTCAAAACTACTGCCGGTGACGATCTGGTCGTATTCACCACAAGGCCGGATACTTTGTTTGGTGCTACATACATGGTTATTGCACCGGAGCACCCATATATTGAGAAATGGTCTTCGCTTATTGAAAATATTTCGGAGATACGTGAATATCAGGCACAGGCCGCACGCAAATCCGATTTTGAGCGCACCGAAATTGCCAAAGACAAAACCGGTGTCTGCATTAAGGGTGTAAGTGCCATTAACCCTGCAAATGGCAAGGAAATCCCAATATTCATTTCCGACTATGTTCTGATTTCCTACGGTACCGGTGCGATTATGGCAGTACCTGGGCATGACACCCGCGACTGGGAATTTGCCAAGAAGTTCGGCCTGCCGATTATTGAAGTGGTAAGCGGAGGCGATGTCAGTAAGGAAGCTTATACCGACTGCGAAAACGGTATTATGGTTAATTCAGGCTTTTTAAACGGCCTTACTGTTGAAGAGGCAAAAGCAAAAATTATTGAATGGCTTGCCGAAAATAATATTGGTCAAAAGAAAGTAAACTACAAATTAAGAGATTGGGTATTTTCCCGCCAGAGATATTGGGGCGAGCCCATACCAATAGTAATTTGCGACAAATGCGGCTTTGTGCCGGTGCCTGAGTCTGAGCTGCCAGTTAAGCTTCCTATGGTAGAATCGTACGAGCCGACCGAGACCGGCGAATCGCCGCTTGCGAAAATAGAATCATGGGTCAATACCACCTGCCCGAAATGCGGCTGCCCCGCAAAACGGGAGACTGATACAATGCCCCAGTGGGCAGGGTCTTCATGGTATTTTCTGAGGTTTTGCGACCCGCATAACAAGGATGAATTTGCCTCAAAAAAGGCACTTGAATACTGGATGCCGGTTGACTGGTACAATGGCGGAATGGAACATACTACGCTCCATCTGCTTTACAGCCGCTTCTGGCATAAATTCCTGTATGCCATTGGCCTTGTCACAACGCCCGAACCCTACGCAAAGCGCACCAGCCACGGCATGATTTTGGGCGAAAACGGCGAAAAAATGTCTAAATCGCGGGGCAACGTTGTAAATCCCGATGAAGTTGTTGAAGAATACGGCGCAGATACAATGCGTTTGTATGAGATGTTTATTGGCGATTTTGAAAAAGCTGCGCCCTGGAGCACAACATCTATTAAGGGTTGCAAACGTTTTCTTGACCGCATTTGGGCACTTCAGGAAAACCTTGTTGACGAAGCCGGCTACCGTGCAGAATTTGAGGGCGCGGTGCACAGGACAATAAAAAAGGTTTCCGAAGATATTGAGGAATTGAAATTTAACACCGCAATTGCTGCCATGATGGAATTTGTTAATGAAATATCGGCTTCTGGCAAAATTACAAAGGACGAGTACCGTACCTTGCTTTTGTTGCTGAATCCTTTTGCCCCCCATATTACCGAGGAAATCTGGCAACTTCAGAATTTTGGCGGTATGCTGAACCAAGCAAGCTGGCCTGCATATGATGAAGAAAAATGCAAAGTGCAGGAAGTTGAAATCGTTGTTCAAATCAACGGCAAAATTAAGGCCAAAATGATGGTCGACGTTAACATTGACAAGGATTCTGTGATTAAACTGGCGAAACAGGAACCCAAAATTCAGGCCGAACTGGATAATAAACAGGTTGTTAAGGAAATTTATGTTCCCGGCAAACTGGTAAATATCGTGGTTAGGTAGACGAATTTCCTTGACATAATGTCAGATGCTATAGTATAATAAAGAATAACTGTTAACCCCTGCTTTTATGCGGAGGGAGGGATTTTGATGAGCCTTGTGCGTATAAAAGAGAATGAATCATTGGATAATGCTCTGAAACGTTTTAAGAAGCTTACTGCCAGAGACGGAGTTATTCAGGAAATCCGTAAAAGGGAACACTATGAGAAGCCTTCTGTTAAACGTAAGAAAAAATCAGAAGCAGCCCGTAAAAAGCGCAAATCACGTTTTAGGTAATACTCATTGATTAAAATAAAGCGGCTGGCGACAGCCGCTTTTTCATACCTTGATGCCCTTAATAATACAAATATTTTTGGAGATTCGTATGAGTATTCTACTGCCTGATATGCTAATTTCAAAAATTACGGATATTAGTATTGAAACGTTGAAACAAAGGAATATAAAAGGGCTATTATTGGACGTAGACAACACGCTGTCAACCCATGGGGGGCAAAAGCCGCTTGAGGGCCTTTTAGAGTGGATAGGCCACATGAAATCCTGCGGCATTAAACTGATTATATTATCCAATGCAACCCTAAAGAGGGTGGAGCCGTTTGCGAAAAAAATTGGGCTGGATCATATTTCAGTCGCGCTGAAACCCCTTGCCTTTGGTTATTTAAGGGGATTGAAAGCACTGGATTTAAAGGCAAAAGAGGTTGCAATGGTTGGTGACCAACTGTTTACCGATATTCTTGGTGCAAATATTGTCGGTATTTTCACAATTAAAGTTGAGCCGATTTCTCCGGAATCGGGAATATCTTTTATTATAAGACGTTGGTTGGAAGAAAAGATACTTAAACGGAAGCTGAAAGGATGATAAAGACTTATGTCCGCTAAATTCGGTCCTGCCGGCAATTCAGACAGTTTTTATGAATTGGGATACAAAGGCAGCCTGGACGTACCCGATTATATTTTCAAAATGGGCCTTGACGCGTATGAATATCAGTGCGGCAGGGGGGTAAATATAGGACTTGAGAAGTGTTTGGCCCTTGGTGAAAAGGCTAGGGAAAAGGGCGTCACACTTACACTGCACGCGCCGTATTATATTTCTTTATCCTCAGTTGACCCCGCAAAACGTGACAACTCTATTGTCTATATCCTACAGAGCGCAAGGGCAGTAGACGCAATGGGCGGGGACCGGGTGGTGGTTCATTCCGGCTCCTGCGGCAAACTTGACAGGAAAACTGCGCTTGAATATGCCTGCGATACCATGAAAAAAGCCCTTGAGGTATTGGATGATGAAGGTTTGTCCCATATTAGACTATGCCCCGAGACAATGGGCAAAATTAATCAGTTGGGTACTTTGGACGAGGTACTTACCCTTTGTGAGCTTGATGAACGGATGATTCCCTGTATTGATTTTGGCCATTTAAATGCAAGGACTCACGGTGGCCTTTCGACGTATGAGGCTTTTGAAGCTATCTTTGATGAGATTGAAAACAGGCTTGGCATCTCAAGGCTTAGGGAATACCACGGGCACTTTTCCAAAATTGAGTATTCCGATGGGGGCGAAAAAAAGCATTTAACTTTTGAGGACACTGTATTTGGCCCTGTGTTTGAACCCTTTTTGGAACTGACAGTTAAAAAGAACTGTTCGCCTGTTATTATCTGCGAGTCTGACGGTACGCAGGCAGAGGACGCGTTAAAACTTAAAAAGTCATATGAGGCTATTAAGGAGGGGTTAGATGTATAAAATACTTGTAATCAACGGCCCAAACATGAATATGTTGGGCACCCGGGAAAAAGGTATATACGGCAGCCAGACTCTGGATGAGATTAACCAGAGCATTAGTACATATGCATCAAGCATGAGAATTAAGTGCGATTTTTATCAGTCAAATTCCGAAGGGGATATAATAGACCAGATACACCGCGTTAAGGATGAGTATGACGGTTGTATTATAAACGCCGGCGCATACACTCATTACAGCTATGCCATACATGACGCCATAAAAGCGGTAGGCAAACCATTTATTGAGGTGCATATGTCCAATGTTTATTCACGGGAGGAGTTTAGGCATAAATCGGTAATCGCGCCTGCCTGCAAGGGTGTTATAGCCGGTTTTGGTCGGAACAGCTACCTGCTTGGCATTAGCGCGTTATACGATTTAATAAAGCAAAATGAAAAGAATTAGTGACAGTTTATCAAATGGCGAGGCAGCCTTAATAATAACCCCCGTAAACCGGAGGTATTTGACTAAATTTCACTCATCTTTGGGATACCTGCTGATTACGCGAAATGAAAGCATTTTATTTGTTGACGGAAGATACTACGAGGCGGCATGCTATTATGCGCATTGTAGCGAAGTGGTGCCGCTAAAAAGGCTTAATGAACAGCTGCCCGAATATTTAAACAAATTTAATATCTCTAAACTGCTGCTTGAGGACGAAATAATATTTCGGGACTATAAGAATTTAAAATCCGCCCTTTCTATTGAAGTAGAGCCTTCAAGCAACCTTTCAGGCCTTATTATGGAATGCAAGAGCGTAAAATCACTGGATGAAATTGAAAAGATAGAGAAAGCACAAAGGATTGCCGAAAAGGCATTTGACGAGGTGCTGAACATTATAAAGCCCGGCATATCTGAAAGGCATCTTGCTTTGGAACTTGACTACAATATACGCAAATTTGGCGGCGATGACATTTCATTTGAAACTATTGTGGTTTCGGGCGAAAATTCCTCCCTGCCTCATGGTGTGCCGGGGGAGCGCGAAGTTAAACCAGGTGATTTTATAACCTTTGATTTTGGTGCTGTAAAAGACGGGTATCACAGCGACATGACCCGAACAATAGCGTTAGAATACGCTACCGATGAAATGCAGAAGGTGTACTATTGTGTTTTAAGCGCTCAAATCGCGGCTTTAAATATTATAAAAGAAGGCTTGCCTTGCGGCGAGGTAGATAAAGCTGCACGAGATGTTATAGAGTTGCAGGGATTTGGAGAGTATTTTGTGCACAGCACCGGACATGGCGTTGGGCTTAAAATCCACGAGGAGCCAAGGCTTGTAAAAGACAATACGGCATTACTTAAATCCGGAAATGTAGTTACTGTGGAGCCTGGTATATATATTCCCTCCAAATTCGGGGCCCGGATCGAGGATATGGTCGTTGTTACTAAGGAAGGCAGCATTAATCTTACAAAAACAGCAAAAGATTTGATTATAATTTAAAGCCACCTCCTTTTAAGGTGGCTTTTTAAATTTATAATTCAACAAACGACTGCTTTCGCCATATTATATAATACGAAATCTTATTTAAAGAAAAAGGGGTAGTGAAAAGGTGAGCGAACATACATTATTCTGCAAAGTTTATGTTATTCCTGTAGTGATCATAAGCCTAATAGCGGGTATTGTTGAAACGGTTTTATATATACTCGGGTATTTTCCAAATATAGTTGCCACGCTTTGGATTGCCCTTGGTATAGCAGTAATAATGCTTATAGGTTTGATTGCGGGAATTATAAGGTTGTCAACTAACAACTGCATTATGGTAAGCTACTGCGCAAGACCGTTGGTTAAGGCTTACACCGTCGGTGTAATCGGTACCATTACCTCGGTGGCTTTAACCCTTGCAACCTATTTAAACAACCAGGCTCGCAGCACTTTGGTTTTGGTTGCCTTAAGCGCCTATGCATTTTCAATGGCAGTTGTTTCCTTTGTAATACTTGTTGGTCAGTGGGTTGACAGAAAACTATTTAAAAGAATCGATTAGAAAATAGTTTTGAAATAATAATAGAAGCAGCCATTTATAGATAATGGCTGCTATTATTTTTTCTAAATCGTGAAGGGCTGACCCCCACGATTGATTTAAAACAGTTTGCAAAATAATGCTGGTCGGCAAAATGCAGTTTTTCTGAAATCTCGCTTATATTAAGGCTAGAATTAAGTAGATACTGTTTCGCCAGTTCTATTTTGTGCTGGCGAAAATAATTGTATGGGGTAATACCGTAGTGGTCTTTAAAAAGCTTTATTATATAGTTTTTTGAGTAACCAAGCAGCCTCGAGATGTCTGAAATGTCCACAATATTCTCAATATTTAAATCGAGATAAAGCTTGATTTGTTCGGGAATTGATAATGGTTTATTTTCAATATGGTTCTTAATCTGCAGGATAATTCTATGGACAATTACTGATACTTCGTCGGCAAGTTGTATGTAGCTTATATTTTTTTGCGACGCAAGATAAATAATTTCCTTCATATAGGATAAAATATTGCAATTGGTAATATGATATGTTTCCGGGGGAATATAACTTCTGAACATATCTTCGGCAAACTCGCCGTTGAATACCACCCAAATTTTTACCCATGGGTCGTCCTCGCTTGAATAATAGCAATGCCTGCTGTTTTTGGTAAGAATATAAACATCGTTTTTCTGCGGGAAGCACTTCGTACCGTTAATTTCCAAAACGCCGCTTCCGTCGATTATATATTCAAATGAAAGAATATTTTCCCCGTTGCGTTCTATGCGGTAATTTTTGTCGCAGTAGGAAATACCGGTCATAAGTAGGTTAAAGGGCAGTTTTGGATTATATAAGTGCCAAAAGCTGAATATTTTTTCATTCATTGTGATAATCCTCACATAATTTTTAATAAATTATATTAAAATTAAAATATTTGTATGATAAATTATATATTACTTTAAAAAATATATAATTACAATATCTTTTCCTTTTAAGTCGTTTAGGAGGTCTTATTATGAAAATGCGTGCACCCGCTGTTCCGCTTATTACCGTTGACCCATATTTTTCGGTATGGTCAATGGCTGATAGGCTCAATGACGACATTACAAGGCATTGGACGGGACATCCGCACAGAATTACGGGTACTGTATTAGTTGATGATAAAGAGTACTGCTTTATGGGCAAAAAGGACTGCCTTAAAATGCAGCAGACTAATCTCGATATAAATGCATTATCTAGCAAGTATAGCTTTGAATGCCCCGAAGTAAAGCTTGAAGTAGTATTCACAACCCCATTGCTGCTGGATGATTTAAAACTAATGTCAAGGCCAGTGTCTTATATCAACGCAAAAATCCAATCAAACGATGGCAAAGAGCATAAGGCTGTAGTTGTAATTAATGTTAATGACGAGCTGTGCCAGAATTTCAAGTATGAATTCCCGACAGTTTACACAGATTTAAGCGACCAATTTGGATTTGCCTGCGGCAGAGTTGGCAGCAAAATTCAAAGAGTGCTTAATAAATGCGGCGATGATTTGCGCATTAACTGGGGATATTTGTATCTTGCCTCGAACAGCCCGAATGCCCAGTTAAAGAATATTGTGGAAACCAATAGATACGGCACGGTATGCAACAATCTGGAGCTTTCGGTTCCGGTTGACACTGCCGAAAATACATCAGCACTTTTTGCGGTAGCGTATGATGACATTAAGGCTATTGAGTACTTTAAGGTTCAGCTTGACGCTTACTGGAAAAAAGACGGGGAAACAATTGAGGATGTAATAAAACATGCTTTAAATGAATACGACAGTATATACAGTAGGTGTGAGAAGTTTGCTGCCGAACTGTTTGAGGATGCGGTAAACTCTGGTAACGAAAAGTATGCCGAGCTTTTGTCCCTTGCATACAGGCAGTCAATCGCAGCCCACAAATTGTGCGCTGATACTGACGGCAAAATACTGTTCATTTCCAAGGAAAACTTCAGTAACGGCTGTGCTGCGACCGTGGACGTAACCTATCCGTCAATCCCTCTGTATTTGATTTATAATCCCGAGCTTGTAAAAGGAATGTTAAGACCAATTTTTAAATATGCAAGCTCTGAAATTTGGTATTATGATTTTGCGCCTCACGACGCTGGAACCTATCCTTTAGTCAATGGCCAGGTGTACAGCCACGGTACATGCCCTGACTGGCAGATGCCGGTTGAAGAATGCGGAAACATGCTTATATGCACAGCAGCGGTAGCTGTTGCGACAAACGATGTCTCCTTTGCTAAAGAGAATTGGGATTTACTTGAGAAATGGTGCAATTACTTAATTGAAAATGGTGTTGATCCTGATAATCAGCTTTGTACCGACGACTTTGCCGGACATTTGGCGCACAACTGTAATCTTTCAATCAAAGCAATAATGGGAATTGCCAGCTTTGCGGTTTTAAACCGTATGGACGGCAATGAGGATAAATATAATGAATTAATGCAGATTGCCAAATCCATGGCAGAAAAATGGATTGAAATGGCGGCAAACGGCGACGGCACATTCCGGCTGGCGTTCGACCGCCCAGGCACATTCAGCATGAAATACAATGCTGTTTGGGATAAGATTTTTGGTTTAAATATTTTCCCGAAGGATACATTTAAGGCCGAACTTAGGGCTTATATTGAGAAACACTCTAATAGATTTGGCTTACTTCTTGACAACAGGGAAAACTACACAAAAGCCGACTGGATTGTATGGTGCGCAACCCTTTGCGATAGCAAGGAAGATTTCACCGCACTTACAGATAAACTGTGGTACGCCTATGACAAGTCGGAAAGCAGGGTACCCATGACTGACTGGTATTCCACGGTTACTGCAAAACAGGTTGGTTTCCAAAACCGATCGGTTATTGGAGGGTTGTTTATTAAACTGCTCAATGATAAAGGAATATGCAAAGTAAAATAATAAAAATTTTAAGCCGCACAAGTCCTGTGCGGCTTTTGCTTTGAGAATACTATTGTAAAGGTAAAAGCGTAACGTAATTTAGACCAAACGATTTAATCTTGGGGTCGGAAATCCTCCATAATAATAGAACGGAGTTTTACCACATCGGAAACGGTTATTCTTCCGTCACCGTCAATATCGGTGAGGTCAACATTTTTGTACAAAGAATATTTAATTCCCTCCATTATTGATTTACGCAGAGCCACTAAATCGGCAACGGTAATATCGCCGTCTAAATTGATATCACCGACTCTATAGGTTACATTGAACTTGGCGCCCGACTGTGCAAGAACATCTAACCTTTCATCATTCAGAAGCCCTAGCTCATAGGCCGTGTCAAGATCATAAACCTTCTGCCCGTCAAAAACAGCCATATAGGTGTCTGAGCTCGAGAAGGCAAGTATACGATTTCCAACCCGTTTATGGGTTATAGCATCGGCAGAGAAAAATTCTTCATAATACGGATTAAATACCAAGACCTTTTCATCATCGAAGCTTCCGCATTGGGTAAAATAGAACTTTTCTATATCAAGGTGGCTATTGCCAGTTTGCTCGCAGAACCAATTAAATAGGATCTGCCTATTGATTGATTCAAGATACTCTTCCCAAGTAAACAATGGATAAATAATTCTTGGAGATCTTGGTATTATCCCCAGATCCACAGCATCTTTGAGCTCATAAATGTTACCCTTGTCATATACAACCAAAAGATCAGGGGTAGTTTGTTCCGGAATTCTGACACGTCCCAAATCAGGTGCTAATACTAATAAATTCTCATCATCAAGAATTTCACATACAAATAGAATAAATTCGTTAAATTCAAATCCTAGTTCATTATACCCGTGTTCACAGACCCACTCATACACAATTTGTTTGACGTTTTTATCCGAAACCGGGGAAGCGGATGACGGAAAAACAAATGTGCAGGATAATAGAGCAATGATGCAAACAACTGCAATGGATCTAAATATTGTTTTTGCAAACCTGTTAAATCTTTTTTGCATAACAACACCTCCTAAAAATACTACATTGCTCAATTAAGTACATATTTGCTACCTCATACTTTTACTTTTGGCATAAGGCGGCTTTATCATTTGACTTGGTCCATTATGATTGAACGCAGTTTTACAACATCAGAGACCGAGAGTTTGCCATCTTGGTCGATATCATAATCGGGGGCATAAATCCCGTCAAAAGGTATATCGTCAAGCTGTCCCATAATGTATTTGCGTAATGCAACTATATCAGACACGGTTACGTTTCCATCCAAATCAAGGTCGCCAACCTTATAAATTGCCATAAACTTAGTATTAGAACCTTCAAGGCTATCCAGCATTTCATCAGTTATTAGTCCAAACTCATAAGCTACCTCAAGGTCGTAAGCCTTTTGTCCGTCGTAGACAGCCATTAACTGGCCGGCAGTGGGAAAAACAAACACTCGATTTCCAACTCTTTTACGTGTTATAACTTGACTAACAGCATCATAGTCAGGAAATACATTCAATACAAAAATTTTCTCGTCATCAAAGCTTTTACAGAGTGAAAAAAATATATTATCTATATTAATATCTTTATATCTGGGTTTTTCGCGATACCAATCAAACAGAGCTTTTAGAATTTGGCTGTCATTGTGACTACTACTAATAGCCACTTTATTATTTGGGTCATTGCTGAGATTCTTGACAAAATCTGTATACGCATCTCTATAAAGAATATTTTAAAATCTAAGTAATAATTCCTCGTTATTTATGATGCCAAGGTCATAAGCCTCCTCAAGTTCATAAACGTTCCCCTTATCATATACAGCCATAAGCGTATTTCCATCAGGGAAGGTAAAAAAGCGGGTATGGGTAATAGCCTGAGTATAATAAAAACCTACGTAATTGGGCTTAAATATTAACAAATCTCCATCCTTATAACTTGCACATTGCCACAGAAAAAATTTTTCAATTTTAAGGTCATGGATATTATGAAAATCACAAACCATCCAAAGACTGTTTGCCTAATATTTTCGTCTGTAACCACATACTGATTTTCGAGCACAAATTGGTCAGATGCCGACGATACCGGTACGAGCATGATCATAAGCGCAATTGAGCATATAATTGCAATAAACCTGAGAATTTTATTTACAAAACTAAGAGAATTATTAAGCATAATTCTACCCTCCGACCACTGCTATTTTCCATCATAGTAATATATTGACCCAATATTAATTATAACAATTTTTGCCTTTTGTCAATACAGCATAAAATTATCTGATTATTATTAAAAATTTTTTACTGACATTAATAATATATGGAATATTGTAGATTTATGCAACATTGTTAAATGATTAAACAACTTTTTGCGCCGAGAATAAAATAATAATAAAAATATTGACAAAATTCTAACAAACATATTGACTATCACCATAAAAGCTGTATAATAGATTTATCACTATATTAATGATGTGGTTAAGTATTAGATTTAGGAGGCAAAAATATGGCAAGAGTTTACAATTTTAGTGCAGGCCCGTCTGTACTGCCTGAAAAGGTGTTGAGAAAAGCGGCTGAGGAATTAGTGGAATTCGGTTCAACCGGCCAATCGGTAATGGAGATGTCCCACCGTTCAAAGGAATATGAGGCAATACATAATGAGGCCGAAGCGCTTCTGCGCGAAATTATGGAAATTCCGGACAACTATGAGGTGCTTTTTCTTCAGGGCGGAGCCTCTTCACAGTTTACAATGGTGCCAATGAACCTTATGATTAAAAACCGCAAGGCGGATTTCGTATTAACCGGACAATGGGCTACTAAGGCATACAAAGAGGCTTCCCGTTACGGACAGGCAAATATTGTGGCTTCTTCCAAAGACAAGACCTTCAGCTACATTCCCGAACTTGACAAGAGCATGTTTTCCAAAGACGCGGACTATGTCCATATTTGCTATAACAATACCATCTACGGCACAAAGTTTACTGAAATTCCTGATACCGGAGACATCCCTCTTGTAGCTGATATTTCAAGCTGCATTCTTTCTGAACCCATAGATGTTTCCAGATTTGGGCTTTTATATGCCGGTGCCCAGAAAAACATGGCACCCGCCGGGCTTACCGTTGTTATCGTCCGGAAGGACTTAATCGGCAACGCCATGGATATTACACCTACAATGTTCAACTATCAAATCCACGCCGAAAACAAATCGCTTTATAATACACCGCCATGCTATAATATATACATTTTAGGTCTTGTACTTAAATGGATTAAAGAAGAATTTGGCGATCTTAATAAGATGAAGGAACACAACGAAAAGAAAGCCGCTATACTTTACGACTTCCTTGATTCAAGCAAACTGTTTAAGGCAACCGTAAACAAGAAGGACCGCTCCCTTATGAATGTGCCTTTTGTTACAGGGAATGAAGAATTGGATGCCAAATTTGTCAAAGAGGCAAAAGAAGCTGGTTTTGTTAATCTCAAAGGCCATCGCACCGTTGGCGGCATGAGGGCTTCCATATACAACGCTATGCCAATTGAAGGCGTTGAAAAACTGGTCGAATTCATGAAAGAGTTTGAGAAAAATAACGCTTAAGGTGGAGGATTAATAATGTTTAAAATAAAGACATTTAATAAAATTTCCCCGTCCGGTCTTGAGAAGTTCGACAAGGAAAAATATGTTTATGGCGACGAAATCGAAAATCCTGATGCGGCACTTGTGCGTTCGGCGTCCCTGCACGAAATGGAATTCCCGGAAAATTTAAAGGCGATTGCAAGGGCTGGCGCGGGTACTAACAATATTCCGATCGACCGCTGCTCCGAGGCTGGAATTGTTGTATTTAATACGCCCGGTGCCAATGCCAACGCGGTTAAAGAGCTGGTTATTGCTGGGCTCTTACTGTCCTCCCGTAAAATTGTTTCTGGTATTGAGTGGACTAAAACACTTAAAGGACAGGGTGAAAATGTTCCCAAACTGGTCGAGAAGGGTAAAAGCGCATTTGCCGGACCGGAGATTGCTGGCAAAAGCATAGGAGTTATTGGCCTTGGCGCAATTGGTGTGCTTGTTGCCAACGCCGCTGATGATCTTGGAATGACAGTTTACGGGTATGACCCTTATATTTCTGTAGCTTCGGCCTGGAACCTTAATAAAAATGCAATTCATGTGCTTGACATAAAAGAGATTTTTGCAAATTGCGATTATATAACCGTTCATGTACCGTTGAATGATAATACCAGGGACCTGATTAATAAGGAATCCATTGCGCTAATGAAGGACGGCGTAAGAATTCTCAACTTTTCAAGGGCGGAGCTTGTTAACACCGCCGATATTCTTGAGGCTCTTGACAACGGCAAGGTTGCATCATATGTAACCGACTTCCCGACAGATGAGATAATTGGCGCGGAAGGAGTAATCGCCATTCCCCATCTGGGCGCTTCGACACCTGAATCTGAAGATAACTGTGCAACAATGGCGGTAAATCAGCTTATTGACTATCTTGAAAACGGTAATATAACAAATTCAGTCAACCTGCCTGACGCTTCCATGCCGCGGTACGAAAACACAACCCGGATTTGTGTTATTCACCGGAATATTCCCAATATTATCAGCCAGATTACTTCGGTAGTATCCAAACAGAATATAAATATAGAGAATATGTTAAACAAGTCCAAGAAGGACTATGCATATTCCATGCTTGATATATCCGGAGAAGCGACAGATGCAATTGTTAACGAAATAAAATCGGTTTCCGGGATTATAAAGGTAAGGGTAATATAAATTGGATTTTTCACCTCCGCCAGTTTAACTGGCGGAGTTTTTTTACATAAAAAATTATTATTCGGGTATTCTCTTTATTGAACAAATATTATTGGCGAATTCAAGTAAATCATGACGATGAAAAAAAAATATATTGCCTCCCCAATACGTTTATTGCAAACAACTTTGGCAATAATTCTATTACCGACATATATGCGGGAGGCATATATAATGAAGTACAACAAGGTTGAAATCTGCGGTATTAACACTTCAAAGCTTCCGGTCTTAACAGAACAGGAAAAAGATGAACTGTTAAAGAAGGTAAAGAAAGGTGACAAACAGGCGCGTGAGGCGCTTATTAACGGGAACTTAAGACTGGTTTTAAGCGTTATACAAAGATTTGTCAACCGCGGTGAAAACCTTGATGACTTATTTCAGGTTGGCTGCATAGGGCTTATTAAATCTATTGATAATTTTGATTTATCACAAAATGTTCGATTCAGCACCTATGCTGTACCGATGATAATCGGGGAAATTAGAAGGTATTTGCGGGACAACAATTCCGTAAGGGTTAGCAGATCCATCAAGGATACCGCATACAGGGCCATGCAGGTTAAGGAATATTTAACCAATAAACTTCACCGCGAACCGACTATTGAAGAAATTTCCAAAGAGCTTTTAATGGACCCCGGGCAGGTTGTAATGGCACTTGAAAGCATTGTTGAGCCAGTCTCGCTTTATGAGCCGGTCTATTCCGACGGAGGGGATACAATATATATATTGGACCAGGTAGGAGACAATAACGATGACCAAAACTGGCTTGGGGAGATTGCTCTAAAAGAGGCAATCGTAAATTTAAGCGAGCGTGAGAAAAAGATTTTAAGGCTGCGCTTTTTAAAAGGGAAGACCCAGATGGAGGTGTCAAATGAAATAGGTATAAGCCAGGCACAGGTTTCCCGACTAGAAAAAGGGGCTTTGGATAAGATAAAAAATTTAAACTGAATTTGCCGCCGGAATATCCGGCGGTTTTTGTATTGTGCAAATTGGTTCTACATAGTATTTAAGCTGCAGGCATATATTTTATTGATTGAATTAAAAATACAAAAAATATAATAATTTTAAGTGGTGATAATATGTGCTGCAGAATTGTTGACATGAAGGATAAACAGGTAATCTGCATAAAAGACGGGACAATTCTGGGATATGTCAATGATGTAGAAATAGACACTTGCAACGGCAGAATAACCGCCATTGTAATTTACGGACGTTCACGTTTTTTCGGGTTGTTTGGCAAAGACGATGACTGCGTGATTCCCTGGTGCGATATTGAAGTAATAGGGAACGATACGATTCTTGTCGGGTGCGACCCGCCGCGACCCAGAAGAAAAAGGAATAAACTTTTCAAGTCGCTTTTTGGCACCGGATTTGATATAAAATGACAAAAACCTCTCCAAAGATGATTGCGGACTTGAACTATTTTTACAAATATTGTATACTATTTTACATACAGGAAATTTCCAGATTTATTAAAAGGAAGGAATATTACTAAAAAATGAGTTCTGAATTAAACACCATTCAGAGATTGATTAATAACGTGGAAAAAGCGATTGTTGGCAAGCGTAAGCCAATCGAACTTGTGGTTTTGGCTTTGGTTTGCAAAGGCCATGTACTTTTGGAAGATGTGCCGGGAGTTGGAAAAACCAGCCTGGTTTCGGCTTTGGCCAAATCAATAAACGGAACTTTTAAACGCATTCAGTTTACACCCGATGTGTTGCCTTCAGATATTACGGGGTTTTCAATGTATAACAAAAAGACAGACAATTTCGAATACCGTAGTGGCGCGGTTATGTGCAATTTCCTGCTTGCTGATGAAATAAATAGGACTTCCCCAAAGACACAGTCCAGCCTGCTTGAAGTGATGCAGGAATATCAGGTTACGGTAGACGGTGTTACCTATGCTGTGCCAAAGCCTTTTATGGTAATTGCCACCCAAAACCCCATTGAGTATCTCGGAACATATCCGCTCCCGGAGGCTCAGCTCGACCGGTTTTTTATGAAGGTTTCAATCGGATACCCTTCCAATGATGACGAAAAAAACATTCTGAAGTTGCATGCCCAGCACAACCCCATTGACAGCCTGGAATGCGTGGCTAGCATAAAAGAAATACTTAATCTGCAGGATCTTGTACCAAAAGTTTATACAGACGAGCGGATATATCAATATATTATCAGCCTGGTTTCGGCAGTAAGGTCCCATCCTAATATTGAACTCGGGCCGAGCCCGCGTGCCTCAATTGCTCTCCACAGGGCAGCTCAGGCACACGCAATGTTTAAAGGCAGGGATTATGTGGTTCCAGACGATGTCCTGGCTGTGGTAAAACCGGTGTTGTCACACAGGATAATACTAAACCGTGAAGCAAAAATGAGGGATGTAAGTCAGGATGAAGTATTATCAAAAATAATTATGGAAGTATCTGTGCCGGGGACGAATTATTAATGTTTAAATCCAGACTGTTTTATTTGGTCGCACTTGTATTGGCTTACTTTTTAAATCATTTTTTTCAAACGGTTGAGACCAGGGCTGTTTTTATGTGTTTAATTGTCCTGCCCGCTTTTAGCTTGCTTATCAGCTATTATACCAGCCGTAAAATATTAGTTTCATTTGAGATAAATGAAAGCCGTATTGAAAAGGGAGGCGTAGCATATATCGAGTTAAGCATAAAAAACCCAACATTGTTTTTGTGCCCATATCTTTTTATAAACCTGACTGGAAGCTACGGATTTGCTTTGGAAAACAGCCAACTTATTTGCAGCATTCTGCCCTGGCGTACACAAAAGGTGCGGGTTATGCTTACCGGATGTTACCGAGGTTTGTTTGATATTGGCATTGAAAGCTGCCATATTGAAGATTTTCTAAGGCTGTTTGGATTTAATTGCGACATTCCGCCCAAATTAAAAATAGTCGTAACGCCGCAATTAAAACCCGTAAATCCAAAGTTTTTTCAGTATTATCACAACAACCTGCATGCCCCTAACAATGTGGGCAGCAGCGACAATCTGCTGTCTTTCTACGATGTTGTCCCTTATGACCAGTCAAAGGATATCAGAAGGATTCACTGGAAGCTCACCGCGCGGATGAATGATTTAATGGTCAGAAATTATGATAAGGAGAACGGTGTGACTGCGGCTGTGTTGGCCGATTTTAGCCCAGTTAACGGCGATGACCTGCAAAGGTTATTCGTGGAGGACAGGCTGGCAGAGGCATTTGCATCTGTTGCACATTTTCTATTGCAAAATTATAATGCAATCGATTTTGTTTTTGCAGATGATATACCTTATGTGTTAAACAACTGCAGCAGATTTGATTTTGACAAGATTTTTTCCGTTTGTTCTACCCAGTCTTTCATTTCAAAACTTTCTGCCTCAGAGCTTGTTGCCCATTACACCGAACTTAATGCCTGCATGAATATAATAATTATTACTGATAAACAGAATGAATTGCCTTATACTATCGAAAATGCGATTGGCAAAGGCTTTAAGTTTAAGGTGCTGTATTTGGGACAAGCTGATATTAAATCCAACTTTCGAGTTGAATATTTTAGTTTTGATGAAATTTATTCGGGTCAGTAACTGGATGACTTAATATGGATAAAAAATTTTATAGTTTTTTTAATTTCATACTTTTTTCAAGCATATACTGCAGTTCTACTGTTGCAGTGTTGTTTTCCGTTACGCTTATAAAATATAATATTTTTTCGCTTTTTTTATACTCAATAATTGTGTCGAGTTTTTTGGGTATAATTTTTTATAGCAAGAACACAATTAAGACTTTCTTTTTTTCGCTGTTAGGTTTTTGTTTATTATTTACGCTTTATATTTATTACAGCAAAACATTAAAATATATATTAATTCGGGCAGGAAGATTTTTTACCGACATTTATTTAAACTTAATTGGAGAGGTCGCCTACGACAACAGTTTAGATAAGCTGTTTACGCTGGCCGCCGTGATATTTATATCAATTATAGGCGCGATTTGTTTTTATAAAAAAAGGCGAATTCTCCCCCTGGTTGTAACAAGCTTTATTTGCCTTTTGGTAATGATACTAGGCAAAAACAACGGCAAAGACGGTTCTCTTGCTTTCCTTGTTTCTTTTACCCTAATACTTATTAATTTTATATTAAAAAGATATCAGGACACCGCAATCAGTACCCGCAGTTTTAAAAGAATTGATATTCACAAATTTTCACGGTTTGCAGCTATTTTATGTATTGCTTCGCTGATAATTGGCATTTTATTGCCTATTCAGAAATCCCAAACTGCAGGTATGTCGGTTGAATACCAAAAGCGGTTTAACAGCATATCTGAATTTTTTGAAACATTATTTGAAGAGAATGCTCTGTATTTTAATTCCGGTTTTGAATCGGGGGATGTCAGTTTAGGTGGCAATCTGAGGCTTGATTATACGAAAGTTTTGGAAGTAAGATCGAGTGAACCAGTTTATTTAATTGGCGGGATATATGATATTTATCTTGGCGACAAATGGAGAAAAAGTGATTCTGAGTTCCTGCCAAGTGGTGGCAAATTACATTCGATGCTGTCTGAAAAGGTTGAAACCCAAAAGATTCGGGTTGAGATTACCCAGTTTTTTACCGATGATATTGTTTTTTATCCTCCGTATCCTGAAAGCATTATCCTGCCCCACGATTTGGTTCTTCTGACAGATGGCAGGGGAGAATTCAGAGCAGTTCCCATGCTTAATCCTTCAGACACATATTATATAACCGCTGAAAAACCTGTTAATATAGAGGAATTAGTAAATAAACGTTTAAACAGGGAAAACATTGAAAATTTTCAGAAATATTTAACCCTCCCGGATGCGCTTCCGAAAGAGATAGTTTATTTGGCCAAAGAGCTTACGGCCAATGCTAAATCCGATTATGAAAAAGCAGTAGCAATACAACAATACCTTTTGCAAAACTATACCTACAGCTTAACCCCTGGCAATTTACCAGTAGACTTTGATTTTACCGAATATTTCTTGTTTTATTTAAAGCAGGGGTATTGTACCTATTTTGCAACAGCAATGACCGTACTTTGCCGAGCAGCGGGTATTCCTGCTTTATATGTTACTGGATATAAAACGGATGAGCGCAATTATAACGGTGGCGTATATAATGTTTTGAAAAAGGATGCCCATGCCTGGACGATTGTTTATATTAATGGTGTTGGATGGATTATCTTTGACGCAACACCTTCGGCATTTTTTGATAACGGAACTGGGACAGTTACCAGTCATAGCAACCAATCTGGTGAGACTTCGGATGTTTCGTCCGGATATATCAGCAGCAATTTTACTTCTTCTGTCCCAAGCTCCTCCATGCCTTCCACCAGCATTTCCAGCCGGGATGAAAGCGACCTTTCTGTCGATGATAATATAACTAATAATCAATATGCAGCGTTTGTTTGGATTGCCATTGCAGTATTGTTTGCTGTTCTGTTTGTTATACGAGTTGTTTCGGCTTATTTAAAGCAGAAAAAGATTTTTCAATCCAAAGGCAACAACAGCGTAATATTAATTTTTAACGAAATGTTTCGGATTGCGCGGTTTTTCGGATATAATATTAAGGCATACGAGACTCCGTTGCGGTATTTTACCCGTATATCCAAGCAGCAGGAATTCAATGGTTACGATATTTTGAAACTTGTAAATCTTTATTACGCCGTAGAATTTGGCAGGTACCTCTGCAGCGATGAAGAAATAGCCGAGGTTCACAGCCTTTATAATTCATTAATTAGCGGAATAAAACAAAAAAATAATAAATTAAAGTTTTTATTTTACAGGTATGTTTTAAATAGAATATAGATTTTAAAAGCCGGCGTGAAAAGCCGGCTTTAATATTTTATTATGTTTTTGCAGAAAATAAGTTTAAATATTATCCTATTGCTTAATAATTATAACTGTTAAGAAAAGTTTTGTTAAACATAAACGATTAATGCGGTGATGGAATAAATACTGCCAGTGTTCGCCGAGTGCTTGCTTTAATTACCTTAATACACGACTTTGTTCGTGAAAAATTATATATTGCAAGCAAAAGGAGAGATAGAATGAAGCAAAAAGCAAAAAATGTCTTAAGGCCAATTTGTTTGGCCATGATTATATTATTAACAGTAATTTTTACTTTAACCTATACACTTTCTAACGAACTTCCAGACAAATTTAAAGTGATAGAAGGCAGTTTATTACAGATAAATCGGCCGCTTCCTGTAAAGGCAACATATACAGATGCAGCAAAATCACAGAAACTAAATGTAAATTCGGTAGTAGGGACCAAATACAGTGTAGATCTTAAAATGTTTGGCCTTATACCGATAAAAAGCGCAGAAGTAGAAGTAGTTGACGAAATGTATGTTGTTCCCTTGGGACAACCATTTGGTATTAAAATATTCACACAGGGTGTTTTGATTGTAGGCATGACCGATGTGGACAGCGCTAACGGGCTAATTAACCCGGCAAGAAACGCGGGGTTGAGAGAGGGAGATATAATACTTTCGGTTAACAATGTTAAAATAAACAGCAACGAGGAAATTGCGCAGATAATAGAAAATTCGGAGGGTAAAACCCTTACATTAGAGGTACAGCGAGGAGGAAATTCGGTATTTAATGTGTCTTTTACGCCGGTAAAATCGGTGCGAGAGGGCAAATACAAAGCAGGAATTTGGGTAAGAGACAGTTCTGCTGGCATTGGGACATTAACATTTTATTGTCCGTCTACCGGTATCGCTGCAGGATTGGGACACGGAATATGCGACGTCGATACCGGAAAACTTTTGACACTAAATTCGGGCGAGTTGGTTGGCGCCGAAATAATCAACATAATTAAAGGCAAAAACGGCGCGCCCGGTGAGCTTCGAGGCAGATTTACAGATAACACGATAGGAAAGCTTTTATTAAATGAAGAAACGGGCGTATACGGGCGCGTAAACAAAACTATTGACAGTTTGAACCTTATTCCGATCGCAATGAAGCAAGAAGTTGTTGAGGGGGCAGCTAAAATTCTGACTACAATAGATAACAACCAACCTACATTATATGATTGTGTTATAGAAAAGGTGCATTTTAATGATAACAGCAAAATCCAAAATATGATAATTAAAATTACCGATAGAAATCTTCTTGAAAAAACCGGCGGAATAGTTCAAGGTATGAGCGGAAGCCCCATAATTCAAAATAATAAGCTTGTAGGAGCCGTTACCCACGTATTTGTTAATGATTCCGCACGCGGTTATGGGATTTTTGCCGAGAATATGTACCAATCTGCAAAATCTGTTGCAGGAAACTAAGCATATTTAACTAAATTTATGTGTTAAAAAAGAATTTTCCATAATTTTACTCCAACGCTCTTGCAATAAATTCCAATTTGTGGTAATATATTCCATGGAATTTTAATAACACGATATGGAGGAAAAATTATGGAAAACAAATTAAAAGTAATGATTGCCGACGACTCACCTGAATTCGGGCAAAACTGCGCAAATGTCCTGAAAAGCTACGGAATGGACGTCTATCTTTGTCCAAAAGACGGATTAAGGCTTATTAAGGAAACGCAGCAAATAAAGCCGGATGTAATAATTGCAGATGTATTTATGCCTAACCTTGATATTTTAGGTGTTTTAAATAATATTAATAAACTTGACCAAAAGGAACGACCAATGGTCATGGCTATGTCCAGCTATGACAACCCAAGACTTGAAAAGGAAACACTTTCTGCGGGTGCAGGATACTATTTCCTCAAACCCTTTGATATAGATATGCTTGCTGAAAGAATTATTCAGCTTTCAGGATGGAGAAATGAAACAAGGGCAGTAAAACCTCGCAATACAACTGTGACAGATACGGATTTAGAGCTTATGGTTACCGAAATAATACATCAAATCGGTGTACCCGCCCATATCAAAGGCTATCACTATTTAAGAGAAGCAATAATATTAGCGGTAAAGAATTCCGAAATAATAAATTCAGTTACAAAATTATTATACCCAACCGTTGCAAAAAAACATTCTACCACTTCCTCAAGGGTTGAAAGGGCAATACGACATGCAATAGAAGTAGCGTGGGACAGGGGAGACGTTGATGTATTAAATTCTTATTTCGGGTATACAATTCATAACGGGCGAGGAAAACCAACAAACAGCGAGTTTATTGCCATGATTGCAGACAAATTGAGATTAAGGCTTAAAATTAGCTAAATGCAAGCACCCAGGAAAATCCTGGGTGCTAAAATTTATTAAGTATTTTTATTATCCAAAATTTCTTCAATGGTTTTGAGCTGCTCTTCGGTAAATTCAAGGTTTTCTACTGCTTTGACGTTTTCTTCGATTTGTTCTACGCGGCTTGCTCCGATAATCGCTGAAGTAACGCGTGTGTCGCGCAGAACCCAAGCTAAAGCCATTTGTGCCATTGTCTGGCCTCTTTCTGCGGCAATTGCGCTGAGTTTGCGGACCTTGGAAATTTTTTCGTCGGAAACATATGATTCATCGATTGACCCATAAGAGATTGCAGCACGTGAATCGGATGGAACGCCCTGGATATATCTGTTAGTAAGCACCCCTTGATCTAAAGGACTGAAAACAATACAGCCCATTCCAAGATCTTCGAGTGTATCCAGTAAATCCTTTTCAATCCAGCGGTTAAACATTGAATAGGAGGGTTGATGAATCAGGCAGCGTATACCCTGTGCCTGCAATAGTTCATATGCCCTACGGGTCTGGGCTGCGTCGTATGATGAAATTCCCACATAAATCGCTTTGCCGGAGTAAACAGCGGTTGCCAACGCTTCCATTGTTTCTTCCAAAGGAGTATTAGGGTCAAAACGGTGGGAATAAAAAATATCGACATAATCGACACCCATACGTTTAAGGCTCTGGTCCAAGGATGCAATAAGGTGCTTTTTGGAACCGCCCGAACCATAGGGACCGTCCCACATAAAGTAGCCGGCCTTAGTTGAAATGATGATTTCATCGCGGTAGGCAGAAAGCTCATTGCGAAGTACCTTACCAAAGGTTTCTTCTGCGGAACCGGGTGAAGGACCGTAGTTATTCGCAAGGTCAAAATGAGTTATTCCAAGGTCAAAGGCCCTTGTTATCATCTTTTTGCTGTTGTCATATGGCTTGTAGTCTCCAAAATTTTGCCAAAGTCCCAATGAAATTGCAGGAAGCTTTATGCCACTTTTTCCGCAACACCTGTATGGCATAGTTTTATAACGCTTGACATTTGCCTGATACATAAAGGGAACCCCCCATATAATTATTTTGGATAATTATAGCATTAAAATTTATTTATTTCAATAAAAGCGCCAGTCTATATACTGGCGCTAAAATTTCAGGTTTATGCGTTTTCTCTGCGGTGCTTTTTGATTCTAAGGAAAACTATGAAACCAATCAGCAGTGCCAAAGCACCGATAACCAGAATAATTGTCAATGTATAATCGCCGCTGTTGCGGACTTCCAGCCAAAGCCTATCCGCTAGTTGGTAGGTTTCATTATCAAGAGCGATGAAGGTTTCGCAGCCATCGAGGGTTTCGGGATAGATAACCTCAACCGCCCAGTCGCCAAAATTTTCAGCAAGATATTCTTTGTGCATTTCTGCAGCCTTGACGTGGGGGGAGGAATAATTAATATATGAAATATTCTCAAAGGCAATATCGGTTTCGCAAATAAAATTAATATATTTTTCAGCTGCTTCCTTATTTTTGGAGCCTTTTGGTATGCACATGGCGTCAACAAACAGGTTTGTGCCCTCTTTGGGAATTGCAAACTTAACATTAGGATTATCTCCATATATCGTAAGGGCGTCGCCGGCATAATAGGGAGCCAAATATGCCTCCTCGTTACCCATCTTTGAGAAAATCTGATCCATTACATACTGGCAGTTAACATTGCTTTTCTGAATTTTCAGTTCCTCAGCCGCTGCGCGCCAGTCTTCCGGATTATTCGTATTAAAAGACATGCCAAGTTTTTTCTGAGCGATACCAAAAGCGTCGCGGGGATTATCGAACATTAAAATTTTATTCTTATATTTTTGATTCCAGAGAATACTCCAACTATCCACCGGATCGTCTACATATTTCTCATTGTAGAGTATCCCAACGCGGCCCCAGGCATAGGGAACTGAATATTTCCCTTCGGGATCAAAGCCACAGTGCTCTTTCAGTTCCTCGCTGATAAATTTGGCATTCGGGATATTGTCATAATTAAGTGGTTCTAACATATCCTCGGCAATCATTTTGGAGATCATATAGTCAGACGGGATTATAACGTCATAATAGGAACCGCCGCTTTTTAATTTGGTATACAGTTCCTCATTGGTGGCAAATGTATCGTAATTTACTTTTATTCCGGTGCGCTTTGTAAATTCTTTGTTAACATCGATAAAACCGTCTTCACCGTTTGCAATGTAGTCGCCCCAGTTATAAACGGTAATAGACTCACCGGTCAACGGTACTTCTTCAGTATCCTGAGCTGTCGCAGGAAGCGAGCAAATGGAAAGTACCAAAACTGAAACAAGGATTAATGAAAAAACTTTTTTCATTTATTTACCGCCTTTCATAAAATTATAATTTAACAATGCTTTTTGAGTTTTTGGCTTTGTTTTCCTCCCTGATCTGGCGGATATTTACAATAAGCAAAAGTGATAAAACAGTTACAAACATCAGCGCCGAAAGTGCATTGATCTTGGGACTTATCTGCCGCCTGGTCATAGAATATATCAAAACAGACAGGGTTTGTGATGTTGGCCCGGAAGTGAAATAGCTGATGATAAAATCGTCTATTGAAAGGGTAAAAGCCATCAGCATTCCGGTCATGATTCCCGGCCTAATTTCCGGTATTACTACCTTCATAAAAGCCTGAAATGGGTTGCAGCCCAAATCAATAGCAGCCTCATATATGTGCTTGTTCATTTGCCTTAGTTTCGGCAGGACTGAAAGAATTACATATGGTATATTAAATGTAATATGGGATAATATTAGAGTTACCAATCCCAAAGATACATCCAGTCCAAACTTGGAAAGAATTCCAAAAACTATGCTATACAGCAGCAATAAAGAGACACCGGTTACTATTTCGGGGTTTACCATTGGTATGTTAGTAAGGGTCATTATAATTTTCTTTAGCCGCTTGTTCATAGCATCAATACCTATTGCAGCCAAAGTGCCAATGATTGTTGCAAATATTGCGGCAACAACCGAAACAATAAGGGTGTTTTTTAATGCATTTAGTATAGTTTCGTCCTGAAAAAGCCTTGAATACCACTCAAGCGTAAAACCACCCCATACTGAACGGCTTTTGGAACTGTTAAACGAAAAGATTATCAATATGACAATGGGAGCATACAAGAATATGAAAATTAAGGTAGTGTATATCCTGGACAGCACCTTCATATCATTATCGCCTCGCTCTCTCCATCGTCAAACTCGTTCATAACTGCCATACAAATAAATACAAGCACCATTAAAACCAGAGCTAAAGCGGCGCCCATGTACGGGTTGTAGGTTGAACCCAAAAACTGCATTTCAATTACATCGCCAATTAGCAGTTCGCCGCCACCCAGCATGCGCGAAATGACGAAGGTGCTGACAGCCGGAACGAAGACCATGGTAATGCCACTTATTACTCCCGGCAAGCTTAAGGGCAGGATTATCCTGTAAAATACCTGTACCCTGTTGGCGCCAAGGTCCTCCGCAGCTTCTATTATGCGCTTGTCTATTTTAGTCATAATCGAATAAATGGGCATTATCATAAAAGGGATAAAATTATAAACCATGCCCAGGACCACGGCTCCTGAAGTATTTATAATTCTAACCTTTCCTATTCCAATTAACTCCAAGAAACTGTTAAGAATCCCGTTGTTTTCAAGAATGGTCATCCAGGCATAGGTGCGAAGCAAAAAATTCATCCACATAGGAAGCATTGTAAGCAGAACCATGGTGCGCTGCTTGCTGTTAGTACTATTGGCTATAATATATCCCATGGGGTATCCCAGAAGCAGACAAACAAATGTGGCTACTAAACCAAGCCATATCGACCTGAAAAGCACATAAATATGTTCTTTTACCTGTATGATGTTATCAAAAGTAAAAGACCCGTTCGGTGTGGTAAATGCGTAATACGCGACAAAAAGCAGTGGAACGATGATAAATATTAACATCCATATCAAGTAGGGCAGGGAAGCTACTTTTTTATACATTACAGCTCCTCCTCGTTAATGGAGGGAGAGTCGTCATCAGAATACTTCTTAACCCTCGATTTTTTCATGATATGAATGTCCTGCGGGTATACAGATAATCCTACTTCATCGCCGGGCTCCTGATATTTGGTCGTGTGAATCAGCCATTTAAAGTTATTTACATTTACTACTATTTCATAGTGCACGCCCTTAAAAATTACCGACTCGACCCTGCCTGTTATATCGCCCTCTTCAGGTTCGTGTATTCTGACATCCTCCGGGCGGATAACCGCGTCGATAGGTTCATTGTGTTTAAAGCCGGTATCAACGCATCTAAATACGTGGTTTTGAATATTAACCAGCTTATCTTCTAGCATAATACCGTGGAATATATTGGATTCGCCTATGAAATCGGCAACAAAAGCATTTTTGGGTTCGTTATAAATATCCTCCGGAGTACCAATCTGCTGGATTTCGCCTTGGTTCATTACCACAACCGTGTCAGACATTGTCAGCGCTTCTTCCTGGTCGTGGGTTACATAAACAAAGGTAATCCCAAGGCTTTTTTGGATTTTCATAAGTTCAATCTGCATTTCTTTGCGCAGTTTTAAATCCAGCGCCGCAAGCGGCTCATCCAGCAACAGAACCTTTGGCCTGTTAATAAGTGCCCTTGCTATGGCAACACGCTGCTGTTGGCCGCCTGATAGAGAATTGACATTGCGTTTTTGAAATTCGCGCAGGTTAACCAGCTCTAACATCTCGTTAACCTTCTGTTTAATCTCCTTTTCAGGCGTCTTTTTAATGCGGAGTCCAAAGGCAATGTTTTCGTAAACATTAAGATGCGGGAAGAGTGCGTAGCGCTGGAAAATCGTGTTGACCTGCCGCTTATAGGGCGGCACATCGTTAATTCTTTTGCCCTCAAAAATAACATCGCCTTCATCCGGAGTCACAAAGCCAGCAATAATGCGAAGTGTAGTGGTTTTGCCGCATCCGGATGGACCCAAAAGAGTAACGAACTCTTTGTCCTTAATGGATAGGTTGATTCCCTTCAGGACGAGTTCGTCATCAAAGGTCACGACGATGTTTCGTAAATCAATAATATTCTGTTGGTTTTCTGCCATTTAAGCATCCCCCTTTGCGGACACACAAGTGTCACGAAAGCTTAATAAAGCCCTGCGCGATACCCGCAATATCTCTGTCCCGCACCCTCCGCAAAGGGTTTTGCGCAATCCTCATGGATAAAGGAATTTCGGTGCAGGACTTGATATTGCCATTTCAACACAGATGCATAAACGTGTATTTTATAATATAGGTAATTTGAATATATATGTCAAGAAGTTTTAATAAAATATTAATTTTTATTAAATATAGAAAGAAATTTATTATATTTTATTATTTACTTATGCTTTTTTAATAATACTTTTGTATAAAAATGTAAAATAGCTTGCAATATTGGACACTTAAGCGTACAATATTATTATTCATCTACATATTCAAATTATAAATGATTATTATTAAAAGGCCGTATCTTTGCGGTCTTTAATTCATAACTATACTGTTATTGCTCTTGCAATTCCCATATGTTATAATTAATTGATGTTACTGGATAATATTTTGCCTTATATGGGAAAAGACTTAATGCAAAGACAAGGATGAGTTTATTGGTTATATTGGGGATTGACCCGGGTTATGCCATTGTCGGTTACGGAGTGATTGATTACAGGAATAACCATTTTTCCACCGTGGATTACGGCGCAGTCACCACGCCTGCGGGAATTAATTTTTCCAGAAGGCTTGAGTTAATATACAATGATGTTCTGGCTATTATTGAAAAATACCGCCCAGATTCTTTATCTCTTGAAAAGTTGTTTTTTAACACGAATTCTGCCACTGCAATAGCGGTTGCCGAGGCCAGGGGGGTTATACGTCTGGCGGCCCAGAAATGCAATGTTCCGGCCTTTGAATATACGCCTTTGCAGGTAAAACTTGCGGTTACGGGATACGGTAAAGCCGAAAAAAAACAGATAATGGAAATGACCCGCATACTGCTTGGCCTTGATGCAATCCCCAAACCTGACGATACTGCCGACGCTTTAGCGGTAGCAATCTGCCATGCTCACTCTTCAGGTTCGCTTATTGGAAAACTGAATTTGGAGGAAAAATTTAAATGATTTATTCACTTCGCGGAAAACTGATATACACCGACTCGCTGTCGGCAGTCGTCGAGTGCAACGGAGTCGGGTATAAATGCACAACAACCCTTAATACTTTAAGAAAGCTTAATAATAAGCTGAATAGCGAAGTGTTTTTGTTAACTAGCCTTGTGGTACGGGAAGACGCCATTGAACTGTATGGATTTTCTGATACTGACGAACTTGAGTGCTTCCGTTTAATTACATCTGTCAACGGGGTAGGCCCCAAAATTGGAATTTCACTGCTTTCTGAATTCACACCAGACAAGATTGCGTTGTATATTGCCAGTGGGGATTATAAATCATTAACTAAGGCGCCCGGCGTCGGTTCCAAACTTGCACAGAGAATTGTGCTAGAATTAAAAGACAAAATAGGCAATATAAATACCCAGGCAATCGAGGTCAAGTCTGTTATTGGTTTGGGCCAAAACAATAATACATATGAAGCGGTCAGCGCCCTTGTTGAGCTTGGGTTTTCGCAAAGTGAGGCCGCTCTTGCCGTAAGCAAACTTGACAGCAGCCTGCCGGTGGAGGAGTTAATTAAAAACGCCTTGAAAAGCTTATCAAAGGTTTAGAACAAGTAACAGAAAGGAACCATTTATGTAATGAAGGAAATGGATTATGAAAACAGGATAGTCGCACCTGATTACACCCCAGGAGACGAGGAAATTGAGTTTTCACTTCGGCCTAAAACTCTTGATGAGTATATCGGCCAGGATAAAGTAAAAGAAAACCTTGAAATTTATATTAAAGCGGCGAAGGCAAGGCGAGAATCCTTGGACCATGTTCTGCTTTATGGGCCTCCGGGCCTTGGAAAGACCACCCTTGCCGGAGTTATAGCAAATGAAATGGGGGTAGATTTACGAATAACATCGGGGCCTGCCATTGAAAAGCAGGGCGACCTGGTGGCACTTCTTACCAATCTTTCGCCAGGCGATGTGCTGTTTATTGACGAAATACACCGCCTGCCGCGTACTGTTGAAGAGGTATTGTATCCAGCAATGGAGGATTTTGCGTTGGATATAATTATCGGCAAAGGGCCTTCGGCAAGGTCTATACGGCTTGACCTGCCAAAGTTTACTCTGGTAGGAGCCACCACGCGCTCTGGACAGCTCACCGCACCGCTGCGTGACCGCTTTGGGGTGCTTTTCAGGTTAGAGCTTTATACGCCCCAACAGCTTGCTTTGATTATCAAACGCTCGGCGAGCATTCTAAACATTCCAATTGACGATGATGGGGCAATGGAAATCGCCTCCCGCTCAAGAGGCACACCACGTATTGCCAATCGCCTGCTAAAACGCGTGCGCGATGTTGCGCAGGTTCAATTTGACGGGGTGATTGACAAAAAAGTTGCACGTTTTGCGCTTGAAAAATTTGAAATTGACGAACTTGGTTTGGATGATTTTGACCGGAAAATGCTGCTTACCATCATAAATAACTACAATGGCGGTCCGGTAGGGCTTGAAACATTGGCGGCCGCTGCAAATGAAGAACCTGTAACAATTGAAGATGTCTATGAACCCTACCTTATGCAAATTGGTTTTTTAACACGTACTGCACGGGGCAGATGTGTTACCCCTGCGGCGTATGAACACCTTAAAATACCGTTTAACGGTCAACAAACATTTTTTTAAATTTTTAGGAGGAATATATGGGAAAATTATTCGGCACCGATGGTGCAAGAGGAATCGCTAATCTGGAGCTGACATGCGAACTTGCAATGAATATTGGCCGCGCTGCGGCAATTGTGCTGACAAGGCATGCGCATTCAAAACCCAAGGTATTAATCGGCATGGATACTAGAGTATCTTCTAGAATGCTGGAGGGAGCTTTAATTGCAGGACTTTGTTCGGTAGGAGCCGATGTTCTTCAGGTGGGTGTAGTTCCAACCCCGGCTGTTGCATATCTTGTAAAAGAATACAAAGCCGATGCTGGAATTATGATTTCCGCTTCACACAATCCATGCGAGTACAACGGTATTAAGCTGTTTAACAATCAGGGCTTTAAATTGCCCGACCAATTGGAAGACGAAATTGAGGAACTTGTTATTTGCAAATCCTATGGTTTCCCAATGCCTACTGGATGCAACATTGGCAGTGTAAGGTATGAGGAAAACGCGGTGAATAAGTATATAGAAAGTATCGTCTCAACCGTTGATACTGATTTGACCGGTCTTAAAATTGCCCTTGACTGCGCAAACGGTTCTGCATCCAGGACTGCCGAACAGCTGTTTTCAAAACTGGGCGCAAAGTGCCATATGCTTCATAATAAACCCGACGGAATTAACATTAATGACAAGTGCGGTTCGACCCACATGGAAAGCCTAATAGAGTTTGTAAAACAGAATGATATAGACCTTGGCCTTGCATTTGACGGGGATGCTGACCGTTGCCTTGCGGTTGATGAAAACGGCGAGATTGTCGACGGTGATAAGCTAATTGCATTATTTGCGCTTGATATGAAAAACAGGGGACAGTTAAAACAGGATACCGCTGTTGTGACTGTTATGTCCAATATAGGTTTTACCAAATTTGCCGACAGTCACGGCATTAAGGTTGCGGTAACTAAAGTTGGCGACCGCTATGTATTGGAAGAGATGCTAAAGAATGATTACAGCATCGGCGGCGAGCAATCAGGACATATTATATTTAAGGATTTGGCCACTACCGGTGACGGCCAGTTAACTGGGGTACAGCTGGCGTCAATTATGGCCAGGACTAAAAAACCGCTGTCTGAACTTGCCAGCATTATGAAAACATATCCCCAGACCTGCGTTAATATTAAGACCACCCCGGAAGGAAAAGCCCTGCTTGATACTGATGAAGTTATCACCGAAGCCATTGAAAAGGTTAAAGCAAGGCTTGGCAATGACGGAAGGATACTGGTGCGTCCTTCGGGAACGGAACCACTTATCAGGATTATGCTCGAAGGCCAGGACCTTTCTGAAATTGAGCAACTTGCAAACTGGGTTGCTGACGTTATTAAAGAAAGAATAAACAAATAAGTTTTGCGTTCAATGTTTTTATAATACTTTATAATACAGAAATTTTGTTTATATACTTTAAGGCAGCCGGGGCAGAGCAGAAATTACTATGGCTCTGCCCGCGGCAAAAAACATTTTGTCAGTCTAAATGGATATGGTAATGGATAATATAATTGAAGTTAAAAATGTGTCTTTTGAATATGATATTGAAAGTGAAAAGAAGCCGATTCTAAAAGATTTTTCGGTGAGTTTTCAACGTGGCTCGTTTACTGTAATATTGGGCCGCAACGGTTCGGGAAAATCAACCCTTGCAAAGCTTCTTAACGGGCTTAACAAGCCTTCAAGCGGCAAGGTTTTTGTTGACGGAATGGATACAAGCCTTCCCGAGTATGAAATCGAAATTAAACGCCGGGTGGGAATGGTATTTCAGAATCCCGACAACCAGCTTATAGCCACAATTGTTGAGGAAGACGTGGCCTTTGGCCCTGAAAATTTAGGTTTCGAGCCTGGAGAAATCCGCAGGCGCGTTGATAACGCCCTTAAGGCGGTTGATATGTACGATTACAGGCGTCATGCGCCACATAAGCTGTCTGGCGGGCAGAAACAGCGGGTGGCAATTGCCGGTATTATTGCCATGGAGCCACGCTGTCTTGTGTTAGACGAGCCTACCGCAATGCTTGACCCTAAGGGCAGGCAGGAGGTTATGCAGGTAATAAGGCGGCTTAATAAAGAGAAGAACATTACCATTATTCTGATAACCCATTATATGGATGAGGCGGTTAATGCCGACAGGGTTATTGTTATGGACGGCGGCAAAATTGTGCTGGACGGTCCTCCCAAAGAGGTTTTTTCGAAGCCCAATATTATAAAACAATCCGGTCTTGATTTGCCGCAGCCTACAGAGCTTATTTTTCAACTTAAAGAAGCCGGTTTTGAATTTCAGGACGGTATAATTTCAGTTGATGAATGTGTTAACGCACTAAAAAGAGCCTTAACTCAGGAGGTTTAAATACTTGCCTATTATTAAAGTCGAAAACCTTTCCTACACATACGGGGAGGGAACTCCATACAGGATTCAGGCCTTGTCGGATATTAATCTGGAAATATTAAAGGGCGAGATTGTAGGCGTTATTGGCCACACCGGTTCCGGAAAATCCACTCTAATTCAGCATTTAAACGGCCTTTTAAAGCCTACATCTGGCAAAATATATCTTGAAGGTAAGGATATATGGGCAGAGCCCAAAAGAATTCGCGAACTGCGGTTTAAAGTTGGACTGGTTTTTCAATATCCGGAATACCAGCTTTTTGAGGAAACTGTATATAAAGACATTGCCTTTGGCCCGCGCAATATGGGGCTTGATGAGCCGGAAATTGACAAGCGGGTCAGGGAGGCTGCGCATATGGTCGGTTTGCCCGAACAATTACTTGCAAAATCCCCCTTTGACTTATCCGGCGGTGAAAAACGCAGAGCAGCCATTGCCGGTGTGATGGCAATGAGGCCGGAGGTGCTTGTGCTGGACGAGCCGACCGCTGGCCTTGACCCGTCGGGCAGCAAGCTGATATTAGAGCGTATATGCGAATACAGGCAAAAGTATAATTCGACCGTTATTGTAGTTTCCCACAACATGGAGGACATTGCCAAAATTTCCGACAGAGTTTTGGTTATGAATAAAGGCAAAATTTTTATGTTTGATAAGTCTGAAAGAATTTTTGCGCGCGTCGAGGAGCTTTTAAATATTGGGCTAAACGTGCCACAGGTTACACAGGTGTTCATAAAACTTAATAAATTAGGTTTGGTACCAAGCAGCAATGTTTATACCATTGAGCAGGCAAAATCCCTCCTAATTAAGCAACTGTCAAGGAGGGGAACTTTTAATGCTTAAAGACATAACTCTTGGCCAGTATTACCCGACAAATTCGGTGTTGCATAGACTGGATCCAAGGCTGAAGCTAATAGTACTGTTTGCTATTATTGTCTTTATTTTTATATCTTCTAATGTTTTTTCTCTTGCATTTTTAATTCTTTTTATTGCCTTATTTATAATTATTTCAAAAGTGCCTTTTAAGATATATATTAGAAATATCAAATCTATTGTGCTTATTATTGCCCTGACCACAACACTGAATGCATTTTATGTAGATACCGGTACAGTTGTTTTAAAGTTTTGGAATATTACCATTACTTCCGGAGGCATCGAACGCGCTGTTTTTATGACAATCAGGATTATATTGCTGATACTGTCTAGTGCCATGCTAACCTACACAACCACACCCACTGAACTGACCTATGCGATTGAAAGCCTGCTTGGTCCCCTAAAACATTTAGGACTTGGCAACGCTGTCCATACATTGGCCATGATGATGACAATAGCGTTAAGATTTATTCCTACATTGGTTGAGGAAACCGAGAAAATAATGAACGCCCAGAAGTCCCGCGGTGCTGACCTTGAGTCGGGGCCATTACTAAAGCGCATTAAGTCTCTGCTTCCCATATTGATCCCGCTGCTTATATCTTCTTTCAGAAGAGCCTACGATCTTGCCGAGGCCATGGAATGCCGGTGCTATAGCGGAGGCAAAGGCAGGCAGCGCATGAAGCAGTTTAAACTCGGTGTTAGAGACTACATTAGCATCTTTATTGTGATCCTTCTGATAGCTTCGATTTTGGTTATTAATTATTTATATTCGGCAGGTATCATCTATTTGAATGTGTGGTAATAATGAGACGATTATTGTTAACCATCAGGTTTGACGGTACCTATTTTAGCGGCTGGCAGGTGCAGCCAAATGGCATAACTGTTCAGCAGCGCCTGCAAGACGCCCTTGAGGCGTTTTTGGGGACAAGGCCCGATGTTACCGGCTGCAGCCGAACCGATGCAGGGGTTCATGCCAACCAGTTTTGTCTTCATTTTGATACTGATAGCAATATGTCTCCACTGGCCATAATAAATGCCGTTAACGCCCACCTTCCTGAGAGTATAGCGGCATATGACTGCAAAGAAGTGCCTCTTGATTTTCATGCAAGGTATTCTTGTAAGGCAAAGAATTATATTTACAAAATCTACAACTCTAAGTTTCGCAATCCATTTTACAAAAATTATGCCCTGTTATACAGAAGGCCGCTGGATGTTGAATTGCTAAACTGTTGCTGCAAAAAATTTTTAGGAACCCATGATTTTGCAGGATTTTGTTCAAGCAACAGCAGCGTTATTGATACAGTGCGCACAATTAACAATTTTGGGGTTTTTAAAAAGGATGATTTAATTATAGTGAGCATTACGGCTGATGGTTTTTTATACAATATGGTGCGCATTCTTGTCGGAACTTTGTTGTATATAAATGAAGGCAAGATTGACCATGATTCAATCCCCGAATTAATTAATTCTAAAGACCGGAAAAAAGCAGGTCCTACGGTACCACCTTGTGGTTTGTACTTAAACCGCGTCTATTATTAACACAAAGGAAAAGAGGTGATACTGATGCCTCAATATCGGAAGAAAAATGTAAAGCGGGTTCCAGTTAAGGCCGATTTTAATAGAAACGCATTAAGGCCTGTTCAGGTTAAGGACATGGAAAACTTCGATCCTTTATCGGGCATTGATGAAATCGTTATGAAGGATTCAAAAAGTTACAGGCATGAAAAAAAACTTCAGCGGGAAAAAGAAAGGTTAACCAAAAAACCGCCAGCCAAAAGGATTGGTTCTGCTGCTCGAGCGCAAAAAACTAAAGCCAAGCTTCAAAGCCAAAGCAGCAGATTTAACGTTGTTAAAGGCAGAAAAAGATTAAACAAAATTAGAAATATAATTGCATCAGCAGCAATCTTAGCTATTATAATAATAATTGTACTAATAAATTATTTGTCCCCAACCGGCCTGCTTGAACTTGTGCAAAATAGTTACGCTAAAATTGGCAGTTCGGGCAGTTTTCCTGTAACATTGGAGGGCAGCGGGATTGTTGATTTAAAATCTTACCAAAATTCATTTTTTGTGCTTTCCAACGCGTTTCTTGAATGTTACAATAAAAGCGGGAACCAGATTTTTTTAAGACAGCACGGATGTGCCAACCCTGTTTTAGAGCTTTCAAGTTCCAGGATACTGGTGTACGATAGGGGAGGCACGGATGTAAAAGTTTACAACTATAAATCTGAACTTTTCAGCAAAAAGCTTGAAAGTTCCATTATTACAGCTACAATTGGGCAAAAAGGTAACTGTGCCTTTGCGACTAAATCAAGGGGATATGCCGCCCAGGTAGAAGTTGTAGACAAGAATTTTAATACTTTGTTTAAATGGTATTCAATAAAGGAAATGATAAGTGCAGTAGCACTGTCTGACGACGGAAAAAGGCTGGCAGTAGCCGCTGTGGACACGGTAAACGGGGTATATAAATCTAATTTGTATATTTTTACATATAAAGACGCAAAACCCGAGTTGACATATTCATTTGACGACGCTTTTATTGTTGCGCTTAATAATAAAAGTGATGGCCTAATGGTCGTTACAAAGGATAATATTTCGGTAATTGACTGGAATAAAAATGAAAAAAGGGACATACTTTTTACAGGCAACCCCCGGTATGTTTCAATTGAATATAATCCTTTAACAGTTGTGGTTTCCGGACGGGATGACAATATTCTGGAAAACAGTATTACCGTAGTAGGAAATAAAGGTACGGTATTGGCACAGTTTAATGTTTCTGGTAAAATAAAGAGTGCTTCCGTTTTTGATCAAACCGTATTTATACATAAAGAAAATTCCATAGAGGCATATTCATTTAACGGTTCAAAACTTGCCGACTGGGATAATAGCTACAGCATTATTAAAATCAATGGGGTTTCAAAAGAAGAGGTGCTTACTGTCAACAATACAAGCCTTGAAATCCTAAATATACACTCTGAGCAATCATAAAATTTGACAATATTTTTTAGCACATGTTGATGTTTTGCTGAAATATATTGAAAGTGAGGAATGTAAATGGGTATTGTTCTTGATCTTTTTGTGGTAGCAATTGTTGCTTTTGTTGCCTGGCGTTCGGCCATGCGCGGATTTGTCAGAACTGTTATTGAGCTTGTTGGTTATTTCCTCGCTTTCTATATCTCTGTTACGCTTAGCAGTCCAATAGCCACCGGAATTTACGATAAATTTATTGATACCGCTATAACTAATACGGTTGAGAGCAATATAAACCAGGCAGTAACCTCTACCACTGGCGAAAAGGTTGATGAAATCTGGGACAGCCTGCCGTCCATAGTAGTGAAAAGTGCTGACCAGTTCGGCATTACCAAAAACTCGTTATCCGAAAACATCAACAATAATATCAAGGATAGCAGCAGACAAGTTGCCGCTGCGGTTACCCAAAATATTGCCAGACCGGTTATAGTTGGTCTTATTAAGGCAGTTATTTCAGTGGTTTTGTTTGGACTATGCATGATTGGCGTAAAATTCTTGGCACGGTTTGTCAATAAGTGTTTCAATCTGCCTGTTATCGGTACCGTAAACAAGGTGCTCGGAGGCGTGTTGGGTAGTTTTAAAGGCGTAGTTGTGGCTGTTATAGTTTGCATAATTATTTCGACCATTATTGTTATTACTGGAAACGGATTCTGGATTTTTACAAATGACAATATTTCTGCTTCGACATTGTTTGAATATTTTTGCAGTTTTAATCCGTTATTCAAGTAATAACCTTAGGAAGTGATTTTTTGAATAAATTTTTTACAATTCCAAATTTGCTTACAGTATTCCGTATAATATTAATTCCATTTTTTGTAATTTTATACTTTAACAAGCGGGTTGAAAATAATTATTGGTATGCCACAGGAATTTTGGTATTGTCCGGTTTTACGGATATACTTGACGGGATAATCGCCCGCAACTTTAATATGATTTCGAATTTTGGAAAGGTGCTTGACCCGATTGCTGATAAGCTTTCACAGGCTTCAGTACTGTTTTGCCTTTGCTTTGACCATCCCATTATTATACCTATGATGATTGCTTTGGTTGTTAAAGAACTTTTTATGTTAATCGGTGCCGCCATTATGTATAAACACGGGCTTAGGCCTTTTCCGGCAAAATGGTGGGGCAAGCTTTCAACCGTGATTATTTTCTGCACAATTTTTGTGTTTTTACTTTCCAACATCTTTGCTTTTATTCCGCAACTGTTATCATATACTCTTGCTTGCCTTTCGGTATTAAGTATGATTTTTTCACTGGTTAATTATATTCTGGCTTTCTTAAATATAAAGAAACAGGGCGAATTAACCATAAAAAATTAAGGGGTTGACAAAAAAATAATTTTCAGTAATTATAAATATCGGCCATTATGCCGGCAACTAATGGCTAATGATTTGCAGTATCCTGTTGCCGGAGAAATGGAAAATTACCTATGATTAGACTCTGTTCAAAATGTAAAACACGTCCGGCAGTTGTATTCGTGTCGGAAATGGGTGGCACTTCCACAAAGCCCAAGGGACTTTGTATTATTTGCGCAAAGGAACTGGGTATTAAACCTATAAATGACATGCTTGAAAAAATGAATATTTCCGATGAAGACCTCGAGCTTATGAGCGAACAGTTTATGGAATTAATCCCGATGTCTGATTCGGACACCGATAATTCCGATGGCGAAGACGGGGACAGTTTTCAGCCCGGCGGCGCTGCTACTTTTCCTTTTTTTGGCAGCCTTTTTGGTGTAAACGATGCCTCTAAAAAAAGCGATTCAGAAACAGATAACAGTTCCAAAACCAAAACCGACAACAAAAAGAAGAAGAACAACACCAAAAAGCGCAGGTTTATTAACCAGTATTGTATAAACCTTACTGCCAGGGCAAAAGAGGGTAAACTGGACAGGATTATCGGCAGGGAGGCTGAATTGTATAGAACTATCCAAATTCTATCCCGCCGGTCCAAAAACAACCCCTGTTTGATCGGTGAGCCCGGTGTTGGCAAAACCGCAATTGCCGAAGGCCTTGGAATTAAAATTGCAAAGGGCGAAGTCCCTGCGAGGTTGCTTGATAAGGAGATTCACCTGCTGGACTTAACCGGACTGGTTGCCGGAACCCAGTTCCGTGGCCAATTTGAAAGCCGGATTAAAGGCCTTGTGGAAGAAATAAAGGCCGAGGGCAACATTATTTTGTTTATAGATGAAATTCACAATCTCGTCGGAGCGGGAGACGCCGAGGGCTCTTTAAGCGCCGGCAACATCTTAAAGCCTTCGCTTTCAAGGGGCGAAATCCAGGTCATTGGTGCGACTACTTTTAAGGAGTATCGGAAATACATCGAAAAAGACGCAGCTTTGGAAAGGCGTTTCCAGCCGGTCATTATTGAGGAATCTTCAATAGAGGATACCGTTAAGGTCCTTCAGGGAATAAAAAGCTATTACGAGGGCTATCACAATGTCAAGGTACCCGATTCGCTGCTTAAAACTGCGGTTTTGCTGTCCGAGAGGTATATAAGCGACAGGTTTTTACCCGACAAGGCGATAGATCTGCTAGACGAGGCCTGTTCCTGCGCAAGCCTTCGCAATAAATATATAGATGAGCTTTATTTGGTCAACAAACAAATTGCTGATTTAGCTCAGGAAGAGGAAGAGCTAGAATCGGAGGTAGAAAACCCCGATTACGAGCGGCTTGCCATTGTTAAATCTGAGCTTGCAAAACTCAGGGAAAAGGCAAAGGAACTATATGTTCCTGCCTCGCAAAACGAGGTTACAAAGGATGATCTGGCCAAAGTTATCGAACTTTGGACCGGTATTCCTGCCGCTAAGGTTAAAGAAAGCGATCTAGAAAAGCTGGCACATCTTGAACAGGACATTTTAAAGCGCATAATCGGCCAGGACGATGCAGTTAAAGCCGTTGTAGCCGCAGTACGGCGTTCCAGGGTTCAGATTACAACCCACAGGCGCCCTGCTTCATTTATTTTCGTAGGTCCCACAGGAGTGGGCAAAACTGAACTTGTCAAAGTTTTGTCCGAACAGCTTTTTGATACCCCTGAAACCCTGATAAGGCTTGATATGTCCGAATTTATGGAGAAGCATTCGGTTTCCAGGATAATTGGTGCTCCTCCAGGTTATGTCGGGTATGATGAAGCCGGTCAGCTGACCGAAAAGGTACGGAGAAAACCGTATTCGGTTTTGCTGTTTGACGAAATTGAAAAAGCCCATCCTGATGTATTGAATATACTGCTTCAGATACTTGACGACGGCCGTATCACTGATGCACAGGGCAGGACTGTCGACTTTACCAACACTATAATTGTGATGACATCTAATGCTGGCAGTGATAGGTCCCAGAATCTGATGGGATTTGCCAAAACAGTTGCTGAATCCTCCAAAGAAAAGGCGCTAAAGGCCCTTGAAGAATTTCTGAGACCTGAATTCTTGGGCCGCGTGGACGAAATTGTGGTATTTAACCCACTTACCAAGGATGATTTCAAGAAGATAGCAGCACTTAATCTTGATAAACTTGTTCCCGTGCTTAAAGAAAAGGGTATTGATTTTACGTATGACAACAAGGTTTGCGAGTTGCTTGCCGAAAAATCCTTCGGAGGCAAACGCGGCGCAAGGGACCTTCGCAACTGCATCAGGCGTGAGATTGAGGACAGAATTGTTAATCTGCTCATAGACAATTATGATAAAATCATTAACCAAGTCCATGTAACAGCGGATGATGATTTTATCATAAAAACCAACCTAAACAATTAAATTTTGTACTTGACGAAAGGGATAGTTTGTGCTAAAATATTCTCCGTCGTCAAGAAGCGGGTGTAATTCAATGGTAGAATACCAGCCTTCCAAGCTGGCTGCGTGGGTTCGATTCCCATCACCCGCTCCACATACTCCCTATAGTCCCTTTATAGGGAATATAGGGCGTTTTTTCTAATATAATATTTGCGCCTGTAGCTCAGTAGGATAGAGCATCTGCCTTCTAAGCAGAGGGTCAGGGGTTCGAATCCCTTCAGGCGTGCCAAGCAAAGAGGAAGGTAATGACCTTTTCTCTTTGTTTTTTTGTATAAATTTCATATCAAAGGGAAGTATTTTATGCAATCAGCAGACAAGATTAGAAATATTGCCATAATTGCCCATGTTGACCATGGCAAAACCACCCTTGTGGACCAGCTTTTAAAGCAGAGCGGTACTTTCCGCCCAAATGAACAGGTCGCAGAAAGGGTAATGGACTCTTTTGATTTAGAACGCGAAAGAGGCATAACCATACTTTCAAAAAATACCAGTGTTATGTATAATGGAATAAAAATAAATATTGTTGACACGCCGGGCCACGCCGACTTTGGCGGCGAGGTGGAGCGCATTATGCAGATGGTTGACGGTGTGCTGCTTTTAGTTGACGCTTTTGAGGGCTGTATGCCCCAAACCCGCTTTGTCCTAAAAAAAGCACTGGATTTGGGCAAAAAACCGGTTGTTGTTGTCAACAAAATTGACCGTCCGGCTGCCCGCCCGGAAGAGGTAGTTGACCAAGTTCTTGACTTATTCATTGATCTTGGTGCAGACGAGGAACAGCTTGAGTTCCCTGTCGTTTATACTTCCGCCCGCGAAGGTTACGCAAGCCTTAACCCTAATGAGAGGGGAACAAACCTTCAGCCCCTTTTTGAGACAATTATTAATGAAATCAAACCTCCCCAAGGAGACCCTCATGGCCCGCTTCAGATACTTTTTTCAAACATTGAGTATGATGAGTATGTCGGACGCATTGGTGTGGGCAGGGTAGTGCGAGGTTCTGTTAAGTCCGGGCAGAATGTGGTGTTGTGCCGTCAGGACGGCAGCAATGAAACCGTGAAGATTTCCAAGCTTTATGTATATGAAGGTTTAAAGCGAAAGGAAACCCAATCTGCATGTCTTGGCGAAATAGTATTGGTATCCGGCATTGAGGGTATTAATATAGGTGAGACTGTTTGTGACCCTGAATGTATCGAGCCTCTGCCATTTGTAAAAATAGATGAGCCTACAATTTCTATGAATTTTATGGTTAATGATTCACCGTTTGCTGGCAAAGAAGGAAAGTTTGTCACCTCAAGAAACCTTAGGGACCGGCTTTTTAAGGAAATGGAGACCAATGTAAGTTTGAAAGTAGAGGAAACGGATTCTACCGATACCTTCAAAGTATCTGGTAGGGGCGAGCTGCACCTGTCAATCCTGATAGAAACCATGCGCAGGCAGGGTTATGAGTTTCAAGTATCTCCTCCCGCAGTTATATATAAAAAGGATGGCGGCGACTTACTTGAGCCCATAGAACTTTTAATAATTGAAGTACCTGACGAATATGTCGGTGCGGTGATGGAAAAGCTTGGCACACGCAGGGCAGAGCTTAAAGATATGTATTCGAGGGGGAACGGAACTTCCCACCTGGAGTTCTTAATTCCAACAAGGGGGCTTATTGGTTACCGCTCACAGTTTTTGAATGATACCAATGGTTACGGTATTATGAACCACGTCTTTAGCGGTTATGAGCCATACAAGGGCGATATTCCGCAGCGTACAACCGGTTCCATTATTGCCTATGAGAGCGGCGAGACAACAGCTTACGGGCTGTATAATGCTCAAAACCGCGGTCGGCTGTTTGTCGGGCCCGGTGTCCCGGTTTATGAAGGGATGATTGTCGGAGAAAATCCCAAAAATGAGGATATCGTATGCAATGTCTGCAAAAAGAAGCATGTTACTAATATGCGCGCTGCAGGCTCAGACGATGCGTTAAGGCTTACTCCGCCCACGATATTCAGCCTTGAGCAGGCTCTCGAATTCATAAAAAATGACGAGCTTGTTGAAATCACCCCGAAATCAATAAGGCTTAGAAAGAGAATCCTAAACAAAGAACTCAGACTAAAACAGGCAAATAAAAAGGATTAAAATTATTCCTGAGAGGGTAATAATATGATTATAGATTTTCACACCCATATTTTCCCGGAAAAACTGGTAGACAGGGCTATGCAGGTTTTAATAAAAAACGGGGGAAACATTGTACCCCAGGCAAAAGCAACCCAGTCTGGGCTTCTTGGTTACATGGATACACATAATATAGACCGTTCCGTAGTGCTTAATATTGCAACTAATGCAAAACAGCAGACAAATGTAAACAATTTTGCGGCAGAAATCAACAGCGAGCGCATTATTGCATTTGGTTCGGTATATCCAAAAGCTGAGAATGCCATTGACGAACTGTATCGGATTAAAGAACTGGGGCTTAAAGGCATTAAGCTTCACCCTGACTACCAGGAGTTTTATGTCGATGACCCTGCAATGGCCAAAATATATGAAACTGCCGTAGCGCTTGGGTTAATAGTGGTGTTTCATTCGGGTGTGGATGTAGAATACTATGAGCCTGTACACTGTACTCCTAAACGGCTTGCTGACGCACTTGAGGCTTTTAAAGGCGGTACGGTAGTCGCTGCGCATTTTGGGGGATATCTGCAGTTGTATGAAGTCGAAGAGCATCTGGTAGGAAAATCTGTGTATTTCGATACATCCTTTTCCTATTCTCGGGTGCCAAGGCTTCATGCAAAAAAGATTATACTAAATCACGGTGCTGATAAAATCTTGTTTGGCAGCGATATGCCTTGGAGCGGCACACATCTTGAAAAACTGTTTATTGAAAGTATGGATCTTGACCCTGCAGACTTTGACGCTATAATGTATAAAAATGCTGCACGTTTATTAAATCTACATATAAACTAATAATTAGGGCTGTTATATGAATTATATTTTTCTTGACCTTGAATGGAACAACGCTTTTAGCAGGAAACATAAAAAGTTTATAAATGAAATTATTGAGATTGGCGCTGTGAAGCTTGATGAAAGCCTGAATGAGATAGACAGTTTTAGCATTTTGATAAGTTCTCAGCTTACCAAAAAGCTGCGCGGGCACTTTAAAAAGCTGACAAACATATCCAACGAGGAAATGAATGCGGGTGTTAGTTTTAAGCAGGCAATAGACGAATATGCTAAATGGGCAAATGCTGCTGATTCAATTACCTTTACATGGAGCAATTCAGATATTTATGCGTTGCTTGATAATTTGTCGCTATTTTTGGGAATTAATAAGATTCCGTTTATTGATAAATATGTAGACTTGCAAAAATATGTACAGGCAGATTTAAAACTTAACGGATTTGATAGTTCCAATCAGCTATCCCTTTTAAAGGCTGCCGAGATTTTCGGGCTGACGGTGGAAGACTTTGAGCTGCACCGCGCCAAGGACGACAGCCGCATATGCGCCGAGTTGTTCAGGCTTACCTTTGATAAAGACCGTCTTGTAGGTTTTATTGAGGATACGAACAAGCCCGATTATTACGAAAGACTAATTTTTAAACCGTATATTATCAGCAATATTAAAAGCCCGTACATTAATAAAAGCCAGCTTAAAGTCAAATGCGACACCTGTGGGCAGTTTGCAAGGCGCAAATCAAAGTTTATTTTTAAAAATCACAGTTTTTATGCTTTTTTCAGTTGTGGTCACTGTAAAAAGGATTTTGTAGCCTTTTTGACCTTTAAAAAACATTATGACCATGTAACGCGTAAAGTTGAACTAAGACCGGTGGCAAAAAGCATTAAACAGTAATACTTAAAACTCACTCCGCTTATATCTTAAATAAGATAATAAGTGGAGTGATTTTTATGTTTGAAAAAATTCAAGATGTAATTGAACAAATTACGGCAGCAGTTTGGGGACCGCCAATGGTTGCAATGCTAATATTTGTCGGCGGGTTTTATACGTTTAAAACCAGGTTTTTTCAGTTTGTCTATTTAAAAGACATCTTCCGCAAAACATTCGGGCAGCTGTTTGCCAATAGCTCAGGAAACAAGAGTCTTAATGCCTTTAAAGCCATGTCGCTGGCTCTGGGAGGGACGATTGGCATAGGTAATATCGCCGGTGTATCCACTGCAATAATGCTTGCAGGGCCCGGGGCAGTATTCTGGATGTGGGTTTCTGGCTTTATTGGCATGATAACCAAGTTTGCGGAGGTTTGCCTTGCTGTAAAATATAAAAGCATAGATAAAAAAGGGAACCCCTACGGTGGACCGATGGTATATATAATCAAAGGATTGGGGCATAAATTTAAACCATTGTCTGTAATTTTTTCTGTAATGTGCGTACTGGCATCATTTGGAATTGGAAACCTTACACAGGCTAATTCGGTGGCAATTTCTGCATATACGGCGTTTGGAATACCAAGGCTGATAACTGGGATTGCACTTGCAGTGCTTGTTTTGCTTGTAATATGCGGTTCTTTTAAGAAAATATCAAGTTTTACCGGCGTTTTTGTGCCGTTGATGTCATTGTTATACATTTTAGGAGGATTGTCGGTGGTAATTTTTAATATTCAACGGCTGCCTGCTGCAGTTATAAGTATTTTTTCTGGCGCTCTCGGGCTTAGACAAGCAGCCGGAGGAATTGGAGGATACGCAATTTCAAATGCAATTAGGGTTGGAATTAGCCGAGGAATCTTTACCCATGAATCTGGTATGGGAAGCTCACCGATTGCACATGCATCCGCTGATGGAGCAGATCCGGTAATTCAGGGCATGTGGGGAATAGTGGAGGTTTTCATTGACACGATAATCGTCTGTACTGTCACGGCTTTGGCAGTATTATGTTCGAAAACCTATACATCCGGTGAATCATTAATTGGAATTTCGCTCACATCGGCTGTATTCTCTGAAGTTTTTAATACTTTTGGAAGCAAATTGATTGCAATTTGCGTCGCGCTTTTTGCCTTTGCCTCGATTGTAGGTTGGTCACATTACGGGCAAACGGCGCTTGATTATTTAACCTGTCAAAACATATTTTTTAAATACGCATTCAGAATGCTATTTTTTGCCTTAATTATTATTGGCTCAATTTCCGGAAACACTATTGTCTGGAATTTGGCAGATATTTTCAACGGGTTTATGGCTATTCCTAACATATTGGCCTTAAGCCTTTTGTATCCTTCGGTTCTTGAGGAGTTGAATTATTATAAAATCAACGCCTCAAAACGCCTTAATAAATATACAGGCGTAAGCCGGAAATTACGCAAACCAGCTTAAAAAATAAAATTTGTTTTGCGGTTTTTTTACATATTATAATTCATAAAATCCCCCTTATTTCAAACAATAGTATTAAAGGGGGAGCGCAAATGAGAAAATATGTAATACTTTTTGTACTTACCGTAATTGGAATCACTATTTCTTTGCATATACCAAACTTTGCAAAGCTTACTGCGCAAAAAACGGGCGTTGTGTCAACATTCAGGCGGGATATTAAATCAACGGTTATGGCAACCGGTAAAATCGAATATACCGAAAGTACCGAGGTAAAAAGCAGCTACCCATTGGTACCTGAGAAAATATATGTTTCTGAAGGAGATTATGTAAAAAAAGGCGATATACTGTTTTCGGTGGACAGATCAGCTGTATCTGATCAAATTTCTAGCATGAAACTTGCCGCCGCGATGGCCGGCAGCAAATACAGCGATGTTGATATAAATCTTAATGCTATCCCCGAAAGAATAACATCCCCCGTAGACGGGATCGTGACCAGCATAAATGCAACAGAAAATCAGCTTATATTGCCAGACAAAACTACTGTTACAATTTCAAATGGAAACGGACTTCAGGTCAGGGCAATGTTAAGCGAAAATATAATTTCATCCGTCAAAATTGGTCAGCACGTTGAAATTACCGGGAACGGTTTTAGGGGCAAGACATACAGCGGTAAGGTGGCATATTTGGCAAACGAAGCCAAGGAGGTATTAAACGGCACAACTTATGAAACGGTAGTCGAAGGAATAATTAGTATAGACAATCCTGATTCAAATCTTAAGCCGGGATACACCGCAAAAGTTTCGATTGTGGTGGAGGAACAGGATGATGTTCTGCTTATTCCATATGAGGCACTGGCACAGGACCAAAACAATGCTAAATATGTATATAAAATAATTGGGGATTGGGCCAAAAAAACTTTGATTTCCACAGGCCCAGAAACCGAATACGGTATTGTGGTGAAAAGCGGAATAAAAGAAGGAGAACAGCTTGTGGTTAACCCACAATCCCTCAGAGGCGATTGTGTCAGAATTGTAAAGCAATAGGGAAGAAGGTTATGGAATATATAGTCTCGTCATACAGGTATTTAAAGCGCAAGGGATTAAGGACACTGCTTACCATTTCAAGCATTTCAATAGGTGTTGCGTCCGCTTTGCTTATAAATGTAATATCCTCCGCGGGCACCTTTGCCATAAATAAGGAACTTGACAGTTTCGGTATTAATGGCATCGCGCTTACGGGAGTTAGAAAAAACGGAACATCGGTGGTCGAAAACAAGGATTTGGATATAGTTAGGCGGCTGCCTGAAGTGGAAAACGCCATGCCTGTAATAACAATTATGGGTTTTCTTTCCCATGGCGGCGAAAACCATAATGCCATAATATGGGGTATAGACGGCGGTTCGGAGCAGGTCATTTCCCTGGAAACAAAATACGGCAGGGGTATTTCGCGCGGCGATGTAATAGCAAAAGCAAATGTCTGTATTATTGATACCGAAACTGCCAAAAACATCTACAAGCGGGATAATTGCGTTGGTTCTTATATAACCCTAAATATTAATGGAATTATTGACAACTACGAAGTTATAGGCATTACATCGCCGGAAAGTGGGCTGCTGCAGAGGGTGGCAGGGGAGTATATTCCCGTTTTTATATATTTGCCCTATACAACCGTTCAGCAGGTAATAGGTACAAAACTGTTAAGCCAGATTGCAGTTAAAATTTGCAACACAAAATCTGAGGATATAGACATTATTGCCGACCGCATAGCTAATGCGGTAAATATTACCAAGCCGGAAGGGGAGAGGGTAAAGGCTGAGAACCTAGTAAAACAAAGGGGGAAGTTAAGCAACACTTTAAATATAATAACACTTGTTTTAACCGTTATAAGTTCTATATCTTTAATTGTGGCGGGGCTAGGAATTATGACCGTAATGCTTGTATCAGTTTCCGAAAGAACCAGGGAAATCGGAATAAAAAAGGCCATTGGCGCAAAGCCCAACCACATTAGAAGGGAGTTTCTTGTAGAGTCGGTTATTATTTCGATTACCGGCAGCTTAATTGGGATGCTTATTTGTTTTATAATTACGGCAATAGCTTCTGCGGTAATTAATTTTCAGTTTAAGGTATCCGTTTCACATGCTGTCGCCACTATTGTCATAGCTGTTGCCTGTGGTATAATATTCGGGGTATATCCTGCTAATGCGGCCGCTAAGCTAAGTCCGGTCGAGGCGTTAAGAAGGGAATAAATTAATTTAAATCGGGTGTCCATATATGCAAAGCTTTATTAAAATGCCGAACTTGCCGTCTGGCAAAGTAACCGCAGTGGCAATCTCGGCCGAAGCTAAAAGTGCAATTAATGCGCTAACAAACATGGGTATTGAGTGCATAAAAGTAGAGAGCCATCCGGATCTTGACAGTCCGGTTGGCTCTCATGCCGATATGTTGATTCACCATTTGGGTAACAAAAATATTTTGCTTGCAAAAAAGCAGGACAAGCTAATGCAAATACTTAAAGTGCTTAGATTTAATGCCAAATATATAAACGAAGACCTGGCAGACAAATACCCTTTTGACTGTCTGCTTAATGCCGCAAGGATTGGGAATAAACTATTTTGTGGTAGGTACATATCAAATCAACTATCAGAATATTGTGAAAAGAATAACGTTGAAATAATTCGTGTGCGGCAGGGGTATGCCAAATGTTCGGTTTGTGTTTTGGATGAGAACACTATAATAACCGACGATACGGGCATAGATGCTGCGGCAAAAAGGGAGGGTATAGACTCACTGCTAATATCGCACGGAGGTATTAAAATTGAAAAGTATTCCTATGGGTTTATCGGAGGCTGCTGCGGGAAAATAGCCAAAAATATTCTGGCCTTTAATGGGGATATAAGTAAGCACAAAGACTACAGGGAAATAAAGGCAATAGCCGATAACTGTGGGGTTGAAGTTATCTGCCTGCATGACGGATTGCTTACTGATATTGGCGGGATACTTCCGCTGATAGAAAGCGTTTAATCCTCTTCAAAGCGTTCGATTGACTTAATATAGCCATTAGCAGACATTATATCGTAAAACTCCGCCAATGAATAAATGTGTGGGGTAATAAATTCTATATCGGCAAGATTTTTGCCTTCTGATTGATACGTCCTAATCCGCAAAATACGGTAGATTTTAAAAAGTGTTTGAAAATTGTCTATTGTTTTTTCATCTTCCAGCACAATCTGCGCCTTTAATGTGGAATAATTGCTTTCCTTTAAAGCCTTAAAAGGGGGCATATGAAGCAGAATCTGAATTATAATAAGAAGTATTGTAAAGCAAAGCCCCGTTATACACAAACCTGAGCCCATAGCCATGCCGATTCCCGCAGTAGCCCAAATTCCCGCGGCAGTGGTTACTCCACGCAGTATGTCACGCCGGTAAATAATAATTCCGGCACCCAAAAAACCTATTCCGCTTACAATCTGGGCGGCAATTCTGGACGCATCTGAATCGTAGACATCCGCAAAGCCGTATTTGGAAACAACCATAATAAGCGCGGAAGCCATCGCAACAATTGTATGGGTACGAACCCCGGCCTCTTTTGAACGAGACTCTCGCTCAAGGCCAATAAAAAATCCACACAATCCCGCAAGCATAATGCGGAAAATCCAAATTAGCACATCAGGGTTATAATCAAAAATGTTCATTTATTTGCAACCTCCAGTATTTATTCTATTTGCAATATTATATAATATATGAAACTTTTATAAACATATGAAGTTTTTCTTTAAAATTAACTATGGGGAAATATCAAATCTAATTATACAAAATAAATGTTTTGTATAATTTAGGAAAGGAATATTGATAAAAATATGTAGTTATGGTAGTATTAAATTAAGGTGATATTTATGAAAATAACCCCAGCGCAAAAAGCACCTCCAATAATCAGAGATTTTTTGCTATATAATGAAACGGTTAAAGGCAAATCACGTACAACAATTGATGAATACTTTCTTGATCTTCAGACCTTTTTTAGATACATAAAAATGTCGAAAAATCTTGTAACTGATTCTTGCGAATTTGAGGATATTAGCATTTCGGATATTGATATGGATTTAATTAAAAGCATTACTGTAACCGATTTATATTCATTCATGGTTTTTTGCAAGAACGAACGGTCCAACTCCACTACTACAAGAGCCAGAAAAACTTCCACAATACGCAGCTTTTTCAAATATTTAAAAAGGATTAATCTTATTGATGTTAACCCCGCCGAACAGCTTGAGACACCAAAAATTGGAAAAACGCTTCCAAAATATTTAACCCTTGAACAAAGCGTGAAATTATTACACAGTGTAGACGGACCCTTTAAGGAGCGAGACTACTGTATTTTGACATTATTTTTGAATTGCGGTTTAAGGCTTTCTGAACTTTGCAATCTTAATCTCTCGGATATCCGCAGTGACAATTCGTTGAGAATTAAAGGTAAAGGTAATAAGGAAAGAATTGTGTATTTAAATGATGCGTGTATTAAGGCAATTAAAGCTTATCTCCCCCACCGCCCGGTTGAAGGGGTTAAGGCGAGTGACAAAGACGCGCTGTTTTTAAGCAAGTTTAGAAAACGAATAAGTACCAAAACCGTACAGCATATTGTTTATTCCTATTTAAAAAAAGCAGGGCTTGACGGAAGCGGCTTTTCAGCCCACAAGCTGCGCCACACAGCGGCTACGCTGATGTACCAACACGGAAATGTGGATATAAGAATCTTAAAAGAGATCCTTGGCCACGAAAACCTTGGCACCACTCAGATTTATACCCATGTATCCAACGAGCAGACAAAAGCGGCGATCTCCTCTAACCCACTGGCAAAGCTGGCAAGCAACGACAAAGAAAAAACAGAGGGCTAATCCTTGCTCTCTGTTTTTTGTTCTTTATTTTCGTTTTCAGCTTCTTCGTACTCTATTTCTTTTTCAATTATGGAACGGTGAATAAGCCTGCCGTTTTCATAAACATATTCAGGCAGCTCGACTTCCCTGTCGCCGCCCGATTTTAATACCTGTTTTACACCTTCGCTGGTCTCCAGCGGGTTTTGTTTGTAGTATGGGTCTATTATAAACTTTTTAATTGTGCCGAAGGCAAATGAGTTAATGGTATAGGACAGCAATGCGAAAAACAGCATTCCGGTAAAGGCAAGCATTAAAAGCATTGCCGCATAGCTTGCTAAAGAATAATACACCAATATGATTTCTACTGCCACCAATAATAGTGTGACCAAAATGGCCAAAATATTTTTGCCTAAAGCCAATATTGATAAAAATACCGCGTTTTTGAAGATGTTTTTAAGGTTTAAATCTAAGGTTACGACCATAAGCTGCAGGTAAAACTGCATTACAATAAAAATAAAGGTTAAAGACACCGCAAGGTAAAACGGAATTACATATAATCCGCCTTTTTGCAAAAGGTTATAATAGAAGGACAACGCACCAAACAGTGCAACACCGCCAATATACTGAAATATTGAAACGGCAATTGATTGCTTCCAGTTTTTCTTAAATGACTCGTGGAAATCCGACCAAATAAACCCTGGCTCTTCCCTTACAAAATCCCGTGTTACCTTGGTAATCCCGGCATTTGCTGGGCCCAACAGAATTACAGGCGAAAAGCAAAACAAATATAGAAGTGCGTTATCGGCTGTAACTTTTCCTATAAGATTTATAAATAACAGGCACAGTGCCAATACCGGGATAAAATATATGCAATAAATAAGATTAACGGTTACAAGGCCCCAGAATTTGCGGAAAAGTATTTCAAAATATAAAAAGAAGGCGCTTTTTTTAGGTTGATCTTTACTAACACCCGGGCCTTCTTTATTAAAATCAAAAAATCCAAAGAATCCTGCCACTATTAAATATTCTCCTTATTATAACTTCCTTTATCTATTTCTATTTTGCCATGGGATGATATTTTTTATAAGCCTGTGCATAGCGGTTCCTGATGATTTGCGCGTAAACCTGCGTGGAGGAAATATCCGCGTGGCCAAGCATTTCCTGTATGTCCTTAAGCTGAGCGCCGTTTTCCAAAAGATGTGCCGCAAAAGAATGCCTTAATGTATGCGGGGTAATATCTTTTTTAATATTAGCCTTTTTGGCATATGCCTTTACTATTTTCCAGAATCCCTGGCGTGTCAAGGGCTGACCGTTCATGTTGGTAAACAGGGTTTCCTGGGAACTGTCAACCACAATTGTGTCTCTGACATGATAGTAGTAGTTGGAAACAGCTTTTACCGCAGCCGGATACATGGGGATTATTCGTTCGTTTTTACTGCCCTTAAGGTGCAAAATCCCAATCTGGAGATTTATATCATGCACCGTAAGCTTAATTAGTTCGGAAACCTTAATGCCGGTAGCATATAAAAGTTCCAGCATGGCTTTGTCCCGAACACTCTTAAAATCTGTACCGCTTGGCTGTTTTAGCAACAGCTCTATTTCCTTATTTGTCAGTATTTCAGGCAGTTTTTTGGTATTTTTTTTAAATTTAACATTTTTAACGGGATTGGTATCGGTTATTCGCATTGCAAGCAAAAACTTGTAATAGCAGCGCAGCGCTGAAGTAATACGCGAAATTGTTGAATCAGAACGACCGTCAACCTTTAAATACTTTATGTAATCATTAATAAATTGGCCGTCAGCCTTTGCTAAATCGTCTAGCGAGTTTTCTGCGGCATACTGCGCGAACTGACTGATATCCCTGAGATATGATTCTAGTGTGTTTTTGGATACCTTTTTTTCATTTTCCAAGAATACCTTGAATTCAACGAAATAATCCTTCATGTTAACCGCCATTCCTATTTGTTGTTTTATCTTAAAAATTAAAAAACCTCATAAAAGCCAGAGACATAACAGAATCCAAAAAAGCCGAAAAAATAAAAATCACAACTATAACCAGATACCTTATGCAATAAAGCTTGTAATCATCGTGAAGATTAACGCTACTGCTCTTTGAGGAAGCCGCCTTTAACAGCATAAGCGAAAACCCAAATGATTCCCTACAGGCAAGTATCAGCCCAAAGGTGGAAACCAGACAATATGGCGCAATTAACAGCACTGTGAATGCTATGCCTTTTAGGCTGTGAACAGAATATAAAAAGCCAGAAATTAATCCTATGCCAAGGCCCCTTATTAAAACAACAAAAGGCACAAAAAACACTCCGACAATGCTTACCCCCAGAAAGTAAGCAGCGATCAAATATGGAAGCAAGGAGGTAAAAGAATAAAAAAAGGTTTTAAAAAAAGTTTGTCCTGTTCGGTTTGAAATGTATGTATTAAAGGTTTCCGAAATCAAATTGTTAACAGTTGAATCGGAATTTTTGACCACCAACGAGCCTATTAACAGCCCTAAAATAAAGGTAAAACAGAAAATCAGCAGCCGGTAGTTTTGATATAACGAAAAAACCAGGTTTGAACGACCTAAAATCATTAAGTTTGTCCGCTTCATGCACAGTCCCCCAAAGCTTTCGGTATCTACAAAATACTATGCATAAAACGGATTAAATATACTTGTTTATTCTCTTAATTCAACCGACCTTTTTATGGTCGCCCTGATACAGTCTGAGACTATGTCATCAAAACCGTCTTTATCAAGGGATTTAAGCCCCGCTTCGGTGGTGCCGTTTGGAGAGGCGACGCGCCTTATTAATTCATCGATCTCAAGACCGCTTTCCAATATCATTTTTGCGCTGCCTAAAATAGTCTGTGCAACCATTTGTTTTGCGGCTGCTTCGTCCAAGCCATTTTCAATTCCGGAATTAATAATATCTTTAGCAAACCTGAACACAAATGCGGGAGAACTTCCACTAATGGCGGTTATGGTATCCATCAAACCTTCGTCAACTTCGCAGGTAAAGCCGCAGGAGTCAAATATACCGCGAATAAAACTAAACTCATTATCTGCAACCAATAAATTCTTTGTTAATGCACTTGCACCAAAACCATACATTAAAGGAGTATTTGGCATTATTCTGATAACCTTGCAGTCGCGGCCGATTGTCTTGGCAATGTAATCAATGGTTTTCCCAGCAGCAATCGAAACCAGGCAGGTGTCGTCAGTTATATTATCTTTAATCTCGACTAAAACCTCTGAAAGTGTTTGTGGTTTTACCGCCAGAAAAACATATTTGCATTGATTTACAATTTCGGAAGAGGAATTCAGAACATTTATACTATATGTAGATAATTTTTTGGTTTTTTCCCAATCAATATCAAATATATAGATATTAACAGGTTTTATGTAACCTGATTTGAGTATTCCATTTATAATTGCTTGCGCCATATTGCCCGCGCCAATAAATCCAACACTATTATTAACCATATTACCGAATCCTTTAAAAAGCAGTCTGCACTAATATATTTTGGGCATCAAATTTAGCAAATTAAGGTTGTATTTATATTTATACACTAAAAAATTATTTATGTCAATATGATTATGTAAAATAATAAAATATTATGTTAACATATTATGTTAACCACACTATATAGATTGTAAACTCTGTTATGTTAACTAATTATAGATAAATTGCTTCTATATTTTCTTATTTCTGGCATTGTGATATAATAATAAAAATTCATAGAAAGGCAAAGACATATGAAAACTGTATTAATTACCGGCGCTTCACGCGGTATCGGCAGGGCTTGCGCCATTGCTTTTGCTAAGTGCAATTATAACGTTGTTATAAATTATTTAAATTCCGAAGCTGCCGCGTTAAAGCTTCACAGGGATTTGGCCAACCTTGGCTGCAGTTCCATTGTTTACAAAGCGGATGTTTCTAATTCCTTTCAGGTTAACAACATGTTTGAGCATGTTTTTTCCCAATTCGGCCATGTTGATGTGTTGGTCAACAATGCAGGAATCTCGCAACAATGCCTGTTTACTGATATTTCCGAAGAAGACTTCAGGCGAATGATTGATGTAAATTTAGTCGGTACCTTTAACTGCTGTAAGGCGGTTCTTCCCTCTATGATAAAACGCAAATCGGGGTCAATTATTAACGTATCTTCCATTTGGGGCATTACCGGCGCTTCTTGCGAGGTACACTATTCGGCCGCAAAGGCGGGTATTATCGGGCTTACAAAATCCTTGGCCAAGGAGGTTGGACCGAGCGGCATTCGTGTTAACTGCGTTGCTCCTGGTGTTATCGAAACCGATATGAACGCCAATCTCAGCGAGTCTGACAAGGCTACCCTTGCCGACTGCACCCCGCTCTTACGGCTTGGAACGCCCGAGGAAGTGGCAGGGGTAATTTGCTTTCTTGCATCAGATAAAGCAAGTTTTATAACTGGGCAGGTCATCAGCCCAAATGGTGGTTTTTTAATATAAGCAAATTAACGTTGCAAATTTAAGCCCGCATCTTTATAACCTGCGGGCTTAAATTATAAGTAATATGGGTTCGCTTAACCTATGTAATTCGTTTTTAGTCTGTTCTACTTTTTCGGAATCTAGAAAGATTTTGGGGACAGCAATTTACCGGGCGACTGTTGTTGATGCCAACCACGCATAATCCTGTGTTACCGCATCTACTTTTATTATTTAGGCTTTATCAAATTTATTAACTCCTGCGGGCAATCAGGAACCGCGCCACACTGGGTGACAACATAGTCACTAAGCATAACTGCCCTTTCAGTACACTCCAAAACCGGATATCCATATAAAAAGTTTGCAATAAAAGCTGCCGAAAAGCTGTCCCCTGCCCCGACACAGGACACAGCTTTGTTTTTAGGTTTTTGGGATTTGTAAACTTCATTATTTAATGCGTCATAGACAAGTGCACCGTCTTTGTCAAGGGTTAACAAAACCAGTTGTATTTGATATTTTTGCGAAATCTGTGTGCAGGCAGATTTGTAAAAATCAGATTGGGAAACGTTAATTGAGTCTATATAGTTTTCCTTTGCAAGATAGAAAAGCTCTTCCCTGTTTATTTTTAAAATTGAACATCTTTTTAAGTCAAACTCCACCCTTTCCCTATTGTAAAAATTTTGCCTTAAATTAAGGTCGCAAAACACATATTTGAACTGTCCGTTATTAAGCAATGTTTCCAACGCGCTAAAATTACTACTGTTTCTTAAAGCCAAGGTACCCAAATACAGCAATTCAAACCTGCCTTGGCTGACATCATTTAAAAGATTATTGCAAATATCTATATGATCCCAAGCAACGGGCTGAGCTAAATTGTATTGTGGCTTGCCGTATATATTACAGGAAACAGTACAGGTTCCTGTCGGAAAATCTGCAACTTTAACATAGTCTCTCTTTACCCCAAACCTATCCATGATGTTTAAGGCTTCTTTGCCCAAAGCATCATTGCCAACTGCTGTCGCGATATAGGCATTTAACCCTAGCCTTGACAAAAATGCGCTGAAATTAAAGGGCGCTCCGCCAATTTCCTTGCGGTCATCAAAAATATCCCACAGAACTTCGCCAAAAGCCAAACAATTCATATTTAACGCTCCCAAATGCTTTTAAGAGGTGAAATGTTAATTTGTTCAACAAAACGCGTATCTGTTGGCACTATCTCGAGTCGATTGAGATTATAATCCATTAGCGCGCCGACGGAAAGAAAGGCGCTTCCATCGTCAATAAAGATATCTATGCCGGTTCTATCTATTAAAAGTCTTAACGAAATTTTATCCTGGAATTTAAGAGGCGCCTTGCAATCAAAAACACTCAGTTGATTTTGCTCACAGCGAATATTTACGCCAAAAATTCTAACGTCAAAGGAGTACTCTGTTGCTTTAAGAATCAAAATTATATCGTAGCATTCATCCTGCAAGTCATAAGAAAGCTGGGTGTACTGGTCAATAGTCAAATCTTTTAAAATAACTGTGTTTTTATATAGTTTTTCTATTTCTCTAATAGGGTTTGTACACAAAGATAATTCATTATTTTCAGATTTTAGTGTCATCTCACAGGGGAATGTCATGCATTTGTTAAATGGCCGCCCTGGTATTTCAAATGTATTCCAGGTAATCCGTAATTTTCGCCCATTTACCATGCCCGACCATGTCTGGACGGCGTAACTGTTTTTCCCATAATGCAGTTGCCATACTTCGGTTTCGGGCTTAAAGCAGTTGCCGTCGAAACTGCCAACCAAATATTTGTCAGACGCCGTAGAAAATACCCATTTTACATTCTTGGGGTTGCCATTAATGGCAAGCGGGTAAAAATCAGGACATTCGGCATCACACGGCAAATTTATAACCTGGCCTTTCTCCCAGTTTATTAAGTTTTTAGAATAAAGAAGCATAAAATCGTTTTTGTCAAGATATAACGCCATGATGTACCTGCCAGAAACCGAGTCATACTCCACTTTGGGGTCTCGATTCCCGCCGATAATATTATCGATTATGGGATTGTTTTCATATGGTATAAAAGTATTTCCGCCATCTATACTATATGCCATGCACTGGGTAAATTTTTGGCCTTCTGATAGTAAGGATGACCCGCCTGCAGCGGTGTAGAACAAAATAACTGGGTAATGACTTCCTTGTTTAAGTCCTGTAACGTTATGATAATCCACAACAGCGGACCCAGAAAAAACTGTTCCGAGGCAATCGGGATAAAGCGCACATTCCAATTCTTCCCAATGCAGCAAATCGCTGCTAACCGCATGCCCCCAGTGCATATTCCCCCACTGGCAGCCTGCCGGGTTGTGCTGAAAAAACAGATGATATTTGCCGTTGTAGAAAAACAAACCATTTGGGTCGTTTAACCAACCCCGCTTTGCAGAAAAGTGTATCTGAGGCCTGTATTTTTCAGAATATAAGTTTTCGTTTTCATACTTTATATCCGATTTTTCTATTTCCAAATGCATTTCGGGCTGGCTGGCAATGGAAATCGTCCGGCCGTTGAAGCGTTCGACATTTATATAGCTAAAAAAATCCGGATTTTTGTAGTCAAGATTAATATCCAGATCAAACACCAATTCCCCCTCACATAAAAAGAGCAGTTTTTTTGATGTTGAGTTATAACCAACTGGAAAAACCAGATATTTACTGTCACAAAGAAAACTGATCATAATGTATCCGCCTTTTTAATTTGTAAAAATTGAAGAACTGTATAGTTTAATAATATTAAACTAGCAATTACCCTTCAAGTGCAAAATAAAGCGATAAGGTGAGAAAATCAGACATGATTACAATTAAATTACACAGAAAAACAAATCTCTGCCATATTGGGCTTTAACGATGACAACCTGTTTATTAAATTTTTTAAGTATCACGAAAAAATCACGCCTACGGAATTAATGTATATAAAATTTTTTAATTTTTCGCAACGTTTTGGTGGACTAAATTGTATTTATAGTGAAAGGGGGCGTTAGATTGCCTGATACTTTGTTGCGTACGGACAAAGATATAACCGAAATTTATAACAGGCATGTCGATACCGTTTACAGGGTTTGCTTTTTGTACATGAAAAACAAGCATGACACCGAAGATGCCGTACAAAACACCTTTATCAAGTTAATGGACTACAATGGAAGCTTTCAGAGCAGCGAGCATGAAAAAGCGTGGTTAATAGTAACCGCTACAAATATATGTAAAAATTTTCACCGCCACTGGTGGAGAAAAAATATAAATTTAGAAAATGCACAAAACGCTCTATATGAAAATGACCACGCGACGGATGAAACCCTTAAACTGGTGTTGGCGCTGCCCCCTAAATATAAAACTGTTATATATATGTACTACTACGAGGGATATTCAACGGTCGAGATTGCCAGAATGCTTAAGAAAAAGGAATCCACCATACGTTCACATCTGCACAAAGGCAGAAAACTGTTAAAACTAAGTTTGGGAGAGGAGTCATATGCATAAAGACGATTTAATTAAAGCCCTGGATACAATAAAGCCAGATGAAGCCCAAAAATCAAGAATGCTGAACAATGTTTTTAACCCAAAAGCAAAAGAAAATAGACTGAACCTTAAGCTTTTAGTACCCGCCTGTGTATTTGCGGTAACCATTCTCGGAACCGCTATTGCCCTTCCCATTTTGTCAAATAATTCTCCGCAAAGACTAACATCAAATGCCGGTCAGTCTAATACCGTAGCAACGGCAGACGGCAGAGATGCTATTGACAATGACTTGGATATCCGCAACCCTCAAGTAGCTCCTGAATTCGGCAATAAAGAAGACTATCTTATTGACGACGGCCGGGATATATTGCCTGTTTCACTTGAGTTTACACTTGACAATAGGCAGTACAGAAGCATATCAGACTTTAAGTTGAAAGAGCTTGGGTTAAGCAGAGAAGTCAACCTGGAAGATATAGGCAAATATATTTCCACCATTAAATACGTTTTGGGCACGTACGTAGCTAATAGCCTTGAAGGCAGGGAAGTTTATGAATATATCCCTGCGGGCTGCCAGGCAATTGTAGCGGTCAAAACCGATGAAGGCTATGATTTGTATGAGTTTGCAGGCTTTACAAGCTACATTAAAAACAGTGATGAAGATGCCGTAGAATACCTAAAAGTCTACAATATTAAAAGCGCTGATGATATTTCCAAAATTGTCATTGGATCCTATTCTAACGACGGCCTAGTAATAGATAATAAATCTGATATTTCAAAATTCTATGATTTCTTTAAATATCTTAAAAATTCAAGCGATGAATATTTTAATGTGTTGTATAACTCTCGTATTAAAAGCGTTACACCGCCTGACGGTCCAGTTATTAACCAGATTACGCCTGCTTATCCTGAGTATTCTGTTACACCAGATGTTGCCGAAGATATAATTCAAATCAATCCTAATGAGGGCGGAACGGCTGAACCCGAAAATGCAGTTTCTGGCGCGACAGGGGTTGCTGGAGATTTGCTTGGCAACAGTCGGCAAATTAAAATTTACACCGCAAGTGGCCTTTATTATGAAACGGTTTACTATCCCAATATTAAATTTATATCCCGGTTCAGAATCTCCGAGGAATTTTCAAACTTTTTAAATAGCCTGATTTCATGAAAAACACAAAAACAAAAGCTGCCTTTAAGGCAGCATTTGTTTTATTGCAATTTCTGTCCGCCACTTTGGCTTCAAAGCAGATAAAAATTATATTTGAACACCATCAAATTTCATGTTAATCTTTCTACACTGCTTTTTAAGCTGTTTGAAGATCACGCTGCCGGACTGATATCCGATGAGAACTATGTAACTTTCACAAACAGATACCAGTCCGAGCAAACGGAAATCCAAGGAAAAATTGCTATGTTTGATGCAAGGCTTGTGCAACAGACAGACTATCAAGCGAATGCCGAAAAGCTACGCGAACTAACTCGGGATCATCTGCACATTGACAAGCTAACAGCGCTTATGCTCAATAAACTGATAGAGCGGATTGAGGTTGGGCATGCCGAAGTTATCAAAGCGCAGAGCGAGCAGGAGATTACGATTGTTTGGAAATTTGCTGGAGGGATCCTCTAAACCTGTTATGAAAAGAACTTTTTTCTTAATAGTATTGACAGTATAAAAATTGCTGCACAAATAAAGCCTATAATAAATACGCCGTTATGATCCAAAGGAGAGTGGATGCTTTTCAACAAATTGTTTCCTTTAATATAACCAAAAAATTCACAATAGAAAAAAAAGAAAACAAAAACCAATCCGATAACAAGCGATATTATATTTATCACTTGTAAAGAATATTTTATGAATTCTCTCATCTTAAACTATACCCCCGATCTGCTGCTCTTTGCACAGGATCATCACTAAAAATAGATATCGTCGTTTGAATCCACGCATAAGCCGTAAACGCATATGCGGTTGCTGTACCTAATTTACTTGCTGGGCCTGCCATAAAGCCACGAAAATCACTATTTAATACTGGATTATCAAATAGATCATGCTTAGCAAAGGAAGCACCGGTTGTTAATGCCTTTGTTGCACTTGGCGCCAGTATTGTGATACCGTTATCAAAAACGGCCTCTATAACATCAGCAGCAATTTTACCACCGCTACTTCCCCCGTCACCAGGACTGTTACCAGAACCCTTTCCACCACTATTTCCACTGCCGGAGTTTCCACTGGTACTGGCCTTTTTTGCATCATTTGAACTTTTCTTGGCCTGTAAAACAGCCACTTCTGTTGCTTTTGCAGCTATCGATAGTGAGGCTGAAATTACTGCTACTCCTGCAACAGAACCAGCTCCAAATGTTGATACGGTAACAACAACAGCAGCAACTACTGCAGCAGCCACTACAACAATGGCAGCGGACTTTAATATTGTACTCAATTTTGGCCAATGACCAGTTGGATCGTCCATGTTGACGGGATTGTTCATGCAATAGGCGAAAAGGTTATAGCCGCGAACGTCCCAACCAACGCCGGCGATCTCTCCATCAGCATTCAAAAATCTTCCCGTCTCCGGATCATAATACTTTGATTGTAACGAATAGAATCCTGTCTCGGCTGGATTGATCTATGTAGTCAGATAGCCTTTTTGAGACTATCTGTTGTTTTCTTAAGTTATGTTTAAAGTGTTGTACCAATAAATCGGTATATTATGTTTATTTCTTGCTGTGTACTGCCATTCATTTTAACTGGATGGCAGATCTCAATTCTGTCTATCAGCTGATTAAGCATATTAGCTGTCAGCTTTTCGATATTGAGATACATATGAATAATTTCCTTTAGCTTTTGAAGATTTGCAGTAAATTCGTCTTTTTTATGCAGTTTACTTTCAATTGAATTTAGTCGCTGTATTAGTTGCTTTTGTTCCTGCGTGTAATCACTTAGCATTCTTTGATAATTATCTGTGTCCAGTAAGTCACAGACAAAATCCTCATACAGCTTTTTGATTATTTTCGATAATGCTCCGAGACGATTATTAATTTTTCCTTTTTGGGCTTCCAGCTTTTCTGTTTTCACTTGCTTTGCAGTCTGCTTTTGAATTTTAGAGCGTAGCTCACCGCTTTCTATTCCTTTCGATATCTTTCGTATTCGGTTAAGCACCTCATCATATAAATCCTCGTAATAAATATAGTTGTAATGCTTGCATTTTTCGGATGACTGAAACGATACCTACAGACTAACATTTGTCGCTTTAAATATTTTCTCGGCTTGACTTCAAAGGTCATCCTGCTACCACATTCTGCACAGAACACAAGGCTTTTGAACACATTATTAAAGTTATGCTTTTTCGGCCGGTGGCGCATTTTTATTAATTCCTGAACCTTTTCAAAATCCTCATAACTAACAATGGCTTTGTGCGTGTTTTGTACAATGATATGCTGTTCTTTGGGTACTAGAATCCGTTCTTTGGTCTTGTAGTTTGCAACCCCGTATTTGTGATTCACCATATCCCCGGTATATACTCGGTTTTTGAGTATTTGCTGGACAGTCGCGTTGCACCATTTGTAGCGTTCTTCCTCACTCATACCATTACTATACCGTTCAAATCGTGTATCTCCGTTTTTAGCTTTATAGAATGACGGTATCAGTATTTTTAGTTCTGTGAGGATTTTTGTAATTTGCACTGTACTGTTCCCGGCAAGTGCTAATCGAAACATTTCTTTTACCACCGCCGCCGGTTCATCGTCTATAATCAATTGATTTTTGTTGGCTGGATTGACTTTGTAACCATATGGCGGCTGCGAATGATATAATAGCCACTGTAGGCTCTCTGCCGCTTTGCGGATTTTACTTTGCGGGATAGGTCTTTGGCATACATATCATTTAGAATGTTCTTGAACGGGGCAATGTCGTTGTCATCCCTGTTAGTGTCCACTCCATCATTTACAGCATATCGTACAAAAGTAACCTTAGGAATGAAGCTGCTGTTCCCCTGCGGCATGGGAGAAAGCGAAATCCCGCAGGTTATCGATGAGATCTGTCAATACTTTACGGGTACTGAAATTGAGGGCTATTATTATGTGGAAAATGTAACTGCGGGCGAATCCCACTTTGATTCACAGGCATATGCCGTGCGGGTGGATATCCGCATGGAGCTTCGATTGCTGCGCAATCTAATGCGCACTAACGAGCAGACACTCTTCTACCTAAAGCTCGGCTCCCTCACATTTCCATTGCTGCCGGATAAGATACACATATCCCGCCCGGAGCCGTATTATACGGAAGCCGGGGTGAAGATGGTATCTCCCCGCACAATAATACTTTCCGGCAGCCTATACAACACGGTCGGCGCCACATTTTATACGGCGCTTGTAACGTTGTCCAAATCCTTGGCGGCTCTAACGCTGGTTCTGCCTTACGAGGAAAGCATCTCTGTATTATTCAATAATCTGGATGTTGAATATGACGCGTCAGGGTTAGGTTTTAATTACCAAATCACACTTGTTGAAAATCTATGAATTTTTGCCTTTTTAGTTGCAATTATAAAGCATGGATGGTAAAATATTTCTGAATATTTAACGTTTAAAGGAGAATCACCATGCTTCAATTTGAAAAACTCGGTGTTATTTTGAAACCTGTTGATAATCTGCATGCGAAATTCAACACCGGCGCTCTGCTTTTGAATGATAAGGTTCATCTGCTGTATCGCTGGGCTGAAATTCCCGAGCAGACCGGCGGATTCGGTCCCAAGTATCTTCAGAACTATATTTCCTACGCTCAGATGACTCCGGAAGGAAAGCTGCTGCGTGATGATGACCGCCCCATTTTCGAGGCTACTCATCAGTGGGAAAAGGTCGGTCTTGAGGATCCCCGCATCTTCCGTCTTGACGGCAAGAACTACATCACCTACACCGCCTGGGACGGCAAACAGGCCCGCGTTGCTTTTGCCACGGTAAATGACGATTTTACCGAGTTCAAGAAAATCGGTATCGTTCCCGCTAAGAAGTCTGATAAAGACGCATTCTTCTTCCCGGAGCGCATCAACGGCAAGATCGCTTACGTTCACCGCTTTGAACCCAATATTCAAATTGACTACTTTGATAATATCGATGATCTCTTCGATGAGGAATTCTGGAACAACTACGAGCCGGACGAGAACGGTTCCGTTGCTATGACCGGTATTTACGAGTGGGAGAAGGGCAAGATCGGCGGCTCCGTTCCCCCGATCCGCACCGAACTCGGCTGGCTGTTCGTATATCACGGCGTAGGCCATGACCGTCATCCCTTCTGCTATCGCGGCGGTATTGCTCTGCTGGATATTAACGATCCTCACAAGATTCTCGCCCGTCTGCCCTATCCTGTGCTTGAACCCACAGAGGATTATGAAATCCATGGCGACGTTGATAACGTTGTGTTCCCCTGCGGCGGATATATCCATGACGGATATCTCTATCTTGTATACGGCGGCGCCGATAAGGTAACCGCTCTTGCAAGATGCAAGTATGACGATATCATCGCCGAACTGAAAAACCATATCGGCAAGTAAGCTAAAACTGAATTTAACTTAAAAACGCACCGGCTGAAATAGTCGGTGCGTTTCTTGTTTCAATAGCCAGTTTGCTTTAGTCTTTGCTGGGAATATAGGGGATGATGGAGGCCGCCACTCCGGAGATGGGCATCGTCTGCAGCCAGACCTTGCCGGGACCGGTCAGAACGGTATTGAACAGACCCTCGCCGCCCAACAGCTTATTTTTAAGGCCGGGTACCTGCTGAATCTGAATGTTCACGCTCGGCTCGAAACCAGCCACGTTGCCGGTATCCACCACGATGGACTGGCCGGCTTGCAGCTCGTATTCAACAAGCTCGCCGTCGATCTCTACGAAGGCGGTGCCGTTACCGCTTAGCCGCTGCATAATGAAGCCCTCACCGCCGAAGATACCCACGCTGACCCTTTTATTGAAGTGGATGGACAACTCCACTCCTTTCTCGGCAGCCAGGAAGCTTTTCTTCTGTACGATCATTTACCCGATTTAGTTTTTACAACTATTCTTTCAGATTGCACTTGATTTCTTTTGACTTGACGTACCGCCGAAACAATATCACTAAAGGTAAACGTGTAGGGTTTAGCAATAATAGAGCATACTGTTATTTCATCATCTTTCAAAATTACTCTAAATTTAAGCGTTTTTAGAGCCAAATATGTGCCAAGCCAAATCAACAATCCGAAAATGATGTAGAAAATTATATGCGGTAACTCTTGTGAAAAAAAAAAGTAAAACCGATTATAATCGCAGCACAAAACAAATCAAGTACCAATCCAATTGTAAAGACTATTTTAGGAATCATTACAATAAATTGTTCGTCAGACATCGTTTTATTTATTGCAATCGTTGATTTATTTATAGCAGAAAAAACAGCCATTACACAAACTGGGACAAATATTGCTGATAAAATTATGCCTATATTCATTTTCTTACCACCTACCTTATGGTGCACACCAGTAACATGGTCCGGTTGGAGTAGGATTTTGATTTTGAACATACTGTTCCAATGAACTTTCAAAAAAACTTTTTGCTCCCATACCAGCAGCAAGCCCTAAATCGGATACGAAACTTGATAAAATACCTTTTCCAATAACCTTGGCCGACATTCGTGAGGCTGTTTGATTTTTTAATTTTGTCAACCCAGACTTAAACACCGCATCCATGCTGTTGCGCCCAGTAGTTATACCTTTAACTTTTACAGGAATAGCTTTACTGACGACAGCTCCTATTGTAGTATCAACAACTGTATTTTTTGCTATCTCCGCTACCGATCGTTTTTTACCACCTGTAGCATTTTCAAGTGTCTGTCCGATTAAAGTAGATGAACCAGAACCAACTGCGGCACCAACAACTGGTCCAGCGTATAACGTTGTAACACCTCCAATCGCACCGCCTACTCCTGCACCGACATAAGTCTGCCAACTAGAAAATTGCATCGTAGTAATACCCGCGGTAGCGGATGGGGTTGATGTGGGCTATGTCGTTCTGGTTGGTGATGGCAATGCCATTCGCGTCGGTTACAGACAGCAGCTTACCCCAAAGCGTCTTAAATGTGTACTTTAATAATACTTGTATAAATTATACAACATTCCATATTATTACACAACCACCCCTGCACCACATCAGGTTATGCAGGGGGGGTAAACATTCATCGAGTACATGCAATTGCAAAAAATTCGGGGTTTTTTATAATTTTTTATGCGCAACGAAAAAACCGCTACACTGACTTTTTGCTTTTAGGAACTGCCTTACTACGGTAACTGCTACAAGCGCAATAAATAATATAATTGCTATAAAAATCACAATTGTTTTGGTCAGTTGGGTCGAGTTGACATCATACACTGTAGATATATTTCCGTTTGAATCACTTTTTATCAGTTGTGAATATGATGATGAAAAAATATTTAGGAATCCCATTTTATTTGTAATAGAATAGGAGGTTCCCCCTATATTTACTTGGACTTTTTTTGAAATGTTATTCCACCGAGAAGTGTTATGTATACTGCTATCTTCAACTTTAACTATGTCAATTAATTGTCCAGTGGAAGTAATTTCAACAATTATTGAGCCCCTTACTAATAGCAATAAAATATTATTACCATTCCACTGTACATAAAATGACCCATCATTTGAAAACTCAAAAAAATTCAATACTTCTCTATTTTTATCTAAAACTGCAACTCTATTGCCTTTAAATCCTAAAAGAATATTTTCGCTCTCAGAAACATCAAAACTTACGATAGGTGATCCAATATCATTTAAAGATATAGAATCAGAAAGTGATTTAATATTTATATTCTTCCATATTTCACTTTTCTCATTGTCCGATAAGTTTGTTGTTTCAAATCCAAATGTTGTTGAAGCGTGCACAGTCAATCCTCCAGGAAGTAAAAGCAAAAATATAATACATATGGTTAGAATCAATTTTTTATACATATTTTTGCACCTACCATTCCATAATTTTAATATATATTTTTTGCATAACATCAAAAACATTAAATTGCGTCTGGTTCCATGTTACGGTTTCTCCCCATTCGACATGAAATTCTCCACCAGAGGTTCCAAAGCCAATATTAGATGTTACGCCAAAATATGTTTTATTTAATTTAGTATCTGGAATAATGTTAAAATCGCCTCCCACAGCAAGAGGAACTCCATATACTGGAACACCAACGGAACCGCCTATTTGATATCCTGATCCTTCTAAATTTTTAATATTTGATGCATTTGTAACTGTTTGATACATAGTAATTGAAGCGCCTGGCGATCCTCCAGTGACACCTCCAGAAAAAGTTCCTTGAATTGCGACATTTCCCTTTGTATCAATTGATATTCCTCCTTGCAAATTAAAGCTAAAAGCACTTGGAGAACCGCTTACATTTATCCCACGCGAATAAGTCGCATCTACCTTGGACTGTGTACTTTGATAATACTTGTATAAATTATACAACATTCCATATTATTACACAACCACCCCTGCACCACATCAGGTGATGCAGGGGTGGGTAAACATTCATTGGGAACAAGCAATGTGCGACTTACTTCATAGCTTTTTATCCCCTCACTCAATGTTGTAAAAAGCGTCAAAAGTTTCGGGGTCTGATCCAAAAAAATTTCAGAAACTTTCTCCCACATCTTTTCGGTTCGATTTTCATAAAATCCCTACACCCCTTAGTTGGACAATATCAAGCAAAAAATTCGGGGTTTTTGGAAGAAAATTTTTGCGTAATAAAAAACCGCTACACAGTACCTGTTAAGGCACCGCATAGCGGTTATCATAGGGATATTTTGTTTTGATAAATTGCTATGCCGGATTTAGGCGAGCAAACATTGCCGTTTGACTGCCAAAGTCACCTTGTTGAGTTAACCCCAGACCCTCAAACGTTTCAGGATTCATCCCGACAAGTGGAATTGAGTGACCATTTCAGGTGCTTGATGCTATTCTATCCCATCAATGCAATCAGCATATTGTAATATTATGGATTCTGCAAGGATTGCTAGCCTGTAATAAAGCACTAATTCTTCTTTATTTTTACCAGATGCATTATTTATCAAAGAAGTAAAAACATTTTTTTCTTCAGCAGAGAGTATAGGCTTTTTTAAAATATTTAACGTTGATGGCTTTTTAATTATTTGAGTGCAATACCCCCCAATGATTGTGTCTAACGCAATCAACTCTGGTGCGTTATTCTTAATCTCACATGGAATTTTAGATTCAACAAACGCCCTTAATATAAATTCATGCTGCTTATTTTGCATAATTCACCTCATTTATACCAAAATGTAATTGTTTTTCCTGCCGATGTAAACATTCCACCTTGCCCACCTGTATATGTATAATTCCATGAAGCGTTTCCATAATTGTAGTTATATGTATATTTTAATATTGATGAGTTCCGACTGGAAAAACTAACAGCATCATCGGCATACTTAAGTATATTCGTACTTTTATTTAATCCCTCTTTAATAACATGTTTATCATAGTGATATTTCATTGATTGATAACTGGATTTAAAAGTTCCTTTGTCAAAGGTTTTTGCAGCCTGTGAAACTTTCACCGCATTGCTTACAGCACCTGTTATTGCACCGGTGATAGCACCAGATAAAGCACCATATCCCATGCCTTCTAAGGCAGCTTGACCTGCACCTTCCCAACTTCCCGTTTGGACTCTATGCTTTATTGCACCAGTTCCTGCTCCAATAGCCGCACCAGTTACCATCCCAATGGCCGCACCTTTTGCAGCACCACCCGCTATCACTGCTGCCGCAGTACCTGCTCCAGCGGTAGCCACAGTTATCGCTGCTACAGCGGCGACAACAGCAACTACTGCAACAGCAGCAACCACCTTCGTTGCCCATTTGGGCCAGTTGCCATCTGGGTCGCTCATATTAACAGGATTATTCATGCAATAGGCAAACAGATTATAACCTCTTATATCTCCACCGATATCGGCTAGTTCTCCATCCGCATTAATAAACCGACAAGTCTCAGGATCATAATAACGGCTGGATACATAATATAGTCCCGTCTCTGTATCGTAGTAATACCCGCGGTATCTGATGGGGTTTTTATGGGCTACATCGGTCATGTCGGTAATAACATTACCGTTTGCGTCGGTTACAGACAGCAGCTTGCCCAATTCGTCTTTAATGTGTATCCCGATATCTGTAAAGATTATACTTCATTCCATATAATTACACAACCCCCTCCCCCGCTCCACCATCGGGTGATAAGGGGTTAAAAAAGTTAAGAAATATGGATTTACACTCAAAAATAATAGTTTTTTAAATAACCAATCTAAAAATTAATTTCTTAAAAATCTCCCGACTTTTCTAACAATACCCTAAAAGTTTTCATCCACTCCCTGCCACCCACAATTATTACCCTTTCAAAAGCAACGGCACTGCATAATATGTTATATAGTAGTATTTTCGCAAAATTAAAAGCTGCCCTTGATTTAGGAGCAGCTTTTTTATGTTCATCTTGATAAAAAACAAAATAAAACTTTATTTTTTGGGGTCAAACGAGGGGTTGAAGGCGTAAAAGTTCTTGGAATTAAGCCTTTCGGTCGCTAGTCTCAACCCTTCTCCAAATCTCTGATAATGTACTACTTCGCGCTGTCTTAGGAATTTAATTACGTCCGCAACGTCAGGATCGTCGCAGAAGCGCAATATATTATCATATGTGGTCCTTGCCTTTTGTTCGGCAGCCATATCTTCATGCAGGTCGGTTATTAAATCACCTTTTGATTGAATGTAAGCCGCTGTAAAGGGCGTACCCGATGCAGAAACAGGGTAAATTCCTGTTGTATGGTCTACAAAATAGGCGTCGAATCCAGCTGTCTTTATGTCTTCTTCCGATAAATTGCGTGTTAACTGGTAAACAAGGGTACCTACCATTTCTAAATGGGCAAGCTCTTCGGTACCAATATCTGTAAGTAATGCTTTAAGCTCTGGATACGGCATTGAAAAACGCTGACTTAAGTATCGTAGACTGGCTGCCAATTCGCCATCAGGCCCGCCGTATTGGGTAATAATTATATTGGCAAGCTTAGGATTAGGTTGCTTTACTTTTATCGGGTACTGCAGTTTTTTCTCGTAAACCCACATAAAACTATTTCATCTCCTTATCAATTTCCCATGGCCATGGGCTGTTTATCCAATCCCAACTTAGATCCCCGTAAGAATCTGAAGGATACAAAGGACCATATTTTTTTTGAAATTCATCGATTAGCTGTTTTAATTGCTCTTGGTATTTTCTGAAGCTCATGATGGCCTGGCTGTCATTTGGATGGGTATCCAAAAAGAGTTTTAACTCGTGAGCCGCAAATTGAATACTTTGGATTTTTTTAAGCATTAATTCTCTTTCTCTCATTTGTTCCACCTCGCCCCTAAGAAGGGCTTCTCTAATTCAGGAAACAGCGTACCGGCGTCAAGCGCAGCTTCCGGTTCAAAGGTTTTTCCATACTTTTGCATAGGTACATAAGCCATTGTTAGCGGAAGCTGATCCAATGGTGTTTTGCCAAAATCGGAGCGGTTATAGGAACCTTCGGTCATATACCTGCCGCCTGTCGGAAGTGCATAATTGCTGGAGTATTCACCGGATTGAGTGTTGCCGCCTGAATAAGGCATTCTGTGCATATTCGGCATATTTGGCATGTTGGGCATATTTGGCATACCGGGGTTTGACATTCTGTTTGGTGACATGCCAATAAAGTAATTTTCCCTGTCACTAAAAGAAAAACTACCGTTCATTGATACATTTTCTCCCATTTTTTTCGTACCTCTTTTTGTTTTTTTAGGAAATGCAGCATATCTGCACGTCCTATACTAAAATATGTCCTTGTCCCCCATTCTGCTACAAATAATTGGTTTTTTGGTAAAATAAAAACAGCGCATATGTCTTTATGCGCTGTAAATACTTGTTATAAATAATTAAATTTATTAAGTATTATTGATTAAAAAATGATATAAACTAATCCCGAGGTGACAATATCTTGAGTATTATTCAATGTGCTGAAAATTGTCGACACCAACGCGAAGGATACTGTTGTTTAAATGCCATATCTTCCATAACTAACGTAAAAGGCGGATGCCCTTACTTTGAACATAAACCAGTATCAGAAAACCGCGCGGACTGCTTCCTGAATGTTTCTGACACCAATAAAATTAATTGAAGTATTTTTAAGATTTAACTGTTTTACGCAGGAATAAGGAATAATGCAGCGTTTAAAACCCAACCTTTCTGCCTCGTTTATTCTTGCCTGTGCCCTTGGGGCCGAGCGAATTTCACCAGATAATCCTATTTCTCCGAAAGCTGCCAGGTCCTCGGGTATCGGGATGTCTTTTAGTGTCGAAACTAAAGACAGTACTACGGGTAAATCGGCTGCAGGTTCATCTAATCTTATACCGCCAACCACATTCAGGTAGGTATCAAGGTTTGAAAAAAGAAAACCCATCCGTTTTTCAAGCACCGCCAAAAGAAGATTTAATCGGTTATAGTCAAATCCCGTTGCCATGCGCCTTGGGGTGCCAAAGCCGGTTGTGGTAACTAGTCCCTGTACCTCGGCAAGCAGCGTCCTTGAACCTTCCAGAACGCAGGCGACGCAGGTGCCGCTTACATTTTTCATTCTTCCGGAAAGTAAAGCCAGCGACGGGTTCACAACCTCGCGCAAGCCAGCATCAGTCATTTCAAACACGCCAATTTCATTTGTTGAGCCGAATCGGTTTTTTATTGCGCGCAGGATTCTATAGGAATTGTTGCGCTCGCCCTCAAAGTACAAAACCGCGTCTACAATGTGTTCCATGACCTTTGGGCCTGCAATGGCGCCGTCTTTATTGACGTGTCCCACAATTATTACTGGGATTTCGAGTGCCTTGCCTATCCTTAAAAACAAATTTGTGCATTCCCTAACTTGGGTAACGCTTCCCGGAGAAGAATTAAGGTCGGTTAAGTTCATGGTTTGTATTGAATCGATCATAATCAGGTCCGGTTTGCATGTTCTTATGTATTCTGCAATGCCAAGCGCGTCTGTTTCGGCCATAACAAAAAGGTTACGATTGTCAATCCCAAGCCTGTCGGCCCGAAGTTTAAGCTGCCTTGCCGACTCCTCGCCAGATACATAAAGTATATTGCAGCCGCTTAATCTGCCGCAAATTTGGAGGAGTATAGTTGACTTCCCAATTCCAGGGTCGCCACAAAGCAGCACAACCGAACCCTTTACAATACCTCCGCCCAACACCCGGTCCAGTTCGCTGATACCTGTAACATATCTAAACTCCTCGGTCACGGATATTTCACGAATCGGACGTGCTTGAATATTTATGGCTTTTGAAGGGGCTGGCATGCTTTTTTCGGTGGATATTACCTCTTCATGCAGTGTATTCCACGCGCCACAGGAAGAACACCTGCCCGCCCATCTGGGGCTTTCAAAGCCACATTCGGAACAAATATATACGCTTTTAGTTTTACTTCCCATTAATTAACCTCCAGTTCTGGCTGCTTTAAGAAATTAAGCAGCCCGCAGATAATCGCGAAGGAGATTTTGGACTGGTATTCCTCGTCTTTAAGGTTTTTTAAATCGGTTGAATTGCTTAAAAAACCGCATTCCACAATAACTGCAGGATTTTTTGCCTTGCTAAGCAGTAAAGACTCTTTAGACACCGGCTTGGCTTTTCTGTGGTTTTCCGGCTGCACCATTTTTATAATGGCACTTTGCACTTCTTCGGCAAGCAATTTTGCGCTCTCAACATTTGTGGTGTAAAACACCTGGGCACCGTGGATTGAGGACTGTTCAAATTTATTAAGATGTATGCTTAAAAATATGCTGTTGGGATACTTATTAAGCAGTTTAAGCCGGTTATTCATATCACTTATTTTGCGGTTGCGTATGGATGTATTGGAATTGTCCTCTAAGCCCCTGTCCTCTTCCCTTACCATTACAATATCAAAACCCAACGGGGCAAGTAAATCCCGTATCTTTAGGGTAATGGCAAGGTTAATGTCCTTTTCAAGCGTACCGTCGGGCGCTTCTGCGCCGCCGTCAAAACCGCCATGCCCTGCATCTAAGATGATTACCGGCAACAATTTTGAATTAATTGACGCAGGTGTTGACAGAATTGTAAGCTGCAAAGTTGCGGTTGCCACAGAAAGAACGAGGCAAAGGGTCAGAACTGTCAAAATAAACCGTTTATATGGCATTGTCTTCACCCCAAACTTTTTACCTATTGCAAGATATGATTAAGGGTGAAAACAATATGATATTAGCCTCGCTTTTTAATGCTCTTCTTTATTCTAAAAAGGGTTTCCAGATATATATTACGCAAACCCATTATATATGCAAATGCGGGAACTAATGGATATACTAAAACCGTGGCACAGGACAAAACAACAGGCGGCCAGCCAAGCTCGGTCAATGTCAAAGTTGAAGGAAGTAAGGTTATATTCAGCGGGAAAAACACAGCTGATACTATTCTGTGAATATACAGGAACTGACTTTGCAGAACATTTAATTTTTCTAGTATTAACAAAACAGGTACAGTCAAAAACGGGATAGTAGCTATAACGCCAGCTTTTAATCCTTTCAATACATCTTCTTTTATCTCGCCATATTTTATAAGTTTTCTGTCCTTTTCACCAGCACTTCGGCAATAACCAAATGGCAGAAAGAACAGAATGCTGATATTCATCAGCTGGCAGATCATTCTGAAAAAAATGCTGTTAAAAAGCGTTAAAATTGAAACAGAAAACATAAGGGATAGTACATTGACAAGTACCAGTCTTGCAAATATGCCAAGCGCAATTTTAAGCAGTCCGGATGTTTTCAAGGTTATCAGCCCTCTATTAGTTTTCGGCAAGCGCTGCCTGAATCATGATTGCGCATTCAAGCCGCTTTTTTTCAAGCTCGCAGGACAATTTGTGGGGGTTGAGTATATCTCCCTGATACTGTAGGTTATTAGCGCTGCACCCGCCGCTGCAGTAGAATTTTGCCCAACAATTTTTACATTCCTCTTTTCTGTAGATATTAATGGAGGAAAACTCTTTTTTCATATTGAAATTAAAACTTCCGTAATTTATATTGCCCATCTTCCAATCGTCCATGCCCACAAACTGGTGACACGGGTAGATATCACCATTTGGAGTTACAGCAATATACTCGTTTCCGCAGCTGCAGCCTCTTAAACGTTTAACGGCGCACGGGCCGGCATTAAGGTCAATAAAGAAATGAAAAAAATTAATTGGCTTTTTATTCTTCTTAAGCTTAAGAATTTCCTTTGCCAACCTTTCATACTCATCGAAAATCTTGTCCAAATCCTCTTCCTGTAGCGAAAAGTCAAGATTAGGGTCGGACACGACCGGTTCAATAGAAATCTGGTTGAATCCCAGTTCATAAAGGTGCAGGACATCATCCGCAAAGTCAAGGTTATATTTTGTAAATGTGCCCCGTACATAATAGTCTTTGTCGCGGTTTTTAACAAGCTGCTGATATTTCCTGACAATAATATCGTAGCTACCTTTTCCAGAAGGGGTTACCCTTAACTTGTCGTTTATTTCTTTCCTGCCGTCTATCGACAGCACAACATTATACATTTCCCGGTTTATATAATCTATCTTTTCATCATCAAGCAAAAGGCCGTTGGTTGTAAGCGTAAACCTGAAGTTTTTGTTGTATTCGGCTTCTTTGGAGCGGGCGTATTCCACCACCTGTTTTACAACATCAAAATTCATCAGCGGTTCCCCGCCGAAAAAGTCAACCTCCAAATTGCGTCTACCTTTTGAATGTTCAAGAAGAAACTCTATGGCCCTTTTGCCGGTTTCGGCGCTCATTAAGCATCTGCCCTTGCCAAAGTCGCCCTTTGCGGCAAAACAATATTCGCACCTTAAATTACAGTCATGGGAAACATTTAGGCACATTGATTTTATAGGAGCAGGACCCATCAGTTTTGCAAACTTTTCGTAATCATCCTCCGAAAACAGCAGGCCCTGTTCATAAAGGATGTAAAGCTCATTATAAGAATCGACTATTTCATCGGCATTATATTCACTCAAATTCTCAAAAATGTGCCGCGGTACTTGATCTGTCATATGACCGTCTATAAAATCAAGCATTTTATAGGACAGCTCGTCCACCACATGAACGGCGCCGCTGTGCACATCCAAAACTATGTTATAGCCAGACATTTTAAACTTATGTATCATCCGAATATCAAACCTCTTGCTAAAGAAATAAAAGGGACAGTCTCCTGTCCCTTTAAAATTTTATTTTTCGCACTTTTGATTTGCCACTGTGCAAGATGTTTTGCAGGCCGACTGACAGGAAGCCTGGCACTCGCCACATCCACCCTTAGCTACAGATTTTTTTAGCATACCGCTATTGAGGGTTTTAATATGTTTCATTGCACTTCCTCCTTGGTCTTGTCTTAAATTATATTAGCATAAATAGGCAATATAATCAATCAAATTATTTTTTTGCGATTTCCTGTATTTACCCCCATAATTCCTCCAATTACGGAAGACAGGACAATAATAAAGAACCTAATTAAGGTAAAAAGGCTAAAACCCGTCTTGCTTACGGCCAGTGAAATAAGGGTTACAATCATGAATAAAAACAGCCCGGTTACAAGACCAATAAGCAAGCCCTTGCGGCGGTATAGCTTGGAAGCGAGAATCCCTGCGGTAAAGGAGCCTATTGCCAACGCAATGGAAGACATTGGCACCGCAGCATCGGGCGAAAAGTCCCACAATGTAAGTATTAAAGCCATAATAAGCAGGACTACAGCTGTTGCTATAGATCCCGCTATAATGCCAATAATAATCGGTTTATATACAGGGTAATCGCGGCTTTCAAAAAATTTATTGTCATTCACAGCTAATCCCTCCCGAAATCTGCCTAATTAATAGATATTCGCAAGGAACAAGCCGTATGACAATAATTTTATTTGTCGTCGTGTATCGTCAGATTAGCCTGAACAGCCCATTTGGCAATTCTGGTCTTTGAATGGTCGATTGGGGACTCAATAACAAGGCTGTCTTCCTTTATCGAAACTATGCGGCCGTATACGCCGCCTACGGTAATAATCTCGTCACCAATTTGCAGTTCGTTGCGCATCTTCTCTTCAGCTTTCTGCTTCTTTTTCTGAGGGCGAATTACAAAAAGATACATAGCGCCGAACAAAACCGCTAAATACAACAGCATAATTGCAATACTTTCAAATCCTTGTCCCTGCATATTTGCACCTCCTTAGATTGTTTAATTATACTAACAAAAGCAGATATATGCAATACCTTTTCTATATTCTCCGGCTTAACACCTCTATATTCTCGGCTTTAAACCTTTTAAAGGTATTGTTTTCTAAGTGAAATCTTATCCTTTCCATCAGCGTGTTATAAAAATACAGGTTGTGCATAACGCTCAGTCTCAAAAATAGCAGTTCACCGCTTTTTAGCAAGTGCCTCAAATATGCCCTTGAGTGATTTTGGCATGTGGGGCAGTCGCAATTCGGGTCAATGGGGCCGGTATCGCTTTCATACTTTTTGTTGTTAAGATTTATAATCCCTACCGAAGTAAATAAATGCCCATGGCGGGCATTTCTCGAAGGCATAACACAGTCAAAAATATCTATCCCGCGGTCAACCGCCTCTAATATATTGGCAGGCGTGCCAACTCCCATTAAATATCTTGGTTTATTTTCGGGCATATAGGGAATCACCGCGTCGATTATGCGGTACATCACCTCTGCAGGTTCACCGACGGCAAGCCCGCCAATCGCATATCCTGGAAGGTCAAGTTTTGAAATCTGTTTCATGTTTTCAATTCTTAAATCCTCATATATGCTTCCCTGATTAATGCCAAACAACAACTGCTGCCTGTTAAGGGTATCTTCAAGGGAATTGAGCCTGTCAATTTCCGCTTTGCATCTGTATAGCCAGCGTATAGTCCTTTCGCTTGATTTCTTTGTATAGTCATACGAAGCGGGGTTTTCAACACATTCATCAAAGGCCATTGCAATAGTAGACCCAAGGTTGGACTGGATTTGCATGCTCTCCTCTGGCCCCATAAAAATCCTTTTTCCATCAACATGGGAGGAAAAGGTTACCCCTTCCTCCTCAATCTTTCTCAACGGTGCCAGTGAAAACACCTGGAATCCGCCGCTGTCGGTCAAAATCGGGCCATCCCATCCAGTAAATTTATGAAGGCCTCCCAACTGCTTAATAAGAGAGTCTCCTGGCCTTATATGCAGATGGTAGGTGTTGCAAAGCATAATCTGGCATTTGAGTTCTTTTAGGTCAAACGCCGACACCCCGCCTTTAATTGCGGCCGATGTCGCCACATTCATAAAAGCAGGGGTCTGAACCGTTCCGTGCGGGGTTTGAAACTCACCCCTTCTCGCATTGTGTTCGGTGCATAATATTTTAAACATATACCACAATCCTTTTAGTATATAAACATAGCGTCGCCAAAGCTGTAAAACCTGTATTTTTCCTGTACGGCCACTTTGTAAGCGTTCATGGTGTTCTCGTAACCAGCAAAGGCAGCCACAAGCATTATAAGTGTGCTTTCGGGAAGATGAAAGTTGGTAATAAGCCCGTCCATACATTTGAATATATAACCCGGATAAATAAAAATGCTGGTATCCCCACTGCATTCCTTTATCTCACCGAGCGACGCCACCGTTTCTACCGTTCTGCAGCTTGTGGTGCCAACACATATAACCCTGCCACCGCGCCGTTTTGTATCATTTATCAAATCGGCAGTTTCCTTGGGCATATAATAGTGCTCGGAGTGCATTTTATGTTCTTCAATGCGCTCGACTTTAACCGGCCTGAAAGTACCAAGTCCCACATGCAGTGTTACATAACCGATATTTATTCCCATTGACTTTAATTCATCGAGCATTTCTAGCGTGAAATGCAGCCCAGCGGTAGGAGCAGCAGCAGACCCTAATTCTTTGGAATATACCGTCTGATATCTTTCCTTGTTTTCAAGCTTTTGTTTAATGTAATGAGGCAGCGGCATCTGCCCTATCCGGTCGAGGATATTATAAAAATTGCCGTCGTAAGCAAACTCTATAAGCCTGTTTCCGCCCTCTAAAACATCAATCACTTCGGCCTTCATTAGCCCATTTCCGAAATTAAACCTGTATCCGGGTTTTGCCTTTTTGCCGGGGCCCGCAAGGGCCTCCCAGACTTTGGCGGATTTTTGAGACAAGAGGACGAATTCCACCACAGCGTTATTGTCGGTCCTTGTACCGAAGAGCCTTGCGGGTATTACCCTTGTGTTGTTAAGAATAAGACAGTCTCCCGGTTTTAAATAGCTTTTCAGATTGTAAAACCTGTCGTGCCCAATATGCCCACTGTTTTTATCAAGCAATAAAAGTCTTGAGTGATTACGGGGCTCTATTGGAGTTTGTGCTATTAGTTCTTCAGGAAGGTGGTAATAAAAATCGCTTTTTTTCATATATTAGAATGCAAACCTTTCTTATTAAGTAATCGGCTTAATTTGTATTTGACAAATAATTATATAAATGATATAGTTAAATTAAAATTAAATACGGTAAGATAGAGGCGCAGCCGAGAAGAGTATTTTGTCCGGAGTCCTGCCAGGGCGCTTGACGGGCATAAGAAAGGCGAGGTTGCCGAAGGCGGATCAGTTGGCGGCTGTCCGGCCTGGTCGTTTGGTTAAGAGCCACTCGACTGTCATCATTCATATGATGGAGCGCTATCGGTTTTTTCTACAACAGTTCTATTATATTGTAATGATGACCGGTTATCAACCGGTTTTTTTATTACACATTTCTAAAACCGCAAACAGGTTAAGATAACGAAAGGAATGTTTATTATGGTCAAGAAAAAAGTTGGTATAATCGGAGCAACCGGCATGGTAGGCCAGCGTTTTGCCACACTTCTTGCAGATCACCCCTGGTTTGAAGTTGTCGAGCTTGCCGCAAGCCCCAAATCTGCCGGAAGAACCTATGAAGAGGTTGTCTCTACTCGTTGGGCTATGAGCACTCCTATACCCGAGAAGTTAAAGAATATGATAATAAAAGATGCTTCGGCCGATGTTGATAAAATCGCAAATAATGTTGATTTTGTTTTCTGCGCCGTCGATATGAAAAAGGACGAAATAAAGGCACTTGAAGAACTTTACGCAAAACACGAGTGCCCCGTAGTTTCAAACAACAGCGCGCACCGCTTTACGCCTGATGTGCCTATGATTATTCCTGAAATTAATGCCCAGCATGCCGAAATAATACCTTTTCAGCGCAAACGACTCGGTACCAAACGTGGTTTTATAGCGGTAAAATCCAACTGCTCGCTGCAAAGCTATGTCCCCGCACTGTATCCTCTTAATAAGTTTGGCGTCAAAAACGTGTTGGTATGCACCTACCAGGCTATTTCAGGCGCTGGAAAGACCTTTGATACCTGGCCGGAAATGGTAGATAATGTAATACCCTATATCGGCGGCGAAGAAGAAAAATCAGAAAAAGAACCGCTTAAAATTTGGGGCCACATTGAAAATGGCGTAATTGTTAACGCTTCCTCACCCAACTTTACCGCTCAGTGCATTCGCGTGCCTGTTTCAGACGGCCATCTGGCTGCGGTATTTGTTGAATTTGAAAACAAACCATCAAAAGATGAAGTTTTGGAAATTTGGAAGGTTTACAAGGGACGTCCGCAGGAATTGAACCTGCCCAGCGCTCCGAAGCAGTTTTTACATTATTTCCATGAGGATAATATGCCTCAAACCAAATTACATCGGGATTTAGAGGGCGGAATGGCAATTTCTATTGGAAGACTTAGAGAAGACACACAGTATGACTACAAATTCATTTGCCTTTCGCACAACACCCTCCGCGGTGCAGCAGGCGGTGCTGTCTTGATGGCAGAGCTGTTGTGCGCCGAAGGATATCTTGATTAATTCCTAACATAGCCTTTTGGCGGAAAGGAGCTAAAAATATGAAAAGGCGTGTATTTACCGGTTCGGGCGTTGCTATTGTAACCCCGATGAATAGCGATGGTTCGGTTAATTATAATAAACTCAAGGAATTAATTGATTTTCAAATTGAAGGCGGTACCGACGCGATTATCGTATGCGGCACCACTGGCGAGTCTGCCACACTAAACCACGAGGAACATGTCAAGGTAATAGAAACTGCCATAATACATGTAAACGGCCGTGTTCCGGTCATTGCGGGCACAGGCAGCAACGACACAAATTATGCATTGGAATTATCAAAAGAGGCTGAAAAACTTGGTGCTGACGCCCTGCTTATGGTTACTCCATACTACAACAAAACCTCGCAGGAAGGTCTTGTAAAGCATTATACCTATGTGGCCGACCGGGTTAACACACCGATTATTTTATACAATGTCCCATCCCGTACCGGCACCAATATTAAACCCGAAACCTATGCCAAACTCGCAGAACACCCCAATATTGTTGCCACTAAGGAAGCAAACGGTGATTTATCTGCGCTGGCGACCACCATACACCTTTGCGGCGACAAGCTTGATGTGTATTCCGGAAACGATGACCAAATTGTGCCTATTCTTTCTCTTGGAGGTATCGGCGTAATATCGGTACTTGCCAATGTAGCCCCGGGAGTTGCGCATGATATTTGTCAATACTACATTGATGGCGATATAGAAGCCAGCCGCAAACTGCAAATTGACTATATCTGCCTTATCAATGCGCTGTTTTGCGATGTCAACCCCATTCCCGTCAAAGAAGCCATGAACATACTCGGATTTGATGTCGGGCCTGTAAGAATGCCGCTGGTTGGTCTGTCTGAAGCAAACCGCAACCGTTTAATAAATGAGCTTAAAGCTGTAAATCTTCTAAAATAATATAAAAATTCAAGGACGTGTGAAAATGTTGCGTATCATATTAAACGGCTGTAACGGTAAAATGGGTCAGGCAATTACCGCTTGTGTCAATTCGCGTGAGGACTGCGAAATTGTTGCGGGTGTTGATAAGGAGCCCATTATGTTAAGCCGTTATCCCGTATTTACCGATCCGCATGATATTACCTGCGAAGCCGACGTACTTATCGATTTTTCCCATCCTTCGGCGCTAAAAAATGTGCTTTCCTTCTGCGTCTCAAGAAAAGTACCGGCAGTTATAGCTACCACCGGTTTTTCGGATGAGCAGATAGAGGAAATTAAAAACACCTCAAATCAAATACCCGTATTTTTCTCCTTTAACATGTCCTTAGGCGTAAATCTCTTGGTTGAACTGTGCAAAAAGGCTGCATCGGTGCTTGGAAACGATTTTGACATTGAAATTGTTGAGGCTCACCACAACCAAAAAATAGACGCACCTAGCGGCACAGCGCTTATGCTTGCCAATGCCATAAATCAGGTTCTTAACAACGAATACATCTATAAATATGACCGCCATTCACAGCGGAAAAAACGTTCAAAAAAGGAAATAGGAATTCATGCTGTCCGCGGCGGTACAATAGTAGGCGAGCATCAGGTGATATTTGCGGGACGCGACGAGATTATAACCCTCTCCCATTCCGCGAGGTCCAAAGAAATCTTTGCGGCAGGTGCTATCAGCGCAGCACTGTTTTTATTTAACAAACCGAGCGGCCTTTACAATATGTCGGACTTGGTTAAATCCACATAAATTTATAAGGGGTGGTTTTTGTGTTGACGCGAAATTCTGTTAGCTGCACCGAAGGTGTTACACTTGTGATTTTAGATAACGCCCCGTCAAGCATGGAATTTGTTGCGCACGTCTTTGAACAGCTTTCCAATGCTGATATTAATGTCGATATGATATCCCAAAATCCTCCAACCGGTGAGGTTTCGTCAGTATCCTTTTCAATATCTGACGACAGCCTTGCGGCAGCCTTAAAAGTTATATCAGAATTAAGAAAGACATATACCCAAATAAAACCCTATATCAGCAGTAACAACTGCAAAATTTTGATTTCTGATGAAGAAATGCGGCATGAGCCAGGGGTTGCTGCGAAGGTCTTTAGAATTACCGCAGATGCCGGAGTTGATATTAGACTTATCACCACATCAGAGACCGAAATATCTCTATTGGTCACCAAAAGCGATACGGAAATATTGTTAAATGCTTTAAATAAGCTGCTTGCAGATTAAATGTATCTCTCCTCTATTTATATTTGACTTTCTGTATTAATTAAAGTATTATGGATACAGAAAGCGTATTAAGGAGGGATAAGATATGAGAGACAATACAATTAAGCTACATGATATTGATATCGCGGATTTCATTAAAACTCTGGATTCCTGCAAAGGCGATGTTTTTATTGAAACCTCCGAAGGCGATGTGTTAAATCTAAAATCTAAACTTTGCCAGATGGCGGGCATTGCAAACATTTTAAGAGGTGCAATAATTGCTGAGGCAACCATCCGTTGCACCAATCCTGAAGATGAAACACTGCTTTTCCGCTTTAACCTGTATCGTGAAGTACCAAACAATGATAAAGACGAAGAAAAGCCAGAAAAATAAAAATTCTTGACAAATATAGTTATTCTGTTTATACTTAACACGTAGCATTGCTGGTGCTGTAGGTATGGGTCCTACAGCGCCTTTTTCATATAATACCTTTGCTTTGGGAGGCACAAATAAATGGAAGATATCTCAAAGACCTTTGGAAGTATGGTGTTTAACGACGCCGTTATGAGAGAAAAGCTACCAAAAGATGTATATAAGAAACTTAAGCAGACCATTAAAAACGGAAAGCCCCTAGATCCAAGTATTGCAAATATTGTAGCGAATGCTATGAAGGAGTGGGCACTTGAAAAGGGCGCTACCCACTATACGCATTGGTTCCAACCGATGAATGGCATAACCGCTGAAAAACATAACAGTTTCCTGTCTATTACTTCAGACGGCAATGTAACTATGGAGTTTTCCGGCAAAGAACTCATCTGCGGGGAGTCTGATGCCTCGAGCTTTCCTTCCGGAGGTCTGCGTGCCACCTTTGAAGCAAGGGGATATACTGCTTGGGATCCAACTTCGTATGCCTTTATTAAAGACAATACATTGTGTATTCCAACTGCATTTTGCTCCTATGGCGGAGAAGCGCTTGACAAAAAAACGCCTCTTCTAAGATCCATGGAAGCTTTAAACAAGCAGGTATTGCGTGTACTCAAATTGTTTGGCGTTACCGATGTTAAACGTGTTTATTCAACAGTTGGCGCCGAACAGGAGTATTTTCTGATTGATAAACAACTCCATGACAAACGAAAGGACCTGATGATTGCTGGAAGGACCTTGATAGGTGCCAATCCGCCTAAAGGGCAAGAGCTGGACGACCATTATTACGGCGCCATTAAGCCCCGTATTGCTGCGTTTATGAAGGACTTAAACGAGGAGTTATGGAGGCTTGGCATATATTCAAAAACCGAACATAACGAGGTCGCCCCTGCCCAACATGAACTTGCGCCAATTTATACCACTGTAAATATAGCTGCCGACCATAACCAGCTTACCATGGAAACACTTAAAAAGGTTGCGGCCCGGCACGGCTTGGTATGCCTGCTGCACGAAAAGCCTTTTGCCGGTGTTAACGGCAGCGGAAAACATAACAACTGGTCAATGTGTACAGACAATGGTATGAATTTATTCGAGCCCGGCAATTCGCCGCATGAAAACGCTCAGTTTTTAATCTTTTTATGTGCCGTTATTAAGGCTGTGGACGATTATCAGGATCTACTCAGAATTTCGGTGGCAAGCGCTGGCAATGACCACCGCCTCGGCAGCAACGAGGCTCCCCCGGCTATTATATCCATATTCTTGGGCGATGAGCTGACCGAGATTTTATATGATATTGAACAGGGCATTGCCTATAATGGCAACGGCAAGGCAAAAACCGAGCTTAAGATTGGTGTTGATGTACTGCCCGCTTTTCCGAAGGATACCACCGACCGCAACCGCACGTCACCATTCGCGTTTACCGGAAATAAGTTTGAATTCAGGATGCTTGGTTCATCACAGTCTATTTCTGACCCAAATTGCGTACTCAATACAATCGTCGCCGAGGTTTTAAAACAGTTTGCAGACGAGCTTGAAAATGCAACTGATTTTACGGCAGCCATTAATAAGATTATAAAACGCACTATAAAAGAGCACAAACGGATAATTTTTAACGGCAACAACTATTCAGAAGAATGGGTTAATGAGGCAAAAAGGCGCGGACTGCTTGAGCTGAAAACCACAGTTGACGCGCTGCCCTATTTAATCAACCCCAAAAATATAAAGTTATTCACGGAGCATAAGGTACTCTCTGAAGCCGAATTGTTCTCCAGATATGAAGTTTTAATGGAGAATTATTGCAAAATTATACATATCGAAGGCCTTACCCTTGTTGATATGATAAAAAAGGATATTATTCCTGCCATTAATACCTATCTTAAAGACCTTTGCGATTTGGTCGCTTCCAAAAAAGCGGTAAGTGCTAAGATTAATTGCGATGCAGAGACGGATATTATAAACAAACTTTCAAATCTAACAAACTCCATATATCAAAAAGTGACCGAACTAGAAGAAAAACTGATTGAGGCCAAAAACTGCGGAAATGTTACCCAATGCGGGCGGTATTATCATGATAACATTTTAAGTTTAATGCAGGATATAAGGGCATTAACTGACGAAGCCGAAGTCAATACCGCCAGCAAATACTGGCCGATTCCCACCTACTCCGATTTGCTGTTTAAAGTATAAAATTTTTGCATTACAGCATTTTATTTACGGTTTTAATGTTCAATTAACACCTTTGGTAAGAGGAGTTCTTTGATGGTAGCAATTATTGATTACGGTGTTGGCAACCTCTTTTCGCTAAAATCATCATTTGCCGCTATCGGCGTGGAAGCAGTTGTCACAAAGAATTATGAGGAAATAGCAAAAGCTGACCGGATAATTCTTCCGGGAGTGGGTGCCTTTAAAGATGCCGCAGAAAAGCTTCGAAAAACCGGATTGGCTGAAATCGTGAAAAAGCAAGCCGTCATAGGAAAACCGTTGATGGGCATATGCCTTGGTATGCAGCTTCTTTTCGAAAAAAGTTTCGAGTACGGAGAGCATGAGGGTTTGGGGCTTATCATCGGCAGTGTTAAGCCAATTTCCGATGTTATACCGGATAACCTGAAAATTCCGCATATCGGGTGGAATGCGCTTATTATTAAAAACGGCGTAAGCCCGATATTTAAATACATTAAATATGGCGATTATGTATATTTTGTACACTCTTTTTACGCCACTGAATGTGATAAAAATATTATTGCAACTACAGAATATGGGGCTGAGCTCACAGCGGCAGTAGCAGACAAAAATGTTTATGGATGCCAGTTTCACCCGGAAAAAAGCGGGGATGTGGGTTTAAAGATACTTAAGGCATTTTGTGAATTGTAGATTAAATACATTTGAGGTGGCAAATGATAACAAAAAGAATTATCCCTTGCCTTGATGTAAAAGACGGCAGAGTTGTTAAAGGCGTTAACTTTAACAACCTTAACGATGTCTCCTCCCCTGTTGAGCTTGCAAAATACTACAGCACATGCGGCGCAGACGAGCTTGTGTTTTATGATATCACTGCCTCTGTCGAAGGCAGGAAGCTTTTTACCGATATTCTTTGCGAGACTGCCAAAAGCGTTTTTATCCCTTTAACAGTTGGCGGCGGTATAAACACGCTTGAGGATTTTGACAGGGTATTAAACTGCGGTGCAGACAAGGTAAGCGTGAATACTGGTGCAATACAAAACCCTGAAATTGTAGAAAAAGCGGCTAAACTGTACGGAAATCAGTGCGTCGTTATTTCGGTCGATGTAAAGCGGGTTGACGGCGTTTTTAGGGTCTTTGCAAAGGGCGGCAGAGAAAACACAGGAATGGAAGCCATTGAGTGGATAAAAAGGTGTGTGGAAAGCGGTGCCGGTGAGGTTGTGGTCAACTCTATTGACACCGACGGCGTAAAGAATGGATTTGACCTAGAGATGCTTGACAAGGTCTGTAATGCCGTGAATGTACCTGTTATTGCCTCCGGTGGCGCTGGAAGCATTAACGATTTTATTACTCTTTTCAAATCTGTGCCAAAAGTAGATGCGGGTCTTGCCGCGTCGATTTTCCACTTTGGAGAAGTGAAAATAAGTGATCTTAAAAAAACAATGAGAGAAAACGGTATTCCTGTTAGATTATAAAATAACAAATACTTCTGCATAAAAAAACCACGCATTTGCGTGGTTTTTATTATTTATTCAATTAAACAGACAGCATGGGCAGAAATTCCCTCTCCCCTGCCCGTAAAGCCCAAGTGCTCCTCTGTCGTAGCTTTAATATTTATTTGGTTAGTGGCAATCTTGCAGGCCTCTGCAATGTTCTGGGCCATCTTTTCTATGTATGGGGACAGTTTTGGCTTTTGGGCTAGTATGGTTGCGTCAATGTTCACTATTTTGTATCCCTTCTGCCAAAGCATCGCGCAGACCTGTTTTAACAACATACGGCTGTCCGCGTCCTTAAATCTTAAATCGGTGTCGGGAAAATGTTTTCCAATATCACCTAATGCTGCTGCGCCAAGAAGTGCGTCGCAAATAGCGTGAATTAAAACATCGGCATCTGAATGGCCCTGCAGTCCCTTTTCAAAGGGTATTTTTTCCCCACCGATTATTAAATCGCGATTATTTGTCAGTCTGTGAACATCATAACCATGTCCGATTCTCATAACATACTCCAAAATAAATTTAGTATTTAAGTACAATACATGTTAATAATTGATATCTTCATACTCTCGCAGCAATGCGTTGGCTATTACTATATCTTCAGGTGTTGTGATTTTTATATTGCGATAGTCACCCTCCACCAAATATACAGGATAACCGGCATTTTCGACAATTGAGCAATCATCTGTATATATATCCAAACTACCTGCTGCCTTATTTAGAGCATCCAGGTACTTTTCATACTCAATTGCCTGAGGTGTCTGAACCGCATATAATTTGGAACGGTCGAGCGTTTTATGAACCCGACCGCATGTTTCTGTCTCTTTAATAGTATCCTTAACCGGCACGGCACAGGCAACCGCGCCGTACAGCTCTACACCTTCCAAAACTTTGCTAATCAGGGTTTGTGTAACAAACGGCCTAGCGCCATCGTGTATTAAAATGTATTTTGTATCCTTGTCGCAGCGCTCAAATCCTTTGTAAACCGACTCTGCTCTTGTATCGCCTCCGGCTACAATATCGGTTATTTTGGATATATTGTTCTCAGTAACAAGATTCTCCACCCTCAATACATCTTCCTGCCTTGAGACAACAATTATGTTTTGTATTAAATCAGATTTCTCAAAGGGTAGTATTGTCCTTAATATCAGCGGCTTGTTGCCAATATCCATAAATTGTTTTAGGCTTCCCATGCGGACAGAATTACCTGCCGCCACAATTATAACGGAAGTTTTATGGAAATTGGCTGCGGAGGATTGGTATTGCAACTTAAATTCAGTAACAGGCATTTAATACTCCCCCGTATATGTAATAAAATAAACCACTATAGAAACGGCGCCTTGTTTTATAATATAAAACAAAGGCACCGCGTTTTTTACATCTTATTGCTGGTTTTCTGACTGATCTGCGTCCTCACTCTCGTTTAAATCGTCGTCGATGTCAGTTTCCTCGAAGTCAAATTCAAGGTCTGCATGGCAATTAGGACAGGATATGCTGCCTTTTTTAATTGTTTCCTCTTCAAGGTAAATCAAATCATTGCAGTTGGGACACTCGACTTCGTATAATTCTTCGTCTTCAAAACTGTCCTGATCCTCTTCCTCATCTTCATCGTACATATCCTGGTAAATCTCATCTTCTAAATTGGAGAGATCCTCATCAACCGCGTCAATCTGTTCGGAAAGCTCAGCACATGTATCTTCCAAATCTTCAACAGTAAGGGCGATATCATCCAATACATCTATTATTGCTTTAATTAATTTAGATGTCTTGTCAGATTCGTCTAATTCAAGGCCTTCAGCAAGACCTTTGATATAATAAACTTTCTCAGAAATAGTCATTTCTTATTCCTCCACCGCTGCCGCTGCGAAATCTGCAAGTCATCCTGCGGCAATTATTTAGATGACTATAAAAATTATTGTCTATTTATTTTGGATTTATGCACGCTCAACATACTCGCCTGTGCGTGTGTCTATCCTGATCCTTTCGCCCTCGTTAATGAACAATGGAACCCGAATTTCCGCGCCGGTCTCGACTATCGCGGGTTTTGTGGTATTGGTTGCGGTATCCCCTTTAAAACCGGGTTCTGTGCTGGTAACAACAAGTTCAACAAATGTAGGCGGTTCGACTCCAAAAATCTTGCCCTTATAGGAAAGAATTTTGCAAACCATGTTTTCCTTAACAAACTTAAAGTTATCGCCAAGCTCAGATTCATCTACCGGTACCATTTCATAGGTTTCGGGATCCAAAAAGTAATATAAATTTCCGTCGCGGTATGAAAACTCCATCTCCTTGCGCTCTATATAAGCGGTTGGAAATTTTTCATTAGGACTGAAAGTTTTTTCAACAACAGAGCCGGCCAAAACATTTCTAATCTTTGCTCTAACAAATGCCGCACCTTTTCCGGGCTTTACGTGCTGAAACTCTATAACCTGATATACACTTCCGTCCATTTCAAAAGTTAAACCGTTCTTAAAATCACCGGCACTTATCATACTGTTTATTACCTCCAAAACTAAATAAAGAATAACTTATCGGGATAATTCTATATTATTTGGTTATGTTTTTCAAGTATTATTTGCAAAAAACTAACTGTTTTACAATTTTTAATTAAAATTTGAGGCAGCTATCTGTTTTTTCAGATTATTTACAGCACCTTGAACTACCGGGTCCTTGTCTTCGCTAATAATATAATAGTATTTCTCCTGTTCAGCATTCAGATCAATTTTAACATCTGGGTCCAAACCTATGCCGTTAAAACTAACACCGCTGGGCGGGGTATACTCCGCCACAGTGATTTTGATGGAGGAACCGTCTGAAAGATAGTAGGTACGCTGCATGACACCTTTGCCATAGGTCTGAGATCCAACCAGAATTCCCTTGTCATAATCTCGGATAGCCGCGGCAAACAGCTCTGCTGCACTTGCGGTTTGTTTGTCAACAAGCACTGCCATTGGTAACTCAATCTGCGCAGGATCTGATTTATGAAGCACCTCGTCTTTGCCGTTTGCATAGCGGACAGACATAATATTGCCTTCCGGAAGCAGAAAATCAAGTATTTTGGCAGCGGAATCAACAGTACCGCCGCCGTTTTTCCTTACATCAAAAATTAAAGCATCTGCCCCCTGCTCTTTGAGCGTTTTTACGGCATTTTTAAACTGATCAGTAGTTTCGGCGTTAAATTCAGTAATTTTAATATACCCTATATTATCAATCATATGGTAAAACACAGACTGAATTTTAAACTCGTCATAGGTAATTTCAATAGTCCGCTCCTCACCGGAACTTAATACTGTAATAGTCTTCTTTTGGCCTTTTTTGCCCTTTAGTGCACTATAAGCCTTGCTGTATCCAATATCAGATACTAAAGCATCCCCGACTTTTATTATTTGGTCTCCCGCCTTTAAACCCGCTTTGTCAGCCGGGCTGCCGGAGTGGACAGCAACAATATATATAGTTTTATTATCAGGGTGTTCGGTAGATATTATTCCCATACCTTGAGAATTTCCAGACAATTCTTCCTTTCTTTCGGCAGATTCTTCAGCAGTGTAGTAGCTGGAAAACTTGTCATTAAGCCCGTAAATATAACCTTTGGCTATATTATCTTTTAAATATTCTTCATCAATTTTTCCGGCAAAGTTTTCCCTGACAAGTCTGTCAATCTGGTTTAATTTATCGTACATTGCCTGCCTTTCGGCAAGGTTTCCAATGGAATTGTTAAACAACTGCATCGCAACCAGCATAGTAATGCAAATTGTTACGGCGGATGAAATCACAGCCATTGAAATCGCAACGCCAAGCGAAACCTTCCTGTTCATAATATCTGCCTTTCATTTTTTGAAATTATAGAAATAAAGGGCGTTATACGCCCTTAGAAAACTTGAATACTCTATTTGTAAAAAGACATTGGATTAACGGGAACATCGTTTACATGTATCTCGTAATGAAGATGCGGGCCGGTGGAATTCCCTGTACTTCCTACATAACCGATTACCTGTCCTCTCTTAACCGACTGGCCTGCCTTTACACAATAAGAGGATATGTGTCCATAGAGCGTATCATAGCTTTTGCCGTTTTGAGTACCATGGCTTATAACTACATAATTGCCATATCCGCCTGTATTATACTGTGCCACGAGCACGACACCGTCCGCTACAGCGACAATAGGTTTTCCGTAAATTCCACTGCTTGAGATATCAATACCCTTATGCTGCCTGCCCCAGCGCATGCCATATCCGGAAGTAATATTGTAATACCCCGGGACCGGCCAGGCAAACTGCCCGTTAAAATTAATATCTACTTTGTATTTTTGTTTTGCAAGATTCTTTAACCTTTCGCGCTCCTTCTCGGCTTCCTTGTTATCCTCTTCAAGCTCCTTTTTTTGCTGGTTATTTTTTGCAATAATATTATTCAGCTTTGCAACCTGGCTGTTTATGTCAGCGCGTTTTTGCGATAATGTCTTTTTCGTGTTTTCAACTTGCTGTTTCTGAGACTGTATAGAAGCCTGTATAGTCTCAATTTCCTTAATGGAATTAACAACTTCCTCAATTAATGCATTGTCAAGCTCGGAAATGCTCCTTGTAAGTTCGGTTTTTGCGAGAAAATCCGCAAAATCATCCGATCCTAAAAGCACCTCTAACCCGTTGTTTCCGCCACACATATACATTGCGCGCAAACGATATTTAAACATGGTTTTATTTTTATAAAGATCCTTATTTTTTTGTTCAAGCGCTTCTTCATTCTGTCTGATTTTAGTCTCTAATTCCTGTATGTTTTTAATGCATTCATTGATTTGCCTTTCAATAGCTGCTACCTGTTTTTGAAGCTCCTGCTTTAATTCGTCCTGCCTTTTGTTATCCTGCTCAAGCTGCTTGATTTTTTTGTTGCGTTCTGCAATTTCCCGATCTAAATCCTCAATGGTTTTGGAACTGCCGCTTACATTCAATATTATGTTTGAGCTAGCAAAAGTAAACAGGATAGCACAGATTAAAACTACGCATAAAGTCCTTAAAATATTTTTGTTTACACGCAATATTTGTCACGCCCTTGAGATCTATTTTACTTTGTTAAAATAATTCATCGGGTTTTGTGGTGTACCGTTGACCCGAATTTCAAAATGCAGATGTGGACCGGTTGATGCACCGGTTGACCCCACATAGCCGATAACATCGCCTTTTTTAACCGTCTGGCCAACACTTACAATGTATTTTGTCATATGACCGTAGAGGGTCGCGTAAGTATTAGAGCTGTCGTCCTTACCATGATTTATCATAACGTAATTACCGTAACCGCCGGCATTATAGGATGCAATAACAACCTGTCCGTCTTCTGCAGCAAGTATTGGCTTGCCTAAAATTCCGCTGCCGGAGATGTCTATTCCGTTGTGCATTCGATATGTACCGGTAATTGGGTGCACACGCATTCCAAAGGGGGAGGTTATTATATAATAACCCGGCACAGGCCAAAGGAATCCAACAGTTCCGTTAAATTTCAGTGCGGTTATCTGCTGCAGTACTTCCTCAATTTTCTTCTCTACCTGTCTGATCGCGTTTTCATATTCCTGTTTTTTAGCATTTAGTTCAGATGTTTGCGAGTTAATATTTCTTATTATTTGGTTTACTTCACTTACTTGGGAATTTAACTGATTTTGCTTTTGTTCAAGAGTTTTCTTAAGATTTACCTGCTCCTGCTTTTGTTTTTCAACTTCTGACTTGGTTTGGTTGATAGATTCAACAATTTTTGTAATTTTCAGCAGCAGAGCATTATCATATTCTGCAACACATCTGGTGAGTTCGGTTCGGGCAAGATAATCTGCAAAATCATCAGCGCCAAGAAGTATAAGCAACTGTCCGTTAGCACCAGACATATACATGCACCGCAGCCGTTTTTTAAATAATTCCTTTATATGGTCGAATTCCTTATTCTTTGCTTCAATATCCGACTGCAGCGCGTCAATGGAGTTTTGAATGCTAATTATACGGTTTGTGCAGATTGAAATCTGTTGCCTGGTGTTTTCAATTTGCTTCTCAAGCTGTTCCTTTATTTCTTCCTGCTTGGCCTTGCTGTTCTTTAATTCATTAATACGCTGCTCGATTCTTTTAGCTTCATTCCTGGCATTTTGAAGTTCCTGTTCAAATGCCCTTTTTTCATTTTCCAATTCAGTTAAACTTTTGCTGCTATGCGCTACAAAAACAGACCCGGACATGTTGATTGCAAAAATAAAGCACAGCGCAAAGCAACACATCGCGGTTAATACCCGTTTATAGCGCACGGAACTCACTTCCTTCTTTTCTCAGATATTTGTTAATCATAAAGAAGCTACCTAGCAACCCGGCTAAAATTCCAATTCCACAGAAAAGCAAGGAAAGTTCGCAAATAAAACTGCTAAAAGGCACAACCTGTGCAATGCCCAATGCTTCTTTCATTGTGCCTATTATAGCCTGATAAACAAAATATAGCAGCCCGGTAGTAATCCCGGCAGAAAAGAGCCCAATAACCAATCCTTCAATTACAAAAGGCAGGCGTATAAACGAATTGGTAGCACCAATTGCTTTCATAATTGAGATTTCAAGTTTGCGGTTATACATAGTTACCCTAATTGTATTAGCAACTATAATCAACGAAATTACAAGCAGAAGGCCAATAATCCAAAAGCTTCCCACTGCAATTCCGCGTTTTATCGAGGCAATTTTAACCGCAAGGTCACGTTGGTAATAAACCTCATCTACCCCTCTGATACCCTTAATGGAAGCGACCGTTTCATCAAATATGGACAAATCCTTTAAGGTTACTTTCGCACCCGCTGACAATGGGTTTTCGTCCTTAAGAAAGCTGAAATATTCCCTTTGGGCTTCAAGCATTGTGTCCAACATGCGGTTGAGCCCTTCTTCACTGGAAATGTACTCAACAGTCGCCACATTGCTTAAATTCCGTATCTGGTCGCAAATTGCAAGTGCGTCAGCTTCGGTTTTTACCACATAATCCTGCGAAACGCTATCTGAATTATCCTCGGAAACGGTATTGTCCGAATCATTCGAATTCGAACTGGCAGCCACGCTTGTCTGGGTATTACTGCTTTTAGAAGTGGATTGTTCGGATGTATCAGAGTTTAATAAATTATCTATATCTTTATATTTAACAGAGTTTTCGTCATTGAAATAGACCATGACTACATTCTGTTGCTCGAGATTGCCCAAAGCGACATTGACATTTAAAGACAAAACAATCGCAATACCGATTATAATCATGCAGGCTACGAGAACGCCAATTGAAGCTATGGACATAAGCCTATTAACCCATATATTTTTTAAACCTTCAAAAGTAAGGTACTTTATACTTCTTAATTTCATCTTAGACTAGGCCCCCACTTGCACTATCGGCCACAATAGAACCATTTTCGAGCATAATAACCCTGTGATTGAAATCGCGGACTAAATGATGTTCATGCGTAACCATTATTACGGTTGTACCACGTTTGTTAATCTCATTTAACAATTCAACAATTTCGTATGACATGTTGGGGTCAACGTTGCCGGTGGGCTCGTCCGCTATTATCATGGCAGGATTGTTTATTAGTGCACGCGCCAAGCCAACCCGCTGCTGCTCGCCACCGGAAAGCTCCATGGGTTTGCAGCGGGCTTTGCCGCCCAACCCGACAAGGTTTAAAACCTTTGGCACATTTTTTCTGATCTCGCGTTGGCTGGCCCCCACGACGTGCATGGCAAAGGCCACATTTTCAAAAACATTCATTGTTGGGATAAGCCTAAAGTCTTGAAATACAATTCCCATAGTCCGCCGGAGCATAGGTATATCCTTATGCCTTATGGTTGAAGAACTGAAGCCGTTAACAACAATTTCTCCGGCGTTTGGCTTTTCCTCGTGAAAAATTAGTTTTATAAAAGTGCTTTTTCCGGCACCGGACGCACCGACGATAAAGACAAATTCGCCTTTATATATCTTAATGTTAATATCTTTAAGCGCACGGGTTCCGTTTTGGTATGTCTTAGTAACACCCCTAAACTCGATTAAGGGTTTAGGTGTGACAATTCCATTTTGCAGATTATTTATATCGAAATTTATCATTTTTATCTCTTTCCTAATATTTTACGGGATTTGCTTTTAGGTATTTTTTGACCATTAACGCAATTTTGAATACAATTGCATGGTCAAATTCTCTTAAATCCAGGCCTGTAATCTTCTTGATTTTTTCAAGGCGGTAGACAAGCGTATTGCGGTGTACAAAAAGTTTTCTGGAGGTCTCTGAAACATTAAGATTATTTTCAAAAAAGCGCTGTATCGTAAAGAGGGTTTCTTGGTCAAGGCTATCAATTGAGCCGCGCTTGAAAACTTCACGAAGAAAAGTTTCGCAAAGTGTTGTGGGCAGCTGGTAAATAAGCCTTGCAATACCAAGATTGTCGTAACTTACAATATGTTTTTCAGTATCAAATACCTTGCCGACCTCCAAAGCCACCTGAGCCTCTTTGAAGGACCTGGCAAGATCTTTCAGATTGTCAACAGTCGTTCCTATACCAACAACCGCATGGGTGTAAAACTCGCTTGAGAGGGTGTCAACTATCGAGCGGGCAAGATTTTCAAGATCTTTTGTATCTATATTGGGTTTGGTCTCCTTGACAATGACAATATCGGTTTCGCTGATATTAATTACAAAGTCTTTGTTTTTATCGGGGAACAGGTTTTGAATAATATCAAAAACCGAAACATCGTTACGGGAAGTGATTCTGACCAAAAGCACAGTTCTGGAGACATCACTGTTGAACCTGAGTTCCCTTGCCTTAATATAGATGTCTCCAGGAAGAATGTTATCGAGAATTATATTTTTAATGAAATTGCTTCTGTCATACTTTTCATCGTAATAATACTTTATATTTGAAAGCGCTATCGACAGTATAGCTGCATATTTGGCCGCCTGAGGATCTGTGCCTTCAACAAACAAAGTGTATTCAGGATGCTGGGGGGAACCAAATGGCTTATATGTATACTGACCACGAACAAAAGTGTCGGTTGAGCTTCCCATGGTAATACCGAGATCATGTGTTTCTCCAATCCACCCAAGTTCACTGCAGGCTATTATCGTAGAGTTTTCATCCATAACTCCAATCGTGCGGTCAATGGCATCTTTCATCTGGTGAACTACGCCTTGAAAAAGCCTGTTTGACATATTTTTATCCCCTCTTTTGACTGCATTTTTCTATCCTTAATAGATATATCTATTTTACACAAATCCATATGACATTTCAAGGTTGAAAACGAGAAAATCACAATAAAGTTACAAAATGATTACAAAATAATTAAAATTGTTAAAAATTAGTGCCTTACACTTTTAAATGTAAGGCACTAAACTATCTCTTAGTCTTTCGCGACAGATTTAAAATTGACAATCCATAGAACAAAACTGCTGTAATTAACAAAACAAATATGCTTGCGGTCGAAGAAACTTCTGTTTCGCCGAATTTAAAGGTAACACCCATCAATTGTTCAAACTCTTCTACGGCACCAGCAGGAGCACCCTCGAAGGACTTAGATAAAGGCACTTCCATCATTACCTGCCTGAATAGCGCGGCAGCATGGGACACCGGGAAAACTTTGACAATTATCTGGACGGCATCTGGCAATTGGCCCACGGGAAGATATATCCCCGTTAAAAAGCCAATTAACGTGCCAACTATTGTACTTGCGGTTGCAAATGCGTTTATGCTTTTAAAAAATGATACAACAAACAAAACCATTGAAGTTCCTGAAAAGGTTGAAAGAATTATTAATCCTGTAACTTTTATAAATGTAAAGAAACTAATGAAACTCCCGCCATTTGCCACTATATATAATTCTGTAAAAGCTAAAGCAATAAGGCACATGATCACACCGATGGCAAAGGCTCCTAAAATATAGCCCCCTGCAATCTCTTTTTGTGTTACTGGGGAAGAATTGAAATCCTTTACGATTTTTTTTGCCTTATCATCGACCATTATCCCGAATGCGCCCATAGTTGAGGTAATAGAAGTAACGGCCAAAAGGCCCGCTACAATCCAAGAATCCATTAAAAACCTGGCGTTTGGAATGTCGGACATTTCAGACGCGAACACATCCGACAGAAACAAAGCGTACAGCCCGATGATAATCAACACCGACAGCAGTGAAAAAAACACTGCACTTTTATCTTTAAAAAAGATTTTAAAATTTCGTTTTGCAAAATTAATCATTCGCGCAGTTCCTTTCCGGTTATGGCAATGAAAGCATCGTCCATTGTGCCTTTAATAACCTCAAATCCTGTAATTTCATTTTTGCATTTATCAATTATATTCAGTGAATCCATGGAAGAAAGCAGTTTAATGTATAAACAGTTGCCTTTGCGTTCATATTCGATATTTAACGTCTTAAGCAGGTTATATGTATTCAAAACATCTTTGCATTCTAAAATAAGTTTGTCACTGGTATACCTTTCTTTTAGCTCTGCGGGTGTGCCTTTGGCGGCAATATCACCTTTGTCAATAACAATAACGTAATCGGCAGTTGCCGCTTCCTCCATATAGTGGGTGGTTAAAAAAATTGTCATTTGAGATTGCTCCTGAAGCTGCCTTACCGTTTCCCATATGCTTTTTCTGGTCTGCGGGTCAAGGCCGGTTGTAGGCTCATCCATAAACAGGATTTTGGGCGTATTGATAAGGGCTCTTGCAATATCGCACCTTCTACGCTGCCCGCCAGAGAGTTTACCATATGGGCGTTTTAGCAGCTCGGTAATATTGGTAAGCTCCGCTACCCTGTCCACCGCGGATTTTAATTTGCTGCCTTTAATCTTGTAAAATCCGCCCCGGATTTTTAAGTTGTCCTCAACCGTCAGTAACGGGTCAAGTAGCCCATCCTGAAATACCGCGCCGATTTTAGAACGAATTGCGTAATCTTCGATACCCAGACGATGTCCGTCTATTATCACCTCACCGTCATCAGGTTTTAAAAATGTGCAAAGTATATCAATAGTGGTGGATTTGCCGGCGCCGTTCGGCCCTAAGAAAGCGAACAGCCTGCCGCTTTCAACATAAAAGTCGATGCCTTTAACGGCATGGACATCTCCATAGGATTTGTGAAGGTTTTTTACCTCAATAATTTTTTCAGCCATATATACTCCTTAGATGGTCGGCAAAGTTTTTGCCAATTTTTTAATAATTATAGTATTATATGGGATAGAATTCAACAAACAAATTGAGTATAAGCAAAAAATATAAAATCCCTGAAATCCGTATTTTAGGATTTCAGGGATTTGGTTTGGAGGCGCCACCCAGATTCGAACTGGGGAATAAAGGTTTTGCAGACCTCTGCCTTACCACTTGGCTATGGCGCCTTAAGAATAAAGGACGCTTAAAAATTATTTTAAGCGTCCACTGGAGCGGATTACGAGGCTCGAACTCGCTACCTCCACCTTGGCAAGGTGGCGCTCTACCAGATGAGCTAAATCCGCATAATTGGTGCCTCCGGACGGAATCGAACCATCGACACGAGGATTTTCAGTCCTCTGCTCTACCAACTGAGCTACAGAGGCATGTGGCGACCTGGATGGGGCTCGAACCCACGACCTCTAGCGTGACAGGCTAGCGTTCTAACCAGCTGAACTACCAGGCCATTTGTGGTGGGAGCAACAGGGCTCGAACCTGTGACCCCCTGCTTGTAAGGCAGATGCTCTCCCAGCTGAGCTATGCTCCCAATTAGTGTAACGCAGTCGGTATTTGTTATCATCACCGGCGCGAATGTTATATTAACATAAAGATAACTTTTTGTCAACAAATTTTTTTGTGTTTATAAAATATTTTTATCACGCTTAATGTAAGCTTTTGGAAATAAACTCAGATATTTGTTCGGGGTTAAAATAATATTTGTTGTCGCAAAAGTGACATTTAACTTCTATTCTCTCTTTATCCCTTGCAATTTTGCTAAGTTCCTCTTTGCCAAGGCTTATAAGTGCCCTTTCAACCCGTTCCTGGCTGCAGTTGCATTTATATTGGACAGATTTTTCGGCCAGGACTTCTATCTCAAAATCAGCGAGCACCCGCTTTATTATGTCTTCAAGCGTTAAACCTTGACTTAACATTTCGGTAAAAGCGGGGATAACTGAAATATTTTTTTCTATAATACTGATTGTATTTTCATCGGCAGAGGGCAAAAGCTGCACGATAAAACCTCCGGCGGCCTTTATCGACAAATCGGGGTTGACAAGAACCCCTAAAGCACAAACCGTCGGAATCTGCTCGCTAATAGCATAATATGCAGTAATATCCTCGGCGATCTCTCCGGAGACCAAAGGTATCGAGCCGTTATATGGCTCATTCAGTCCCAAGTCTTTTATAACATATAGATATCCCTGCCTGCCAACGGCACCGGCAACATCCAGTTTGCCTTTTTCGTTTAATGGGATTTCAACAACCGAATTGGAGGCATATCCCCTTACATTACCGCTTGAATCCGATACTGCGACAATCTGACCTGCGGGGCCGTTCCCCGCAAGCCTTAAGGTGATACTTTCATTTTCTCCCTTTAACATATTGCCCATCATGGAGGCCGCAGTAAGCAGCCTGCCCAAAGCGGCAGTCACCACAGCAGAAGTATTGTGAATCTGCTCCGCACGGTTAACAATATCGGTACTATCAACAACTGTTGCCATAACGGCACCGTCTTTTGTAATAAGCCTTAGCAGTCTTCCCATAAAAAATTACACCCTCTTGGCTATATAAAAATTTCGTTCACTATTAATACCCGGTTTTGTAAAGGACATATCCTCAAGCACATCTAACAGCAAAAAACCGCTTTCATTCAGCGCATTGACAAGTTCCGAATGGAGATATACCCTTTCGGTTATATATTCGGTAAACCTTTCGTAACTACTCTGGCCAGTCCGCTTGAAAAAATCAAGCTGCATGTCTACATAAACGCCGTTATCGCTGCATTGATTCTGCCATGCACAGAACACATCCTCATTTTCCAATATAAAAGTATTGTTTGAAAGTATTTCTTTATGCTTATATTCGGTATTAACGTCAAATATAAACAACCTGTCCTTTTCAAGAAATAAGGCAACTTTCTTAAAAGACCTGCAAAGTTCAGCGTAATCAATTATATGATTAACACTGTCCATACAGCAAACCGCACCGTCAACTGTGCCATAAAGGTCTAAATCCTCTGCCTTTTGGCACAAAAACAGGATATTAAGGCCAAGTTTTTGTGCCTTATCATATGCCTTTGAAAGCATGGCGGCGGAACTATCTACTCCAATAACCTCAATACCGGATTTTGCAAACTCTATTGAAAAGCCTCCGGTACCGCAGGCAAGGTCCAGCAGCAAACTGGGTTTGCGGTCGTATTTTTCAAAGAGAGTAAGTATATACCTCGCCCTTTCGGGATAGCTTACATCCAGATTCAGGCCATCGTAAAACTCGGCAAAGTCATTATAACTGCTCATTTTTTTCAATTCTTTCAAATGCCAACTTGTAACCGCCATTGCCGTATTGAAGGGAACGATTTACACGGCTGATTGTCGCAGTGCTGGCGCCTGTTGCGGCGACAATTTCACTGTATACCTTGTTTTCCATCAGCATCTTTGCCACTACAACACGTTGCGCAATTGATTTTATCTCTTTTATGGTGCAAATATCCTCAAAAAAATCGTAACATTCATCCAATGTTTTAAGGGTAAGAACGGCTTTAAACAACAAATCGGTATTTTTGTCCCTAATTTTACTCATGAAAAGCCCTCCCTGAATTTTAGTACAATAAAATTTTACATTGCTGAATTGCTAAAGTCAAGTGGCTAAAACTAAAGACTGCACTTTAAACTAATAGTATTAAAGTGCAGTCTGAAAAGCTAATTTGCGGATATTCTTAGGGTTTTAATTTCAAACGGGCGGAAACCTAGCGGTATTACCGCAAATCCGTCTTTGAATTCAAACGGAATCTCTACACAATCTTCCTCAAGCATATTGCAGGAATATACTTTCTTGCAGGGCAGTTTAATTTTAAGCTCTGCATTTGTTGCAGTGCGGATGGACTCATAGAGCCGGATTACATAGTCATTCGAGCCATCCTCAGCAGGTTTGAGGGTTTCAAGTATAATATTATCTTTATCAATTAATATCATTGAACCGTCTTCCCTGCTTCCCTCTACAGTTCTAACGGGGCAGTTGAGGTCGTAACCTTGCTGGATAACGCCGCTGTCTTTAAAGCTGCCATTATATGCATAGAAGCTGTATACAAACCTCTGCTCACCACGGTCGGCTTCGGGGTCGGGGCTGAATGGCGAACGAAGCAGCGTCAGGTTAATAGTATTGCCAAGCACATTTACACCGTATTTGCAGTCATTTAGCACCGCAAATCCGCGGTCAGCTTCTGCAATTGCAGTCCATTTGTGGTTGACCACTTCAAATCTGTCGTAGTCATATTGGCGTGACCGGTGGTTTGGCCGCTTTACATGGCCAAACTGTATCTCGTGCAGGGCTTCATCGCTGTAGTAATTTACGCTAAAACCCACTTTAAGCATCTTATGAAGCTCATTCCAGTTAATAGTGGTGTCAAAATCAACACGCGCGCTATTGCGTTTAATAATTACATTCTGATTAAGGTAAGAATCGTTAATTTTGCGTTTAATCCTCAAAACCGCCTGAAGATTTCCGTCGCTTACCACTTCATACTCGGCCTTTTCATTAAGCTCTACAGGCATCAATTCATAGTTTGAGTCGATATCCCAGGCTTCCCAACGGCATGGGATGTCTTTATACATTTTAAAGTCGTTGCAAGCAGAGGCAACTAATTCCCTGCCGGTCTGTTTTTCCAAAATTGAAATGATTTCGCCCTTTTGTCCGAATGTTACCTTTAATAGATTATTCTCAAGTACCGCTCCACCGTCAATAAGATATGCGGATACTTCTTTGGGCACTTCTTCAGGTTTGTCAGCTTTAAGCGTAATTGTACCACAGGCTGGCAGTTGTACTTCTGCTATAATACCACCTTCTATTTTTTGAACAGGCAAACGCTTGCCGCCAGCACTCGCACCCTCGAACCCTTCGGGAAGTTTGACATATGCCGTGCGTTCAAAGGACAACGAATTAAACAGTGTTAAATCCTTGGATTTGCTGACAAGTGTATCTTTTACTTCACCTTCAATATTGTTAAGGCTGGATAATACATTTTCGTAAAGCGCTTCAGCTTCCTTGTATACACGGTTAATTGAAGAACCGGGAAGAATATCGTGGAACTGGCAAAGCAATATCTGCTTCCATAGTTCGTCAACAGTGCCAAGCGGATATTCATAACCATTAAATTTGGCAATTGTACCCCAAAACTCAACTTCGCGAAGCCCAAGCTCTGATTTGCGGTTGCCTTTTTTGGTCTTGGACTGGGTGGTCTGGACTCCCCTGTGGCACTGCAGATACAATTCGCCTACATAACTGTCCGAAGGAGCCGCCTCATTTTCAAAAAACTCCAACGGATGGGCGTTTTTGATCCTCGGGCAGCCCTCTAAATCATTCTCTCTTCTAATGTATTCAAGGTAATCGCGGCTGGGGCCGCCGCCGCCGTCACCGTATCCAAAGGGCTGGAGGAAAGAGCGAAGGCCATATTTTTGCGCACGGTTATTCCAACGCTCAATTACAGCGCCGGGTCCAATGTCGGAATTGTAGTCCACATGCAAAAATGTAGGAATCGAGGTTCCATCGATACCGACCCAGTTAAAATAATTGTACGGGAAGGTTTCGCCGCCGTTATAATTCCACCAAATCTTTTGGGTGGAGAAGCATTCAATTCCACAGCCCTTCATTATTTGTGGCAATGCAGCCGTGTACCCGAAAACATCAGGAAGCCATAGCATTTTGCTGTCTACACCGAATTCTTCCTTAAAGAAGCGTTTGCCATGCAAAAATTGGCGGATAAGAGATTCGCCCGAAGAAATGTTGGTATCAGGCTCAACCCACATTCCGCCTTCGGGAATCCACTGCCCCTCTTTTACCTTTTGTTTTATCTTTTCATAAAGTTTTGGATATAATTCTTTTACCATTCGGTACAGATGGGGCTGGCTCTGCAAAAAGCGGTATTCAGGGTAGTTTTCCATATGCCTGATTTGGGCAGCAAAGGTTCTTAACACTTTGCGCTCGGTTTCCGCCAAAGGCCATAGCCAGGCAACATCTATATGTGCATGACCAAAAGCGTAGAACTGCGGAGTGGTTACCGAGTTTTTGCATGCAAGCACAGGCGCTAGTCGCTCTCTTGCTTTTAAATAATCATCTGTACGCTTTTCGGCAGGCTGCTCGAAGTCCACAATGGTCGTAAAATCTTTAAGTGCCGCCCAGACATCAGCATATCTTAAAGAACTTTCAGGCAATTTGTGCAAAAGCTCCCATAATACCTTTACATCCATGTACAACTGGTAGGCATCCTCATTCCAAATTCCAAAAGAACAGTCGCCTATTGAGGTTCTCAACTCATCTGCCGGACGCTTTTTATAATCGCCAGGCAAAACGGGGCCATAATCACAACCGGTAAAATCATGCCCCGCATAGGATTCTATGACCAATTCGTATTCTGTACCTGCAACAGCATTTCTGGTCAGGTAGTTATCGCTTATTCTGTGAATATTGTCGCGCACCCAATCGTGGCGTCGGGCTCCAAATTCTTCGCCGTTTACATATAATGAACTTTCTCCACCTACATTAAGATTCATAACTACTACTTTACCGTTGGCTTCTTTTGGGATAGTAAACTTAGTGCGTAACCAAAGGTATTCCCACTCTTTACCCCATTTGTCGCCTTTGCGCATGGGTTTAAACTCCCGACTTAAGGCCTCGTCCAAACTCAATCGGTCAAAAGTAGTAAACCCTTCAAATTTTAATTCTTGAAGCGGGGTGTAAATATCCTTACAGAGGACATTAATCCACTTCTTTATTCTTTCTGTCCATTCGGTTCTAAGCTCCATGAAATAACCCCATTTCAAAATGTTACTGTTATTAATTATGTATTTATATAGCAACTCAAACACAGTATAATTGGTTGTTGCCAAATTGTAAAGTATATTATTAAGAAAAAGTTGTTTATAATACCACTTGATTGATTAGACTTTATGTAAGATAATAAGAAAATATGTTCATTATTACTTAAATTCAGAGGGTGTTGTATTTTAATGTCAACTAACAAGCTAGGAACCGAAAAGATTTCAAAACTACTATGGCAGTTTTCCCTTCCCGCCACGGTGGGAATGCTTGTAAACGCTATTTATAATGTTGTGGACAGGCTATTTGTTGGCAATGCCAAGGATATTGGAGATGTTGGCCTTGCAGCCATAACCGTATGTTTTCCAATAATGATGATTTTTCACGCTTTTTCGATTATGATGGGTATTGGCGGCGCCACCCGTTTTTCTATAAACATGGGCCGAAAGGATCAGGAGACCGCTGAGCGTTTTTTGGGTAAAACTTTTGTTTTAATGATAGTTGTTTCCCTAATCCTGTCTGCTTTGGGATATATTTTTATGGTTCCGATACTTAAGCTTTCGGGAGCCAGCGATGTTATTCTGCCATATGCAAAAGAATATCTCGAAATAATCCTTTTAGGAAACGTATTTCAGACTATCAGCATGGGACTTAACAATTTTATCAGGGCAAACGGAAGTCCTAAAACCGCCATGTTTTCCATGTTTATAGGCGCGGGATTTAATATTGTGTTTGATGCGATTCTGATACAGGGATTTAATATGGGACTTACCGGTGCAGCTGTTGCAACGATTGGCGGACAGGCCCTTTCCGCGATTTGGTGCATATGCTACTTTTTAAGGAATAAAAATGTAAGGTTCAGAAAAAAGCATATCCGGTTTAGCATTAATAGTTCGCTTATCGTATTTTCAACCGGAACCCCTGCATTCATCATGAATTCAATAGGCAGCGTATTAAACATAATTTTAAATCAGTTATTGTTTGCGTACGGCGGTGATAACGCAATTTCGGCAATGGGCATTGTAAACAGCATTCAGACCTTCCTTATAATGCCCATTATCGGAATTAATCAAGGCGTGCAGCCAATCGTCTCCTACAATTATGGCGCACAACGGCTTGACAGGTCACATAAAGCGCTAAAGCTCGGTATATTTTCGGCCACAGTTATTGCAGTTGCAGGCTGGGCAGTTACTAGGCTGTTTGCAAGGCAGCTTGTAATGATATTTACACCCTTTTCAGAAATACATGAAATAGGCGAAAAGTTTATAATAAATTGGTTTGGCGCAATTTTTGTTGTAGGATTTCAGATTATTGCCTCTAACTATTTTCAGGCAATCGGAAAGCCAGCCATTTCCACCGTTTTGACCTTGCTGCGGCAAGTCCTTTTGCTGATCCCTCTTGTTATAATACTTGCAAAAGTTATTGGCCTGTATGGAATAGTGCTTTCCGCACCGATTGCAGATTTTGTCTCCTTCCTTGTTACTCTTATTGTGCTAATCATATATTTAAGAAAAAGCAAAACCCGGTCTTTCAATGAGATTTGAACATATATGTATCATTATTGCATATAAATTAATAAGTTTTGCATAATAGCAAGGCATTACACGTTTTGTGGTTTAGATAATTGAATTTTTATTCATTTTGTGTTAAAATATTTTTATTAGTATTCGAGGAGGATTATTTATGAAAAGAGCTTTTGCAATTTTAATGACTTTAGTTTTGGCTGTTACGCTTTTTGCCGGATGCGCAACGAAAGAAACCGCCCAAATCAAAACGGCTGCCGATCTTGCAAACAAGCGCATCGGCGTTCAAGAAGGCACAACTGGCGATGAATATGTATCCGATAATATTGAAGGCGCTATTGTCAGTCGCTATAAAAAGGTAACCGATATTGCCATGGACCTTAAGAATGGAAAAATCGACGCTATTGTGCTTGACAAAATGCCAGCCCAGAAAATAGTCGAAAAGAATAGCGATCTTAAAATTTTAGAAGAGGCTTTAACCGATGAAGCCTATGCCATCGCGGTTAGAAAAGGTAATACAGAGCTGCTCAATTCAATTAACCAGACACTCAAGAAAATTCAAGAAGACGGTACATATGACAAACTTATTGCAAAATTTATAAATGGCGAAGATGTAGATCTTCCAAAAATCGATGAATATACACCTGACGGTAAAATCGTGCTTGGAACCAACGCCGAATTTGAACCCTTTGAATACAGGGATGATAAGGGTGATGTCGTTGGATTTGACATCGAGATTGCAAAAAGAATTGCTGCAGATTTAGGCAAAGAGCTTGTTATAGACGACATGGCATTTGACTCATTGATTGCCGCTTTGCAGACCGGTAAGGTTGATTTTGTTGTTGCCGGAATGTCCAACACCGAAGAAAGGCGCCAAAATGTCGACTTTTCTGATGATTACTACATTGCATCTCAGGTTATTATTGTTAAAAAATAGTTTCTAACGCAACTCTCCGGATAGCCGGAGAGTTGTGTATGTACGGTAAGGATGTGTGTTTTAAAAAGTGAATTTGTTTACTGATTTGATAGTGGCAGAGAGCTATTGGTCAGATTTATGGGCCAAGATTCATCAAAATCTTATTCACGAAAACCGTTATATGCTGCTGCTAAACGGTCTTTCAGTGACGCTGCGTGTCACCTTCTTCGCAATAATCATAGGCACTGTTTTTGGTATTGTGCTGGCGCTGATGAAAATGTCTAAATCCAAGGTATTAAGTGCAATATCAAATTTATACATAACCGTAATCCGTGGAACTCCCATGGTCACACAGTTGCTTATAATATATTTTGTGGTCTTTGCTTCCGTAAATGTCAGCAAAATTTTTGTTGCCATAATTGCCTTCGGATTAAATAGCAGCGCCTATGTCGCGGAAATTATACGTGCCGGTATTCAGGCAGTAGACCGCGGGCAAACCGAGGCAGGAAGATCTTTGGGCCTTTCCAGCCGCCAGACCCTGTTTTTAATAGTAATGCCCCAGGCGGTAAAAAACATCTTCCCTGCCTATGTAAACGAGTTTATCGTGCTAATTAAAGAAACCGCTATTGTGGGATATATAGCGCTTGAGGATTTGACCAAAGCTGGCGATATAATACGCAGCCGTACTTACGAGGCCTTCATTCCGCTGCTTTCGGTCGCATTCATTTACCTTATCATTACATCTGTTTTAGCCAAGTTATGCGACATTGTGGAAAGGAGGCTAAACAGGCATGATATGCGTTAAAAATTTGAGCAAAAGCTTTGGAAACAATACGGTCCTTGATAACATAGACTACACGATAAACAAAGGCGAGAAAATTGTTATAATTGGGCCTTCTGGCTCTGGAAAAAGCACTTTTCTTCGCTGTTTAAACCTGCTTGAGACCCCTAATATGGGCGAAATATGGTTTAAAGACCAGCTTATTACCGACCCCAAATGCGACATTGATAAAATACGCCAGAAGATTGGAATGGTGTTTCAGCATTTTAACCTCTTTCCACACCTTACCGTATTGGAAAACATTACTTTAGCTCCTGTTAAGCTGAAATTGATGACAAAAGCTCAGGCCGAGGAACTCGCATACCAGCTTTTAAGAAGGGTTGGCCTTGAAGATAAAGCCAAAGACTATCCTGCGGTGCTGTCAGGAGGCCAGAAACAGCGTATAGCAATAATAAGGGCATTGGCCTTAAATCCCGAAGTTATGCTTTTTGATGAACCCACCTCTGCCTTAGACCCCGAAATGGTCGGCGAGGTTTTGGAGGTAATTAAGGAGCTTGCAATAGCAGGTATGACCATGGTTATTGTTACCCATGAGATGGGATTTGCTCGCGAAGTTGGGACTAAAATACTGTTTATGGACGAGGGCAAAATACTTGAAGAGGCCCCACCAGCGGAGTTCTTTTCCAATCCAAAGCATCCACGGCTTATAGAGTTTTTATCCAAGGTATTGTAAATAATAAACGGGAAGCTAAATGCTTCCCGTTGTTTATATATTGTTGCTTATGTCATCAACCCGGTTTTTAATGCGTTTTTCATAATTAATAATTGTCCTAGCATACTCGCTTTTCATTAACGGAGAACGAAGCAAAAAATCTGCTGTAGTTTTGTTCATTGCTACGGGTATATCATAAAGTACCGCAACCCTTAATAGTGCCTTGACATCGGGGTCGTGCGGCTGAGCTGCAAGCGGATCCCAGAAAAATATTAAAAAATCAATCTTACCTTCCGCTATCCTTGAGCCTATCTGCTGGTCGCCACCAAGGGGGCCGCTGTTATATGCCGTTACCGGAAGCCCTGTCTTTTTGGCAATTAAACTTGCTGTAGTACCTGTTCCACATAAAAAATGGCTGCTTAATTCGGTTTTATTTTCAATTATCCAATCTATTAAATCATTTTTGCAGTTATCATGGGCTATTAAAGCAATATGTTTTTGTACACCCATTGTTTTGTATGTAACATCTGAATTTTTATTCATTATATCACCCTTTATTGTTTGTAATAGTTAGTATACATTAACTATAATATTTAGTCAATTGTTAACTATATTCGATAAAATAAGTATTTGAATATTGCCAAAATATATTATATAATTGATAATTAATATCATTAAGGAGGGGGCAGTATGTTTAAGATTACAGAAAAACAAAAATTGAACCAGCAGGTTACTATGATGAAGATTCAGGCTCCTCTGGTAGCCAACAAGGTCCAACCTGGTCAATTCATTATTTTAAAAATAGATGAACATGGTGAACGTATTCCGCTGACTGTGGCGGATTTTGATAGAGATGCCGGTACTGTGACAATTATTTTTCAGGCCGTCGGCAATACCACAAAAATGCTGGCCCAGATGAATCAGGGAGATTATATACAGGATTTTGTGGGGCCATTGGGCAATCCTACCGAGTTTGGAAATCCCAAAAAGGCAATTGTGGTTGGCGGCGGTGTCGGATGCGCCATTGCCTATCCTCAGGCAAAGGCCCTTTACAATATGGGTACTCATGTCGATATTATTGCAGGTTTTAGAAACCGAGATTTAATATTCTTTGAAGATGAAATGAGGAAGGTTTGCAATAATCTTTACATCACAACCGATGACGGCTCATATGGTCGAAAAGGCCTTGTTACAGATGTGCTGAAAGAATTGCTGTCTGTGGACAAGTACGACTTAGTGATTGCCATCGGCCCGATTCCCATGATGAAATTTGTATCTTTAGTTACAAAGGAATATAATGTAAAAACAATCGTAAGCCTGAACCCGATAATGATTGACGGGACCGGAATGTGCGGGGGCTGCCGTGTTACTGTCGACGGCAAAATCCGATTCGCCTGTGTAGAGGGTCCTGACTTTGACGGGCACCAGGTGGATTTTGATGAGCTGATGCTTCGCAACCGTACATTCGTATCTGAAGAAATGCGCGATCACACTTGTCGCATTGGATTAGGAGGGTAAAATAATGGCTAATATGGCTCCTAAAAAGACTCCTATGCCTGAACAGGATCCAAATATCAGAAACAAAAACTTTGATGAGGTTGCTTTGGGCTATACCGAAGAACAGGCCATAGAGGAAGCCACACGCTGCCTTAACTGTAAACATAAGCCCTGTGTCGGAGGTTGTCCGGTCAATGTCAGAATCCCCGAGTTTATACAGCTTGTGACAAAGGGTGATTTTGAAGGGGCTTATCATGTAATTAAACAAACCAATTCCCTGCCCGCGGTCTGCGGAAGGGTTTGCCCTCAGGAAAAACAGTGCGAGGCAGTATGTGTGCGCGGAATAAAACATGAACCAGTTGCTATTGGCCGGCTTGAAAGGTTTGTCGCCGATTGGTATATGAAAAACCGCGGTGATTTGCCTAAGAAGCCTGTGTCCAACGGTATAAAAGTTGCGGTTGTTGGCGCGGGCCCTGCAGGGCTTACCTGTGCCGGAGATTTAGCAAAACTCGGTTATGAAGTTACTATTTTTGAGGCTTTTCACACACCAGGCGGCGTTTTGGTATACGGTATTCCCGAATTCAGGCTTCCTAAAAAAATCGTCCAAAAAGAGATTGAATACTTAGAAGCCCTTGGTGTTGAGATAAAGACCAATATGGTGATAGGCAAAGTATTGACTATTGACGAATTGATTGAAATGGGATACAAGGCTGTATTTATCGGCTCAGGTGCCGGTTTGCCCAAGTTTCTTGGCATAGAGGGCGAAAACTTAATCGGAGTTTACTCGGCAAACGAGTATTTAACACGTATTAACCTTATGAAGGCTTATTTGGATGAATACGACACGCCCATAATTAGGCACAAATCCATTGCCGTAATAGGCGGCGGAAATGTTGCAATGGACGCTGCAAGAAGCGCAAAGCGGATGGGTACTGAAAATGTCTATATAATCTACCGCCGTTCATTTGATGAGATGCCAGCGCGGCACGAGGAGATTGCCCACGCTCAGGAAGAAGGAATTGTGTTTAAGATATTGACAAATCCCACAAGAATTATTGGGGACAGTTCGGGCCATGTAACGGGAATTGAATGCGTTAGAATGCAGCTTTCCGAGCCCGACGCCTCCGGTAGAAAGCGGCCGGTTAAGATTGAAGGCTCTGAATTTACAATAGATGTCGACGGCGTAATAGTGGCTGTCGGGACCTCTCCCAACCCGCTGATAAAAAACACAACCATGGATTTGGAATATACACAAAATGGTTGTTTGATAGTCAATGAGGACATGCAGACCTCTAAGCCTGGCGTGTATGCCGGCGGAGATGCTGTTACAGGTGCTGCGACTGTCATACTAGCTATGGGTGCAGGGAAAAATGCGGCAAAATCTATTCATGAGTATCTTAGCAGTAAATCTTAAATAAAACTTAGGAGTGGTTTTAACATTGAAGAACGGAGCGGAAATCTTACTCGAATGTCTGCTGGAACACAATGTTGATACCGTTTTTGGCTATCCGGGCGGAGCGGTGCTTAATATATATGATGCTTTATATAAATACAGCGACAAAATTCGGCATATTCTAACCGCACACGAACAGGGCGCGTCGCATGCGGCTGACGGATACGCGAGGGCTACCGGCAAAACCGGGGTTGTATTTGCGACCTCTGGGCCGGGGGCAACAAATCTTGTAACAGGCCTTGCAACTGCTTACATGGATTCCATACCTGTTGTAGCCATAACTGGAAATGTTGCCAATGACCTGCTTGGCAGGGACTCTTTCCAGGAGGTTGACATTACCGGTATCACCACACCAATTACCAAACACAATTTTATTGTAAAGGATGTAAACGACTTAGCCGATACGGTAAGACAAGCCTTTAAAATTGCTCAGTCAGGTCGCAAAGGGCCAGTACTTATTGATATTCCCAAGGATGTGACCGCGGCCAAATGCGAATATCATCCACAGAAACCATTGACAACTGAAATCCGGTTTGATGATTTTGATTCTGATATCAAATCTGCAGTAGAACTTATTGAAAAAGCAAAGCGCCCCCTGCTTTTTTTAGGCGGAGGAGTGATTGCTTCAGGCGCATCCGGCGAGGCAACAGCTTTTGCCCGTAAACGCAATATTCCTGTTACAATGTCCCTTATGGGGCTTGGCGGTTTCCCTTCTGAAGACCCGCTAAACCTTGGCATGATTGGCATGCATGGCTCTTATCATTCCAACCATTCATCCCATTTGTGTGACCTGCTTATTGCCTGCGGGGTCAGGTTTTCAGACCGCGTTGCGGGTAATCGAAAGCTTTTCTGCCCTAATGCCAAAATCATTCATATTGATATTGACCCCTCGGAATTCAATAAAAATGTTTTTGCTGACCTTACTATACACGGTGATTTAAAAGACATTTTGGGCAAATTAACTCAGCAAATCTCCCCATCTTCCAACTCAGATTGGATAGACGAGATTAAAAGCTGGAAACTTAAGAAACCGTCAAAACAAAATAACGACAGTCTGCCAAAGCCAAGGTCAGTTATAAAAGCCGTACATAAGCTTTTTGGCGATTCAATTGTTGTCACCGATGTTGGCCAGCACCAAATGTGGGTGGCTCAGTGCTATCCCTTCAGCTATCCTCGCCAGCTGCTCACCTCAGGCGGTCTTGGAACTATGGGATACGGCCTTGGTGCGGCAATTGGCGCGCAAATTGCTTGCCCGCAAAAACGGGTTGTACTATTTACCGGCGACGGCAGTTTTCATATGAATATGAATGAACTTGTTACGGTTTCAAGCTACAACCTGCCAATTGTCATTATTTTGATGAACAACACGGTTTTGGGAATGGTAAGGCAATGGCAGAAAAGGTTTTACCAAAGCCGTTTTTCGGCGACAGACCCCAAACGTAAGACCAACTATATAAAGCTAGCTGAGACCTTTGGAATTTGCGGAATGACAATTGAAACCGAAGATGATATTGAGCCGGTCATATCTAAAGCATATAACTTAAATAAACCTGTATTAATAGACTGCCGCATCTCCCCCGACGCCAATGTTCTGCCCATGATTCCTCCTGGAGGGATAGCGACAGATATGATTCTGGAAATGGATTGATTCGTATTGTTAATAACATCCTCCTTTTGCTTATGAGCAAAAGGAGGATGTTTATATCCTAGTTTGCCATCAAAAAACCGCCGTTATAACGGCGGTTTAATTCTTTATATTGAAATTATATGGGCCATTTTATACATTTCATAGTCAAAGCCCTTTTCCATAGACAATGCTTCGTGGATATCATAATTTACTATTTTGTCGCCCCTGAATGAAACCACGCGGTTTCCTATGCCCTGGCTTAAAAGTCTGACCGCTTCGTAGCCCATAAGGCTTGCCATGACCCTGTCGCGGACTGTGGGACTGCCGCCGCGCTGAACATGCCCTAATATTGTAGCTCTTGATTCAATGCCGGTTTTGGCTTCAATCTCCTTGGCTATGGCATTTACATTTCCCACGCCTTCGGCAACTATAATTATAAAATGTTTCTTACCGGAAATCTGGGTTTTGTTAATCCTTGCAATTATATCCTTGTCAATATCAAAGGGCACTTCGGGCACCAAAATTGCAGTAGCTCCCACCGCGATTCCAGTCTGAAGCGCAAGGTAACCCGCATTGCGCCCCATAACCTCAACCACACTGCAACGCTCATGAGACTGGGTCGTATCTCTAAGCCTGTCTATCATTTCTGTGGCGGTGTTCATGGCGGTGTCAAATCCGATTGTATAGTCGGTAGAGGATATGTCGTTATCGATTGTACCAGGTACTCCGATACAGGGAATGCCCCTTATTGACAAATCTCTGGCGCCACGGTATGAGCCATCCCCGCCTATCGTAACTATACCGTCTATGCCGAATTTTTTGCAATTGGCTATAGCCTTCTGCATTCCCTCCTCGGTTTTAAATTCGGGGCTGCGGGCAGTATAAAGTATCGTACCGCCTCTATGTATAATGTCAGAAACAGAACGCAGGTTCATTTCAAAAATATCGCCATCAATAAGGCCGTTGTATCCGCGCCTTATACCCATAACACGCAAACCCAAGGATATAGCGGTCCTAACGACAGAGCGAACCACAGCGTTCATTCCCGGAGCGTCACCTCCGCTTGTTAAAACACCTATTGTTTTTACTTCCATATTAATCCCCCATCTTTTTTATGCTAAATATATTATTATTTTTTAATTAAAACATATCTTTTTTATTTTACCCTATAATGCTATGATGTCAAGATTTAAAGTAACAGTATCATTAAATTAATCTACTGCACGTAAACTACGTTTTTTTCACCTAAAACATTTTTTAGTTCAGAAAGCATTGCCCTGTTTATGTCTATCCATTTTGAGCGGGGCAGAATGTATTTTTTCGAGTTTTTTTCGCAGTAAACATACACAGGAATGTTGCCGTCGAAAATTTCCAAAATAGTCTGAACCTTTTTAAAAGCATCGCACTCAAGGTCGGGTACCCTTATATACAATCCGGGTTTGCAGTTTTTTGTAGGTGTATTGGGATGCGCATTTTCAAAATTAAGCGGGACATCCTCAATTCTTGTAATCTTTTCGCAGATAATTTCTGCATCCTTTTCTTCCCTTTGGGTAACCCTACCATTAAACAAAAATACCTCGTTGGCTTTTAAAATGCTTCGGTATTTGTCAAAAACCGACGGAAAAAGAATAAGACCAATTGTTCCAAATAAATCTTCAGCCTCAATAAACGCCATTGTTTGGTCGTTTTTTGTGGTCTTGCGCTTAATGGAAGTTATCATTGCAATAATGCTAACTTCCTGGTTGTCCTGATAATTGTCAGAATCTTCGCTAATTATATCAATAGTTCGCGCGGTATTAAGCCTTTTAATTAAATCGACATAATCCTGCATCGGGTGCCCGGAAAGATATAATCCTGTAGTTTCCTTTTCATATTTAAGCAGCTCACTTTTAGACATTTCTTCTGCCATTGGTATTTCAAAACTGCTTGTATCTATGTCCTTGTCATCCTTCTGCTGTATATCAAAAAAACCAAGCTGCCCGGTATCACTTCTGCGTTTGACAGACTCAACGGCCGACATTACCGACGGAAGTGCCAGCAGCATTTGCCGCCTATTGGCACCAAGGTTGTCCAGCGAGCCGCTTTTTATCAGGCTTTCAAGGGCACGCTTGTTAAGCTGGCCGTGAAGCCTAAAGCAAAAATCATATAAAGATTTAAAATCCCCATTCTTTGCCCTTTCAGCAATCAAGGTCTCTATAAGCGAATTGCCTAAGTTCTTTATAGCCAGCAATCCAAACCGGATATTGCCGTCAGTGTCTACGCTAAATCCTTTAAAACTCTTGTTAATATGCGGCGGCAGTACCTGAATACCCATTCTTGCACATTCTGCAATGTATTCAGAGATTTTGTTAGAGGAATCAAGCACGCTGGTCAGAAGCGCCGCCATATATTCCTTGCCATAATGGCATTTTAAATATGCCGTTTGATACGCAACAAAAGCATATGCCGCAGCGTGTGACTTATTAAAGGCATATGAGCTGAAAGAGAGCATCTGGTCAAATATTTCAGAGGCTACCTCTTCCGGGACCCCTCTCTTGACCGCACCCTCGCAGGCAACCGTTCCGTCTTTGGAAACTTCGCCGTAAATAAAGGCTTGTCTTTCACGCTGCATAACATCATGCTTCTTTTTGGCCATTGCCCGCCTTACTATATCCGCCCTGCCAAGGGAGTATCCGGCAAGGGTACGGAAGACCTGCATGACCTGCTCCTGATACACAAGACAGCCGTAGGTTACATCTAAAATAGGTTTTAGCAGCGGAGTCGGGTATCTTATATCCTCAGGATGGTGCCGGTTGTGAATAAAATTTGGTATTGAGTCCATTGGACCTGGCCGGTATAAAGAAATAATAGCTATAAGATCTTCCATTCTTGTAGGCTTCATTGACTGAAGCACGTTCTTCATGCCTGCAGACTCGAACTGAAACACGCCATCGGTTAATCCCTTTGACAACATTTCGTATGTGGGTTTATCGTCAACAGGGATATTATCTATGCTAAAATCTTTATTATGTTTTTGAATCATTTTAACCGCATCCGATATTACCGTAAGGTTCCTAAGCCCCAAAAAATCCATTTTCAAAAGGCCAAGCTCTTCCAACGTGTTCATTGGAAACTGGGTGACGACAGACTCGTCATTTTTGGCTAACGGCACATATTCGACTACGGGCTTGTCTGTTATTACCACACCGGCGGCATGGGTAGAGGCATGCCTAGGCATTCCCTCCACCTTGCGGGCCATATCAAGCAATTCTTTTATTTGAGGATTGCTGTTGTAGCTTTCTATAAGTTCCTGAGAGGTCTGCAAGGCTCGGTCGATTGTAATGCCAAGCTCCATGGGAATCTGCTTTGCAACGTAATCACAGACGGAATACGGGATACCCATTGCCCTTCCCACGTCCCTTACCGCCGCTCTAGCCGCCATGGTACCGAAGGTAATAATCTGCGCCACATGGTCGCTGCCGTATTTGTTTATGACATAGTCTATAACCTCTTGACGACGGATATAGCAAAAGTCAATATCAAAGTCAGGCATGGATACCCTTTCGGGATTAAGGAAGCGCTCAAACAGCAGATTATATTTTATCGGGTCTATTCCGGTTATACCGATGCAGTAAGCCACAAGGCTTCCAGCACCCGATCCCCTGCCAGGGCCAACCGGAATCCCATTGCTCTTTGCGAAATTTACAAAATCCTGAACTATTAAAAAATAGTCCACGTATCCCATTTTATTAATGGTGTCAAGCTCGTATTCCAGCCTTTGCACCACGTCATCCGAAGGGTTTTCTCCGTAATACTTGTACAGCCCCTTATAGCTCATCTCTTTAAGATAATCAAAATGATTTTTGTTTCCGATGTCAAATACCGGCAATTTGGTTTTGCCAAACTCAAATTCTACATTACAACGTTCGGCAATTTTAACAGTGTTTTCAATTGCCTCTGGTACATCCGAAAACAGTCCTTGCATTTGCTCGGCCGATTTCAAATAAAACTCGTTTGTCTTAAATTCAAGCGGGTTTTCGTCGTGTATGGTATGATTGGTCTGTATGCAGATTAGTACCTTCTGCATGTAACTGTCTTCTTGTGTTATATAGTGAACGTCATTAGTAGCCACCAAAGGAATTCCAGTCTCGCTTGAGAGCTTTTTTATTAAAGGATTAATCCTCAATTGCTCATCAAGCCCATGGTCTTGCAGCTCCAAATAATAGTTGTCAGGGCCGAAAACTTCCCGATACCAAAGGGCGGTTGATTTTGCCTTTTCATAATCGTTCTGAAGCAGCGCCTTAGGAATTTCGCCGGCAAGGCAAGCAGAAAGCGCAATCAGACCCTCGTGGTATTCCTGCAACAGGTCGCGGTCGATTCTGGGCTTGGTGTAAAAGCCCTCGGTAAACCCCTTTGTGACGAGCTTGGATAGATTTTTATACCCCGTCTCATTCTCGCACAGCAAAATAAGATGGCTGTAGTCGCTGTCAAAAAGTTTTTCCCTGTCAAAACGGGTCCGAGGCGCAACATAAACCTCACATCCAATTATCGGCTTTGTGCCGCGCTTTTTCGCCTCTTTATAAAAATCGATTACGCCATACATTACCCCATGGTCGGTAATTGCTACCGCGGTTTGCCCGAGCTCCTTTACTGCATCAAAAAGCCTGCCGATACGGCAAGCGCCGTCCAGCAAACTGTATTCGGTATGAACATGGAGATGCACAAAATCCATATTAAACAGCCCTTTTCATTCCAGACCGGCTAATTTTATGAGTTTCCTTAAGCGATGGTTTAGCCCCGAACGGGTAAGCCCACAAAGCTTGCTTAGTTCCGATAGCGACATGTCCGGGTTGTTTTTTCTAAGTTCCGCAGCCTCAATCAATTCCCTGGAAAGCTGCTGCAATTTTCCGGATTCTTCTAGAATCCTAATAGCTTCCTGCTGCTTTATCGCCGCATTAACCGTCTTGGCTATATTGGCGGTTTCGCAATTGGTTAACCTATTAATTTTGTTACGGACATTTTTATATATCTTTATATTCATAAGTTCCAGCGTATACCCTGTAGCATTCATTATGGTAAGCAGGTCTTCTATATTATTGCTTTCCTTAAAATATATGACCGAAGTGGCGCCGCGCTTGGTAATTCTCGGCGTAAAGCCCCTATTAGAAAGAAGTTCGACCATATCGTCGGCTAAACTTTTGTGACTGGTTAAAAACTCCACATGATAGTCCTTTTGGGGATTCGTAATACTCCCCGCGGCCAAAAAAGCGCCTCTAATAAAAGCACCTTCACAGCAATCCTTCATTAAATTATTTTTGTTTATTCTAGGAGAAATTTCATCGTGTGAATGCCCAAAAAATTCTAATATTTTCAGCCTGTCCTTTACATCTTCCACCGAAACGGAATAAAAATCCCTGATAGAACCGTGCGCCTGTAATTTTACAGAAACACCGCACAGAATGCGAAGGAGTTCAGAAAGCCTATTCGCTACCTCCTCATGCTCGGTGATTAGGGAAACAGACTGTTTAGAAAAAGCCCGGCTGAACAGTAAAATACCGTAGCATTCGGCAATTTTACAGCAACCGGACGGTCTAATTTTGCAAAGCTCGTTTTTTACATCTGCTGAAAAAGACATAATATCATGCCTTTCCGGCTAAATAAAAACATTTTATGTTTTATTAATATCCCTGTGGTTAACGCTTACCCTGTAACCGTTTTTCGCAAGGTGGGAGTATAATAGCTCTGCTATTACAACCGACCTGTGTTTACCTCCAGTGCAGCCTATTGCAATAACCAACTGACTCTTTCCTTCGTTGCAATATAGTGGCACGGAATAATCCACAAGGGAAATAAGGCGTTCTACAAAACCTTTGGTATGGGGGGCGTTTATCACAAAGTCCCTGATTGAATCATCCAGTCCGGTCAGGGGGCGGAGTTCGTCAATATAATAGGGATTTGGCAGGCAGCGCACATCAAACACCAAATCAGCCTCGGGTACAGTACCGTATTTAAATCCAAAGGATATGCATTGTATGCTAAGCCCCTTATATGAATCACCTAGGAAAAGCGAAGTCAGCCTTTGTTTTAACTGCGCCACCGAGGTTTGGGATGTGTCCACAATATAATCTGCCTTTGCGCGGACCGATTTTAATAAGTCCCTCTCCCTTTTAACTGCGTCGATAACTGAGATGTTCTCAAGGTCGCATAAGGGGTGTCGTCTTCTGGTTTCCTTGTAGCGCCTGACAAGAACCTCGTCGGATGAATCAAGAAAAAGTATCTTGAAATCCACGCCTTTTTCAGTAAGTTCCTCAAGCACCTCATCAATATTATGGAACAACTCCCCGCCGCGGACATCGGTAACAACCGCGATTTTCGAAAGCTTCGGCTGCCCCCTGTTTATTAAATCAGCAAAAGCGGGCATCAAGGAAGGAGGCATATTGTCTACACAATAAAAGCCAATGTCTTCAAGCGCATTTGCAGCCTGAGACTTTCCAGCGCCCGACATCCCAGTTACAATAATTAATTCCATTATCCCCCATCCATTCATATTCTTCCTATGAATTTTATTTCCGTCTCAAGTTTTATACTTGTCTGTAAAAAAACCTCTTCTTTAATGTGCTCAATCAGTTTTCGCACATCATAACATGTCGCATTACCTAAATTAATAATAAATCCCGCATGTTTTTCGCTTACCTGCGCGCCGCCGATTGTGTAACCTTTAAGGCCGCACTGCTCTATTAAACTTCCCGCAAAATTTCCGTGCGGTCTTTTAAACACACTGCCAGCGCTTGGATACTCTAAAGGCTGTTTCTCTTTGCGGAGTTTAAAAAGTTCATCCATGTGGCTTCGGATCTCAACCGGGTCGCCAGGTTTTAGGCGGAGCTTTAACGAAGTAATTATCTTGTCTGAATCGGTGTAGACACTTTGGCGGTATCCGAAAGCCAATTCCTCTCCCTCAAAGCTGCCAAACTGACCGTTGGAATCAATATGTGTGCATCTAACGACCACATTGCTCATCTCGGAGCCGTATGCTCCCGCATTCATATATGCCGCACCGCCGGCTGTTCCCGGTATTCCCCAGGCAAACTCAAGCCCTGTCAGCGAGTGTTCCTGTGCAAAAGTACACAATTTTGAAAGCTTTACACCGGAACCGCATTCAATTTCATACGCGCCATTAAGCGAAATATCACACATGCCGCCCGATATATGGATGACAGCGCCTTCGATACCTAAATCAGAAACCAACAGATTAGAGCCATTACCAATGACATATACAGGTATTTCCCACCTTTTGCAGGCGGCAACAATATCAGCAAGCGTCTCTGCTGACGTAGGCTCGATAAATATATCGGCAGGTCCTCCGATTTTGAAAGTTGTGTGTTCGCTCATTGGTTCATTTTCTTTGCATACGCACCCTAGCATCTCGGCATATTTTTTCAGCGCAGCATAATCAGCCAATACCTATCACTCCAAATCGGAGCAGCCGGTAAAATTATTTATACAAATTTTCCAAAAAGGCTGCTCCAATAATCCCCGCATCGTTTCCTAGTTCTGCGGTTTTAATAACCGTCTGTTTATCTATATTTTTAGAAAAGACATTATATTCCACATATTTGCGTATCGGTTCGAGTATGGTTTCGCCTTCCTTGGAAATTCCTCCACCTATGCACAGCACATCCGGCTGAAATATGTTAATTACATTTACAATTCCACAGGCAAGATATTCAATATAATTATCTACGACCTCTTTGCCAGTTTTATCGCCCATGCGCATTGCGTCAAATGCGGTGCGGCCATTTACGTTATTTATGTCGCCGCCGCAAATCTCCCACATAACGCTGTTTTTATCCTTTTCCATTGCCTGCTTCGTCTGCCTGATAAGCCCTGTTGCCGAAGCATAGGCTTCCCAGCAGCCTTTACGTCCACAGGTGCAAAGCTCTCCATCCTTTTGAATTACCACATGGCCAAGTTCTCCACCTGCAAAGTTGGAACCCACAATAAGTTTGCCATCTACTATTATACCCCCTCCTACACCTGTTCCAAGGGTAATGGCGACAAGGTTTTTGGTTCCCCTTCCGGCACCAGCCAAAAATTCGCCAAATGCCGCAGCGTTTGCATCGTTTTCTATATAGAATTTGGCGTTAAACCTTTCTTCAAGCAAACTTTTAAAAGGTACATTATTAAACTGCAGGTTGTTTGAAAATCCGATAACACCGGTAATCGGGTTAATGGTTCCCGGAGCGCCGACGCCAACCCACTCAATATCTTCTTTTGTAAGGCCTGCATCAGAAATAGCCATCTCTACAGCAGCTATCATATCATCGGCGATTTCTTCTGCCGGACGGGGCGCCCTGGTCTTAATCTTCCCTCTGCCTACGATATTATAATTTTCATCAACAACACCAGCAGCTATATTAGTGCCGCCTAGATCGATACCAACTACGTACATATATGAGCCTCCAAATATATTTATTCAAAAAAATCCCAATTTTTACTGTTAGGTTTTATTGGCGGATTAAAGGATTCATTCATACCCAATTTTTCCAACAACTCTTGAGCTGCGTTGTATCCCATCTTTTTCTGACGGTTGTTCATGGCAGCTACCTCTATAATAATGGCAAGGTTTCTTCCGGGTTTGACGGGTATGGTCACGGACGGGACATCTAGCCCTAAAATGTTCGTAAACTCGCTTTCCAAGCCCATCCGGTCGTAGACTTTATTAACCTCCCATGGTTCAAGGTTAATAACTAAATCTATTTTTTCAGTAAGCTTAACAGCACCCATACCAAAAATACGCCGGACATTAATGATGCCAATACCGCGCAACTCTATGAAATGCCTAATATTTTCGGGGGATGTGCCAACCAAAGATTTAGATGAAACCCTGCGGATTTCAACCGCATCGTCGGCAATAAGCCTATGGCCGCGTTTTACAAGTTCGATAGCCGTCTCGCTCTTACCAATGCCGCTTTCACCCAAAATCAAAAGGCCTTCGCCATAGACCTCTACCAAAACACCATGCCTTATAATCCGTGGAGCAAGTTCTACATTTAAAAAGGCTATTAGTGCTGACATAAAGCTTGATGTACTGTCTGAGGTCCTAAGCAGCGGCACTTTATAGGCTTTTGCTGATTCGTACATTTCCTCAACAACATCAAGATTTCGGGAAATTATTACTGCAGGAGGTTTCTTTTCAAAAAAGTTCCTTATTTTAACACCGGCTTCTTGGGGCGGGAATTCCTGCAAGAAGCTCATTTCACTTTTTCCTATTATCTGAATCCTGTCGCTGTCAAAAAAATCGTAATAGCCACTAAGCTGAAGACCAGGACGATTGATTTCGTTACTGGAAATATATATGTTTTCCGGATCGTCGGGCAAGTACAGAGTTTCAAGCGAAAACTCCTTTATTATTTTTGAAAGGCTTACTGAGAAAGGTGATTTCACATGTCAACCTCCTGTGTTTAAAATATCGATGTAAGTAGATTTTTTCTCTTATTATACATGATTTTTGTATAATAATAAAGGATTTTTTATTATTTATTGAAAAAGCAGGCAGTAATAATATATAATAATCCAGTATAACTTTTTTGCAATCGGAGGCCAAAATGAAACTCGGTATTGTTGGACTACCCAATGTTGGTAAGTCTACTCTTTTTAACGCAATTACCAATGCCGGCGCCCAATCCGCCAATTACCCTTTCTGTACTATAGAACCCAATGTCGGCATTGTAGCGGTGCCTGATGAAAGGCTTGATGCTTTAGCAAAAATCTACTCTCCTGAAAAGGTCACTCCGGCCACCATTGAGTTTGTGGATATAGCAGGCCTTGTAAAAGGCGCCTCCCAGGGGCAAGGGCTTGGTAACAAATTTTTGTCCCATATCAGGGAAGTAGACGCAATTGTGCATGTGGTGCGGTGTTTTGAAGATAGCGACATTATACATGTTGAAGGCTCGATTGACCCGGTAAGGGACATTGAAACTATTAATCTTGAACTTATTTTCTCTGACATGGAGATAGTTGAAAGACGTAAATCCCGTGTTTTAAAATCGCTAAAGGGCGACAAAACCCTGCAGGCCGAAGCTGATTTTCTTGAAAGGCTCTATCAGCATTTAGAAAGCGGACAACCTGCGCGTTCTATACAGGCTAACGAAGACGAACAGCAAGTACTTAAACAAATATCTCTTTTGACACTAAAGCCGGTTATTTATGCATGCAACATGAGCGAGGAGGATTTTATAGCAGGCATTGAAAACAACAAACACTTTCAAGCGGTAAAATCCATTGCCGAAAATGAAGGTGCCGAAACCCTACCCATTTGCGCTTCCCTTGAGGCTGAAATTTCGGGAATGGACCCTGAAGAAAAAGGGATATTCCTAAAAGAACTCGGCCTTGAGCAATCGGGGCTTGACAGGCTAATAAGCAAGTGCTATTCCCTTTTAGGGCTAATTTCTTTCCTAACCGCAGGAAAACCTGAAGTTCGCGCTTGGACCATAACTAAAGGCACAAAAGCCCCGCAGGCAGCCGGAAAAATCCATTCTGATTTTGAACGCGGCTTCATCCGCGCAGAGGTAATTTCCTTTGATGAGTTAATGAAATGCGGCAGTATGTCTGCTGCACGCGAAAAAGGTCTTGTAAGAAGCGAAGGTAAGGATTATACTATAAACGACGGAGATGTAGTGTTATTCAGGTTTAACGTTTAATCTAAAAAGCTGCAAATTAATCCCCCAAGGTTTACCTTGGGGGATTAATTATTTAAATTCAGTTGTCAGCCGGCCATTATAAGCCTTCTTAACGCAACCACGTCGGTTACGGTAAGCTTTAAGCTGCCGTCCGGGCTCTTGTCGAGGTCAGCGGCCAACTTGTTGCAAAGTGGCGGATCATCATAGCCCATTATTATTCTTCTGAGGGCAATAATATCGGAAACTGTTACATTACCGTCGCCATTTGCATCACCAGTTACGACCAGTGTATAGGTCTTGCCTTCAATTTCAACCGTCATACCGGTAGCAACAGGGCCTTGTGTAACCTCTTTATTATCCTTCATGACTTTTACGCTGACGTTCTTAATATTGGACTTGAAGGTATTAATATCAGTGCCGGCGTCAATCTTTGAAATTGTGTTGGTATTATCATCAAGTTCATATTCAGTTTCAAGAGAAGCCAACTGCGTGCCGATGACTTTGACCTCAACCAATCCAGCCCAGCCGACATTGGCGGTCTTAAGATTCTTAATCTTGACCGATGAAGTCTTGATATTTGGTACCTCAAAGACCTGTACCTTATCGGTCTTTATTAGCGAGATTTGCTGTGTGGTGCCATCGGAGAACTCTAATTCGCCGGAGGTATAATAGGTATCATGCGGGAAGTCGGCACGGATATAAATTTCTATTCGGCGTACCGTCGCCTCGCGGCCCAAGTCGATATTTACCCAGAATTCGCCCGTCTGGTTGGGTCCCCATGACTGATGCGGATAGGATCCATGACCCTTCATACCAGTCATGCCATCGATGATATTCCTTCCGGCAAATTCACTCTGGTTGTTATAGTAGTGGCTTTCGGTTACATGCGGATACTGGCTGGGGGACGAACCGGTCAGATCATAGGGATTAAAGGCTAAATTGCGTTCCTTCTTGAGATCCTCTTCGGTGGCAACACGCGCGGTAATCATATTGCTTACATATGCCTGCTCTCTTGTCGGATTAACAGTAATGTTATATGCGCGTGTGAGATCCGGGAAGGTATAGTTAAATACACCATTCGGGCAGTATACCAATGCTTCGCCCATCTTGGCGTTAAGGGATACCATCAGATATTTTTCGCCTTCAGGCAGCTGTATTCTTACGGTATCACCCTGGTTGTATTTGACATCGGTATAAAGTACGGCAAGTTCATTGCCGGTGGTTTCGTATGTCTTGCCATTTGAAGAGGATGTGTAGCGAATGCTTACGGGAGCACCGCTAAGAGTTCCGCCGTTTGCACGCGCTTTGCGGGCATACTTATCCAGCATTACATATACATTTCGTTTATTCTGCTCTTCTTGGGCTTCTTTCCTGCGGTCATTGTCCCAGTTATCATTTGCGTCATACCTGCCGTATGCGGGAACACCAAGGTCAATCCATGCCGCAATGGTTCTTATTTCTTCTTCAGAAAGTTCCACGCCCTGGTGACCTTCACGCAGCAACTTGATAATGCGACTCTGGGACGAACCAAATTGATAGGGTTCAAGTATTTCACACTGGCTCATACCGGAAATCCAGTTGGTTATAGAATTTACCGAATCTCCTAACCAGTTGCTACCACCCGACGGGGTCGATCCGGTTAATACCAGATAGGACAACGGGAAGTACCTCTTCATGCGGTAACCAATGATGTTAATATTTTCAAAGGATACTGGTGTTTCAATATCCTGCGCATAGATTCCCACGTCGATAAAGGAACCGCCAATGGAGTTATGCGCTTTTACAGCGATAGTGTTTTCACCGTTTTTAAGCAAGGATGTATACTCATATGGCAATGGTATGGTTACATAATCGGTTGTGTAACCTGATTTGGTGGCAACAAGCGTACCGTTAATGTAAACCTGTGGATCCTCATCGTAGAAAATGTTAAGATACAGCTTTTTGCCTTGCAGTTTAGATACATCTGAAACAGTAAATTTCCTGCGGATCCAAATATCGGAGTTATCGCCACCCCAGTATGTTGAACATCTTCCGTCACTACCAAACAGTGCAGTACCGGTCTGCCATGAGGAATCGTTGAAGTTTTCCTTATACCAGTCATCGGATGGCTTATTGTTGATTACATACTTCCATCCAGACTGCTTAATGGGCAGTATTTCAATTGTCTCAACAGTGCGTTTAACCGCACGGAGCGATGCCTCTATCTGCCTTCCGCCTGCGGTATTCTGGCATTTTATTGCGAATACGTTCTTTCCTTGAACCAAAGCATTGGAAGCAGCTTCAGGCAGTTTTAGCTCGACATAATTGTCAACCCAAGCGCTGTCGGAAAAAACCTTTACACCATTAATATAGTATTCAGGCGTATCATCATACCAGGTGTTGGTGTAAAGAATACAATCCTTAAATTCCTCGATGTTATCAATGGTAAATTCATGACGGATCCAAATATAGTTGTTTGCACCAGTCCAACTGGTCCTATATCCTGCACGGTCGCCAAACGGTGCAACACCGCTTTGCCATGAACTGTCGTCAAAATTGATCTGGTTCCAACCGCTGGGCGGGTTATTAGTAGTGCTCATCCTATATTTCCATGTGCTGTTGTGGGGGATAAACTCGACAGATTGATCATCTTTTTCAGCCACAATCTGCAAATCGATAAACTGACCGCTGCTTCCCTTTTTGGTTTGTACAGCTATAAGATTATGACCTACCTTAAATGCACTCTTCATCTCATCAGTCAGTTTAATCCTTACATAATTGCTCGACGAACCGGTGGCGGACCAGATTTTCTTGCCGTTAACCATAACTGTCGGGTTGTTGTTGTAGGCAATATCCATATACAGCACGAGTTCTTCAAGCTGATACCTGTTGACAACAAAACTCTTTCTCATATAAATGTTGCTGTCGGACCAGATGGTGTTGGGTTCGCCAGGGCTGGTTGTGGAAGTTCCAAACGGAGCATAACCGGTTTTCCAATCGCTATCATCGAAATTTTCACCTGTCCAGCCTGACTTGGGCGCGCTTGTGGTATATTTCCACTCGGAACGTTTTTCAATTATATAACTTTTTACCTGGGGGTCAGCCCCGTTCATATTAGACAATCTGATTCTGTCATAGGCTTCTCCAATATTATTGTGGCATTGTACACAGTTTTCGTCCAAAATCGGCTGAACCTCTTCGAGGTAGTCAAAACCGATAGGCTCGTCTTCATATGGATCGTAGTCCTCATACTTTTCCCCGGTCATCCAGAAATCCTTTTGCAGAGGCTGCGGGCCTTTTTTCATTGCAATGGTCATATTGGCCGCCGCAGGGGGCACAGTATTCTTATCCTCATGGCAACCTACGCAGGAGAATGTCTCATTTGGCATTAAGGTGGACCAGCTTCTCATGGACTGAATGAGTTCGCCGTTTTCATCAAGCACCTGGAAAAATACGGGTTTTAACGCCGGCACTTTAAACATTGCCGAACCGTCTTCCTCTATGGGTACAATGCCAAGGACCTGTTTTACGTCCCAAGAACCGTTACCGGTTGAAATTGGGGTATACGGGTCGGAAGTACCTGTACCAACACCTACGGTAGCGCCTATAGCATATGGCCTGTAATCAAGAGCAACAACCCTAATATATTTTGCGGTTCCGGGTTCAACACCCTTAAGACCTTCGCCCTCATAAATATTGCCAATATAGAACACGCCTGTGCTGGTGGAGTAGTCTACCGAGCTTGGGCGTTCGGTCATATTGCGGGTCTTTATAGGTACAATTTGGCTTGCAGGAATCGGACTGCTTGAGACCAGCTCGACCTTCTGTCCTGAAGTATTCATAAGGTAAATGCTAAAGGGCGTGCTGTCACCGTTGGTCCAGCCGTTTGGTGCATAAGAAACTAAAAATTCAGTAGCACTGATTGCATAGGGGTATTTATACAACGGACCACTTTGTCCATAGACGTCTGTATTGGGATTTTTATGGGTATATGAGTCTGGAAATATAAACTGTACTGCATCAGGACTATTTCTGCCAACAGAAGTATCGAGAAATGCCAGTTTTCCAGCCTGTTTTACGTGGTGGCCAGATACTATTGTAATATACTTGTCTTTTATGCCAGGGACTTCTCTGGTATGCAGCAGCGTTGTCGGGAAATTGGTATCATTGCCAAAAACCTCCGTTTGATTTGTACCGTCCTGCTGCATCTGGAATACACCCTGTACAAACATCTGGTTGCGGTCATTATAATCCCAGCGGGTGTATAAAACGCGACCGTCTTCAGTAGTAGTCGGGAAGGTCGTATGCACCTGATCGTAACCCACACGAACGATGTTTTCGCCGTTGGGTCCGCAGATATACAGGTTGGAAACGGGGGTCTTCCAGCAGTCAACGGTCTGAATGGTCCTGCTGGAGCTGAAGATTATATTTCCGTTGGGCAGGTACTGCGGCTCAAAATCAGCAATACCTGAACCAAAAGTAAGCTGACGAACTTTCCTGTCGGCTAAGGTCATTTCATACAGGTGATAATCGTCATATCTGTCTTTCTTCCAGGAGAATACAACCCTACGACCGTCTTCAGAAACATCAGGGTCCCTGACTACACCAGTTGAAGAATCAATAAGAACTTCCTCAGTTTTAGTTACTTGAGAGCCGGATTTTCGAAGTGTAACTAGTATCATTTGAGAGCCGGGTATAAAGTTGGATTCGGTGCCATCTGGCACTCCGTGGTTGCCCATTTCCTCAGCCAAGCCCTCGGTGTATGCATAATGAGAGCCGCCCAATTGATAATGGCGAATAACAATAAACTGTGTTGCTACTTCCATCAGATTATCGAGAAGCTGAGACGACGGCAAGTTTGTTGTGGTTTCTGCCGCGTTAGCTGGGAAAACCGTAAATACGGACAACATCATGCATAGCGTTACAAACAGCGATAGTACTGATTTTAATGCACATTTCTTCACTTACAACGCCCCCTTTCTAGTACTTTAAAACGTAATCCGTTGCAAGCGGATTTCCATTCGAGGCATCAACTATTGAAATTTTGAACATAGAACCTTTCGGCAAGTTCTCGCTAACTTTAATACCATTGGTTATATTAACAGTAACTCTGGTATTATAAGCGAACTCCCCAAGAGACTTCTCGTTCCTGTAAAGGCTATTTCCGGAATTGTCAAGCAGTTCAAATATTACCTTCGCCCTCGGGGCATCTTTGCTCTGGTTTCTAATTGTAAAGCTTGTAATGGTGGATCCGGGAACTAAAGCAGTCTGCCCTTCAACACCGTTTTTATCGGTATAGAACAGCTGTTCGACACCGTATTTTTCGCCTTCAATGCCAATCGAGAGTACGAAGTTGGCAAGATCTTGCGCCTGCGAATCGCTTAAATCTGGCGCAAAGTGTTTTACAGCCTCAACCATAGTCTGCTTTTTACCATTAAAGAAATATGGGGCACTTCTCCACGTCTCAACCAAAGTGGGGACATCAAGGGGTCTGTCGTCCCAGTTGTCAGTCTCAGGATCCCTTGTCGTCGAATCTATTAGCTTCATGTTCGTATAAAGCGGTGCAGGATGACAGGATACACAGCCTTTGCTTTCAAACAGCTGCTTGCCCCTTATTGCCGATTCGGTCAATGTGCCATCTTTGTTAAGATACGGGCTTGGGACGGGAAGCTGTGCCCTTAAGAATTCATTAATGCACTCAAGATCCTCTTCGCTTATAACATAATTAAAACTGCCCGCAACACCAATCTCGGCAGTTGCAGAAATTCCGGTGTGCATAGTTGGAGGAGTTCTGTGCGAGAAAATCAAGCTCTTGGTATTTTTTTCGTTGCCAAGGCCGTCATTCAACTCATCCCAGTTAAACGCGCCGGATCTTGCATACGGGTGACAGCTGGAGCAGCTAAGCCATTTCTGGTAGCTGTCACTTGCATTGTTCCATAAATACTCACCCCTGCGCACAGAATCCATTTCTGGCTGCGAGCCAAGGGAAATAGTATCGGTAACAGTATTGCTGCTTAAATCAAGCACTGCTATATTGCCGCTGTAATACTGGCAAATATAAGCTTTTCCGTCTTTTACGGCAAGCATCCTGGGGCCCTGACCAGGCATTGAAATCCTGGTCCTTGCACCATCAAGGAAAGGCAGATAGTCAACAATCCTTGAAATCTCCGATACAAGCCCGTTGCCAGATTTTACAGCATTAATCTTCTTGTTCATTTCGGATACATTAACAACCATTACCTCGTTTGTTCCGGAAAGAGAAACAACCAGTTTTGTACCGTCTTCGCTGATTTCAATTCCCCACGGATTTGCAGCACCGAGCTCTACCTCATCAAGAAGCAGGCTGGCGGTTACTTCCATTTTTTGAGCGTCAATTATAGAAAATCCGTTGGTCTGAATCCATCCGCGGTCGGTCTGTGAGGTCGGGTATGCATACCTTCCAATTACATGGGAAACATACAAGGTCTTCCCGTCGGGGGATACACACATATCCTTAACATTGCCCGCTCCGTTAACAAGCGGAATTGTTTTCTCTAAGGTATTTGTAGAAGTGTTAATTACATTTAACTTGGATGATACAACATCAGCCAATGCATTATCATCCGGCAGGTGGCACGCCACAAACAATTTAGAGCCAGCAAGTTCAACCTCCACAGGTTCACGGCTGACTTCGATCTCTTTAACGACAGACTTGTTATTAAGGTTTACGACCGAAACCGTATTTGAAAATTTATTGGCGACATATGCTGTAGTCCCGGCAATCGCCATATCCTGAGGCGTATGCCCAACGCTGATTTCTGCTTCCTTGTTCATTGAGGAATTAAGAATTACCAGCTTACCATCCAGTTCGCCTTCAAGAACGTAAACCTTGCCGCCATTTATGTACACATTATTTACCTTGCGGTTGGTCGTATATGTAGAAACTATTTCTTTATTGGCAAGGTTTAGTTTATACACCTTCATTCCTGTCTCATCGCCTACATATGCGATCCCGTCGTCTGATATAGTAATTCCATATGGCGAAATATAATCAGATGAAGGTCTCACGGAGGACAGATTCTTAACAGTCCCTCCTTTGCTGACAGTAATTTCAGGTGTTATGGCTTCTGCCAATGTTTCACCAATTACAGGTATTCTGGTTAAATCCAGCTTACCGCTCTTCGCCATTATTATTGACAGGGCAATAAAAAACATTGCCAAAAAGCAGACCGTAGTAATAATAATGGCGCGCTTTGACAACCGTTGAATCATATGCTCACTCCCTTAAATAAATTGCATAGAATAATAACAATGGGCTAAAACCTCATCAAGTCACCACCTGCCAAAAACATGTCTCATTTTGTTAGTCTTTTGGTTAACAAACTGGGTTAAAATGCTTATAATCTTTAGTAATAATAGCACAAATAATATGCACAGTCAACTATTAAATTGTTTTTTGGAACGATGTTGGTGTCTAAGAAATATTTAATGTTAATCTTTTGATTAACTTGTTTGCAGTTTTTTTTGCCACTATTATATGTGTATAATATAAAAAAACCGCCATAAAGGCGGCTTGTTTTTATTGTTATTTTACAGGCGCTTTTAATTATGTAGCCTGATCCATGGCATTACGGCTACCATAATTTAAACCAAAGCTAACCTGTAAAGCCTGATCAACTCTTCTCATTGATACCTCATCGAGGTGTCCCATTTTTTCCCTTAAACGTTGTTTATCAATAGTTCTGATTTGTTCAAGCAGAACAATAGAGTCCTTTGCTAATCCGCAGTTACTTGCATTAACCTGAATGTGGGTCGGTAGCTTGGCTTTCGAACGCTGACTGGTAATTGCAGCAGCAATAACAGTCGGACTGTACTTGTTACCCACATCGTTTTGAACGATAAGGACTGGTCTTATGCCCCCCTGCTCCGATCCAACGACCGGACTGAGGTCAGCGTAGTATATCTCCCCTCGTTTTACAGTCATTTTGCTTTCACACTCCGTATTATTTTGTTTTCGTAAATATTTTTTCCGTTTTTTAAATCATTTAAACATATTAAGCGAAAAAATATATTTTAATTTTCATACATCTCCAATTAGAACTTGTCTCATTACATTTTATGCGCCAAAATTACTTTTGCTAAATAATAATGTTTCGCATTTTTTGATTAAAACAAAAAAACCAAGGCGTTATAGCCTCGGTAAATTGTAAATATTTTATTTATTCAGCTTAAAATTGACAAATTGTACCTTCATATCAAGGGCGGGGATTGACAGACTTATGGGTATGCCATCATGTGATACGGTAAGCTTATAATCGCCTGATTCGCTGCCACCTTCGAATACATATCCATCTTCCACAACTTTAAAACTGCTTTCAACTCCTACATTTGAAAACACATTTTTCAACGCCTTAATAAAGGCAGCTTCAGGCAGGGCCGACGGATCAACACTGTAATTTAAGCCTTTGTATGAAATATTAAACTCATCAGCATTCCAGTTAAATTCAAGGCCATTTAAAAGTTTGGGCTCTTTTACCCGCACAACAAAAATTCCACCGCCTGGAGCCAACAATTCACATTTTAAGCTTTTATCGCCATATTTTACATTAGCTTCGCAAACAAACCCTTGGGTCACCGGCTGTATCGGCTCTGCTTTGCTTTTGCAACCGGAACATAAGGCTAAAATACCACAAACAGTCAAAAAAACGGTAACAAAGCGTTTCAACATTATCACCCGGCTGTTTCAATCTCATGAAACAGTAAAGGCAACTCGTCGATCATATCCGAGGCAGACATCGAGCGCTTGGATAGTTTGGCAGCAGCTCTGTCGCCAGCATGCCCGTGCAAATATACCGAAGTAACGGCAGCCTGCTCGGGAGTCAGCCCTTGTGCCAAAAGGGAAACCAACATGCCCGCCAGCATATCTCCGCTCCCAGCGCTTGACATACCATAATTACCGGTAAGGTTCACAAACGCTCTTCCGTCAGGCAGGGCAACAATAGTGCCTGATCCCTTTAATACCAAATATACGCCGTATTCTGTTGCAAAATCCCTTGCAGTTTTAAGCCTTGCGGCCTGGATTTTATCAGATGTGGTGTTTAGCATCCTTGCCATTTCGCCCGGGTGCGGGGTTAAAATCAACGGTGCCTTTGCCTGCTTTATAATATCTATGCAGCCGCATATTGCATTTATTCCATCGGCATCCAGCACTATTGGGCGATTGGCTTTAGTAATTAATTCTTTAACAATCTGTGTAATATTTTCATCCCGCCCCAGACCGCAGCCTATTAATACCGCTGTGGAACCTTCAAGCTCGTTAAAAATAAGATCAAGGCTTTCGGCCGACAATACTCCCTTATCGGTTTCCGGCGCTACTCGAAACACCGGTTCATATAAACTCGATGCCAAAGGACAATAAATACTTTTGGGAACAACTGCCTTAACTAATCCAACCCCTGTTCTAATTGCAGACTTTGCCGCGATGGCGGCGGCGCCAGACATCCCTAAACTTCCGCAAATAAGCAGCGCTGTACCGAAATCGCCTTTGTGCGTATTTCTTTTCTTAACCCTCAAATTGGGCAAAACATCTGCCATTTCAATTGACCGCAGCGAAGTAGAAATGGAGTCAACAGCTTCGGCGGGCATACCAATGGAAACGGCTACCACCTCTCCGCAATATTCACACGCAGGAAACATCACATGGCAGGGTTTATATGCAGTAAAGGAAACGGTTAAGTCCGCCTTGACACAAACACCATTGACAGCACCTGTGTCGCAATCAGCTCCGCTAGGCACATCCAAGGATACAACCTTTGAATGTGTACCGTTAATTATTTCAATTAATTTTTTATTGTCTCCTGCCACCTCGCCATAAAATCCGATACCGAAAATACCGTCAACTATTATTTCTGAACTCTTAATTATCTGTTCTGCCCTTTCCCTATTGGATTTATATTCAATAACAGGAATGCCAATTGCGGTTATCCTTCGATACATCTCAAAGGCAGTAGGCGTACCAGGCGCCCCGTTGCTTTGAATAACCGTCACTTTCGCACCAGATTCGTTTAATTTCCGGGCGACTACATACCCATCTCCACCATTATTGCCGCGTCCGCAAATTATGGCAACGTTCTTGTTTTTTACAGAGAATTTTTCACGAATAACCCGCGATGCAGCAGCCCCGGCATTTTCCATTAGCCTTAGCCAGTTCATCCCCATGGCTACCGCATTTTCCTCAGCCTGTCTTGTCTGTTCGCTTGTGAAAATTCTCATCAAAGGGCCCCCTTAAACGTATTTTTCCGCGACAACAACCGCAGCGGCATAGTTGTCGGTATGGGTAACGCTTACAGAAAAACGAAGCCTTTTTTCCTCAGCAATTTCCAGAGCTCTACCCGACAGTTTTAAATATGGCGCGCCCAATTCGTCGTGCAACAGTTCTATCTCGTTAAGCGAAAACCCGCGAAACCCTGTGCCCAAAGCTTTTGCAAAGGCCTCTTTAGCCGCAAACGCGGCCGCATATGACTGGATATTGTTCTGTTTGCGCAGCAGTTCGAACTGTTCATGCTCGCCAAATACCCTGCTTATAAACTTTTGGTTTTCAACACTCTGTTTAATTCTATCAATTTCAATTAAATCAATTCCAACCGAGAGCATCTTGCATCACCGATCTAGGCATAAATTTTGCCATTTGTTTTAAAAATTTCTCATTCGGTTCGAATACTAAAAGTATTAAAGAGCCTTCATGACGGATAACCGCAAAATAACTGTCCGCACCTTGATTGCAACAGATTAACCGTCTGGAATATTGTGTATTGGCGTGCGCTTTTGAATTGTATTTTCCAAAACGTTCAATATTTTTGCAATCAAACGACAGCAAACGTTTTCTTGACCTTTTGGCTGTTATCTTGTCTATATCTATGCTTCCGTTAGTTAATATATATTCATATTCATAATCATAAGTAGTAGCCAGTCTCCAAGAAAGTATACCTATACCCACCGCAACCAATACAAACAATGACTTAAAAGGCCCGCCAATACCGTTTACAAATAAAAAGGCGCATAATAAAACAAGTACAACCCCTGCGGTTAAAATAGAAACCTTCAAAATACTTTCATAAAGTGATTTTTTTATTGGTACCAACTGTTCAACATATGAATCCATGCATAAATCCCCTTTTGGTATTAGTCTGTGGCCTGTTTAATTATAGCATATTATATTTTCCAATCCAACAGAATATAGTATTAACTAAATTTATTTTACAACTTGAAAATATTAAAAATATAGTATATTATAATGATAATCTAAAGCTCCAAATTATTGCCAAACGCAGTGACGGAGGAAAGTATGCTGCAGCGTATTGCCACAGAGAGAATGCGTAGTAGCTGAGAGCGCGTTCGCAATTACCGCAGTTGAAGTTCCCTCCCGAGCGGCGGTGCTGAAATTATAGTAGAGTAGGCATCGACGGTGACATCCCCGTTAAAGGATGAGAGAGTGTTTGCTCTTTAGCAAAAATTTGGGTGGTACCGCGGAGTATAACTTCGTCCCATGTGGGGCGAAGATTTTTTGTTTAAGGAGGATTTTTATGCAGGACTTGATTATGCAAATATTTAATGATGCAACTGCAGCTATTAGCACAGCACAGACCGAACAGGATATTGAGGCTGTAAGAATAAAATATCTTGGTAAAAACGGCGAGCTTACAAAAATATTGAAACAAATGGGTACACTTTCTCCTGAGGAAAGGCCGGTTGTAGGCCAGCTTGCCAATAAAGTAAGGCAGGATATTGAAAAAGCTATCGCAGATGCTAAAGGCGCAATCAAGGAAAAAGCTTTGCAGCTGCAGTTGGAAGCCGAGCGTGTGGATATCACCATGCCGGGTATTAAACACAAAATTGGCGGGCTGCACCCGCTCAATATCGTATTAAACGATTTAATAGACATTTTTGTTTCAATGGGATTTGACGTGGGTGACGGCCCAGAAGTTGAAACCGACTATTACAACTTCGAGGCGTTAAATGTACCTGCCGACCACCCTGCAAGAGACATGCAGGACACATTTTATATCGGCAACAACCTGCTGCTAAGGACACAAACTTCGGCCGCACAAATACGCACAATGGAAAATCATAAGCCGCCTATAAGAATAATCTGTCCTGGCCGCGTATTCAGGTCCGATGAGGTGGACGCAACCCACTCCCCTGTTTTCCACCAGGTGGAAGGGCTTGTGGTTGATAAGGGCATTACCATGTGTGATTTAAAAGGCACATTAGAGCAGTTTGTTCACGAAATTTATGGTAGTGAAACCAAGGTCCAGTTCCGCCCCTCATTCTTCCCATTCACAGAACCCAGCGTTGAGGTGGATGTAAGTTGCCCTGAATGCGGGGGAAAAGGCTGCCATATCTGCAAAGATACCGGATGGATAGAAATATTGGGAGCGGGAATGGTACACCCCAAGGTATTGTCCATCTGCGGAATAGACCCTGAAGTATATTCTGGATTTGCATTTGGAGTCGGATTAGACAGACTTACCACAACCCGATATAAAATCAGTGATATACGCCTGCTGTTCGAAAACGATTTACGTTTCCTTGAACAGTTTTAAATTTGAAAGAGGTGTGAGGATATGAAAGTTTCTTTACTTTGGCTTAAGCAATATGTGGATATAGATGTTCCTGTTGAAGAACTTTGCCGGAAAATGATTATGAGCGGCTTTGAGGTCGAAAGCGTTGAGGATTTATCTCAAACCATGAACAATGTCGTAGTTGGACGAATCTTGAAGCTTGAAAAGCACCCCAATGCCGACAGGCTCCAAGTCTGCTTGGTAGATGTCGGTGGTACCGAGCCTATCCAAATAATCACTGGCGCCGACAATGTTTTTGAAGGAGCCCTGGTTCCCGTGGCGCTGCACAATTCAAAGCTGCCAAACGGTATGCAGATTAAAAAAGGCAAACTTCGCGGTGTGGAATCCCACGGAATGCTGTGCTCCGGCGCAGAACTGTGCCTTAAAGAGGATGACTACAAAGGCGCTGAAGTAAACGGTATATTAATTTTAAATGAAGACTATAAGCCCGGCACTGACATGCGCGATGTGCTCGATTTAAATGACGTAATTATCGATTTTGCCGTAACCGCCAACCGTCCGGACTGTCAAAGCGTAATTGGTATTGCCAGGGAAATTGCTGTTGTTTTGAACAAGGAATTAAAGCTGCCTAAACCCGAATATAAAACCGTAGGCGACGACATAAACAAATATATATCCATCACAGTTGAAGACTATAACCTCTGTCCTCGCTACATGGGCAGAATGGTTAAAAATTTACGTATAAAAGAGTCTCCCGGGTGGATGAAGAAATTTTTGAAATCTGCAGGTGTCAGGTCAATAAACAATATTGTTGATATTACCAACTTTGTAATGCTTGAAACCGGGCAGCCAATGCATGCCTTTGATTACAACGATATAAAAGGGTCAAAAATAATAGTACGTACCGCCAAAAACGGCGAAAGAATCGCCACCCTTGACGGTAAGGAACACACTTTAAATAGTGAGATGCTTGTTATTGCAGACGCTGAAAACCCCTCCTGCCTTGCAGGTATTATAGGCAGTGAAAACAGCGGAATAAAGGATAACACTACCGATTTGTTCCTGGAATGCGCTAAATTCCGCCGCGACAATATCAGGAAAACCTCAAGAGCCCTTGGTGTCCGCACCGAATCCAGCTCGCGCTTTGAAAAGGGCGTCGACATTTTAAATGTCGAATACGCCATGAACCGCGCGTTGCAGTTAATATACGAGCTGGATGCTGGCGATATAATCGAAGGGGTAATCGATTGCAACAAGGGCTTGCCCAAAGATCGGGAAATCAGCGTCTCGGTTGACAGCATTAACCAGCTTTTGGGAATTAATGTTCCCGCCGACACTATGTGCGAAATATTAAACCAGCTCCAAATTTCCACAACTCTCGAAAACGGAACCCTACACTGCAGGATTCCGTCATTTAGAGATGATATCGAGGGCCGTGCCGATATTGCCGAAGAAATTATCAGAGTTTACGGCTACGACCACATTGTCGGCACTACCATGAGAGGAAATATTACCCGCGGGAAATTAACCAAAGATAGAACAGTAACCGATAAAATCAAATCAAGGCTTATTTCTCACGGTTTTAGGGAAATCACTACCTATTCCTTTATCAGCGGAAAAGCTCTGGATACCTTGTGCCTTAATGCCGATGATCCGCGCCGTAACACCGTAACTATTCTAAACCCGCTGGGCGAAGAATATTCAACCATGCGCACCCAGCTGATTACAAGTATGCTTACGGTTATTTCCACCAACTATAACCGTAAAAATCTTGCTGCAAGGCTTTTTGAGGTTTCCAAGCTGTTCGTCCCAAAAAGCCTTCCTGTAACCGAACAACCAAACGAAATACCTGCGATGTCTATAGGACTCTACGGTAAAGGCGAGGATTTCTTCACCCTTAAAGGTATTATCGAGGATATTTACAGCCTTTTTGGCATGGATGTTGGATTTGCCCGTTCTGATGAACCGTATCTGCACCCCGGCCGGCAGGCAAAGGTTGTTTATAACGGCAAACAGGTAGCAGTCCTTGGCGAAGTCCATCCGAAGGTTGCAAGTCTTTATGATTTGGATATACGTGTGTACGTATCTGAAATACAGTTGCTTCCCATAATAGAAGCGCCTGCCAAACAAGTGATCTATAAACCCCTGCCTAAATTCCCCGCTGTTATAAGAGACCTGGCACTTGTTTGCGACGTCGACACACCGGTCGGTACCATAGAAAAAACCATACGGGATACCACCGGAGATCTGCTTGAAGAATTAGAGCTTTTCGATATCTACCAAGGTGAACAAATCGAGAAGGGCAAAAAGAGTGTGGCATACAGAATTACGCTTCGTTCGCACACTGCAACCCTTACTGATGAGCAGGTATCTGAAGTAATAAATAAAACGGTAAAATCGCTTGAAGCTTTTGGGGTATATTTGAGGCAGTAAAATTTATGCAAAAATTCTTGAATAATCTGGAATAATAGTGTAACATATAATTAAGGTTCGGTTATGGAAATATATGCGGGGTGTGTATTATGAACGACAAAACCATGACATTCTCCATTATAAACGAACAGGAACGCGAAATCCGCCAGATTATCCTGACCGTTTATAATGCCCTGAAAGCAAAAGGATACAACCCTATTAATCAATTGGTTGGATATATATTGTCTGAAGACCCCACCTATATCACCACTTACAATAATGCAAGAAGTTTGATTCGCAAGGTCGACCGCGATGTGCTGCTTCAAACCTTGGTAAAATACTATATAAACAATTAGATTTTTATGAACCCAATTTTATAAATTGTTATCCTGGATAGGGGTATATTTTCGGTTTAAGATAATAACCTCTATCTTTAATTTTTGAAAATTTATCGCAGAAATTTCTGGCTTTACAATATTAAGCAATTATGATACCATAAGGTTATTAGAGCATGGATTGGAGTGTGATGCTATTGCCAGATAAAAAAAATAACAAGCTCTTGACATATAAAGGCAAACCATTAGTCAGAAAGGACAATACAGTTTACTATGGTAATATGACCGATAAATATGTTGTTATGTTACAGATTTTAGACACAAAAAAGTTTCAGGATATTGAAATTGCTGACAGAGTATTAGTCCAGCTTGTATACACTGATCCGGACATCAGCATTCGTGACAGGGTAATCAAAAAAAGCGAAAAGAAAGGCTTTTATACTGCGCTGGATTTAGGCGCCGTTTGGCTTGAAAGAGAATTAAGTAAAAATTCATAGATTATTGTAAGTTGGTGAATTATGTGAATATAACTGTTTGGAATGAAAATGTTGCAGAGAAAAACGACCCAAAAGTAACCCAGGTTTATCCCGGAGGGATCCACGGTACTATCGCCTCATTTTTAAAAGAGGCCTTTGGCGATAATGTCAGAACCGCAACTTTAGACCAGCCCGAATGTGGATTGACAAATGAGGTTCTTGATAATACTGATGTTTTAATATGGTGGGGGCATTTAGCCCATGGCAATGTGCCGGATGAAATTGTCAAGCGGGTATATGAGCATGTACTTAAAGGTATGGGTCTTATTGTGCTCCATTCGGCACACGAGTCCAAAATATTTCAAAAGCTTATGGGTACTACCTGTAGCTTAAGGTGGCGTGACGACACCTTCGAGCGAATTTTCTGTGTTAATCCCTCCCACCCCATTGCCGAAGGTATTCCGCTTTACTTTGAGCTGGAATGTGAAGAATGCTACGGCGAATTTTTCGACATACCTGAACCCGATGAATTGATATTTACCGGTTGGTTTGACATTGGCGAGACCTTCCGCAGCGGTTGCGTCTGGCACCGCGGATATGGCAAAATCTTTTACTTCCAGCCGGGCCATGAAACCAACGAATCGTTTAACAACAAGTATGTCAGAAAAATTATTGAAAACGCCTGCCGCTATGTCGCTCCTACTAACAGGCGCAGTATTCTTCACAGTCAGCACATCAATCCTACTTTGGAGGAAATCAGAAAATCGAATAAATAAAAAAGCCCCGGATTTCCGGGGCTTAAATTCTTTATTCACACTAACCTTCATTTCCGGTTTTCCAAATTCTAATTTTCCCATTTTCATGAAGCGAATTCAAGACTATTAAGGTTAACGGAAACGCAAACACGCCAAAAACCCCAAAAAGCCTGAATCCGCAAAACATCGAAATTAATATAACTAAAGGCGGAAGCCCAATTTGGTCGCCTATAATTTTGGGTTCCAATATGTTTCTTACTAAAGTTATAACAAGATAAAGTATGATAAGTGCAATACCATCGAAATAATTGCCCGTAAATATGCTGAATATTGCCCACGGGATTAAAACCGTACCGGTGCCAAGAACCGGCAAAATGTCAACCAATGCGATGATTGCTGCCAGGGCAACTGCATATTGCTTACCTATTATTATCAGCCCTATTGACAATTCAATGAAAGTAATAAACATCAACAGCAGATAACCACGCAGCATTTTGGCAATATTGGTTAAAAAGAGGTGTTTAATATCAATCAACAGATACCAATGTCTCTCGGATAGCTGTTTTCTTATAAAACTGGCCACCAAATCATAATCCACGGCAATAAAACAGCTTGCAACAATAGTTATTACCGCGGACAGCAATAGGCCGGGGGCTCCTTTCACAATATTAGCAGCAAATTTGGTTAAAACATTGGTTATCTCGTTTGTAAAATTGTTTATGGCATTCTGGGGCATTGATTTGACCATATCGGAAATATCTTCCGGCAGGTCATTAAAAAATTGGGAGAGTTTTTCATTAAATCCGCTCAACCATTTAGTAATGTCCTCGCTCGAAAGGGATCTGGCAAGGTTATAAAACTGAATAAATAACTGATAACCAAAGAAAACAATTATTAAACTTAATACAATGAATGAACCTGCCACCAGAGCTACGGAACATACTTTTTGCGGAATTTTTGTTTTTTGGGACAGTTTTCTGGCGGGTTTTTGTAAAACAACAGCCAAAGCAAGCCCTATTGCGAAAGGCAATAAATAAAACAAAAATTTGAAGAAAATATATGCCATTGAGATTATTACAACAAAATACAATATATTAATCAAGAAATTCCGCTTTTGTTCAATTGTCAAACAAATCCCCCTGTTCCACAATAGAATGGGCGGCGACTTATCATTACATTATTACCAAAATTATAACACAAATCATACAAAACTTCTATATATTATTTGCTTGCGAATTACAAGTATTTATGCTATATTGTTTTAGTATCAAACACAAGTGTTTACGATTGGCGGAATTTTTATGAGCGATTCAAAATTTCTGCTTGTAAAAGCCGATGTTTTGCCTGATGTATATCTAAAAGTATTAAAAGCTAAACAACTGCTTTCAAGCGGGCGTGCAAAGAACGCCAGCGAGGCCGCAAAAATATCGGGTATTTCCCGCAGCACGTTTTATAAATACAAAGATTCGGTTTTCAGTTACAAAGAAAAAACCAGCGACCGGGTTATCACCATACACGCAGTCCTGAAAGATAAGCCGGGCGTTTTGTCTGCCGTTATGTCTAAACTATACAAATCAGGCGCCAACATTCTTACCATAAATCAGAATATCCCAATTGACAACCTCGCTTCGGTTTCAATTTCCATAAGAACCGAATTGCTTAAGACAGATGTGGAAGAACTAATAAATTCCATTCGTCTTGTCGACGGAGTGGTTTCAATAAATCAAGTAATGGGTGAATAACGGAAAGGGTGTTTTAAGTGACTTCTATTGCAGTAATGGGGCACGGTGTAGTAGGCTCCGGAGTAGTTGAACTGCTGTTTAAAAACCACAAAAGCATTAGCTTAAAAGCTAATGATGACATTTTGGTTAAGTATATTCTCGATATTAAGGATTTTGATGTCGAATACAAAGACAGATTCATTAAGGATTTCAACATTATTCTTAATGACCCTGATATTAAGGTTGTTGTTGAGGTAATGGGCGGATTGAATCCCGCGTATAATTATGTCAAATCCTGCCTGAATGCCGGAAAAAGCGTTGTAACCTCCAACAAAGAGCTGGTTGCCGCAAAAGGCGCCGAGCTGCTTAAGATAGCTAAAGAAAAGAATGTAAACTTTCTGTTCGAGGCGAGTGTTGGCGGCGGTATCCCGATAATCAGGCCATTGTCTCAGTGCCTTGCTGCAAACGATATTACCGAAATTGCAGGCATTCTTAACGGCACCACAAACTTTATATTAACTAAAATGGTAAAAGACCAAATGCCTTTTGAAGAGGCGCTTAAACTTGCGCAGAAATTGGGATATGCCGAACGGGATCCTTCCGCCGACATAGACGGTTTTGACGCAAACAGAAAAATCTGCATTCTTGCCTCACTTGCATTTGGACGCCATGTGTATCCCGAACAGGTCAGCACCGAAGGTATTCGCAATATTTCCCTGATTGATTTTGAATATGCTGCTTCGTGCGAATGCGTAATCAAATTAATTGCAAGGGCAAAGCGGTTGGCAAGCGGAAAGGTTGTTGCCGCCGTCCACCCTGCTCTTGTAAACAAAGACAGTCAGTTATATTCGGTCGATGATGTGTTTAACGCCATTCTGGTGCGTGGGGACGCCATTGGCGATGTGGTTTTCTACGGGCGTGGGGCTGGAAAAATGCCAACCGCAAGCGCCGTTGTGGCTGACGTAATCGACTGCATAAAACATTTGTCATCCCGTAAGTACCTTTTCTGGGAGGACGGAAGTGAAGATTATGTGTCTGACAGTCTTTCCGATGAATCGCGGTTGTTTGTGCGCGCAAACACTAAAGATAAAGCCACAGCGGTTAACAGCCTGAAGGCGCATTTTGAAAACGTTTATATGCTTTCCAGGGAATCGGAAGGAAAAAATGAACTGGCATTTATTACTCCTAAAGCTTCTGAAAAAAATCTCCGTGAGACTTTAAATAAAATAAAGGAAATAGACATTCAATCCATAATACATGTATTAGATTAGTTTTAAGGACTGTTGAAATTGGTTCAGATAAAAGTACCGGCAACAAGCGCAAACCTTGGTTCGGGTTTTGACGCACTTGGAATCGCGCTTTCTATTTATAATATTGTCTACATGGAAGAATCTGACCATATAGATATTAAATCTCTTGATTCGGTAGATGTTCCGAATGATGAAAACAATTTAATTTACTCCACCGCAAGACGGATTTATGAAATTTGCGGAAAGCCTTTTAAAGGGCTTAAGATAAGGCAGATTAACAATATTCCCATAGCAAGAGGCCTTGGCAGTTCATCAGCCTGTCTGGTCGCGGGACTTATGGGCGCAAATGCGCTGCTTGGCAACCCGCTTTCAAAAGAGGACATAATTAATCTTGCCGCCGCGCTTGAAGGGCATCCCGATAATACCACCCCCGCTATTTTAGGCGGCCTTGTTACCAGTGCAATGGACGAAGGCAAGGTGTATTCTGTAAGCGTCCCGGTGGACAGTCATGTGAGGTTCGTTGCCATGGTGCCAAAGGATACCCTGCCTACCTCACACGCAAGGTACATTTTGCCTGACAGCGTATCACGAGCCGACGCGGTTTATAATCTCTCCCGCGCGGCACTAATGACCTCCTCGCTGTTTTCAGGAAGTTTGGAAAATTTAAGGATTGCCACACAGGACAGACTGCACCAGCCCTACCGCATGGGCCTCATCAAAGGCTCAGACACTGCCTTCAGAATAGCCCGCGAACTCGGGGCATACGGTGTATATATAAGCGGAGCAGGCTCAACCATAATGGCAATTATTGATAATAAAAATACAGATTTTTTGGAACAGGCCGCTCTGAAATTGAAGAAAAACGGTATATTCGACTGGTCACTAATCCTACTCGAAACGGATTTTAATGGCGCTGTTGTTACAAACAATTCTATACAGGGGGAAAAATAATGGCATTAATAGTAAAAAAATTTGGCGGGAGCTCGGTCGCTAACGCTGAACGCGTTTTCAATGTTGCCAACATAATCGTAGAAGATTATAAAGCCGGCAACGATGTTATTGCCGTAGTTTCCGCACAGGGCGACACAACAGATGAGCTTATCAGCAAAGCATACGAGATTAATCCGGACGGCCCTTCAAAAAGGGAAATGGATATGCTTATGTCCGCCGGAGAGCAAATTTCAATAGCCCTGCTCGCCATGGCAATCGAAAAGCTAGGCTACCCGGTAATCTCGCTGCTAGGTTGGCAGGCCGGATTTAAAACCGACTCAAAATATTCTGCAGCCCGCATTAAATCTTTGGATACCGACAGGCTTAAAGCCGAACTTGCAAAACGCAACATAGTCATTGTTGCAGGATTCCAAGGAATTAATAAATACGACGACATAACCACCCTTGGCCGCGGCGGGTCAGATACCAGCGCGGTTGCTATTGCCGCCGCTATGAACGCTGACCTTTGCCAGATATATACCGATGTAGACGGGGTCTATACTGCCGACCCAAGGATTGTTAAGAACGCCAAGAAGATGCAGGAAATCACTTACGACGAGATGCTTGAGCTTGCAACCCTCGGTGCTCAGGTACTTAACAACAGATCTGTTGAAATGGCTAAAAAATACAATGTTGAACTTGAAGTGCTTTCCAGTTTTGAAAGAAAACCCGGTACAATTGTTAAGGAGGTAATTACTATGGAAAAAATGTTAATAAGAGGCGTTGCAAGGGACAATAATGTCGCACGCTTTTCAATTATTGGATTGCCAGATACACCTGGAGTTGCGTTTAAGCTATTCAATAATCTTGCCAAGAAAAACATAAATGTAGATATTATTCTCCAATCGGTTGGCCGAGACGGAACAAAGGATATCACCTTTACGGTTGCCAAAAACCAAAGCAAAGAAACCATGCAAGTTTTGGAAGAGTTCAAACAATCGGTTGGAGGCCAGAAAATAATTTTCGATGATAAAGTTTCCAAAATCTCAATCGTTGGAACCGGCATGGAAACCCACCCTGGTGTAGCGGCAAAAATGTTCGAGGCGTTATATTCAGCCGGAATTAATATACAGATGATTTCTACTAGCGAAATTAAAATTTCGGTATTAATCGACATTGAGTATTCCGATCTTGCGGTTCAGGTGGTTCACGACGCATTTATTGAATAATAAATAATTTAAGTCTCCGATTAAAAACCGGAGACTTTTTTGTTTGGAAAATTCATTTCAACTCTACAACAGTAACGCCGTCCTCCCCTTCTCCGAATACTCCAAGCCGGAAGAATTTTACCTGCCTGTGGTGGCGAAGGTATTGATGTACGGCGTTTCTCAGTACACCTGTACCTTTGCCGTGGATTATGGTAAAAGAGCCAATACCATTCATAATTGCGTCATCTAAAAATCTGTCAAGCGACATAATAGCCTCTTCAGCATTCTGCCCGCGCAGATCAATTTCAAGCAAAACTGTCCTCTGCGAGCGGGATACAGTCGATACATTACCCGCAACGGTTTTTGGTTTGTCCTCCAAAAGCCTCAGCCGCTCCTGTTTAACCCTTGTCTTAATTATGCCCGCCAGAACCAATACCTGTCCACTGCTGTCTGCAGGCTCTAAAACAGTGGCTTTTTTATCCAAGTCGACAATAAGTACAGTATCACCAGCTACAAGCGGCCGCGGCAGTTTATAGGGCTCTTTCTCCCTCTTTTCTACCGGGTCAGCAGTATTCTCTAACCTGCCAACGCCAGATTTTACCTCGGCGCGGGCCTTGGACACGATTTCTGCCATGTTAGACGCGGATAATTTTTTCTTTAAATCTTCCAGCTCGCTTAACAACCGGTTGGATTCGGCTTTTGTGCTTTCTACTATCCGTTTTGCCTCTTGCCTTGCCTTCTCCAAAATCTTATCCCGCTGCCTGTTTAATTCCTGCAGTTTGGTTTCGGAAAGCTTTCGGCTCTCTTCTAATTCACGCCTTAAGGCTTCTGCCTGTTTTAATTCCTTTTCGGCAGACTGCCTCGCCGTTTCAACTGCCGCAACTACATTCTCGAAATTTAGGTTTTCATCTGAAATTAGCGACTTGGCATCCTCAATGATTTCATTTGGCAATCCCAAACGTTCGGATATGGCAAAAGCATTAGAGCGCCCGGGTATGCCAATAAGCAGCCTGTATGTGGGGCTTAAAGTAGCGACATCAAATTCGCAGCAGGCATTTTCCACCCCTTCGGTTTGCAGCGCATAGGTTTTCAACTCCGCATAGTGGGTTGTGGCCACTACCTTGGCCCCTTTTTCACGCAATTTTTTAAGTATAGCCATAGCAAGCGCAGCACCCTCGACTGGGTCGGTCCCTGCACCTAGCTCATCCAGCAGAACAAGGCTAAAGCAGGAAGCTTTGGACAAAATATTAATTATGTTTTTCATGTGTGACGAGAATGTAGAAAGGGACTGCTCTATGCTCTGTTCATCCCCAATATCGGCCAACACCTCATCGAAAACAGCCACCACGCTGCTTTCATCTGCCGGGATCATAAGGCCGCACATTGCCATTAGTGTCAACAACCCAATAGTTTTAAGGGTGACAGTTTTTCCGCCAGTATTTGGGCCTGTAATAATTAATGTATCGTAATCAATCCCCAGCGATACGGTAATCGGAACCACCTTTTTAGGGTCAATTAATGGATGCCGTGCATTTTTTAGCACAATTTTCCCTTCGGTATTCAATACCGGTGTTGATGCCCTCATCTTTATTGCCAAATTTGCCTTGGCAAAAACAAGGTCAAGCTGCAAAACTATATCGTATGACTGTTTTATTCCGTCCGCAAATTCCGCCGCTTCCGCAGACAATCCTGCTAAAACCCGCTCAATTTCGTCCTTTTCCTTAAGTTCCAAAACTTTTAGATCGTTGTTTATTTCCACAACCGACATCGGCTCAATAAAAAGAGTGGCACCAGAGGCCGATGTGTCGTGAACAAGCCCCGGGACCTGGCTGCGGTATTCGGATTTGACAGGAATAACGAACCTGCCGTCCCTTTGAGTCACCAGTGAATCCTGAAGATATTTCGAGAAGGTTGACGACCTTATCATTTTTTCAAGCTGTTCTCTAATCCTGGACGATGCGGCACGCTTTTTTCTCCTGATTTCGGCTAGCTCCGCCGACGCGTTGTCGTTCATTTCATCTTCAGATTTTATACAGAAAAAAATCTTTTCCTCAAAGTATTTGTTGGCAGTCAGCGAATCGAATAAACTATCCAAAGAGGTCTCGATTTCTCTGCCCGAGCGCTCGCGCCAGTCCTTAAGTGAGCGGACAACCCTTAACAATTCCCCTATTTCAAGCAGTTCACGCATATTAAGTATTCCGCCCGATTTGGCGCGGGCTAAACTGCCATTTACATTTACAACATAACCAAAGGAGGGCGATCCAAATCGCGATATTAACATATGCGCGTCACTTGTCTGTTGCAGAAGATGCCTTACCGTTTCTATTTCGTTGGAGGGTTTAATGTTAACCGCTATTTCGGAAGTATCTTTAAGGCTTGCTTCATCCGCAAGCATTTTAAGCATCTTATCAAGTTCCAATACTGACATATAACGTTCAATGTTTTCCATTCTATCCAATCATCCAATCCAACTTGACATTTATTTAATCTTTTTATTCCTTAACTATCGAATGATAAAAATCAAGGGTATTATAAATTCTTTCAGTCTGAGCAAGAAGGTATTTTTCAGTAACGCTTGCCAATATCTTAAGCGACTGATCACTTAACGAAAACATAAAAAGCTTGTTTATATCAGAATAAATAATATGCCTCATTGCAAATAAAACCCCGCGGTTTACTGGAATCAGCGGGGTTTCAGGTTTGCATTTTGGGCAGAAAATTTTAGCGGAAACAGTATCAAAAAACATCTCGTCCTGTTCATATTCCGAGCAGCCCGCACATGCCACAATATCGGGCATATAGCCCGATATAGACAAAAGCCTCAGTTCAGTCACAGCCTTAATAAGGCGTTTGTCCCTTTTGCCATTTGAAAGAAAGCTTAAAGCGTTAAGCACAACCCTTAAAAACTCTTCGGCCTCGGCCTCTTCGGGAGCCAAGGACAGCGCCAATTCGCAAAAATACTGGGCAAGCGAAAGTTTTTCGATATCGCTGCGCAGTTCAAAAAAAACTTCAATTACTGAGGCTTCATCCAGTGTATATGTATCCTTGTATTTAAAAAAAGTTAAATCCGAATAACAAAGCAGACCGGTTGATGAGGCATTGCGGTTTTTTAACCGCCGAGCACCCCGGACAAAGGCCTTTATTAACCCCCTGTCTGGGGTAAGCGCCACCACCAGCCGATCATCACTGAAATTATTCTCTTTGACTATTAGCCCTTTTGTCGACAATCTCATCAATTTGCCCCCGGACACCGTCCTGATTAAGCCTTGAATACATACGGTAAAGCAGATAGCTTTTTACGGACCCGGTCTTGGTAAAATCATCCCATGCCTTGTTACTGTCCATAAATAAGCACCTCAATTTCCAGCGTTAATATTAGTTTTTCATTTTTACGCTGAGGTATTACCGGAAATATTAACCGAATCAATCAAGGCCAAAAGAATGAATAAGCCCCGGCCTGTTGCGCCAGTCTTCCTTAACCTTAACCCAAAGGTTTAGTGCAACCTTGCAGCCAAAGAAAAATTCGATTTCTTCCCTTGACTGAATTCCAACCTGTTTTAGCATGGAACCATTTTTCCCGATTATTATTCCTTTATGGCTACGTTTTTCGCAGTATATAACTGCCTCAATATCTAGAATTGGTTCGCCTTTAGATGTATCCCGCTCGACAAACCGTTCTAAATCCACAGCAATACCATGAGGTACTTCCTTGTCAAGTAAGTGCAACAGTTTTTCCCTGATAATTTCCGCCACCATAACCCTGTCGGGTTGGTCGGTATATACATCGTCGGGAAAATAATGATGCTCAGGCACACAAAACTTGAATAGCTCAGAAAGTAGCGGCTGTATGCCCTCCCCGGTAACGGCAGATACAGGGACAATCGCCTGAAAGTCATGCACCTTGTTGTATGCCGAAATAATTTCAAGCAAGTCTTCTTTCTTTTTAAGAAGGTCAATTTTATTAATAGCCAAAATCGCATTAAGCTTTCTGTTTTTTATCTCCTTTATCAATTCAAGTTCGGCGGTCGGCAGATTATCAGGATCAAATCTAAATTTGGTAACAGCCTCAACCACCATCATTACACCATGCACATCAGTCATGCCCGAGCTTACCGCTTTGACCATGCTTTGACCAAGCTTGGTTTTTGGCTTGTGGAAACCGGGAGTATCGATAAACACAAGCTGGTCATTGTTTTGGGTCAGAACCCCCATAATCCTGGTACGTGTGGTTTGAGGCTTGTCCGACACAATGGAAACCTTACGGTTTAATATTTTATTTAATAAAGAAGATTTGCCTACGTTTGGCCGTCCAATAATTGTAATAAAGGCTGATTTTTGGTCAATCATATCGTTTCCCTTTTATAAAAAGAATCATTGGTATTATTAAAACAAGCAGTATTACAGGATACCATATATTTTCCAAACAGAAATCATACAGTTTTGCAATCCGCCCGTTTAAAAAAAAGAGAAATACTCCTACAGCAACCGAAGCCAAGGCAGAAACAAGCACTGCACCCGCAGCCATATCCTTTATTAGCCCGATTTGCTGCTTTTTCTCTTTTGTAATAAAATCGCAAAGTTCTTCTATACTTGAATTAAAAATCTCGGCTGCGATTACAAACCCAATTGTCAAAAAAACAACAGCCCATTCAAAAAAAGATTCCAGCACAATTGGCGCTGCAAGCAGAACATAAACGGCAACTGTAATATGAAATCTTAGATTCCTGGTTGAACAAATTGCAGCAACGATACCGTTTGCTGCATATGTAAACGCCTTTAGAAACTCTTTCATAGCTCTTCCATATAATAGCTGGCAGTGCGCGGAAGCCCTAATTGAGTAAGCACCGTTTCTTCTTTTTCCCTCATTCTTACCGCTTCAATGCCGCCATTTGAATGGTCATAACCCAAAAGGTGAAGCACAGAATGCACAGTTAGAAATGCTATTTCTCTTTGCAGGGAATGGCCGTATTCATTTGCCTGGCTTACCGCATGCGGGATAGATATCACCACTTCACCCAACATTTTAAGCCCCGTTTCGGGATTTATATCGTATTGGCCATCCTTACCCATTGGGAAAGAAAGTACATCAGTGGAAGCATCTATATTTCTATATTTATGGTTAAGCTGCCTGATTTCCTCATCGTCAACAAAAGTAACATTTATTTCGGCTGGCCCTTCAAAATTTTCAAGTTTGAGTACAGCATTACAGGCGCGGCGAATCAGCATTCGGATACCAGACGGAATTTTGATTTCTTTCTGCTTATCTGTAATAATTACTTTTGTTCTAGTCATGTTTCACCCTCCAAGCCTCCTCATTCTGTTCATAAGCCTTAATAATTTGCTGAACCAAACGATGTCTTACAACATCCTTTTCATTAAGCCTTACAATAGCAATATCGTCAATATCCTTAAGAATTTTAATTGCTTCTTTAAGACCAGATTTTTTACCGTCGGGTAAATCTATCTGGGTGACGTCACCGGTTACCACTGCTTTGGAGTTAAACCCGAGCCTTGTTAAAAACATTTTCATCTGCTGGGGAGTGGTGTTCTGGGCTTCATCAAGGATAATAAAGCTGTCATCAAGCGTACGGCCTCTCATATATGCTAAAGGGGCAACTTCTATATCGCCGCGTTCCTGGCATTTAAGAAAATTATCAGCCCCAAGCATGTCATATAGGGCGTCGTACAGCGGTCTTAAATACGGATCAATTTTATGCTGCAAATCACCGGGAAGAAAACCCAGCTTTTCACCCGCTTCAACCGCAGGGCGGGTCAAGATTATACGGTTAACCTGCTTTTGCCTGAAGGCCATTACGGCCATCGCTACCGCCAGATAAGTTTTACCCGTTCCTGCTGGCCCTATCCCAAACACTACTATATTGTCTCTAATAGCCTCTACATATCGTTTTTGCCCCAAGGTTTTGGGCTTTACCGGCCTTCCTTTAGCGGTAATGCAAATGCAATCAGAATCAATAAGGTTTGCAATTTTCTCGTCTTCACCGTCTTTAACAAGCGAAATAACATACCGGATACTATGGTCGTTAATAGTCTCTCCCTTATTAATAAGAACAAGCAAGCCTTGTATGGCCCTGACTGCACGGCTTACATTTTCAGGGTCTCCCTTTACTTTTATCTCGCTGCCATGGTTGGTGATGGAAACATTATACTCCTTTTCCAGGGCAATTATATTAACATCGAAACTACCGAACAGATTAACTACCTGCTCCATCCGGTCGATATCGATTGTCTGTTCGTGCATATTTCACATCCTAATCTCTGCTTATTTTTATGTATTATATCACATTTTTTTATTTATTTGTAGTATTTATTAATAAAATCTCCTCCACCGCAATATCCTCAAGACAGGTATAATTAACAGTCAGCTTAACACCAATATCTGTATATTCTACAACCTCTTCCCTATTAATTATTTGTGCTTTTGACAATTTTTCCTGTTCCATCTTCTTGATTTCTTCCCTTGCCAATTCTAGAGCCTGCTCTTTATCCAGAAAACTCTTTACATTCTCGACTTCGATAAACCGCGCGGTTGTTATGGTGATGGGGATATACGAATCATTAGTTTCAAATCTCCAACTATTCACCTGCTTTTTATAATTCCCCTTTACCGTTCCTAAATACAATGGAAATTTTAGCCCGAAAAAATTCAATACGCTGCGCTCATCAACCTTTCCAGTTTCCACCTCGTAATTTTGTTCATAGGTTGCGTGAAAGGCCAGCTGACGGTTAGTTTCCGCAATTATTTTTCCCGAAGCGTGTTTTAATGCCGATTGGCCTGTTTTATACTCTACAATCCCGGACACAAGCAAATCTCCTGCAACAACCGCGTCGCCTACATTAACCACCGGGCGGCCCTCGTTTATCTCCATTGACACTATTCTTCCATCAAAAGCCGCCTTTAGGTTGCAGGGTAGTTTTTCCTGATTTTCGGGTACCTGTTTGACCTCTGTAATGTCAACCGTAGCTTTAGTACCTTCTATATTTATTGCCGCCCAAGATATTTTGTCGAGTTGTAATATTAGCTGCTGACGTGCGTTTGAAACATCTATACTGCTTTTTCTGGTCCCTTCCTTTATCCCTATTTTTGCAAGCGCATCTAAAATGGTCTTTGTATCAATAGATTGGTTGCCCACCACTTTAATATTCCATATATGCATTGACATTAGATTTAAAATTATAAAAAATATTGCACACCCAACAGCAAATCCAAATCTTTTATGATATTTCCTTGCAAAAAACGGCAGGCCATATTTTTTTGCAATTCTTAATCGAACTCCACTTTTCCCTCTGATTTTCCTAACTTTTTTATAGTCCTTCACAAACATGCAACCTTCAATATAACCGATTTTTCTGCGTATATTCCAAACCGTTATATTGTTTTTGGCACACAGGTTAAAAAATCTTTCGGGGAAATTGCCAGATGCCTTAAATCTTACGAAACCCAATATGTATCTTAATAGTTTAATGATAATCATAAGTAACACCTACATATTAAATTCAAGCGACAGAATAAACCCTCTAATCACCGCCAAAGACTGATTGAAAGAGGAAATCTGCAGATTTCTGCCTTTAAATGTAACAGTCCCCCTGCCGAGATTCAGTTTAATTCTATCTTCATTATAATCGATGACCCCTCTGCAGCCGTCAACCACAGCCTCCCGGTTGGTTGAAAGTTCAATGTGCGGCCCCTTTTCCAATGTCCCTGGAGGTAATTCTAACGCCCTACCCAATAAATCAATCCGGGGCCGTACCTTTCTTATACCGGTCTTAATGCGCTTTCTTGACATATGCATCCCCTTCTAACGGTTAATAAAGAATTAAAAAGCCCCATATAATTAATTATGAAATGATTTACATAATAATTCTACCGACAGAGTCTAAAGGGGCTGTATAAATGAAAAAATTCCTGATTTGCAAAATAAAACCGGCTGTGTTTTTAGCCGGATGTTTCTGCTTCTTTTTTATTTTACTAATTTTCACCTATCCAAATGATGTAACTAATGGTGGCCTAAACGGTCTTTTAATCTGCGGCGAGGTAATAATTCCATCCCTGTTTCCCTTTATGGTAATCGCGTTGTTTTTAAGCAAATCGGGTATTATTTATTACATAGGAAGGCTTATAAATCCCGTTGCCCGCGCTTTGTTTAATATAAGCGGCGAATCCGCGGGAGTATTGCTTATGTCTTTCATTGCAGGTTATCCTGTCGGGGCAAGGCTTACAAATGAGCTTTACAAAACCGGTAAAATCAATTTAGACGAAGCTAGTAGAATGTTATGTTTTACAGTAAACGCAGGGCCTGCTTTTATTGTTACGGCGGTGGGTGCCGGAATCCTCGGTTCAAAATCCGCCGGGGCAGTTTTGCTGGCAGCACATGTTTTGGGCTCGGTATTAATTGGTATAATTCTGGGTATCAACAGTCGTCGGTTAGGGCAGTCACCAAATGATAATACAAAAAAAAGCATAAAACCCCCAAAAGCGTTGTCAAGTGCATTTGTGGAATCAACTGCTGAAGCTTCCTCCTCGATATTAAATATCTGCGCATGGGTTGTGCTGTTTTCATGCGTTATCCAGCTACTTAACCGCATATCGCTTTCAGATAATATAGTCTTAATCCTATCTTCCTTGTCAGAGGTTACTACCGGGACCGTTCTGCTCGCCCGCACATGTAACCTGCCGCTTCTTGCGGCTTTGCTCGGGTGGGCAGGGTTTTCAGTGCACTGCCAGGTACTATCCTCTTCCAAAGACATAAGCCAAAACATATTAAAGTTTATTTTTTTCAGAATTTTACACGGTGCTTTTTCCGCAGTTATAACCTATCTTCTGCTTAAAATTTACCCGTTGGCAATTAGCACTGGCGAAAATAGTGAAATAATAAGCAGGCCGAGTTCTGTCTCGATACCTGTTTCAATATCCTTGATATTTATGTCGGTGGTGCTTTTGTTTTTCATAGGTGAAAACCAAAGCACTTCAAAACATTAAAAAATTAAAAGTATAATAGAAATCCCCCCTCTTTTCTGATATAATCATTTCTTAAGGGGGGATAGATTTGGGAATCTTCAATAAAAATGCTCCTGCCTGCAAATATTGCCTTTTCAGCAGCAATATTGAAAATGATGAATATCTTTGTAAATTCCGAGGTGTGCTAAAGTCTGAAGACAACTGCAAAAGATTTAAATACGACCCATTAAAACGTGTTCCAAAGTTTCAACCAAAACTTGAAAAATATACTGAAAAGGATTTCAGCTTGGAATAATTCACCCTTGCCCATGACTTACATAAACCGAAAAAACAAAAAAGGACGCAGTATACACTGCGTCCTTATATTTTATATATATTATTCGATAACGCTGGTTACAACGCCGGAACCAACGGTGCGGCCACCTTCACGGATAGCGAAACGAAGACCGGTCTCAATAGCGATAGGAGAAATGAGCTCAACATCCATTTCTACGTTATCGCCAGGCATGCACATTTCAACACCTTCAGGCAACCTGATAACACCGGTTACGTCGGTAGTTCTAAAATAGAACTGTGGACGATAGTTGTTGAAGAACGGGGTATGGCGGCCGCCTTCTTCCTTGGTCAGAACATAAACATTGGCATGGAACTTAGTGTGGGGTTTGATTGAGCCAGGTTTGCAGAGAACCTGTCCGCGTTCAATTTCGTTACGCTGAATACCGCGGAGCAATGCACCAATGTTGTCACCGGCCTGTGCATAGTCAAGAATCTTGCGGAACATCTCAATACCAGTTACAACGGTCTTCTTGCTTTCAGGAGTCAGACCAACAATTTCAACCTCTTCAGAAAGCTTAAGCTGTCCACGTTCTACCCTACCAGTAGCAACGGTTCCGCGTCCTGTAATGGTGAATACGTCCTCAACAGGCATAAGGAACGGAAGATCTGCTTTGCGCTCGGGTGTGGGAATGAACTCATCAACAGCGTTCATAAGCTCGATGATGCACTGATATTCAGGAGCATTGATGTCGGTAGAGCTGGATTCAAGAGCTTTAAGAGCTGAACCTTTGATAATTGGTGTTTCATCACCCGGGAAGTTATATGTGTTGAGCAGTTCACGGATTTCCATCTCAACAAGCTCAAGCAGCTCAGGATCGTCAACCTGATCGCACTTGTTCATGAAAACAACAATGTAGGGAACTTCAACCTGACGTGCAAGCAGAATGTGCTCGCGGGTTTGCGGCATGGGGCCGTCTGCAGCAGATACAACAAGTATAGCGCCGTCCATCTGAGCAGCACCGGTAATCATGTTCTTAACATAGTCAGCGTGTCCGGGGCAGTCAACATGGGCATAGTGACGTTTGTCGGTCTCATACTCAACGTGAGAAGTGTTAATTGTAATTCCACGTTCTCTCTCTTCAGGAGCTTTATCGATATTGGCATAATCGACGAATTGAGCACTTCCCTTGAAATTGAGAACCTTGGTTATAGCTGCAGTTAATGTGGTTTTTCCATGGTCAACGTGACCAATGGTGCCAATGTTAACATGGGGTTTAGTACGTTCAAAATGTGCCTTTGCCATTGGTGGATTTCCTCCTTTTTATAAATCATAGAATTTGTGTATGTTCTTGCTATATTTTAGCAAGATAATATTTAAATATCAAGCTTTTTTTATAATTTAGTCTTTTTTGCCTCTGGAACTGATAATCTGTTCAGATATATTCTTGGGGACTTCGGCATAATGGCTTGGCTCCATTACGTATTGGCCGCGTCCTTGCGTTTTGGAACGAAGGTCGGTTGAATAACCGAACATTTCAGACAGCGGGACAAAAGCAGTAATCTGCTGTGCACCACTTATGACCTCCATGCCCTGAATCATACCGCGGCGGGAGTTTAGGTCCCCAATTACATCGCCCATATACTCATCAGGCACAGTTACTACAACCTTCATAATCGGCTCTAAAAGTACAGGGTCGGCTTTACGGCATGCCTCTTTAAAGGCCATCGAAGCAGCAATTTTAAATGCCATTTCGGACGAGTCAACCTCATGATATGAACCATCAAACAGTGTGACCTTCACGTCTACGACATTGTAGCCTGCAAGCACACCTGCCTGCATAGCGCCCTGAATACCCGCATCAACTGCAGGAATGTATTCCTTCGGAATAACGCCGCCGACAATATTGTTGATGAATTCATAACCTTTACCAGGTTCGTTGGGCTCAATCCTGATTTTAACATGTCCGTATTGACCACGTCCGCCCGACTGGCGAGCATATTTGTGATCAACCTCAGCAGACTTGCGTATGGTTTCTTTATAGGAAACCTGCGGCTTGCCAACATTAGCCTCAACCTTAAACTCCCTGAAAAGGCGGTCAACAATTATTTCCAAATGGAGCTCACCCATTCCAGCGATAATTGTTTGACCAGTTTCCTCGTCAGTATAGAATTTAAATGTCGGGTCTTCTTCGGCAAGCTTTTGCAAAGCAATACCCATCTTTTCCTGGCCGGCCTTGGTTTTGGGCTCGATTGCTACGCGGATAACCGGTTCCGGAAATTCCATTGACTCGAGAATTACCGGGTGCTGTGGATCACAAAGCGTATCGCCGGTGGTGGTGTTTTTTAGCCCAACGGCGGCTGCAATATCGCCGGAATAGCAGCAATCGATATCCTGCCTGTGATTGGAATGCATCTGAAGCAATCTGCCCATGCGTTCATTTATACTCTTGGTCGCATTGTAAACAGTTGAACCTGCATCAACCTTGCCTGAGTAAACGCGGAAGAAATAAATCTTACCGACATATGGGTCGGTAGCAATTTTGAATGCCAGCGCAGAGAATGGTTCGTCATCCGAAGCGTGGCGTTCGACTTCCTCGCCAGTCCTGGGATCTACACCCTTAATAGCAGGAATATCAACCGGAGACGGCAGAAATTCAACAACAGCATCAAGAAGCTTCTGAACGCCCTTGTTGCGATAAGAAGAACCGCAGGTAACAGGCACCATTGTGTTGGCGATTGTGGCTTTGCGGATGCATGCTTTAATTTCGTCTATAGAAATTTCTTCGCCGTTAAAATACTTTTCAAGCAGAGTATCATCCTGTTCAGCCACAGCCTCAATCAGTTTTCCGCGATATTCTTCGGCAAGATCCTTCATGTCATCAGGAATATCAGTAACCGAAATGTCAACGCCCTTATCGTCGTTGTAAATATAGGCTTTCATCTCAATAAGATCGATTACACCTTTGAAGGTTTCTTCCTTGCCTATGGGCAACTGAATCGGAACGGCATTTGCCTTTAACCGGTCCCGCATCATTGTTACAACACGGAAAAAGTCTGCACCCATTATATCCATTTTATTAACAAATGCTAAGCGCGGGACCTGGTATTTATCAGCCTGCCTCCAAACCGTTTCAGACTGAGGCTCTACGCCACCTTTAGCGCAGAAAACCGTAACCGAACCGTCAAGCACGCGAAGGGAACGTTCAACCTCTACAGTAAAGTCAACGTGTCCAGGCGTGTCAATTATATTAATACGGTGACCTTTCCAAAAACAGGTAGTGGCAGCAGAGGTAATGGTGATACCTCTCTCCTGCTCCTGTTCCATCCAGTCCATGGTCGCCGTGCCTTCGTGGGTTTCTCCAATCTTATAATTTATACCCGTATAAAACAGGATACGCTCGGTTGTAGTAGTTTTGCCGGCGTCAATATGGGCCATTATGCCAATGTTTCTTGTTAGTTCAAGTGGAACCTTTCTCGGCATTTTATCCTCCTAAAATAAGATACAACTAAAAACACACTATTAACAGCTTTACCATCTGTAGTGGGCAAAAGCCTTGTTGGCTTCAGCCATCTTATGAGTATCTTCACGCTTTTTAACCGCTCCGCCTACACCGTTGACTGCGTCTAATATTTCAGCAGCAAGCCGTTCTCTCATTGTCTTTTCAGAACGTGCACGGCTGTATTGGACCAGCCAGCGCAAACCGAGGGTCTGGCGTCGTTCCGGGCGAACATCAAAAGGCACCTGATAGGTGGCACCACCCTTACGGACCGCCTTCACCTCAAGCAACGGCATTACATTTTCCATTGCCTGTTCGAATACTTCGAGCGGATTCTTGCCGGTTTTTTCTTTAATAATATCGAAAGCGCCGTAAACTATTCTTTGGGCAACTCCCTTTTTGCCGTCCAGCATTACGTTGTTAATCAGGCGTGTGACCAGCTTTGAGTTGTAAAGCGGATCCGGCAAAACATCGCGTTTGGGCACTGAGCCTCTTCTTGGCACTTCACTTCCCTCCTTCACATAAATGATATCATAGGTACTCGAGCGACAAAACTCCCGTGGCACCAAGCAAGAGGCGAATATATATATAAACGCCACTGCTTGATATTTGCAGCAGGGTTTTCGTCTTTAAAATAATTACTTGGCCGATGACTTCGGACGTTTCGCACCATATTTAGAACGTCCCTGCATCCTGTTGGCAACACCCTGGGCGTCAAGGGTTCCCCTGATAATGTGATAACGCACACCGGGAAGGTCCTTAACACGGCCACCTCTTATTAGCACTACGCTGTGCTCCTGCAGGTTATGTCCAATTCCAGGAATATAGGCAGTTACCTCAATTCCGTTGGAAAGTCTTACCCTGGCAATTTTGCGAAGCGCAGAGTTTGGCTTTTTGGGTGTGGCTGTCTTAACAGTAGTACAAACTCCCCTTTTCTGCGGCGAGCTAATGTCAATCATCTCGCGCTTCATGGAATTGTATCCCTTTAAAAGCGCAGGGGCCTTGTACTTTTTCTCGACAGTCTTGCGGCCATGGCGAATTAACTGATTAAAGGTTGGCATGTCACACCTCCTTACATTAAATAATGTATATGACGTAGACGATATACCGCCTGCGTTATATAGCTTAATCCTGCATAATTTTTATTAATATACCACACAATAATAGATTTTACACCTAAACACCTAAATTTGTCAATATGAATAATTTTAAAATATCAAACAGTTTCTGCTGTTTGACCAATATTATCCTCGGCTAATATCGCATCAATGCTGTTATCGTTTTCATAGCATTTCATGCCCGTTCCCGCAGGAACCAGTTTTCCTATGATTACATTTTCTTTAAGGCCAAACAGCGGGTCAATCTTGCCTTTTATAGCAGCATCGGTCAATACGCGTGTGGTTTCCTGGAAGGAAGCGGCAGACAGGAAGGACTCGGTAGCCAAAGAAGCCTTTGTTATACCAAGCAAAGTAGGTTCATAGGTTGCGGGTCTAAGGTTGGTTTCACCTTGCTTAATTCTCTGCCTAATCTTCCTGTTTTCGGCAAATACCTCTCCACGCTCAACCAAAATTCCAGGCAACAGGTCGGTATCTCCGGGGTCGACAACACGTACCTTCTTCATCATCTGATGTACAATGACCTCAATATGCTTGTCATTAATGTCAACACCCTGCAGGCGGTATACTCCCTGGATTTCAGAGATAATATAATCCTGAACCGCCTCGGACCCTTTGATTGCCAAAATATCGCTGGGATTAATCGCGCCTTCTGTTAAGGGATCGCCTGCTTCTACAGTAGCGCCATCCTTGACAATTATCCTCAGTCCAAAGGGTACCGTATATCTGCGTTCATCAGCAGCTTCATTGTTGGTAACAATAATGACACGGTTTTTCTTGTCCTCTGTCAGGCGGACAGTTCCAGAAATCTCGGAGATAATTCCGCAGCGCTTCGGACGCCTTGCCTCAAACAATTCTTCTACACGCGGCAGACCCTGGGTAATATCCTCGGTACTTGCGATACCACCGGTGTGGAAGGTTCTCATAGTAAGCTGGGTACCAGGCTCTCCGATTGACTGGGCAGCTATAATTCCAACAGCCTCGCCTATAGATACCAGGTCGCCTGTTGCAAGGTTTGCACCATAGCACTTCCTGCAAACGCCCTTGTGGCTGTGGCAGTTAAGAATTGAACGTATCTTAACCTTTTTTATACCCGCTTTAATAATCCTTTCGGCATCGCTGTCGGTAATCATCCGGTCGGTATCCATAAGCAATTCGCCTGTTTCGGGATGATACAGCGGTTCGACAAGAAAACGTCCAACCAAACGGTCATACAGCGGCTCAATCATATGGTTGCCGTCTTTAATGTCGTAAACTGTAAGACCTTCGTCGGTTTCGCAGTCGTCCTCACGGACGATAACATCTTGCGCCACGTCAACCAGCCTGCGGGTAAGATAACCCGAGTCAGCGGTACGAAGCGCCGTATCGGCAAGACCTTTGCGGGCTCCGCGGGATGAAAGGAAATACTCAAGAACGCTAAGGCCTTCACGATAGTTGGATTTAATTGGAACCTCAATAACGCGTCCGGCAGTATTCGCGATAAGGCCGCGCATACCGGCAAGCTGCCTTATCTGGCTCATGGAACCGCGGGCTCCGGAGTCGGCCATCATGAATATGGGATTGAATTCATCCAAATGATTTTTAAGTTTATCTGAAACTTCAATAGTTGTGTTGTTCCAAATATCAATAACCAGTCGCAGGCGCTCCTCATTGCTTATAAGACCACGGCGGTAATCTCTGGTTACCTGATCGATCTGTCGTTCGGCCTCTTCAATCAGCTCTTCCTTTTCAGGAGGAATAACAGCATCGGTGACCGCAATGGTAATAGCGCCTTTTGTGGAATACTTGAAGCCTATGGTCTTAAGATGGTCCAACACCTCGGCAGTAACGCTGGTACCGTGAACTTTAATACAACGGTCGATTATCTTCCCAAGCTCGCTCTTGCCGATTTTATTTACCACCTTATTCTCTTTGGGGCCTTTCCACATGCTGATCTCAAGTTCCACTTCATTCCCGGGTATAGTCCGGTCAACAAATCCAAGATCCTGTGGAATTGCCTCGTTTAATATTAAAAATCCAACCGTTGTCTCAACAATCTTGCTAATTGTACCTTCGGGCGTTTCTTTAGACAATCGTACCTTAATCGGTGCATGCAAGCCAACTACGCCGTTTTCATAGGCCATTACGGCTTCTTCTTTATTTCTGAAGATCTTGCCAGCACCCTTTTCTTTTTCTGACACTATTGTCAAATAGTAAACACCCAATACCATATCCTGTGTAGGAACGGTAACCGGTTTGCCGTCTGATGGTTTTAACAGGTTATTGGCAGCAAGCATTAAGAATCGGGCTTCTGCTTGCGCCTCAGCAGAGAGCGGAACATGAACCGCCATCTGGTCGCCGTCAAAGTCGGCATTATATGCTGTACATACAAGCGGATGCAGCTTTAATGCCCTGCCCTCTACCAATACCGGCTCAAAGGCCTGGATACCAAGCCTGTGCAGTGTAGGTGCACGGTTTAGCAATACCGGATGGTCCTTAATAACCGTCTCTAATGCGTCCCAAACTTCGGGACTTGCCCGTTCCACCATTTTTCTTGCCGACTTGATATTGGCAGCAGCGTTGGTGTCAACCAAACGCTTCATAACAAAGGGCTTAAAGAGTTCCAGCGCCATTTCTTTGGGCAAACCGCACTGGTAAATCTTTAGTTCAGGTCCTACAACAATAACCGAACGTCCGGAGTAGTCAACACGTTTTCCAAGCAGGTTTTGCCTGAAACGTCCCTGTTTTCCTTTGAGCATATCAGACAAGGATTTCAACGGACGATTGTTTGGTCCTGTTACCGGCCTGCCGCGGCGGCCGTTGTCGATAAGCGCGTCAACCGCCTCTTGGAGCATGCGCTTTTCGTTTCTGACAATTATATCCGGGGCTCCAAGTTCAAGCAGCCTCTTTAAGCGGTTATTGCGGTTAATAACCCTTCTGTACAGGTCATTTAAGTCGGAGGTGGCAAAACGTCCGCCGTCCAACTGAACCATCGGCCTTAAATCGGGCGGGATTACCGGGATTACGTCCAGAATCATCCATTCCGGCCTGTTACCTGACTGGCGAAAAGCTTCCATAACCTCAAGCCGTTTTAATAGCCGAACACGTTTTTGTCCGGTGGCAGTCTCAAGCTGTGCTTTCAGCTCCTCGCATTCCTTATCAAGGTCAATCTCCTGGAGCAATTTCTTAATAGCCTCAGCACCCATTCCGGCTTCAAAGTCATCTTCATACTTTTCGCGCATTTCCCTGTACTGCTTTTCGCTAAGCAGCTGTTTTTTTACAAGTGGTGTATTTCCAGGATCTATTACGATATATTGTGAAAAGTACAGCACCTGCTCCAGCAAACGAGGAGACAAATCCAGCATAAGTCCCATACGCGAAGGAATGGTTTTAAAATACCAGATGTGGGAAACCGGAGCAGCCAGTTCAATAGTACCCATACGCTCACGGCGGACTTTTGAGCGTGTTACCTCAACGCCGCAGCGTTCACAAATCTTGCCCTTATATCTGATGCGTTTATATTTTCCGCAATGGCATTCCCAGTCTTTTGTGGGACCAAATATCCGTTCGCAGAAAAGTCCATCACGTTCGGGTTTTAATGTTCTGTAATTTATAGTTTCAGGCTTTTTAACCTCACCGTAAGACCAACTTCTTATTTGTTCAGGAGACGCCAGGCCTATTTTCAGAGCTTCAAATTCAATGGTGTTATTATCCATATACGTTCCCTCTCCCTTAAATTAAATCATCGATGAGATCATTGTCGATAGTCTTCATAATATCCTCTACATCGTCAATATCATCAAAATCGGCAATGTCATCACTATCTTCATCGATATAATCATCGCTTTCGTCTTCAGTAATACCAAAGCCGGTTAAATCCTCAGTAACATCAACCTGAGAATCCTCTTCTCCCTCAAAGCCCTGAGGGGCAAGCCCAATATCATCGTCGTCAAAGGAATGTTTAAGGTCAACTTCGTTATTGTTGCTGTCAAGTACCTTAACATCAAGGCACAGCGACTGCAATTCTTTAATCAATACCTTAAACGACTCAGGCACACCGGGTTTCGGAACATTCTGCCCTTTGACAATTGCCTCGTAGTTCTTCACACGGCCTACGACATCGTCCGACTTGACGGTCAGAATTTCCTGCAGGGTATATGCTGCACCGTAAGCCTCAAGTGCCCAAACCTCCATTTCACCAAACCTTTGACCACCAAACTGGGCTTTACCGCCAAGTGGCTGTTGTGTAACAAGTGAGTATGGGCCTGTGGAACGTGCATGGATTTTGTCGTCAACCAGATGATGGAGTTTAAGGTAGTACATATAACCTACCGTAACAGGATTATCGAACGGTTCACCTGTACGTCCGTCATACAGGGTCATCTTGCCGTCCTCATTAAATCCTGCCATTTTCAGACATTCCCTGATATCGGATTCATGTGCGCCGTCAAAAACAGGCGTACAGATTTTCCAGCCCAGAGCTTTGGCGGCGTAGCCTAAGTGAACTTCCAAAATCTGGCCAAGATTCATACGTGAAGGAACACCTAAGGGATTGAGGACTACATCAAGCGGGGTTCCGTCAGGCAGGAAGGGCATATCTTCAACCGGTAGAATCCTTGAAATAACACCCTTGTTTCCGTGGCGTCCTGCCATTTTATCTCCAACAGAAATCTTACGTTTTTGCGCAATATAGCATCTTACAACCACATTGACGCCAGGATTTAACTCAGCCGAGTTTTCCCTTGTAAACACCTTGACATCGACAACCGTGCCGTATGCACCGTGGGGCACGCGCAGCGAGCTATCCCTTACCTCTCTGGCTTTCTCGCCGAATATTGCGCGAAGAAGCCTCTCCTCTGCGGTCAGTTCGGTCTCGCCTTTTGGGGTAACCTTACCGACTAAGATGTCTCCAGCCCTTACCTCCGCGCCTATACGGATAATTCCACGCTCGTCAAGATCTTTAAGCGCGTCCTCGCCTACGTTTGGGATGTCCCTGGTTATTTCCTCAGGGCCAAGTTTTGTGTCCCTGGCCTCGATTTCATACTCCTCAATATGGATAGATGTATACACATCTTCGGTAACAAGCCGTTCGCTGATCAAAACCGCATCCTCGTAGTTATATCCCTCCCACGGCATAAAACCAATCAGCACATTCTTTCCTAGGCTGATTTCACCGTTGCAGGTAGCTGGGCCGTCGGCTATAACCTCGTCCTTTTCGACCCTCTGGCCAACCGATACAATCGGCTTCTGATTAATGCAGGTTCCATGGTTGGAACGCAGGAAATTAATCAGCTTGTATTCATCGATCTCACCGCTGTCGGTGCGGACCTTGATATGGTCCGCCGACACCTCAATTACCTCTCCGGCATTTTTGGCCATAACCACAACACCGGAATCTATCGCGGCTTTATATTCCATTCCTGTTCCCACAATCGGGCTTTCGGTTTTAAGCAGCGGCACTGCCTGCTTCTGCATGTTGGACCCCATAAGGGCGCGGTTAGTATCGTCGTTTTCAAGGAATGGTATCATGGCGGTTGCAACCGAAACAACCATTTTGGGAGATACATCCATAAAATCGGCTTTCTCCGCCTCAATCGACAAGAATTCGTCCCTATAACGGGCACTGACTTTCTTGTTTTTAAATCTTCCGTTCTCATCCAACGGTTCGTTAGCCTGGGCAATAATATAATCATCCTCGACATCAGCGGTCATGTAAACGACCTCGTCGAGTACCCTTCCTGTTTTCTTGTCAACCTTTCTGAATGGAGCTTCGATGAATCCGTACTCGTTTATCTTGGCAAATGTGGCCAAATAAGAAATCAGTCCGATATTAGGACCTTCAGGAGTCTCAATGGGACACATGCGTCCATAGTGGCTGTAGTGAACGTCGCGAACCTCGAAACCGGCCCTGTCACGGGACAGACCTCCGGGTCCTAAAGCAGACAAGCGCCTTTTATGGGTAAGTTCCGAAAGCGGATTGGTCTGGTCCATAAACTGCGAAAGCGGTGATGACCCGAAAAACTCTTTAATTGCCGCGACAACCGGACGAATGTTGATCAATGACTGGGGTGTAAGAACATCCATATCCTGAGCCTGAAGTGTCATTCTTTCGCGGATCACGCGCTCCATGCGCGCAAAGCCAATCCTGAACTGGTTCTGCAGCAGTTCGCCCACGGAACGGACGCGGCGATTGCCCAAATGGTCAATATCATCGATGCTGCCGATACCATGAGGCAATCCTAAAAGATAGTTTACAGAAGCAAATATGTCTTCGAGAGTGATATGTTTTGGTATCAGGTTGTCTATATTATCAATAATTGCTTGCTTTATTTCCTCTTGGCTTGAATTGTTTTCAAGAATTTCTTTTAATACCTTGAAGGAAACCTTTTCGTTAATTTTAAGGTCACTAATGTCAAAATCAATGAAATTCTCAATATCAACCATTCCATTGGATATAACCTTAATCTCGGAACGGTTTCCTTCGTGGTCCATCACATCAAGGTAAACTTCACTGACACCTTTGCTCTGAAGTTCGTAAGCACGCTCTCTGGAAAGCAGTTCACCGGCTTCGGCAATAATCTCACCGGTCATGGGATCCGCCACAGGACGTGCAAGCGTTTTGCCTGCGATCCGGTTTGCCAGCGCCAGCTTTTTGTTGTATTTATAACGGCCCACTTTAGAAAGGTCATAGCGCCTTGCATCAAAAAACAAAGATGACAAATGGCTTTGAGCGCCCTCAACAGTAAATGGCTCACCGGGGCGCAGCCTTTTATATACTTCAAGAAGTGCCTCTTCAATGTTATGGGAAGTGTCTTTGTCGAGTGTTACTAATAACCTTGTATCTTCGCCTAAAAGTTCTTTTATGCTTTCGTTGTTCTCAACACCCAACGCACGAATAAAGGTGGTTATCGGGATTTTCCTGTTTTTATCTATTTTTATATAAATAATTTCATTCTGATCGGTTTCATATTCGAGTCGGGCGCCACGGTTAGGTATTATCGTGGCATTAAACAATTTTTTGCCTGTTTTATCTAGGGTAACATCAAAATAAACTCCGGGTGAACGTACAAGCTGGGAAACTATTACGCGCTCAGCACCATTGATAATGAAGGTTCCCGTTTCGGTCATTATCGGGAAATCGCCCATAAAGACTTCGCTTTCTTTTATTTCGCCGGTTTCTTTATTTAGCAGCTGAGCACGAACACGTAGAGGAGCAGCATAAGTAGTGTCTTTTTCTTTGCATTCCATTACGCTATATTTTGGCTCATCATCTAACTTATAATCGATAAAATTCAAAACCAGGTTTCCGGTATAGTCGGTAATGGAAGACACTTCTTTAAATACCTCTTTAAGCCCCTCTTCAAGGAACCAACGGTAAGAATCCTTCTGAACTTTAATGAGGTTGGGGACATCTATAACCTCATTGTTTTTGGAAAAGCTCATCCGGACATTATTACCGAGCAGGACAGGCTTTACCTTTACGGTTGACACCATATACTTTAATCACTCCTTAAAATAATACACCCGGGAAATTTACGCTTGATTTATTTCCCAATATGCTTTATAATACACAGGAAAGATTATATGAGCATATTCCCCCATGATTATGCAGTATTTAATTATACTATCATAAAAATCCATAGTCAAGCATATATTTAAAATTTTTCTAAATTTATACTTAATTTGCTGTATTAATATTGTAAAAAGATAAGCAAGCGATTCCGCCGCTTGCTTTTTATATTTATCACAAAATATAATAATTTTTTTATTTACACTTTACAACAAATGTGAAGATTTTATACTTTTTAATCTAAAACTGTACTTGGTTTTGTGTGTTATCGATGAAATTTATTAATTTTGTTGACAGATTTTGTAATATATGTTTAAATATGGATAAATCTAGCAAAAGTTTTGGCCGGATATCTTTCTAAAAAGAAGGAGGAAGAGATATTTATGAAGCAAAGGATATTAAAAAAAACAGCTGCTGTAATATTGGTATTTTGCATAGTATTTTCAGTGCCAATTATTGCTAAAGCGGATACCGTAACTTATACCTGGAACACATATTACCTTACAATTGTTGATAATTCGTCGGTTTTACCATCCTCAACAAGGCAAATGATTGTAAACACCTTCTTTGAGGTTTACCCGCAAATGACCAGCAGGTTTAACCCGTCGGCCTCAAAAACAGTAACCTTAACAATTGACCCAAACTACTCGGGCGCAGCATATGCTTCCGGTAACAACATAGTTTTGTCGGCCAACTGGATTAACTCCAACCCCAACGACACCGACTGCATAACCCATGAGCTTATGCATGTAGTTCAGGCATATCCCCATTACAACCCGGTCTGGCTGATAGAGGGGATTGCTGATTACGCACGCTATCGCTACGGAATTAACAATCCCGCTTCCGGGTGGTCTTTGCCAAATTATTCGCCTAGCCAGCACTACACCGACAGCTACAGGGTAACCGCACGTTTCCTTGCCTGGTGTGAAATGAATATAGACAACGGCATTGTCAACAAACTGGATGAAAGGCTTAGAAATAACACCTATAACTCCAACACCTGGGCGGAAATCTGCGGATACACCGTCGACCAGTTATGGAACCTTTATTCCCAAAACCCAACCCTGCAAAGGGCTGAGGTAAAACTATTTGAACATGCCGATTACGGCGGCTGGAGCGTTTCCTTGGGGCTTGGCTACTACACCCTGTCTACCCTGCAGTCCTACGGGTTTGTTAACGACCAGCTTTCATCCTTAATAGTCCCGCTCGGCTACAAGGTAACTTTGTATACTGATGACAATTTCTCCGGTTCCAGCATTGTTTTTGCTAGCACCTCCAACTATATTGGCGACGAATTCAACGACAAGGTTTCCTCCATTAAAATCGAGCGGGCATATTACTACATACAAAGCCGCCACAGCGGAAAATACCTCGATGTTCAGTCTGGCTCCTGGGATAATGGCGCACCCATAATACAATGGTCTTTTAATGGCGGATTAAACCAGCAGTGGCAGGTTACAGATCTGGGCAACGGCTATTGCGCTATACTAAGCCGCCAGACCGGCAAGACAATGGATGTAAAGGACTGGGCAACACATGACGGCGGCATAATCCACCAGTGGGCATTTGTAATGGGAACTAACCAGCAGTGGCAGGTTCAATATGTGGATGGAAATTACGTGGCATTTACCAGCCGCCACAGCGGTAAGGTTGCTGATGTAAAAGACGTTTCTTCGGAAGACGGCGCAATTATCCACCAATGGACTTATGTAGGCGGTTATAATCAGCAATGGCAGCTTTATCTTGCAAATTAAACCTTAAATAAATCATATAAGGCGCCAAAATATAACTTAAATTAAAATAAAAGATATCCGGCCGAAATATAATATCCGCCAGTTAAACTGGCGGATTGATTTTTTCTGTGTTTTTATTTCAATCTAATAGCGGTTCTAATTATTTTCAAGAGCGTTAATATTATCGGCTATTTCTTTAAATACCGGCGCACAGCTTTGGCTTCCCGAAACACCGTTTTCAGCAAGTATTATTACTACATATTTGGGATTATCAGCCGGGAAAAAACCGTTAAACCATCCGTGCACACTGTTGCTACCGCCCCATCCCGTTTGGGCCGTGGCGGTTTTCCCGCCCGCTCCGTTTTTTTCGGGCTTAGCCTTTTGGCCTGTGCCGTTCTCAACTACATTGATAAGGCATTCTTTTAAAAACTTTGCTGTCGATTCCTTCATAATTTTGGTATATGCCGCTTTTTCCTCAACTGATGTAATATTTCCGTTTTCTACAATGCCTTCAATAATAGTCGGAGCATGATAAACCCCACCGTTTGCGATTGCTTCATACAAAGAGGCCAGCGCTATCGGCGACAGCAGAAGGTCCCCCTGGCCTATTGCAAAGTTTGCCAAAGCGGCAGGCTGCGTTTTCAATACTTCCAAAGAGGTAAGATTACCTTTGTCCGCCACTATGTTCCGTGCGATTATCCGCTGCTGGCCGAAGCCCAAAGATGTAGCCATGCTGTGAAGCGCTTCGGCGCCCGTTATTGACGCAAGATGATAAAAATAGGTATTGCATGATACTGCAAGGGCCGATTTCATGTTTAGCTGCCCGTGTCCCAGTTCATTGTGACATTTAAATACCTTTCCCCCAATTTCTATGCTTCCTGTGCATGTATACTGATAATTGGGCGATATTCCTTTTTCAATGGCTGCTGCAGCAATAAGGGGTTTAAACCCCGAACCCACATCATAGGCAGCCAAAGCCCTGTTGAACAATGGCGATAATGGGTTGTTCAAACTCTCTGAAATCGCATTGGAGTTAAACGAAGGTTTGCTTGTTATTGCCCTGATCTTCCCGCTACCTACCTCCAGCACCACTACTGCCCCGGTTTGCAGTTTTTCCGCCGCCTGCTCAACAATTTCCTGTATTTTCAAATCAATGGTCAATGCAATTCCGCTGTTGGTGCTGCCGGTAATGCCATTGATTTCCGGCTCCGCTCCAGGCAAAACCCTGCCCCATGCATCAATAAAGTACCTGATAGTCAAAGATTGATTGGAGTAAAGAATATCGTCATAGGCTGCCTCTATTCCTGCAGTCCCGTGGCCAGAACTGTCCAGATACCCAATTATATGGGCTGCAGGCTGGTCATTCTTGTATCGGCTCGGAACGCTGAGAATCTCTATTCCATCAGTCTCGATATATGCGGGCACATCGACCAATATAGGTTTTCCGCCTTCCAGCCTTTGCAATGCTTGCTGTAATCTTTCTCCCGACAGCAGTTTCCTAAGCCCCACCGCAGCCTTTGGCGTAGGCGGAACCGCCGCTACATATTTTGAAGTATTCCCTACCATCGGCACCAAATTACAGTCATAGATTACTCCTCTGTATTTTGCCACTTCAAGACTGAAACTGCTTTGCGCCTTTGCGGTTTCCTGGTAATCTAGAAAGTTAATCCGGTAGATTCTTAAAGCTGATATAAACATAAGCAAAACTATAAAGAAAAAACAAAAAATGCAGCGTATTCCAAAAATCTTATCATATTTTTTGCCCATACAAAAACCGCCTATCCAGTTTTAATAGCAATATTATAATTGCCATTAAAATCCGGTTTTAGACGGTTGTGATTTATTTTTTAATTTATTTTCATCCTAAGCATTGAACCGGGTTTTATCGGCACGGGGTACGGAATTTTAACGATCATTTCCGGATGGGGTGCCGATTCTATTTCCTCACCAGTCTCATCGTACATCTTTTTCACAGTAAATACAAAAGGTTTGGAGCCGGGCTCAAGACAGTCGAACTCCTGCCCTTTTGAAAACTTGTTTTTCATTTTCACAACAAGCATCCCATTTTCGTAACCTTCAACCGTTGCGCCTACCTGATAGTCCCTAATATATCCCCCACTCTTATAGGTTTGAGCGTTTTTAGGTTTGCCGAAGTAAAAACCTTTGGAATACTCCCGGTGGCTGATTTTATTAAGTTCCTGCTGTATCCATTCTGGCACTTTCCAATTATCACGGCTTGAAATATAAGAGTCTATCGCAGCACGGTAAGCGTTGGTGGTAACCGCAACGTAGTAGTGGGATTTCGCCCTGCCTTCTATTTTAAAACTGTCAATGCCTGCAGCGATTAGTTCGGGTATATGCTCGACCATGCAAAGGTCGTTTGCGTTAAGTATATATGTCCCATTTTCGGTCTCTGTAATATCATAAAATTCCCCAGGGCGCTTTTGCTCAACCAGCGAATAGCTCCAGCGGCAGGGCTGCGCACAATCCCCGCGATTGGCGTCCCTTCCTGTAAGATAGCTCGACAAAAGGCATCTCGCCGAAAAGGAAACACATACCGCCCCATGCACAAAAGCCTCAATTTCCAGGTCTTTTGGGGTTTTATCTCTGATTTCTTTTATCTCTTCTAAAGACAGTTCGCGCGCCACAACGATTCTTGAGGCGCCCATATCGTAAAAAGCCCGTGCCGTTTCATAATTTACAATTCCCGACTGTACCGATATGTGCAGTTTAACATTTGGAGCATACCGCTTTATAAGGTTTATTGTCCCAAAGTCGGAAGCAATTATAGCGTCAACACCCAAAGAATTTAGTTGTTCAAGATACTGCGGAAGCCTTTTTATTTCCTCGTTATGCGGCAACGTATTGCAGGTTACATATACCTTAACGCCGTGGCTGTGTGCATATTTTAACCCTTCTGCCATTTCTTCAAGGCTGAAATTTTTGGCGGACGCCCGCATACCATATTCTTCGCCGGAAAGGTATACGGCATCAGCACCGTAATCCACGGCAGCCTTAAACATTGCCAGATCTCCGGCAGGGCTTAACAGTTCGGGAGGAGTAATTTTAGCCATCTATTTTGCTCCGTTTCTGTTATTTTAACCCACCCATTTGCCTTGTGCTTTAAGGGCTTTTATTGTGGCATTATGGTCCTCAAGGCTGGTATTGTAGTAAAACTTCATATCCGAGTCGGTAACAAAATAGGTGTATTTGAAATTTTCAGTGGGATAAAGCGCAGCCTTTATGGCATTTAAGCTTGGAGCGCACAGGGGGCCGGGCGGCAAACCTGGGGTTACGTTAGTATCATACCTTTTGTCGGGATTCTTTTCGTTTGGGTAATACATCGTAGGCGAGGACCCCAAAAGATTAGGCTGATCAGTCCAGGCCAGCCTATTGTAGAAAACCGCCGCTACATTAGGCATCTCTGCCGGATGGCCGCTGGCTTCAAGCTCGATTATAGATGCCATTGTCAGTATTTCATGTATAGACCTGTTCATCTCCTGCGCCCTTTTTCTCATCTCCTCGGTCAGTTTGGTGTCGAGGTTTCTTAACATCTTATCAATTGCAAGGGTTGCGCAGTCTTTGGATTCATCCTTGTAAAACCGATAGGTATCGGGGAACAAATACCCTTCAAAGCGGTAATGTACCAATTCAATCGGAATGTCATTTAAAAAACTCATGCTTTTTGGCAAGTCAGAGGTTTTGTATTCCTGACAGGCGACTTTAAACTCCTGTACAGTGCAAACACCTGCTTCCTCAAGAATTGCCGCAATTTCGTTTATTGTAGCCATTTCGGGAATACGGACGGTAACCGTTTCGGCCTGGGCACCCTCAGTCTGAAGTTTTTCGACTATTCCTTCATAGCCAATGTCATTGGTAAATTCGAAAATTCCGTATTTATATGTCCCGTCATAACCCTTTAGTTTGGAATACACACGGAACAAAAAGGGCATTTTTATGGCACCATTTTCATGCAGCACCTCGGCGATCTGTTTGGTGGACATGCCTTGGGCAATTTCAACCGTACATATTCTGCCGTCACCTATCCCCAAATAATCAGAAAGGCCGACAATCAAAACATATGCAAGCGCAAATGATACCAAAATTATACCCGCAACCCATGCAAATACAACTACCGGACCTTTGCTACGCTTGTGGTTTTTCTTCCGTATTGTTTTTAAATCTTTCTCTTCTTGGGAAGTGTCTATCACAAAATCGCTTCCCAAGACAAAATCACAATCATCCGCTTCTTTGCTGGCCTGTGGTTTTTTATTTTCAAAATCAGCGTTAAGCTCAAAATCCTTATTCATAATAACCTATCCTTCGTGGCTAAGTTTAATTTTGTCAGAACCGGTAATAAATAGCCTCAATTAATTCACCCAAATAAGCAAGCTATCATAGAATGTATTGAAACTAAAATGAGAGGTGAATTTTTACTTATGAGAGGCTTTTTCGGTAGAGACAACGATTGTTTGTGGATTATATTACTCATAATCATTATTGCATGCTGCTGTGACAGATGTGATTAACAAAAAGCGCTAGTTCCAAACGGGCTTGTAACAACAAGCCCGTTTAATTTTTATCCTTTGGGCCGGCGTATCCCCTTTTCAGTCACAATTAAATCCACAGGTTTATCATACCTTCCATAAAGCAGCTGCCTTCTTATGTCATCGGAATAGCACAATCCAATTTTAATACCTGTGTATTTAACAAGATACCTGTCATAGTAACCTTTTCCGTAGCCCAGACGGTATCCCCTCTGGTCGATGGACAATGCCGGAACTATCATAATGCTTGAATTAAAATCCTCAAGAATTGGCAGAGTTTCTTTAGGCTCATAAAGCGAGTAATTACTCGGTTCCAAATCATCAAAACTTTTAATAATATGAAAATTCATCTGCCGGGTATCGGGGATACAGCGCGGGACCGCAACTACTTTTCCGTCTTTAAAGGCATGAGAAATAATATCCCTGGTGTTGACCTCGATATCGGTGGATACATATATCAGAAGTTTTTTTGCATTTTTATACAAGCGAAGTTTCAAGACATTCTGGGTAATCTGGCGGTCCATGTCATCCTTTTTTTGTTTATCGAGTTTTGATCTTTTTTCCTTATAATACTTTCTTAAATCATTTTTATATAGCCTTAAGTCTAACGGCGGCATTTCATTGCTGCCTCCACGCTAGCTGCTGTCTGCTCGTCTTTAAGTGCCCGGGCTAAAGAGAGCCCAAACTCAAACACGGCCCCCGGACCATTGGCAGTAATAATTTTGCCGTCAACACAAACGGGCTCATGCAGAACTTCTGCGCCCAATAGCCGGTCCTCAAAGCCATCATAGCACACAGCACGCTTTCCTTTTAAAAGACCTTTGTTTCCCAATATTGATGGGGCAGCGCATATGGCACCGATAACCAAATTGTTTTGGAACGCAAAGTCAATAAATTTTTGTACGGTTTGAGATTTTTCAAGATTTATAGTTCCCGGCATGCCTCCCGGAAGAACAATGCCGGTCAGTTTATAATTAGGTGAAATCTCATCTTCATTAAGGTCACATACCACAGGAATACCATGCGCCCCGGTTATTACCTTACCAGATACACCCACGGTTTTAACATTTATTCCTGCACGCCTTAAAATGTCAACAGTAACTATTGCTTCGGTTTCCTCAAAGCCTTCTGCAAGAAAGATATAGACCATACTCATACTCCTTTCTTAAGTACTCTTAAGGTTTTGTCGAAAATAACATCAGAGATTTGCTCTATTTCTAAAGGTCGGTCATCGCAATAGCATTTAACTATATCCCATCCTGAATATTCTGCTGCAAAAAGCGCTGCATTGCGGCACTCTTTCAAATATTTTTTATCCCGTTCGTGAATGTCCTTTTTGCTATTGTCCCCTTTATATCGCGCAAACATCAGTTTTTCTGATATATCAATCGGCATATCCAAAAAAACCACCAAATCGGGTTTTGGAATTTGAATTCTGTTGTACTCAAGGTCATAAAGCCAGTCAAGGTAGTCCTTTCGGTCCTTTTCCGGCAATTTTGACGCCTGATGCACCGCATTGGAAGTAACATAGCGGCTTGCAATAACAACGCCGCCTGATTTATAGTAACCCTCCCAATGTTTTTTATAGCTTGCGTATCTGTCGGCAGCATAAAAAATGGATGCGGCATAAGGGTTTACCAATTTAGGATCTTTGCCGAACTCTCCCGACAAATACATTTTTATAAGCTCGCTCGAGCGGCTTTCATAATCAGGAAAAGAGATTGCAAGATGCGGTAATCCGGATTTTTTCAGCCGGTCCTGCAGCAACCGAAACTGAGTAGTTTTACCGCTTCCATCAAGGCCTTCTATAACAATCAGTTTACCCAAATTCCACACCACTTTATTATTTTTCGTATTTTTCTTTCAACTCTTCAAAATATTTACGAACCTCTGTAATTTTTCCGCAGGTCATTTTCCCTTCGGGACATTTGCCCGACAGGCAACCGGGGCCCGCATTTTTAAACAGATTGGGCGCTACCTCCGATACAAGCCGCAGCATTTCAATAGCCACCTGCCTGATTTCCCATTGGGCACGGTTGCAGCAGCGATGGCGGAAAAAGTTGTACAGGCTCCTCGCATTCATGGTAACAACCATTTTGGTGGCACAGGCATTGGGGAGCACGTACCTTGCATCTTCTATAGCCTTTTTCTCGGAAGCCTTTTGGGCCTGCTTTTCATCCATTCCCTCTGCTATAAAGTTTTTATAATGAGCTTCTTTTAGAATTTCGGAAAGTTTGTCGTAAATCCTCTGGTCATCCCGCATTGCTTCAATGAAAATCCCTTTGGCTTCGGGGATTTTTTCAATCTCGGGAGGTAAAATATATTCAAACTGTGCTTCCTTAACATACCGCTGGCTCTGCACCGAATAGGATGCAATCCTGTGACGGGTTATCTGTGCCAAGAGGGACCTTGAAACGCCCTCTATACCAAACGTGAAGGACACATGCTCAATAGGGCTTTCATGCCCGATTTCAGCCAGCATATCGACAAATTGCGCGGTTTTTTCATCTGTCAGGCCTTCTTTAATTTTTTCAATGCTGCTTGGCGAATAGCAAAGTTTTGCCGCCGAAGCAACCAGCCTTTCCGGGTCGGGTGTATATGCCAATAAAGTGACTTTTGTCATCATTATGTACCTCTGCAATTTTTTAATATTATATCAAATATAGGTAGATTAGGCAATTCTTTATTACAATTAATACAAATATCCCCTTTTTTCTATAAATTTTATGAAACTACCTTTCTAATATCTGCTTTATATGATAGAATAATTAAGGAGTAGTATGTTGAAAATTAATGGAGGGTCAAAAAATGTCTGCTGTTGAGCAAAAACATACCCCGTTCGGGGATCTTGCGATTATCAGTATGAAGGGATGTGAAAAGCTTTCTTCCAAGGTTGACAATTACCTTCTGCAATGGCGCGAGATGCCGAAGGGTCACTCATTCATCATCCCTACGGAATGTCCCCGATTTGGTACTGGTGAGGCAAAGGGGGTTATCAAACACACCGCAAGGGGCCAGGACATTTACATTATTTGCGATGTTTTCAACCATGGCGTAACATATAAAATGTACGGGAAAACTGTACCCATGAGCCCCGATGATCACTTTCAGGACTTAAAACGCATAATTGCGGCACTTGGGGGTAAAGCCAGAAGAATTACGGTTATCATGCCCATGCTGTACGAAGGTCGCCAGCACAGGCGCACCGCAAGGGAATCCCTCGATTGCGCGCTTGCTTTGCAGGAACTCGTGCATATGGGTGTTGACAATATATTAACCTTTGACGCACACGACCCGCGCGTTCAAAACGCAATTCCTTTAAGTGGGTTTGACAATGTGCAGGCAACCTATCAAATGATAAAGGCGCTTGTAAAAGCTGTACCGGATATAAAACTTGACCGTGAACACGTCATGATTATTTCGCCGGATGAGGGCGGAATGCCAAGATGTATCTATTATTCTTCGGTACTGGGTTTGGAACTGGGAATGTTTTATAAGCGCCGTAATTATTCGGTAATCATCAACGGCAGGAATCCTATAGAAGCGCATGAATTTTTGGGCAACGACGTAAAGGGTAAGGATGTCATAATAGTCGACGACATAATTGCTTCGGGTGAATCCATGCTTGATATTGCCGTTAAACTTAAAGACATGAAAGCCAACAGAATATTTATGTTTGCCACCTTTGGCTTGTTTGTGGACGGTCTCGAAAAATTTGATGAATTCTATAAAAAAGGTTATTTTAGCAGAGTCTTTACCACTAACCTTATTTACACTACCGATGAACTGCTTAGCCGCGAATGGTATACCAATGTTGACATGTCCAAATACATCGCCTATTTAATAGATACATTAAATTACGATATGTCCATTAGCAAACTGCTCGACCCTGTTGACCGCATTAAGAAACTGATGGAGCGTCACACCGCAAATATTGGTTAAGGTGAGCGTTATGTATACTTTAAAAAAGGAAATCCCTTTAAATGAACAATATGATGTCATAGTTGTAGGAGGAGGACCAGCCGGTTGCGCGGCAGCGGCCGCGGCGGCAAGGGAAGGTACCAAAACTTTGCTGATAGAAGCGACCGGGGTCTTGGGTGGAATGGGCACAGCAGGTTTGGTGCCAGCCTGGTGCCCCTTTTCAGATAAAGAGAAAATTATTTACCGCGGTATTGCCGAACGCGTTTTCAACAGCGTTAAAGAACAAATGGCTCATGTGAAAATGAATGACCTTGACTGGGTTGCTATTGACAGCGAGGTTTTAAAACGGGTCTATGACGATTTGGTAACCGAATCTGGCGCCGATATCTTATTTAATACCCAGCTGTGTTCCGCCGATGCTGATAAAGATGGGAATGTCAATACAATCATAGTGTCTAACAAACAAGGATTAATTGCCTATAAGGCGAAAGTATACATAGACTGTACCGGCGACGCTGATCTGGCTGTCTTTGCCGGCGCGGAATACGAACAAGGTGGGCCCGGCGGGGAAATCATGCCCTCCACGCTTTGTTTCGTGCTTGCCAATGTAAACACCTACGAATATGAATACAATAAAAAACATGGCCGCCACCACGGTCACGGACTTCATCCGAATTATAAAGACAGTATCGTTTATGATATTGCGAAAGACAATGAATTCCCGCTCATTACCGATACCCATTTGTGCGACCAAATGATAGGTCCAAATGTATTCGGATTTAATGCGGGCCATATCTTTAATGCGGACAGTACAGACCCTGTCAGCGTATCAAGAGCATTAATCCAGGGTCGCAGGATTGCCTACCAGTACAAACAGGCTTTGGCAAAATATTTTCCCGAAGCCTTTTCTGGGGCATTTTTGGTCAACACTGCTTCCCTGCTGGGTGTTCGGGAATCAAGGCGAATCATCGGCGATTACATGCTGACCATTGATGATTACTTAAGCCGCAGGTCTTTCGAGGATGAAATAGCGCGAAACAGTTATTATATTGATATTCACAGGACTCCGGAGGAGACCGAAAGACTTCAGAAATCCCGTGTTGATTACGAGTTCAGATATCAGAAAGGCGAGTCGCACGGAATTCCTTATCGCTGCCTTACGCCTAAAAACTTAAAAAACATACTGGTGGCCGGCCGGTCAATTTCATGTGACAGGCGCATACAGGCGAGCATACGGGTAATGCCCAATTGTCTTACAACCGGCGAAGCGGCCGGTATAGCTGCATGGATGGCTTTGAACCAACCGGACAGCAATGTTCATTCGATAGATGTACAAAAACTGCGTTTAAAACTTAAAAGTTACGGCGCATACCTTCCATAGAAAAATTAGCCGTCTATTGTATCTGGTTACAATAGACGGTCTTTTATATTTATAAATACAATCTGTCTTCCAAACTACTAACGTATTTTACCTAATGACGCTGCTTTTAGGTACTCATTTATAAACCCGTCCAAATCACCGTCCATAACAGCGCCGATATTTCCGGTTTCATACCCTGTCCTGTGGTCTTTTACCAAGGTATAAGGCATAAACACATAGGACCTTATCTGGGAACCCCAGCCGATTTCCTTTTGCTCTCCTTTTATGTCTTCTATCTTTTCAAGATGTTCCCTTTCTTTTATTTCAGCAAGTTTGGCCTTGAGCATTTTCAACGCATTTTCGCGGTTCTGGTGCTGGCTACGCTCGTTCTGGCAGGACACCACTATTCCGGTAGGCAGATGCGTAATTCTTACTGCCGACTCGGTTTTGTTCACGTGCTGTCCACCCGCACCGCCCGAACGGAAGGTGTCAACCTTGATATCCTCATCCCGTATTACTATCTCAATATCATCATCTATCTCGGGCATTACCTCTACCGAAGCAAATGAAGTGTGCCGCCTGCCCGACGCGTCAAACGGGGAAATCCGTACCAAACGGTGCACACCGGTTTCACTTTTTAGGTAGCCGTAGGCATTAAGACCTTCCACCAAAATAGTGGCGCTTTTAATACCCGCCTCCTCGCCATCCAGAAAATCCAGGGTTTTTACCTTAAATCCGTGGCGCTCGCTCCATCGTGTATACATCCTAAGCAGCATGCTTGCCCAGTCCTGAGCCTCGGTGCCACCCGCGCCCGCATGAAAGGTAATAATTGCATTTTTACTGTCATATTCACCCTTTAGCAGTGTGGAAAGCCTTAAATTTTCAAGCTCACTGATAAATTGGTCTATATTTTCGGTTATTTCATCCAGAAGCGATAAATCGCCGTCTTCATCGGCCATTTCAATCAATGCAATAATATCGTCATAAGTAGATTTTAATTTCTCGAACTTTTCTATTTTGTCTTTTAAGTGGCGGATTCTCTGCATAACCTTCTGGGACTCAGCTACATTGTTCCAAAATCCCTCGTCCGAGGTTTTTTCTTCAAGCAATTCCACTTCTTTTATTAAATCATCCAATCCCAGAGCTTCTTTAAGCTCTTCAAGGTCATCTTCATATTCTTCAATGCGTTGTTTTTGCTCCTCGAATTGTAGCATTATATTCCTCCAAAACTTTAAGTTAAAACAGCTACATATGCATTCCAGTTTTCATGATTTTTATGCTCGATAATCCTAAAACCGTTGGCAAGCAGCGCACTTTCAGTCTCTTTTGCCCTAATGTCGATAATTCCCGAGCACAAAAAAATGCCGTTATTATTAATATATTTGCCAATATCAGCAGAAAGCCTGATTATTGCATCGGCAACTATGTTAGCGCATACAATATCATATTTTTGATTTATCCTGTCCGTAAGATTCCCTTGCAAAAACTCAGTCTTGTCTGAAACACCGTTAATTTCGGCATTTTGTTTGGAAACCTTTACTGCCAGTGGTTCAATATCAACGCCTACAGCCCTCTTAGCGCCAAAAAGCACTGCGGCAATGCTTAAAATTCCACTGCCACAGCCAATGTCAAGCACCGTAGACAAAGGTTTCACAAATTTTTCGATTAATTCAAGGCAAAGTCGGGTAGTGGCATGGGTGCCCGTGCCAAAGGCGGCACCCGGGTCAATTTTCAAAACCACCCTGTCTGTTTTTTTGTAATACTCCTCCCATGAAGGCTGGATAACCAACTTTTGCCCTATTTCGGTAGTTTTAAAATATTTTTTCCAGTTATCCGCCCAGTCGGATTCATTAACACTCGATGTGTTTATCTCAAACGGGATTCTAAGGGCAGATAACCTTTCCTTAAGGTATTCAAGCCCTTCAGCCAGGTTATCCGCATCACTTATATAAATATGAATAATCGTGTAATCACGATCTTTTCTCAGCAAATCCTCGTCTATTAAATCAATATGGGCAATTTCCAGGGCACCCTGCTCTAAATCGGAATAGTCTTCAATAAATATCCCGTGCGGTACCACCATGTTTGAAATATCAACCGCCATTTCGGTATGCTCCGTTGGCACTTTTAACAGTATCTCATACCAATCCATCAGGCTGCTCCTAAATTTGCTTGTAAATTATTTTTCAATTGCTGCGCGTTTTAAATTTACCGACCTTATTCTGTCATAAGCGCTGTCTGTCAGCTTGCGCTTCCTGTCATAAGTGTAAAGGCCGTTCTGCTCCTGTTCCACGTCGTAAAGCTGTGTATAGCAAAACGCACAAATATAGGGATGATCCAGCATATACGAAGCCAACTTCTCATATCTTTCGGCTACCTCGTCAGGTGTTTTGGGCCTGTCTCCGTAACCCCAGCCCTCAGTGGCTTCATTGCTCCACCATGCGCCGCCAAACTCGCTTACAAAATAGGGCTGCCCTTCATATTTCTGGCGGTCTGGATAACTGCAGTAATGCTCTCCGCCATGTTTTACAGCTTCGTATTTTTTATAGAACTTTTCGAAATCCTGGGTATAATCATGCACATCGAAAATATCGGTTATTACATGGTAGTTTCCGCTGGTGTCTATAACCGGCCTGGTGGGGTCAATAGCTTTTGTGGCATAGTAAACGGTGCTCAAGACTGCATTATCCTGCCGCTGTTTGCCATCCCAGGTCTCATTGAACGGGCACCAACCAATAATAGAGGGGTGGTTAAAATCGCGATTTAGCGCTTCTATCCACTCAGGCAGGAAATTACGTATTCCGTCGCCGTTGTGTATTTCAAGTCCCCAGTTGCCGTGCTCCCCCCAAACAAGGTAACCCATTTTGTCCGCCCAGTAAAGGAATCTCGGCTCAAAGATCTTTTCATGCAATCGTGCGCCGTTAAAGCCTAAATCCATAGACAGCTTAATATCATTAAGCAGATCCTCGTCGGTCGGAGCAGTATACACGCCATCTGGATAAAAGCCCTGGTCTAAAACCAACCTTTGGAACACTGGTTTGCCGTTTAAATACATGGTGTTGTTATCCCAGCTGACACTTCTAAGCCCGAAGTAGCTGTCAATGCGGTCAACCTCGCGGCCATTTACAAAAAGCGTGAACTTTACATCGTAAAGGTTCCCTACACCGGCTTCCCAAAGGTGTTTTTCACTTAATGGTATGTGAACCATTGTGGTATGGCCGTCTACCGAAACGGTTTGAGATCCGGTCGGTCTTCCCTCGAAGAAGGTTTCAACTAAAAGCTTAGCACCACCTTTAGGATAGGTTATGTTAACCTGAATATCCACAGCGCATTCAACTGGATTGGGAAAAAACCTGAAACGCTTTATGTGGTCCACCGGTACCTTTTCAAGCCAGACAGTCTGCCAAATTCCGGTAGTGCGTGTATAATCGCAGCCGTGGGAATAATATGCTGCCGACTGTTTACCCCTCGGCTGCCTTCCGCTGCGGTTGTCATCCTCAGCCAGAACAACCACTGTGTTTTCTCCTTGAACCAGATAGTCTGTAATATCAAAGGAGAAAGAGGTATATCCACCTGCATGGCTGCCAACCTGCCTGGCATTAATATATACCTCACAGTAGTAGTCAACTGCACCAAAATGAATGTAAGTCCTGTAACCCTTCCACTCTTCCGGTACTGTAAATTTGCGGCGGTACCAAACTGCATTCATAAAATCCTTGTATTCTATGCCCGAAAGTTTGCTCTCGGGGCAGAACGGAACTATTATCTTTTTAGTAAAATTGCCGTTCTCATACATCTTGCGCTCCCTGCCCGAACGGCCGAAATCAAACTCAAATTCCCATTCTCCGTTAAGATTAATATATCCGTCCCTTACCATCTGCGGGCGGGGATATTCTGGTCTTGGCACTGACATAATTTAAACTCCTTAAGCTATATTTTCCATAAAAAAACCGCAATAATGTAAAACAATTCATCTTTTACACTATTGCGGATTTTAAAGCAAACATTAAAAATTATTTGCGGTTAAATATAGTCATTACATCGTAATAATCGTCGTCGTTGTTGCCTTCCCCGGTTTCTGAAAGTATGTTCTCCAGCTTTTTAGAAGAAGCACTCTCAAAACTATCTTCGCCAACACCGGTAGCTATTACAGTCACACGGATTTCATCATTCATATTCTCATCAAGCCGTGCACCCCAGATAATAGTTGCATCGGGGTGAGCAGTCTTGGCGACAATTGTGGATGCAAGCTCAACCTCTTCAAGACCGATGTCAACAGAACCGGTAATGTTGATAATAACGCCCCTCGCATTCTCCATGGAGGTTTCGATAAGCGGGCTGCTGATAGCGGCCTGTGCTGCGATTTCAGCCTTGTCCCTACCGGTGGCATGTCCAACACCCATATGGGCGTAGCCAGCGTCCTTCATTATGGTGGTTACATCGGCAAAGTCAAGGTTGACCATTGCAGTTACGTTGATAAGCTCTGTGATGCTCTGAACGCCCTGGCGCAGTACATCGTCGGCAATTTCAAAAGCGTTGGCAAGTGTAATCTTTTGCTCAGACACAAATTTAAGGCGTTCGTTCGGTATAACAATCAGGCTGTCTACATGCTCGCGCAACGCAGCAATACCCATTTCAGCCTGTTCCATTCTCCTTTTGCCTTCAAATGCAAAGGGTTTGGTGACAATACCAACTGTCAAAATGCCCATGTCTTTGGCAATCTGAGCTACAATAGGCGCAGCACCAGTACCGGTTCCGCCACCCATACCAGCAGTTAAGAAAACCATATCCGCGCCTTTAAGAGCTGCTGTAATCTCATCTCTGGATTCTTCGGCGGCTTTCTGACCCTTTTCGGGATTAGCACCTGCACCCTGGCCCCTTGTCACTTTCTCACCAATTTGAATTTTATGAGTAGCCTTAGACTGCAAAATGGCGGCTTTATCAGTATTAATCGCGATAAACTCAACGCCGCGTACACCGGCAGTAACCATCCGGTTTATGGCGTTGCCTCCGCCCCCTCCTACTCCTATAACCTTGATTTGGACAACATCAGCCAGCTCATTTGCTATTTCAAATGGCATATTTATCAATCCTTCCGATTTATATGTCTAAACTTACAACTATACCAATTATATGTTAATGATTTTATCATGAAATGACTTAAAATTCAACATATTAAAATACAAAATACATAAATTTTTACAACTTTATGAATATTAGCATATGTAAATACAAATATCAAACTTAATAGCTAATGTCAATTTTTTCTTTCTTAAAGAAAGACTGCTGGTTGTTTTCTGCCCAGTATTTAAGGTTAAGCGTACCCTCTTCGCTCTGGTCCAATTCTTTTAGTACCGCCGCCACATGGGCAAGTTTGTAATCCAAGTCGATTGAAGAGCCAAGATTTATCAGGATTCTATTTTCATATATTAATTGTATATCAACTATATCGGACAAGTCAATAAAATTAATGTCCAGCAGCCTTGATGAAATGCCCTGTTTAAGCTGATCAAAAACATATTTCTGGTCCATATCTAAAAATTCAATATAGTGTCCGGATTTGGGATTATTGAGTTTCAGCCCCGAAATTATTGTGACTCCCTCGGGCTTGTCCGCAACAATTTCAAGAATTTTGCCAGTTTCACTGGCAAGCAAATAAGAACCTTCAAATTTGCAGGCGTAACGCGGTACTGCAGCGGACACCTCGATTAATACCTCAAATGGCAGCTTTCGCGAAACCTTTGCGGTTTCTATATAAGTTAGGCGTGTTTCTATTCTTGATTTAACTGCATTAGTGTCTATTTGGAAAATACTTTTGCCGATCTTAATTTCTGAAACTTCAATAATCTCAACGGCATTATATTTGCACTCGCCCATTACGGTGATTTTTTTCGCAGGGAATAAAACCGTATAGGCCAATACACCGATTATACTTAAAAAAATGAATAATAAAGCCAGATAAAACTGTATTTTTAGCCTGCGGCGTTTGCGTCGGCGGCGAATTGAATTTTTGATTATCGCCGCCTGCCTAATTTCGTGTTTTTTAACTTCCCTGCGATTCATTAAGACTTCATTCCCTTTTTATTTTGGCTCCAAGCGAAGAAAGGGACAGCTCTATATTTTCATATCCCCTGTCAATATGACGAATTTCGTCAATAGTGGTAGTGCCTTGCGCGGCCAAACCTGCAACTACCAACGCTGCACCGCCGCGCAAATCGGTTGCGACTACACTAGCGCCCGACAAGCTTTTTACTCCGTCTACCACTGCAACCCTGCCCGAGACGCTGATAACCGCACCGAGTCTTTTCAGTTCGTCAACATACTTAAATCTATTTTCGAATACATTCTCAACAAACATGGACGAACCGTTTGCTATAGTTGTCATGGCAAGTACCGGCGGACCTGCGTCGGTCGGGAAGCCGGGAAACGGAAGCGTTCTAATCTGCCTGATTCTTCCAAGCTGTGGGGGAGCAGTAATCTTAAGGGTTCGGTCCCAAATATTTATATCACAACCCGCCTCTTTAAAACTGCTTAATACAGGTGCTATATGCGACGGAATAATATCCTTTAAAACAACACAACCCCTTGTGATTGCGGCGGCAGCCATATAGGTAGCAGCTATAATCCTATCGGGAATAACGGTATGTTCGGTGCCGTGCATAGTTTTGGGGTCTACACCTATAATCTCTATTGTTCCGGTACCGGCACCGTGTATACAAGCGCCTGCACTATTTAAAAAATCTGCAAGGTCGCTTATTTCCGGCTCCCGTGCCGCATTATGGATAACAGTTTTGCCTTTGGCAGTTGTGGCTGCCAGCATAATGTTTTCGGTGGCTCCCACGCTTGGAAGGGAAAGGTTTATCTCTGTGCCAACCAAACTTTTTTCAACTGTACACTCTAGATACCCGTGGCTTTCATCAATAACAAGACCCATCTGCCTTAAGGAGGACAGGTGGAGGTCAATAGGTCTTGGCCCCAATTCGCATCCGCCGGGGCTGCTAAGCTTGGCATATCCGCAACGCGCCGCTATTGCCCCTAAAAAAACAATAGACGAGCGCATTTCCCGCATTAATTCATCAGGAATATCACAATTGACTATATCGCTTGAATCAACCACCACGGTATCCTGTTCCCGATGGCATTTGCAGCCGAGGTGGGTCAGAATCTTTAATGTGGCTTCAACATCAGACAGTTTCGGGCAATTATGTATAATATTCACGCCGGGACATAACAAAGTGGCCGTCAGTACTGGCAATGCGCTGTTTTTGGCACCGTGCACCCGAACCTCGCCATTCAGACGGTAGCCACCGTCGATTATTAATTTTGACATACCATGCACCCTTTCGCAAACAGCAAAAGGCATCAGTTCCAAAAATGCAAAAGCAACTTTCGGCATCTGGCTGCCTTTCAGTCCATTCTATGCTGGGCGCATTTATGGTGTGTCATCAGGCTTGTTCACAAAGTTGCATTATTACGTTATAAATACGCTGATTTGCGTCGAAAACAGCAAGTTTTTTTGCATTTTGGCCCATCTGTAAAAGTCTGGCTTTGTCAGATAACAGCAAAGCCACTGTCCTGATAAGGCGATATCCGGTCAGGTCTTTTTCCTCAATAACCTCCGCAGCATTTATCCTTTTCATGGTCATGGCATTATGGAACTGATGGTTTTCTGCGACATAGGGTGATGGAATCAAAATAGACGGCTTCCCCTGAACCTGCAGTTCGCTTAAAGTAATAGCACCGCAGCGGCAGATTACCAAATCCGCTGCAGCCATCAGGACATCCATGTCGTTTATGTATTCGGTTATTCTGATATTACTAAGGCCTTCAACTTCAACACCATTATCTTTCAAAAGCTGCATTGTCGGTTCATAACCGGTTTTTCCGGTAGCATGGTAGTGGTAGTACTTGCCGGTTTTAAAGTGCCACTTTATTAAATCGGCAACCGCCTGATTTATGGGTCGTGCCCCAAGGCTTCCCCCAAAGGACAAGATAAACGGACGCGAATCCATTCCAAGCTTTCGCCTTGCCTGCTCGCGGCTCATATTTAACAAAGATTCGCGTACGGGGTTCCCAGTTATTATTGGCTCGGATTTTAGTTTAAGGTGTTTTTGAGCATCTGGCATTGCCAGCATTACCTTATCAACCATAGGGGCTAACATTTTGGTTGTAATGCCGGGAAAGGCATTCTGCTCATGAATCGCAGTCTTTATTCCAAGTTTTGCAGCCTGCCTTAATACCGGTCCGCTGACATATCCCCCGGTTCCCACAACAACATCGGGTTTTAGTGCAAAAAGCATTTTTTTTGCATCAAATGATGCCTTAAATACTTTTCCTAATGCCGAAATATTTCTTTTTATGTTAGTAAAATTGATTTTTCTCTGAAATCCTGCTACATCAATTGTATAAAAATCATATCCGGCTTCGGGGACCAAACGCGCTTCTAAACCGTTTTGCGTTCCGATAAAGCTGATTTTAGCTTCCGGATGCCTTGCACGTATGTACCCTGCAGCAGCAAGCGCGGGGTTTATGTGTCCTGCAGTTCCCCCACCAGCAAACAATATATGCATAATGCAACCCTTCCAAAAAATTTAAGCCTTTTGCAATGCGCAACTTCGCGATATTGACAGAATAATTCCCATTTCCGCTAAAAGTATCAGCAACGCTGTGCCTCCATAGCTGAAAAACGGCAGGCTAATACCGGTGTTTGGTATCGTATTTGTTACTACCATTATATTTAAAGCGGTCTGAATCCCTACCTGGAAGGTAAGGCCTACGGCAAGCAGTGCACCAAATTTGTCTGGGGCACGCATTGCTATGACAAAACCGCGCCAAATCAGCATGCAAAAGAGAAGGATAATAACAAGCGCGCCGATAAAACCTAACTCTTCGCAGACAATGGCAAAAATAAAATCGTTGTGAGGTTCGGGTACCCATAAATATTTTTGCCTTGACTGTCCCAAGCCCCTGCCAAGGAAACCACCAGAACCTATTGACAACAGGGATTGTATGGTTTGATACCCTTCCCCGCGCGGTGCCGCCCAAGGGTTAAGCCAATATTGGATACGGCTTGAACCGTAATCTACAATGCCGCTTAAAATCGCCGCAGCTCCAAGGCCAATGCCGCCAAGAAGTCCTAGGGAAACATATCTTAGCTTTATTCCCCCAACTATCATAAGGCATACGCCTATCGCAAAAATAAGAAGCGTAGCCGAAAGATGGGTCTCAACGACAACAAGGCCGCAAACCAGCAGCAAAAGCATTCCCAAAAACAAAATCCCGAATGAAAATCTTTCCATCTGGCGGTAGTTTAAGGAGATTAAGTGGGAAAACAGCAAAACTATCGAAAATTTGGCAATTTCGGAAGGCTGGAAATTAATAGGGCCAATTACTATCCAGCGTTTGTAATCAAACCCTTCTCTAAGCGGCGGCAGCAGCAGCACCACAATAAGCAAAATAACTGAAATTATATATAAAATCCAGGCAAACTTCCTGTAGATATGGTAGTCAATCTTAGACACGATATACATAATAACTACGCCGGCAACTGCAAACGCAAGCTGCTTGGATATAAACTTATAGCTGTCACCATACACGGTATACGCATATGCGTAGCTAGCTGAAAACAGCATTACAAGGCCAATAATCAGCAGCACAATAACCAAAGATAAAAAGGTCAAATCCATTTTACCTTTTTGAACCAAACGGATTTTTTCGGTATCCTTAATTCTGCTTTCCGCTCTGCCTTGTATCATGCTGCTTTCCTCCAAGTTGGTCTTAAGGCATTACATATGAAATATAATCGGCAAAATAGAAACAAAACATCCAACCAATGTTATAAGTGAAAACACTAGAACTATTTTTTCTTCGCTCCAGCCGCTCATTTCAAAATGATGGTGCAGCGGGCTCATTTTAAATATACGCTTTTTGATCCTTTTATAGTATGAAACCTGGATTACAACCGACAGCGCTTCAATTAAATACACAATACCGGCTAAAAACAACAGTACAGGCCTGTTGATTCCAAAGGCAAGCGATACCACAAGCCCGCCTAAAAACATCGAGCCGGTATCCCCCATAAATACCTTGGCGGGGTGAGCATTCCAGCATAAAAAGCCGATACATGCGCCTGCAGCTGCTGCAGACAATACATTTATTGCGCTAAAAGACATAAGGCCCGATGCTAACATGAAAAAGCAGAAAATTACAAGTGTCACAGTGGTGGCAAGGCCGTCAATACCATCACTTAAATTTACCGCATTGGTAAAACCGTATACAAAAATTACGGCAATGGGCCAGAACAACAGGCCCGGTCCGGACATTATGTCAATCTCGCCAATCCATGGAAGCCATGTGGTAGACATGCCCCCAAGCGCTAAACTCGAGAGGTAGCATACCGCAACCAGTAACTGAAAGAAGGTTTTTTGTCTCGCGGTCAGCCCTAGATTGCGTTTTTTTACAACCTTAATGTAATCGTCAATAAAGCCAATAAACCCCATTCCAAGCGCCATACCTATCCCGCTAAAGAAAAATGTCATCTTCATTGGATCCTTGGTCTGGGCAATCAGCGAACTTCCTCTGGTAAACGAAGCAACCGTAAAGGACAGTGCAATTGCGCAAATCACGCCGATTATTATCATCAACCCGCCCATGGTAGGCGTTCCCTGTTTGGATTTGTGCCACCGCGGGCCCTCATCATAAATTGTCTGTCCAAATTTAAGCTTTTTTAAAAACGGGACCATCCATATCCCCATTAAAAAGGTTACCCCAAATCCCGCAATTGTTGCAAACATGGGTATTAAACCGTTCATTTTGCTCATCCATTCCTGCTGTCTTAAATTAATTAGTGAGTATTAACTCAGTTGCTGTTATTTTTCTTTGCCAGCGCACGCGCCACAATTTCACGCTCGTCCAGATGTATCGTGCCGGTCTTTAATATCTGGTAAGTCTCATGACCTTTTCCGGCCAATACAATTATATCATTCTCCTGAGCGTTTTCAATTGCATACTCTATCGCTTCAACCCGGTTCTCAATCACAACATAAGGTGTTTTAAAGTTTTTCATACCTTCTAGGATGTCTTCGATTATTGCCATCGGCTCCTCGGTACGGGGGTTATCGCTTGTGACTATTACAAAATCGGCAAGGCGTGCCGCTATCGCACCCATAAGCGGCCTTTTTTTCCTGTCGCGGTCGCCGCCACAGCCGAAAAGCACTACAAGCCTGTTCCTTGGGACGTTAGAAAAGGTTTTTAAAATATTTTCAAGCCCGTCGGGCGTATGAGCATAGTCGATAATAACCGAAAAGTTTTTGTCAGTTGGCACTACCTCGGCACGGCCTTTAACCCCTGGCATGTTTGACAAGGCATTGGCCACGCTTACCAGTGGGAACCCCATGGACACGGCACACACGCCAGCACACATGGCATTGTATACCGAAAATTCGCCAACGGTCTTCAACCTTACCCTGCTTATTACCCCGAAACCTACCATCTCAAAATCCACGCCATTCGGACGGTAGGTTATATTTTTCGCTGTATATGTCGCATGGTCGTTTTTCAAAGAATAGGTCACAATTTTGCATGTAAGCCCTTCACACAATTGTGTGCTGTATGGATCATCATAATTAATTATGGCAGTTTTGCACATTTTAAACAGTTTGCGTTTTGATTGCAGGTAGTTTTCCATGGTTTCATGATAATCAAGATGATCCTGCGTTAAATTAGTAAACATGGCAGCTTCATATTCAAGGCCATAAACTCGGTCCTGATCCAAGGCGTGGGATGAAACCTCCATAACCACATATTCACAACCCGAATCCCTCATTGACCTAAGCAGAGAGTGAAGTTCGTAGGCATCAGGAGTTGTGTTTTTCGCCGATATCACCTCATCGCCTATCATATTTTGTATGGTACCGATAAGGCCGGTTTTAAAGCCGTTTTCCTCAAGTATTGACTTTAGCATATATGAAACCGAAGTTTTGCCATTGGTACCCGTAACACCTACAAGCTTTAACTCCTTTGCGGGCTCACCAAACCATCTGGCGCACATACGAGCATATACTTTCCGCGTATCCTCAACAATAACTTGGTTTGTTAATCCCATATCCTTTTGTGCAATTATTATCGCTGCGCCTTTTTTTGCCGCGTCTTCGGCAAACATATGCCCATCCTGCGAGGTACCCTTAATGCACACAAAGGCAAAACCCGGTTCAACCTTTCTGGAATCACAGGTAACGCCGGCAATCTCTAAATCCCGAAGTTCTATTGGCATGTCATCTATAAGGCATGAAAGTTTCATCTGAATCACTCCGCCAAAAAAGTACTACCCAAACCTTCAAGTCATCATTCAATGGTGTCTTCGCTTCTGAAATAGACCGTAACTGTTGTACCGGCTTCAACAGTGGTGCCTTCCGGGATGCTCTGCTTGTATGACAGCACGCCGCTGTCTGTCAACGAAGGTCCGGCAAATTCAACATTGATTCCCGCCTTTGCGGCCTGGGTATTGACACCTGCTATTGTAAGACCGGTAAGTTTGGGAACTGTAACTGTGTTCACTTCGGTACTATCGGTGTATAACACAACTATACCATTTTTATGAATGGACAGATTAGGGGCGGGATTTTGTTTTAGAACGGTCTCCCCTTTGCCAACAATTTTAACATTAAGCCCAAGGCTTTTTATAGCGTTTTCCGCTGTCGAAACCGATTTTCCGACAACATCGGGGGTCTTTATGGCCAATTTTTGCAGCTCTTCCTCCGAATATTGCGGCTGATATCCAAGATACGGGAGTATTTCCTTGAATATCTGTCCTCCTACAGGGGCCGCGACCATTCCTCCGTAATACGCGTCGCCCTTTGGTTCATCTAGCACTATCAGTACGGCTATCTGAGGATCATCCATAGGGGCCACTCCGCAGAATGAAGAGATATACAAATTTCCCTGTTTTTCCTGGTTCATTTTGTCGACCTTCTGGGAGGTACCGGTCTTTCCGCCTATGCGGTATCCCAGAACATACGCGTTTTTACCGCCGCCCCCGTCGACGACCTTTTCCATTAAATGGCGCATTTTAGTAGAGGTTTCGCTGGAAATCACCTGTCGTTTTCTTACGTTTTCCACAGTTTTTACTATGTTATTGTTACTATCAATAATCTGCTGCACCACATGCGGCTGAACCAAATATCCGCCGTTGACGGCAGCGGAAATTGCGGTTATCAGTTGAATCGGGGTGACCTTAAAAGTCTGGCCGAATGATGTAGAAGCAAGCTCGGTAGGTCCCATGTTTTCTTCCTTGTGGTACATGGGAGCCGCCTCGCCCGGAAGGTCAATTGCGGTTTTCTGAGAAAGCCCAAACGCGTCGAAATATCTTGAAAAGGTTTTTACACCCAAAAGCTGACCCAAGGAAATAAACACCGGGTTGCAGGAGTTTTGGAAGGATTCGATAAGGGTTTGGCCGCCGTGACCGGTCCTTTTATGGCACGAATATCTCTGCCCGGCCACCACAATATATCCAGGGCAGTTGTAATGCTTGTCAAAACTAGTCAACCCTTCCTCAAGGGCAGCGGAAAGGGTTATTACCTTAAAAACAGAGCCCGGCTCATAAGGATCAGAAACCGCCTTATTCCTCCACTGTTTATTTCGAAGTTCGGAAAGCTTATTTATCCTTTCGTCACCCTCCAAGCCTTCGAGAAGTTTGGCATCGCTTTCGCTTATCGCAAACGGTTCATTGGGATTAAAATCCCCTTTAATCGACATGGCAAGTATTTCGCCTGTATTGACATTCATAATAATGCAGACGCCACGCTCTGCAACTTTATTGTCAATTACCGCCTGTTCAAGCAGTTTGTCTGCCACATGCTGTATATACTTGTCAATTGTAAGCACCAGCGAGTTGCCGGGTTTTGCGTCTATCATTTTTTCATAGCTAAAGGGCATATCCATTCCGCGGGCGTTTTTGGCGGCAACCACCCGGCCGGGTATACCTTTTAATTCTGATTCATAATAGGCCTCTAGTCCCGACAGCCCCTGGTTGTCGTCACCCACAAACCCCAGTAATACCGACGCGAGATTTTCATTTGGATAATAGCGTTTTGAACTCTCGTCAAGGCCGATCAGGTATCCTAAACTATTTTCAGAAACAAATCTGCGCAGCTCATCGGCCTGCGGCTTTTCCACCCTTTTCTTTAAAATTACATAGGCCGAAGATTTATTGCAGCATTCAATTACCTTTTCCCGTTCTATTTCAAGAATTCTTGAAACATTGTCGGCGATAAGGTTTATAACAGCTTCGCGTTCAGACTGGTTGGTTATTTTTTTTAAATCATTTGGGGTAATATAGGCAGTCCACACGGTCGCGCTGGTTGCCAGCACATTCATGTTTCTATCGTATATATTGCCTCTTGTAGGGCTAAGTTCGGTATCATATAGCTGCTGTTCAGACGCCTTTTGCTGGTAAAAATCACTGTCCACAAGCATTATTTTGGCCAAGCGGGTTGCAGAAACACAGAATGTCCCCACCACAAGAGCCAACATTATTGTAAGCATTCTCATCCACATGGATTTTGTCGGCCCTTTTGCCATTTAATACATCCCCTTGTGCCAGTTTTTATTTTAATAAATGCTTTAACGAGAGTTAAAACCACAGTCTCAACTCTCGTGTCGCCTCATAAAAGTATATTATCAAACTATATTTTCTATTCCATCTTATCAGAATCGTAAATCACTTTGCCATCGCGGCATTCTGCCACATTGGCATTGTTGACCCTTATATATGTAACCTGGCTTCTCTCTTTTTTGCGCATGCCAAGCGCCTCTGCCGCTTCTTCAAGGTTTTTATAGGAAATTTTTCTCTCAAGCTCCATTTGCAGCCTTGTTTCTTCGCTTATTAACTCTTCAACTGCGGCTTTCTTTTTGTGTATCTGGTCATTAATCTCGTTAATCTGAACCCGGAGATAAAGCTGCATAAAGACCATAGCCAAAATGAACGCAACAGTCAATACCGAACCTACCTTTTGAGCGACTGGAACGGCAAGCGTCCTTGTTCTGCTATTGGCTTTAGGCATCCTTACAATCTTAGCTGAATCCTGGTTTTTCTTCTTTTCTCTGGGCAAGAACAGATCGAAGTCGTACGCTAAACTTCCGGTGTAGTATTTTGTGTTGTCCACACATTTCACCCCATATCAGACTATCTTCATCACCGCGCGCAATTTTGCACTGCGGCTGCGCATATTCTCCATTATTTCCTGTCGGGAGGGCTGTATAGGTTTTTTATTAACAAGTTTTCCTGTGGGAGTTCTGTTGCAAATGCAAACCGGAAAATCGGATGGGCAAATGCAACCTTTGCAAAACTCGGCAAATTTTTGTTTTACTATCCTGTCCTCAAGGGAATGGAATGTAATAACGGCAAGCACTCCTCCCGCTTTTAGCCTTGAAAAGGCATTTTCAATGCCAACAGACAGGTTGTCCAACTCACCGTTGACAGCGATTCTAAGTGCCTGAAACACCTTCCTTGCCGGATGGCCATCGCGCCTTGCGGCGGCAGGCATTGCAGAACCTACAATCTCGGCAAGCCTTTTAGTGGTTTCTATCTTTTCATTCCTTCTAACCTTGTCAATCGCTCGGGCAATTTGGAAAGCATACCTTTCTTCGCCGTACTCCCTAAAAATTTCGGTAAGCTTTTCTACAGACAGATTGTTTACCAGGTCAGCAGCGGTTACCCCCTGCTTGCTCATGCGCATATCCAAATATGCATCGCCATGGTACGAAAAACCGCGTTCGGTATTGTCAAGCTGCCAGGAAGACACGCCGATATCAAACAGCACTCCATCAACCTTGTCTACGCCAAGCTCGTCCAAAGCCTTGCCAATATCCCTGAAATTGCACTGCAGCACTGCAGCAGGCAGCCCCTTTAATTTTTCGCGGGCTGTCTGCACCGCATCGGGGTCAACATCAAGCGCTATCAGTTTCCCCGTGGTCAATCTTTTTGCAATTTCAGCTGAGTGCCCGGCACCTCCGGCGGTACCGTCAACATATATTCCTTCGGGATTAATTTGCAATATTTCAACAGTTTCTTTAAGAAGTACAGGTTTGTGAGAAAACTCCATTTTATAAAGCCTTTCTATTCTTTAGAAGTTTAGCTCTTCCATCAACTGGGCAACAAGCCCAGGTGTAGTCTTTTCACTAACCTCAAGCCATTTCTCACTGTTCCAAATCTCGGCGTGGTCGGAAGCGCCTACTATATATACTGTTCCCTCCAACGAGGCATATTCCCTTAAGTTTGCAGGGATCAGCACCCTGCCCTGCGAATCGCATTCAAGTTCGGCGGCTCCGGCATATAAAAACCTTTTAAGTGTGCGGGACTTGGCGGTTGGCATCTGCTGTATTCTTTCGGTCAACGCTTCCCACTGGTCAAGTGAGTAAACATACAGGCAGCGGTTTTCCTCAAGGCCTTTACATATCATAAACTGTTCTCCAAGGCCGTCACGAAGCCTTGACGGAATAATAACCCGGCCTTTTTTGTCTATATTGTGTTGATACTCACCAAACAGCATCTGCCTCACCTCCCGTTCCACTTTAATCCACTTTTATGGTTTTTACAACCACTTTTCACCACTATTAACTGTATTATATGGGATAATAGTCATAAATTCAAGTATTATATAAAAATTTCCTGAAGATATTTTTGGAAAATTGTGCATCGTGCAAAAAGGCACCACTATATATAGTGGCGCCTAAAAACGAATATTTTATGTTTATTTTTATACAAGTTTTTGTAATGGATACATACCTAACCATAAGGTCAATTAATGTTTGACTCGCCCAAAATAATAGACTAAAATACAATTAACAAGGCACTAAGGAGGATGGTCATGAACCAGCCTTTGGCGGACCGAATCAGGCCAAAAAACCTCAACGAAGTGGTAGGTCAAAAACACCTATTGGGCGAAGGCAAGGTATTACGACGCATAATAGAATCAGGCAACATCCCCAACCTGATATTTTATGGCCCCTCGGGTGTCGGAAAAACCACCGTTGCCAACATAATTTCCGAAAGCTGCAACAAAAAATTATACAAACTAAACGCAACCACCGCCTCCATTTCAGATATAAAAGAAATTATATCCAATGTGGGAACCTTTGCGGGTTTTAACGGGATACTGCTCTATCTTGATGAAATTCAGTACTTTAATAAAAAGCAACAACAGACTCTTCTGGAATTCATAGAAAACGGGGATATCACACTGATTGCTTCCACCACCGAAAACCCCTACTTTTATATCTACAACGCAATTTTAAGCCGCAGTTCAGTATTTGAGTTTAAGCAGGTACCCGAATTCGAAATCCCGTCTGCTATAAAGCGGGCCGTGGCAGTGCTTGAAAGGGATTATAATGCCAAAATTAATATAACCGACCGGCAAATAGCCATTATTTCAAGGGCATGCGGTGGCGATGTGCGGAAGGCAATTAATATTACCGAATTGTGCGTGCTCTCTAGCAAGCACCAAGGTAATATTATCGAGGTTGAGAATTCTGTCATAGCAGATTTAACAGGTAATGCCGCCATGCGCTATGATAAATCCGGGGACGAACATTACGACATTCTTTCGGCATTTCAAAAATCCATGCGTGGTTCTGACCCCGATGCTGCAATCCACTATTTGGCAAGGCTTTTAAAAGCCGGCGATTTACCCTCTGCCTGCAGGCGGCTTTTGGTTTGTGCCTGCGAGGATGTGGGACTTGCCTATCCGCAAATTATCCCTATTGTCAAGGCCTGTGTCGATTCGGCGCTTATGGTAGGTCTGCCGGAAGCCAGAATACCGCTTGCCAACGCAGTTATTCTGGTAGCACTCTCGCCTAAATCTAATTCGGCATACACAGCAATTGATACAGCGTTAGCCGATATTGACGCCGGAAAAGTAGGGCCAATACCGAGGCATCTGCAAAATATGCATTATGACGGAGACGATGTAAAGGTCAAAGGGCAGTTTTATAAGTATCCCCATGATTATCCCAACCACTATATTCCTCAGCAGTACTTGCCTGACCTGCTTAAGGATGCAAAATACTATAAATTCGGCAACAATAAATTTGAAAATAGCCTGAAATCCTACTGGGAATTGATAAAAAACACCGAAGAACGGTAATAACCTATAATAATAGGCTATTATTTGGCATAAGATAGTTATAAACTGCCTTTAGTAACTTTAAATCGGAGTCTTAAATGAGCAAATTCAAATTATCCCCGCGGGTGCTCTTGCTGTGGCGGATACGGCTGCTTTTTGTAGATTTGGCTGTTTTGGTCTTGTGTTTTGCTGTCTATGCTTTTTTCTCCCTTCCTGACGAAGCAGTTCTGCTTGCGGTTATTACCATACTAATCAGCTTTTGGCTTTGGTTTTGGTATCTGCCTAGGCTGCATTCAAGCTTTCAATTTTCAATTAGCAACGAGGCTGTGGTACTGACCCGCGGTGTTTTCGTGGTAAAACAGTATCTTCTGCCCTGTCCTCGCCTTATATACGCTGAAAGGTTTACTACACCGCTTACTTCCTTGATGGGACTTTGTTCACTGCGGCTAAAAGCCTCGAGGGTCCACCTAATCCTTCCCCCGTTGACCAAGGATGAAACCGCCTTTATTATGTCGCAGTTAGACAATAGCTTTTTATAATCAAAGGAGCTATATGCATGACCGAGATGGAAATCAGGCCCCATCCTGTTATGATATTAAAGTTTTTATCCCCATATTTATTTGTTTTAATATTGCCTGTGGCAAGGCAAATTTTTAACTTAAAGGTAGGCAGGGGGTTTCCCCGTTTTTTTATTTTAGAGCTAATCCTCCTATTTACGGTGATAATTGTTTCCGTTTTAAAATGGCACAGATACCGGCTTTATATATCAGACAAATATGTGAGATTTACTAAAGGCCTTTTTTTCAGGATTGAAGCCACTATCCCCAAAAACAGAATTGCAAGTATGTTTTTAGAAAAAAAGCCGCTGCTCTGGTTTATTGGCGGCGTGGTATTAAGATTTGATACCGAGGCAGGCAAACCCCGAAAAAACGATTTTCAAATGACAGTAAAAGTCAAAGATGTTAGTCTGCTCTTTACCTTGCTTCCGTTTAAAGGTAATTATTTCAAGCATTACCATGCTCCAACATTAAAAATAATTATTATGGCGCTTGCCAACACTTCCACTACAACCGGGTTGCTTATTGCCGCTCCTATTGTGAATAATGCCGGCAAACTGCTCGGAAAAAGCATGTCTGATATTTGGGTATCCATAAGTTCGGTTTCATCTGCCCTTGAATTTATAATCCCTCCAATAGCCAGCACAATCTCCATTATCATATTGATTGGCTTTGCTGTCTCTTTTCTTTCAACAGTCTTTAAGTGCGTGCCGTTTGACTTATACATCAAAGGCGACCTGATCACTTCTGTTTCAGGTCTTATATCCAAAAGGTATACCAGCTTTAAACGCGAGGCAATTAACAATCTGATAATAATAAAGTCCCCCATCATGCGAATTTTGCGCCACAGCACCGTAAAAGTTAATGTCGCGGGATATGGCAAGCATAAGGGAGAAATTGCGGTATTCATTCCCGCCGCAAACAAACGCGAACTTGCAGGCTTAATCGAGGATTTTTTGCCAAGCATGGTTTCAAAACCCATAATGCTACGCCCGCCGTACCGCTCGCTGCGGCGTTATTTAACGCAGCCTTTTGTGTTATTTTTCATAATTTCTCTTGTTTCTATTTTTCTTTCTAATCGTTTTACGAATTTTAAGGATTTTATTGAGTTTATGACAATTATAAGCTTTATTGTCTTGGCAGTCTTCGGGGAGCTTAGCCTTAAAAAATACGTGCAAAGTGGCATTGCCTTTGGCGAGCATGTTGCGGTATTATCCAGCAGAAAGTTTTCATTGGTGGAACTGCGCTGTAAATTTGAAAAAATAGGAGTCATAAAGATTTCCCAAACTCCCTTTGACAGGAAACATAACCTTTGTAAAATGAAGCTTACAATCCGCTCAGAAAGCGCAGATTCAATAACTGTTGCAAATTTGGACTATTCTGAGCTTAAAGTTGCCCTTTTGAACAACTATAATATTGCAATATAGCCAATCTCTTTCAGAAAATTAGATTGGCACTGTTGACCTTGTGCATAAATTAGGGTAGAATATTTGAAGAATGCGGCTTTTTTGCAATTTTTCTCTGTAATTTTGTCAAAGGGGTACTGCGGGATATGAAAAAGATTTTTAATGAGAATGCTATACATATACTGCCGTTGCCAAATGGAATTATAATCGCTGCCAAGCAAAACGAATATGAAGACAAAATAATTGTGGCATATAAAAAGATTTCCTTTGAAGATGGCTCGGTTACCGCCGTAACGCGGAATGCGTATTTGTTAGCAAAATTCGGCAATAATTTTAGATCTTTCGAAATACAGCTTAAGGACTATTTAAACTGCAGAACCGTCCTGCTGCCTGACAACCGGCTTTTTGCGGTATATCCCGATGGCAATGCAACAATTTTCGATTCTGATGCCAGGGTTGAATGGCAGGGCACATTAAAATACAAAAATTGCGGTCCTGCCGACATAGCTTTACACGGGCATACATTATGGGCATCTTTTCCCGAAAGCAACGCCTTAATCAGGTTTAATCTTCGCACAATGCGCGAAGAATTAAGAATTAGCGGAAGTGCCGATTCTGCCTTTTCGAATCCTGAAGGGCTGTGGATAATTGAAGACACTCTTTTGGTTTGCAACCCGGGAAGTAAAAAGATAAACGAGGTAAACCTCAAAACCTACACCGTCTACGAATATGCCGAATTTGAAGAGCCGGTTTACCAGTATGTTAAAATTAAATCCAACGAGATTGTTTTGCTTGATTCCGGAGTATATAAACTATAAAAATTTAAGCCGGGCAGATATCCTGTCCGGCTTATAAAGTCAGTGAGGTCGTATGAAAATGAAGAACAAAATTTTTTCGTTTCTTTTCTGTTTGCTATTTATTTTTTTGTCCGGCTGTAATGTTTGGGATAACGGGCAAAACTTATCATCAGATTTGACCACCAATGCTCAATCACAATTCGTCGGCTCGGAACAATCGCGAACCGAATCAGAGGACATCAATCTGTCATCGGCTAATCAAGCTGAAAACAACCAAAACCTATTAATAGAAATCCTGAATGCAGGCCAGGCAGATTGTATATTGATTACACTGCCCGGCAACCGGTACATTTTAATAGACGGTGGGAACAATAATGACGGCCAAAAGCTTGTAGATTATCTAAAGTCAAAAACAATATCAAATATAGATTTTGTTATTGCCACACATCCCCATGAAGACCACATCGGCGGGCTGGACCTGATAATAAGTTCATTTGATATCGGCAAAATCTATATGCCTAAAATTCACGACAGCGATGTCCCCACCACCAAAACCTACGAGGATTTTCTGGATGCTGTGTCAAATCGCGGTTACAAAATCTCCCCCGCAAAGGCTGGCAGTACTTTATTGGATGAGGGCAATTTAAAGCTTGAGTTTTTTGCGCCCAACTCCGATAATTACAATAATCTAAACAATTATTCTGCGGTAATAAAGTTGACATATGGCAATACACGCGTGCTGTTTGCAGGGGATGCCGAAAATGTCAGCGAAAACGAAATGTTAAAAGCCGGCTTTAATCTAAAATGTGATATACTCAAGGTCGGCCACCATGGCAGCAACAGTTCGACAACCAAGGAGTTTTTAGAAGCTGTAGACCCCAAAGAAGCTATAATTTCTTGCGGCATGGGAAATCAATACGGCCATCCGCACGCTGAAACTCTGCAAAAACTTCAAGCTGCTGGCATAAACATACATAGAACCGACCAGGACGGCACGGTTATAATCACCCTTGACGGTAATAGCTATACAATTTCCAAACATAAAGATATAAACATAGACGGCAATTAGTCTGGAGGGCAATATGTTAAAAAGCAATACGCTTAAAATTAATTCCAAAGACGATGTCACTTTTATGACCTTCCCCGCCTTTGAGAGAACTGGCCTTGTAACACATGCCTTTTCAACAAGAACAGGCGGTGTAAGCACTGGGATATATTCCTCTATGAATTTAAGTTTCACACTTGGTGACCAGGAAGAAAATGTACTTGAAAACTACCAAAGGTTTTGCGGCGCAATAGGTATTGACTACAAAAGGCTTGTGTTTGCAAACCAGACCCATAAAACTGAAATACGAATTGCTACCGAACAGGACGCCGGAAAAGGCATTATAAAGATACGCGACTACAACGATATTGACGGACTAATTACTAACACACGCAACCTTCCTTTGGTCACTCTTTATGCCGATTGTGTTCCTCTACTCTTCCTCGATCCGATAAAAAAAGTTGTCGGAACCTCGCATGCTGGCTGGAAAGGAACGGTTGGGCAAATCGGCCTTAAGACTGTTGAAAAAATGCGGGAGGTTTTCGGTTGCAATCCAGAAGATATTTTGGTCGGCATTGCCCCGTCTATCGGGCCGTGCTGCTACGAAGTGGACGACCTGGTGGTTAATGAGGTAAAAAAGCTTAAAAATATTGACTTTGGTTCTGTAATAAAACCTGTGGGAAACGGCAAATACATGTTTAACATGTGGGAAACCAATAAGCAAATCCTTATGTCCGCCGGAGTACCTAAGGATAATATAACGGTTACCGACCTTTGCACACGCTGCCATTCGGATGTATTTCACTCCCACAGGGCTACCGGCGGCAGGCGCGGAAGCCTTGCTGCAATTATTTGTTTGCGGTAATTTTGGCATTTACTCTGTTGCAGTTTATGTTATAATTAACAATGCAAGATTTTTAAAAAGGGGTTTTTGTATGAGCAAATTTATAATATCCGGATTTGCCGACGAAATTGCCAAAGATCTGCATACCCAAATCGCCACCCTTAGAAAGCTTGGCATTGGCTTTGTAGAAATGCGTAATGTCAACGGCAAACAGCTGGTTGAGCATGATCTTGACGAGGTAAAGGAAATTAAAAAAGTATTGGACGACAACGGAATAAAACTTTCTGCTGTAGGTTCGCCCATTGGAAAGATTGGCATTAAAGATGATTTTACTCCCCATTTTGATAAATTCAAACATACGGTGGAAATTGCGCAACTGCTACAAACCAAATACATTCGCATGTTCAGTTTCTTCATTCCCCGCGGCGAAGAGGCCGACTGGTATGAAGACGAAGTTATAAACCGTTGGTCAAAATTTGTGAACTATATTAAAGGTACAGACATAGTACTGCTCCATGAGAACGAAAAAGATATTTACGGCGATGTGCCAGAGCGCTGCAAAAATTTGCTTGATAAAATGAATTTTAATTATGTTAAAGGAATATTCGACCCTGCCAACTTTGTCCAGTGCAAGGTAGATACCCTTAAAGCCTTTAACATCCTAAAAGATAAGATAGTATATATGCACATTAAAGACGCAATATTTGAAACCGGCAAGGTGGTACCAAGCGGCGAGGGCGACGGCCATGTTGCCGAAATCTTAAAAATGTTGGCAGACAGCGGTTTTGAAGGTTTCCTGTCTTTGGAACCGCATCTTGAGACCGGCGACATTGCGGTAGGCGGCGCTGAGAAGTTTGAAATCGCCTACAATGCTCTGATGTCTATAATTAATTCGCTGGATGTAGAAATCCTTTAAGGAGGTATTGTTTATGAATAAAGTTCGTTTTGGAATAATCGGTGTTGGAAACATGGGGTATGCGCACCTTTGCAATTTTAATTCCGGCAAAATCAATGAAGCGGTTCTGACCGCAGTATGTGATATTGATATAGAAAGGTTGGAAAAAGCTGCAAAAGATAGCAAAACCCCGGTAAAAGCCTTTGAAAGGGCTGAAGATTTGATAAATTCCGGTGAAGTTGACGCAATTTTAATCGCCACCCCTCACTACCTCCACCCCGTATATGCCATTAAAGGCTTTGAAGCCGGCTTGCATGTGTTGATTGAAAAGCCCGCGGGCGTATACACCAAACAGGTGCGTGAAATGAACGAGGTTGCAAAAAAAACCGGCAAAGTCTTCGGAATAATGTACAACCAGCGTACCAACCCGGTTTATAAAAAAGTAAAAAGCCTGATTGACGAGGGCGAGCTTGGCGAAATCCGCCGTGTAAACTGGATTATTACCGACTGGTATCGCACACAGCATTACTATGATTCGGGCACATGGCGCGCCACCTGGGCTGGCGAAGGGGGCGGCGTTCTGCTTAATCAAGACCCCCACCAGCTTGACCTGCTCCAGTGGCTTTGCGGCATGCCAAAAAGGGTTCACGCCTTTTGCTCGTATGGCAAGTTCCACGATATAGAGGTTGAAGACGATGTAACCGCCTATTTTGAGTATGAAAACGGGGCTACCGGCGTGTTTGTGACTTCCACCGGCGACGCTCCGGGCACTAACCGCCTAGAAATCAGCGGTGATATGGGCAAAATCATCGTGGAAAACGATAAAATTGAATTCTACCGTAACCGCCAACCAGTATCCGAACATATTAAAACCTGCAAATCCGGATTTGAACGCCCGGAAGTCTGGAAATGCGAAGTTCCGGTTTATGGCAGTTCTCCCCAACATATAGGTATTGTAAATGACTTTGCAAGTGCCGTGCTTCATGGGACCAAACTTCTGGCTCCCGGCGAAGAAGGCATTAACGGACTTACTATTTCCAACGCCATTCACCTATCTTCCTGGACCGGCAAGACGGTGGAACTGCCAATAGATGAGGATTTGTTCTATGAACTTCTCCAAGAAAAAATAAAAACCTCCCGATACAAAAAGAAATCGGTCACGGGTACTATCGAAAACCTTGATGGCACCTATTAATAAGGTAATAAGGCATAGAGAGGTAAAAAATTATGCAGATGACATTCCGGTGGTATAACCGCTTTGATAATATACCACTTGAGTATATCAGGCAAATCCCCTATGTTTCCGGGATCGTAACTGCTGTATACGATATCCCGGTAGGTGAAGTTTGGACAAAGGAGGCTATTCTGGCGGTAAAACAGCCCATTATAGACGCGGGTCTTACATTTGAGGTTATTGAAAGTGTTCCTGTTCACGAAGACATAAAAATGGGCGCTCCGACAAGGGACCGCTTGATTGATAATTATTGCCAAACTATCAGGAATCTCGGCGAGGCAGGTATAAAGGTAATATGCTACAACTTTATGCCGGTCTTCGACTGGCTGCGCAGCGACCTTGCCCACAAACTGTCTGATGGTTCCACCTGCCTTGCTTTTGATCAGCAAACAATTCTAAATATGGATCCATCAGTTTCTGAGCTTTCCCTTCCCGGCTGGGATGAAAGCTATACCAAAGATGAATTATCAGCGCTTCTTGAATGCTACAAAAATATTGACCACGAAAAATTGTGGGAGAATCTTGAGTATTTTCTCAAAAAGATTATTCCGGTATGCGAAGAAGCAGGGGTTAAAATGGCAATTCACCCTGATGACCCGCCGTGGAGCATATTTGGCCTTCCACGTATTATTACCGATAAATCCGCGCTCGAGCGTTTGGTTTCAATTGTGGACAGCCCCTGCAACGGCATTACACTGTGTTTAGGCTCCCTTGGATGCAGCCCGAAAAATGATATGGTGGATATTGCGGCCGAGTTTGCAAAAAGGGGCAAGGTCCCATTTGTTCATGCAAGAAACGTATATATTACCAAGGAAAACTGTTTTGAAGAATCTGCCCACCTTTCTAGTTCCGGTTCGCTTGATATGTATGCCATCCTAAAAGCGCTTTACGATAACGGGTTTGATGGTTATATCAGGCCCGACCATGGAAGAAACATATGGGGCGAAGACGGCCGCCCGGGTTACGGCCTGTACGACCGCGCTTTGGGCGCTGCCTATTTAACAGGCCTGTGGGAAGCCATTAATAAATCGAAGGAATGAATCTATATGGATAGTTTTAAGGTAAATCTCAGTAATACTGTAGCGGTAATAACAGGCGGCGGCGGAGTTTTGTGTTCCGCGTTTGCCAAGGAACTTGCTAAAAACGGTGCGCAGGTTGCAGTATTAGATATTAATGAAGCTGCTGCACAATCGGTAGCTGATGAAATCAATAATAATGACGGAAAGGCCATAGGCATTGCTGCCGACTGCCTTTCAAAGGAAAGCCTAGAGAATGCATACAATATAGTCCGCTCACAGCTTGGCAACTGCAATTTGCTTATAAACGGTGCCGGCGGCAACAACCCGCAGGCCACCACCTCACACGAAACCATGCAACCCGAATATCTTGAGAATACAGATGAAGTGTCTTTCTTTGACCTTAACCCTGCGGCGTTTGACAAGGTTTTCAGCCTTAACGTCAAAGCAGCGGTAATTACAACCCAGGTATTTGCCAGGGATATGGTAAAGGCAGGCGGAAATATAATAAATATTTCCTCTATGAACGCCTTTACCCCTCTTACCAAAATCCCGGCATATTCTTCGGCCAAAGCTGCCGTATCTAACTTTACTCAGTGGCTGGCGGTTTATCTGGCACCCTGCGGTATCAGGGTCAACGCGATTGCACCCGGATTTTTTATTACCAACCAAAACTATTCGCTATTGATTGACAAGCAGGGCAACTACACGCCTAGAGCCCAAAAGATAATCAGCCACACCCCAATGGGCCGTTTCGGAAAACCCGAGGAACTTCTCGGCACGTTGCTTTGGCTTTGCAGCGACGAGGCCTCTGGTTTTGTTACTGGCACGGTAATACCCGTGGACGGCGGATTTTCTGCCTATTCCGGAGTATAATTGTAGAAAGGAAAAGGATTTTATGTTATTAGAACCTATTTTAAAATCCAGCCCTGTTATAAAACGCCATCCCAACAACCCCATACTTTCAAAAGCCGACATCCCCTATGAGGCGGAGTGCATATTCAATGCCGGTGTTTGCAAGTATCACGGGAAATATGTTATGATTTTCAGGAATGATTATGACTACGCTGGCGGCTCTGTTTTCAGAGGTTGCAGTTTAGGTGTGGCTTTTAGCGACGACGGAATCAAATGGGAGGTCGCCCCAAAACCGTTTATTAAGAAAGAGGACTTCACCGACCCTGAGATTATCCGTGTATACGATCCGCGGCTTACGGTTATTGATGATACGGTATACATCTGTTTTGCGATGGACACCCGCCACGGGCTTCGCGGAGGAATCGGTTATACCACCGATTTTACCGACTTTCATATCATTAGCCTGTCTGTACCCGACAACCGAAACATGGTGCTGTTCCCTGAGAAAATCGGAGGTATGTACTGCCGTTTGGAGCGCCCGTTCCCGGTATATTCCCGCGGCGGAGTTGACCGATTTGATACCTGGATGTCCTTCTCGCCTGACCTTAAATTCTGGGGAGAGTCAAAATTAATCCTTCCTGTCGAGGCAGTACCCTATGCCAACGACAAAACAGGCCCTGCTGCCCCTCCCGTCAAAACCGAAAAAGGCTGGCTTACCCTTTTCCATGCTGTAGATATTGACCATTCCAGGGGCAAAAATGGATGGGAGGATACCTGGAAAAAACGCTACTGCGCCGGCATTATGCTGCTGGATTTGGAAGACCCGTCTAAAGTACTGGGGGTTTACAAGGAACCCTTATTAGCTCCCGAGACAGATTACGAGGCAAATGAAGGATTCCGGCAAAATGTCATTTTCCCCGGCGGCATGATTCTGGAGGACAACGGAGAGGTCAAAATATATTACGGCGCCGCCGATACGGTCGAATGCCTTGCCACCGCGGACGTGAACGACCTGATAGCTTTATGTATATAATTTAATGGGGATGGCTGTAGCCCATCCCCTTTTTTGCTCCTAAGATTACGCTTGACAATATAATGTTTGAATAGTATAATTCATAGTGCTGCTAATTTTCGAGGCGTAGCTCAGTTTGGTAGAGTGCTTGGTTTGGGACCAAGATGCCGCAGGTTCGAGTCCTGTCGCCTCGACCAAAGACTGTCGATATTTATCGACAGTCTTTTTTATATTTTGATGGATTCAGATGATAATTGTGATATTATGTAAGCAAAAAATTTTCTTTGTCGTAATTTTGATTAATCGGAAGGTGGCAAACATGAAAAAACAAAGCAAAGAAGCCCGACGCAAACTCTCTGCCGAAGAAAAAGGGTTGCTTTGGCGGAGAAAATCAAAACCGAATATTTAAAACCATCGGTGTGTTAATGGCTCTAGTTGTTTGTCTGCCCTTTTTGTTTTTCCGATTCATGAACTGATTCATGCGTTTTTCTGGGGAATAAGTACAAAACAGGGTTTTAAAGCTGTGCGGTTCGGTTTTATCATGCAATATTTAACACCTTATCGCTCCTGTATGGAACCGCTAAGCCTGTTTTAAATACATACTCGGCGGCATCATGCCGAGGATTATTTTTGGAATTCTGCCTTCGGTCATCGCCGTTTTTACCGGCTGGACTTGGTTATACCCTTTTGGCTTATTACAAATAATTTGTATAGTCAGATAAAATACAGTAATTACCACATACATACAAACTTGTCTGTGGATATTTATTTTGGTATAATAGGGCAGTCTGATTGAATAAAATTTACGATTTTTTACGGGGGATTAAATGTACACGCTATTACTGGTTATTATATATGCTGCGTTTATTAGCCTTGGCTTGCCTGATTCTCTATTAGGTTCAGGCTGGCCAACTATGCAGGCGCAAATGAATGTGCCGCTGTCTTATGCCGGAATAATATCCATGATTATTTCCGCAGGAACGATTATATCAAGTTTATTTTCAGACAAAGTTACCAGAAGATTTGGAACGGGACTTGTCACTTCCGTAAGCGTATTGATGACTGCTGTGGCACTGTTTGGTTTTTCCGTTTCAAAAACTTTCTTCCTACTTTGCGTCTGGTCTATTCCCTACGGGTTTGGAGCCGGCGCGGTGGATGCAGCATTAAACAACTATGTGGCACTGCATTATGCGTCGCGGCACATGAGCTGGCTTCACTGTTTCTGGGGTGTAGGCGCTACCATTAGCCCTTACATTATGGGTTATTGTTTGACAAAAGGCTATGGATGGGAAAACGGCTATCTGGCCGTATCTATCGTTCAAATAGCCTTAACCGCAATATTGTTTTTCAGCCTTCCGCTATGGAAAAGGCCGAAAAACGGAAATGCTAACGAAAAAAGTTCTAAATCCCTTAAACTCTCTCAAATATTAAAAATTAAGGGCGTAAAAAATATTCTAATTGCCTTTTTCAGTTATTGTTCCCTTGAATGGACAGCGGGTTTGTGGTCGACAAGTTTTCTGGTTTTGGCAAAGAATATACCTTCCGAAACGGCTGCAAAATATACATCTTTATTTTTTCTCGGTATAACTTTTGGGCGTTTAATAAGCGGTTTTGTGGCCGACAAATTTGGGGACCGCAATATGATCAGAATCGGTTTGGCAATTATCTTTATAGGATTAATAGCAGTTTGGCTTCCCGTAAATGCCGATTGGATTTGCCTTAATGGGTTAATAATAATCGGCCTTGGTTGCGCTCCTATTTACCCATCCATTATTCACTCCACACCCAACAATTTCGGTGCCGAGAATTCGCAGGCCATCATCGGCGTGCAAATGGCAAGCGCATATACCGGTACTACATTTATACCTCCCCTGTTCGGAGTAATTGCAAACTATATAAGCATAAACTTATTCCCAGTATTTTTATTGATTTTTGAAGTATTAATGATTGTTATGACTGAAAAACTTAACAAAACAGTTGCTGTATCAGCCGCAAAACAGGAATAATCGATTGCTTATTATAATTGCCTGAACGAAATTTTGGTTCAGGCGATTTTTTTTATCTTTTTGTTATAAATCGCCCCGAAAACTTTAAAACCCGTAAAAACTATATTTAAGTTCTTACGGGTTTTAGTTAATTTAAGTTAGACTTCCTATGTATCACAATTCCGCCAATCTTCTTGGCCCAGCCAATACCTTGCGGGACACATACATTGTACCGTCGGGCTTGGTTGCGACATACCATTTTATAAGCATCATTTCGCCGTCGCATATCTCTATACCAGTGATACATCTTGGATGAATACCGCATCCGTCGTTAAAATACAGCGGCTGTCCTTTTCTGGGGAAAACCGGCCTATGGGTATGACCCGCAACCATCATAATATTGTTCTTTTTAACCCAGCGGATAAGCTTGCGCTCGATTTTTTCCCGTTTCTCATTATTTTCCCCGGTCCGAGTCGGGTTTTTAATTCCAAAGAGCTCAACGGATCTCCAAAAATACCTGACCAAAAATCTTGAAATCGGCCAAAAGGTACTGTTAATCGGATCGACCTGATTGCCGTGAACCAAAAAAATTTTTCTGCCGGTAGGACGGTAGTTTAATATAAGGGCTTCGGGTATTTTAATATTCGGGAAAAGGGGCACCTGCGTGTCCGACGGCTCGTCGAGATATGTGCTCAATTGCTTTCTGTTAAACTTTTCCCTGCTTTTCACGATATCATGGTTGCCATAGATTGAATAAAACCGTTTTTCCTTATAAAACCTTGACAGCATCCAAAAAACGTCACTGTGGTTTTTCTTTATCGGCTCCATAGATTTATTTTCCCACAGTTCGTCTCCGTCGCCCAGTTCAATATAGGTAAAATTATTATCGTAATAGTAGTTTAGTGCCGCAAAATACAGGTGCTGATTGCGGGCGAAATCGTCCGCCCAGCTTCCGTCCCCCCTGTGGCAATCGCTCATTAGTATTATTTTTGATTTATCATCTATATTAATCTGATTTGCAGATTTATATATTTTATCAAGCTTCTTCATATAAGTCATTGGAATTGCTCCCGTTACTTTGTTGGTCTTTTAACAACTTTTTGGATTTGCGCTTTTTATAAATATTACGGGTCTTACCAATACTCAGAATATCCGCAAACAGCTGGGGATAGTTCTGGTGTATGGCATTGATTTTATCCTCCATCGTGGGACAGTCTTTGGTTATTTCTTTATATAAGTCGCATAGTATTTTGTTTTTCCTTTGGTGTAGCTTTGCTATTTGCGGAATGCGGGTTATAGGCTGAGGCGTGCGTGGCTTATCGAATGTAAAGCTTACCCTCAATTCGCTTACAGCTATTTCATCCTCTTTATATCCAGCTTTTTTCATTGCGTCGACAAAGGCATCCAACATGGCTTCGTCCGGGAAATAGATACTGCAATCCACAGAAAGCTCTTCCGGTTCCGAAAACTCACCCAGAATAAATCCTGTAAGCCACCAATGGTAGTCGGTACGGGTAAACAATATATGTCCGTTTTTTCTTAGAATTGCAGACATATAGAGCATTTCATCGTCACCGGCAGATTTGTATAAAGTTGCGTTAAACCCACCAGGCAGCTTGACAATGGGGCCTTCGGTTGAGTATATCCCAATTTCGCAGCCGGTGGTCATGCCGTACTGGCCTTTCCAAACCTCTATAAGCCAGTTTTTGCCTTTGTATTCAAAATAAAAAGGCTCACAGTCAATAATCATTGAACAGTGGGTAGCCATTTCATCATAAAAGCGGCAGTATCCGAACCTTCTCTGCCAGGCATTGATAACCGAATAAAATATATCCTGAACCGGGTCATAAGCATAACCCGCTTTTCGAATTAGCTTTTCAAAATCTTCAAAGCTAATAATTTTGTCGTTTTTCCTTTTTTTATAGGCTTCTATAAGTTTTTTTATCGGTGCCAAGAACACAGATATACCATAAATATTGGCAATCGAATATATAACCGCAGACAATAAAATTGAGCCCAAAATAATAATCAATTGGCTGCTTAACACCGTAACGGTAACGACTGCCTCCATGTTCGACACATTCATCGTTAACTACCCCAAATTTTAACGTTTGTTACATAATATTCGAATAAGTGCCAATTTGTTATCGTGTTGTATATATGCAACCAGCAACAAAAAACGACCGTCTGTCTGACGGTCGTTTTTATATTAATCACCTATCGCGGAAACTTTTATAGCCTACTTCCTCTGTTAATATATGATATAATAAGGTTATAAATATGTTTTAGGGGTATTTTATGAAATCGCTTAAAGTTGCAATATGCACACTAAATTCAAAATATATTCACTCATCTTTAGCGCCTTGGTATCTAAAGGCCGCCATAGAAGCAAATTGCCCCCGGAATATTGTTGTAAGCGTATTAGAGGGTACTATTAACGATGATTTAAGCAGTATTGCCAACGAAATAATAGCATTAAATCCAGATATTATTGGATTTAGCTGCTATATTTGGAACATCATTGCGACAAAAAAACTTGTAAGAATGCTAAAAGATCATATTAACCCGATAATTGTCTTAGGCGGACCTGAGGTCAGTTTTAACCCGCGGGAAACACTTGAATCAGAACCACATATCGACTTTATAATCAGTGGCGAGGGCGAAAAGCCCTTTTCTTTGCTTGTCAGCGCAATTTGCAATCAGTCGGATTATACCGATATTCCGGGGCTTTGCTACAAAGACAAGGGTAAAATTTATATTAAAAAGCCCTATTTCACCACTGACACCCCACCCTCGCCCTACAATGATGAATATTTCAAAAAACTAAACGGAAGGCTTGCCTACCTCGAAACCAGCAGAGGATGCCCATTCTCATGTGCCTTCTGCCTGTCGGGCAATTGCGGCAATGTAAGGTTTTTTGATATAGAACGCACAAAATCCGAAATTATAAAGCTTGGCAATAGCGGCGCCAAAACCATCAAACTTGTCGACCGCACCTTTAACTGCAACCGCAAAAGGGCTTATGAACTTTTTAAATTTATTATTGAAAACTACGGTTCTGCCATACCACAGGGTGCCTGTTTTCATTTCGAGATTGCAGGGGATTTGCTGGATGAGCAGACAATACGCCTGCTATCAACAGCTCCTGCAGGACTAATACAGTTCGAAATTGGGCTGCAGAGCCTAAACCCCAAAACACTTGAAGCCATCCAGCGCAAAACCGATATATGTAAGCTTTTGGGCAATATAAGAAAACTTTTAAAACCGGAAAATATTCATATTCATATCGACCTTATCGCAGGGCTTCCATTTGAAGATTTGCAAAGTTTCAGAAAAAGCTTTAATACTGCCTTTAGTCTTAAACCACATATGCTGCAGCTCGGCTTTTTAAAATTGCTGCACGGGTCGCAGATGAGGGAAAATTCCGAAAAATACCCTTGCAAATTTTCTCCCGAGCCACCATACGAAGTCATTGAAACCCCATGGATTACACACAATGAACTAAAACTCCTGCACTTTACCGAAGACGCGCTAGACAGGCTGTATAACAGCGGTAGGTTTCGCCGCACACTCAATTATGTTTTAACTGAAACTGAAAAAACACCTTTTGATATATTCAGCGAGTTTGGGGAATACACTGCCAACCAGACTTCCAGTATAGCTTTAGATGATTACATTGAACTTGTATATAATTTTTTCTGCGAAAAGTATAAGCTCAATAATACCGTTTTGCGTGACGTTATGGCATGTGACCGCCTTGCCACAAACGCTTCGGGATCGCTACCGCAAGTCCTGCGCATAAAAGATCCGTCTTTAAAACAAAAAATAAAGGCATTCGAGCGCCAAACTCCGCAACTCAAGGGAGTGCAACGGGGATATGCCTATTTGTATTCACAAAACCGATTAGTATACGCCGATTATAAAGACAAACACCCCGTAACCGGTGAATATCAGATTACAAAAGTCGAGTTATAATCTACTGCTTCCGCGTCTGCGCACAAATAACAACCTAAGTTACAATACACAGCCCATTCCCGAGAGCTGCCTTAGTAACTCTTTATAATCGCGCTTTGCATGGTCGAAATATATGGTAGCCATACCTAATTGTTTGGGTATTATTAAATTCTCCTCATGGTTGTCTATAAAAACGCATTGGTTGGCCGCCAATTTCAAGTCGTCAAGCGTTTTAAAAAATATCCCGTGGCTTGTTTTGCGCGAGCCTACATTAGCAGAAACGGCAATAACATCAAACAAATCGTTCCAATTATGGAATTCTACAATGCTATCTATGCGATCGGTTTTATTATCGGTTACCATTCCGATTATATGGCCCTTCTGTTTTAGCTCATAGGCAATTTTTAGCATTTGTCCATCGATAGGTGTATAAATAAATGATTCATATAGTACATTCATACTTATATCGTACTCAAGATTGTCGCAAAGCGTAGGCCAAATGTCCGAATGCGAGATTTTGCCCCACAAAAGGTCGTCGTTATACTTTCGGTATTCGCTTTCTAACTTTTCCAAATCTATACCCGTGCGAATGGATATATACTTACAGGTCGCTGAAGAGCCGCTGGGTTCGGTTGTCAGCACACCATCAAAATCAAAAAGAACCGCTTTTATCATTACTGCCCACCTTCCGCGTTTTATACATAATAAACTATCTTTACAGTTGTACCAACAGGCACAAAAAACACCCCTTATATTATTTCATTTAAAGGGGTGTAAACTACTAGTCTTTTTTCATAAGGTCGGCAATCGTTATGTTGTCAAAATAATCGTTAATTATATCATGAAATCTTTTCCACATCGGCAATGTACGGCAACCGTGCGCACGGTGGCAGGGCTTTGCCCCACATCTAAGGCAGGCAACCGGCGCCAAATCGCCTTCAGTCAGGCGCAGTATCTCTCCCACCTTATATTCCTCGGGCTTGCGCACAAGCCGGTACCCCCCACCTTTTCCATGTAATCCTTCCACTAGTTTGTTTCTGGCAAGAACCGGCATTATCTTTTCGATATATTTTAATGAAATTTCTTGACGCTCGGCTACCTCCTTCATTGGAATATAACCGTCGCTTTGATTTTCAGCCAAATCAATCATCACGCGAAGTGCATATCTGCCTCTGGTCGAAATCATTTCAAATTCACCTCAAACAATGGCTCTTCCTGTATTTTGCAGCATGCGTATAATACCGAGCAAAGAACAATTGAAATGAAACTATGTAAAAACTTCATTATTAAGCTTCTGCTCTGCCTCGCGCATAGCATAAATTGTTTTTTGAATCAGGTCGTCAAGTCCCCAGCCAAGCATTTCGGCGCCTCGTTCAATCACTTCGCGCGAACATCCGGCAGCAAAGTTTGCACTCTTATACTTTTTCTTTACAGATTTTAGTTCCAGATCGCTTACGCTTTTCGACGGCCTGATTAGTGCAACGGCGCCAATCAATCCTGTCAGTTCATCAACCGCATAAAGCACTTTTTCCATGGTGTGTTCAGGCTTAATATCCACAGTTATTCCGTAACCGTGGCTGGCGGTGGCGCGGATAATCCGCTCATCTATCCTGCGCTCGCGCATTATTTCCTGCTGCTTAATGCAATGTTGTTCGGGGAACTGCTCAAAATCCAAATCGTGCAGCAGGCCTACAATACCCCAAAACTCTTCTTCGTCACCGTATCCGAGCTTTCGTGCAAAATAACGCATAACGCTTTCAACAATCAGCGCATGCTTGATATGAAAAGGCTCTTTGTTGTACTCCTTAAGCAGTTCAATTGCTGCTTGTCTTGAAAATTCCAATGCTTGTCAACTCCTTTAAAAAACTGACACTCCAGTGCCCAATATTGGGCACTGGAGTATAAAATCAGTCTTGAAAAAGCGGGGTGGAAAGATACCTTTCTCCCGTGTCAGGTAACACGACGACAATTGTCTTGCCTTCGTTTTCGGGGCGTTTGGCAATCTGTATTGCCGCCCAAGCAGCCGCTCCCGAAGAGATGCCAACCAGCACGCCTTCATTTTTGCCAATTAGCTTGCCGGTTGCAAAAGCATCTTCGTTGGTAACAGTAATAATCTCATCGTAAATTTTGGTGTTTAGTATTTTAGGAACAAATCCGGCACCTATCCCTTGAATCTTATGTGGTCCCGCAGCTCCTCCTGACAATACAGGGGAATCGGCTGGCTCTACCGCAACTATTTTAAGATTAGGAATACGTTCTTTCAGATACTCGCCGGCACCCGTAATAGTACCGCCTGTGCCAATACCCGCGACAAATATGTCAATATTTCCGTCGGTATCCTCGAAAATCTCGGGGCCGGTGGTTTCCCTGTGTATTTTAGGGTTGGCGGGGTTTTCAAACTGGCTGGGGATAAAACTATTCGGAATTCCCAATGCCAATTCATTTGCTCTTTCAATAGCGCCCTTCATACCCTTTGTTCCGTCGGTTAGTACCAGTTCGGCACCGTAGGCTTTCATAAGCTGTCTGCGCTCAACCGACATGGTCTCGGGCATTACTAGGATGATACGGTATCCCTTTGCGGTTGCAATGGCTGCAAGGCCAATTCCGGTATTGCCGGAGGTCGGTTCAATAATTACAGAGCCAGGCTTTAGCTTTCCTGAGGCTTCTGCGTCTTCTATCATTGCCTTTGCAATCCGGTCCTTAACCGACCCCGCGGGGTTGAAATATTCAAGTTTGGCAATTATTTTGGCTTTAAGGCCAAGTGCTTTTTCGATGTGGGTAAGTTCAAGAAGCGGGGTTTTTCCAATCAACTGATCAATAGAAGTGTAAATCTTTGCCATAGTAATTTCTCCCTTTGTTATTATATTATATATGATAACCCGCAAACTTCAACATCGAAAACCATTCCAAATGGTAAAAATCGAAAATTTAATATAAATCCCCCCTTATTTTACGGCTTCAAAACCCTGCTCAAGGTCCGCAATAATATCGTCGATATGCTCTGTACCAATTGATAGCCTGATTGTGGTAGGTTTAATTCCAATAGCCAGTAACTCCTCTTCGGAGAGCTGCGAGTGGGTAGTTGAAGCCGGATGGATTACAAGCGATTTTACATCGGCCACATTGGCCAAAAGCGAAAACAGCTTAAGACTTTCAGTAAACCTCCTTGCCGTTTCTGCATTGCCTTTTATTTCAAAAGTAAATATTGAAGCGGCACCATTCGGAAAATAGCGGTCATAGAGCTCTTTCTGCCTGCCGGTTGCCACGGACGGGTGATTAACCTTTTCTACCTGCGGGTGGTTCTTCAAATATTCTACCACCTTCAAGGCATTCTCCACATGTCGCTCGACACGCAGGGAAAGTGTTTCAAGCCCCTGTAACAGAAGGAAGGAGTTAAATGGCGATATGGCCGCTCCCTGGTCTCTCATTAAAGTGGTGCGAAGTTTTATAATATATGCCAAATTGCCACAGGCTTCGGTGAACACAATACCGTGATACGACGGATTGGGCTTGCTAAGCCCCGGGAACTTGTCATTCTGCGCCCAATCGAATTTACCGGAATCAACAATTACACCGCCTATTACAGTACCGTGGCCACCAATAAATTTGGTAGCCGAGTGGACTACGATATCCGCACCATGTTCAATCGGTCGAAGCAGATATGGCGTTGCGAAGGTGTTGTCTACAATCAACGGGATTCCGTGCCTGTGGGCAATTTCAGCTACTGCTTCGATGTCAAGGATATCAGAGTTGGGATTCCCAAGCGTTTCGGCAAAAATTAGTTTTGTATTGGGCCTTATTGCCGCCTCAAAGTTTTCAGTATTAGACGGGTCGACAAGTGTAACGCTAATACCCTGGTCACGGAACGTGTTGACAAACAGGTTATATGTGCCGCCGTAAAGGTTTGAGGCAGAAACAATGTGGTCACCCGCCAACGCAATGTTCTGTATCGCGTATGTAACTGCTGCGGAACCGGAGGCGGTTGCCAAAGCCGCGGCTCCGCCCTCAAGTGCTGCGATCCGCTTTTCAAATACATCGGTGGTTGGGTTCATTAAACGGGTGTAAATATTTCCGACTTCGGTTAATGCAAAACGGCCTGCAGCTGTCGCAGAATCCTTGAAAACATATGATGTGGTTGCGTAAATTGGAACTGCGCGCGCATCGGTTGCCGGGTCGGGCGACTCCTGTCCCGCATGAACCTGTAAAGATTCAAATTTGTATTTATTATTGATTGACATTGACTTCATTCCCTTTCTATTTTTATTTTTTTAGTTTGTAATTTAAAATTTATTAAGAAAACGGAATGAAGCAGCACATTCGTCCAAATCGGAAATTTGCTCTAACAAGCTCTTCAAAAATGTTTTTCATACTAACTCTCCTTAAAATAAAATATACCGGGACAGCTCCGATAAGCCTCCCGGTTAAAAGCAATGAAACACGAAAAATTTTAGCACAATTTTCTAACCCGAGATGGACAGCATATCGGAGAATTTAAGTTAACCATATTCATATGACACATACACATTTTCATATCTATTTAACCTCATTGCTTTTTTACATCTTTTGCTTTTGTAACCTACCTAATTAGTAGGTTGATGTTATACTAACACATATTTCCTTTAATGTCAACTACCAAAATGAAAATTTTTAAAAATTATTTTAGCTTAAATTGATACATGTTAAAAACAGCCATCTGCTTGTATAAAGCAAAAAAACGGTGCGACATTTCTTGCGCACCGTTTTATTCTTAGTGTTTATCTAATCCCAGTCAAATCCTTAATTACCTCGCCTGCTATTATAAGGCCCACCGTAGCTGGCACGTATGAAGTGCTGCCCGGAATCTGCCGCCGGGAGGAATTCCTCGCTGCGTTTTCAGCTGCCAGCATTTCAGGTGAAATATTTGGAACTTTAGGTTTTTCCTTTGAATATACAACTTTAAGGCTGTCAATTTTCCTGGCTTTCAGCTCATGCCTCAAGACCTTGGCCATCGGGCATACGGAGGTTTCATATATGTCCGCAACCTCAAAACCGGTTGCGTTTATTTTATTCCCAGCCCCCATGGAACTGATAATTGGTACCCCCAGAGCCTTGCAGCGATGTATCAATTCAATTTTGGCAGAAATGGTATCAATAGCATCCACAACGTAATCATAAACCGACAGGTCAATCTGGTCTGCCGTTTCTGGCAGATAAAACAGTTTATAAGTATTGACCCTGGCATTGGGATTTATCTCCAGAATCCTTTCTTTTGCCACATCCACCTTGTACCGGCCTATTGTTTTATGGGTGGCGATAATCTGTCTGTTAAGGTTTGAAAGGGCCACTTTATCGTCGTCAAACAGATCAAGGGTTCCAACCCCGCTTCTTGCGAGGGCCTCTACGACAAAACCGCCTACTCCCCCAATCCCGAAAACTGCAACGCGAGAATTGAAAAGCTTTTCCAAAGCATGCCTTCCAAATATCAGTTCGGTTCTGGAAAACTGAGACATATAAAATTTACCCCTTTAGTCCCTTTATCTTAACAATGATCTTGCAAACTCGGCCAATCCCGCTTCAAAATTTACACCATACCTCTTGTCGGTTCCAGCATCTTTGGTCCTTCTGATGCATCCAACCGTAAAATCCACTGCAGTCTGTATTGCGTCTTTAAGCGGTAATGAGTTCATAACTGCAGCGACTATCGCGCTTCCAAAAACATCCCCGGTACCGTGGTAATATCCCTCAATACGGTCGGCAAAAGCAAAGTTTACCGAGTTGGTGTTTTTGTCAAAACATGCTGCACCTAAATTCTTATCATCAAAATAAACACCGGTCAATACAACCTGTTCAGGGCCTATTGATGCCAGCTTTTTAAGCAGGCTTATAATATATTCCTCGGTGTACGGGCCCTCTTTATACGGTTCGCCAATCAAGAACAGTGCTTCGGTTATGTTGGGGATTAAAATATCGGCTTTTTTGCAAAGCTTTATCATGCCTTTAGGAAAATCTTCGGAAAAAGAGGCATACAGCTTGCCGTTGTCTCCCATGACAGGGTCAACAATTATTTTTGTACCTTTAGGCTTATAAATGTCAAATATTTGCGAAATTATGTCAATCTGTCTAATAGAGCCAAGATAACCGGTATATAGCGCATCAAGCCTTAAATTAAGCGATTCCCAGTGCGAAATAATCGGCATTATGTCTTCGGTCAAATCCCTGAATGTATACCCGGTAAACCCTCCTGTATGGGTTGACAAAATTGCGGTGGGGATTACGCTTGTTTCTATTCCTGCGGCTGAGATTATTGGCAAAGCCACCGTTAATGAACATCTGCCGCAACAAGAAATATCATGTATAGCAGCTACCCTTTTTTGATATACCATTCTACAGACCTTCTTATAAGTTTTATATGCAAGTACACATTATATATCAAAAAAAGCCAGCTGACAAGTTTTTGCTATCGCTTTCAATTAGTGTATCAGAGAACTCATGCATTCAACAATATCTTTAGGGTATTTTTCAGGTTTGTTTTCCATATTACTTAAAACGTTTTCTGGTACTTTCATTGACCAATATGAAGTCATTCTGTCAAAAGTATCAGCAACCATGACTATTTGCGAATGTAGCGGGATTTGTGAGCCGGAAAGGGCATTGGGATATCCGCTCCCGTCAAGTTTTTCATGATGCTGATAAATAATATCATAAATTTCTGTACTTAAATTTGCTTCCATTAGCATGGTTTTGCCCAGTTCGCAGTGCCGCTGAATATAAATTTGTTCCTCATCGGTTAAATCATGTGGTTTTTGCAAAATTTTTCTTGGGATTAACAACTTGCCGATATCATGTAATAAAGCACCCAACGCAATATCATTTATATTTTTTAGCCCATACAAGGCTGCAAGCATAGCCGAAATTAAGGCAACATTAATGGAATAAGTGTAAATCCAGTCAATATTTGATAGAGTGTTTACGTATATCCACCATGGCTGGCACATAGATTTGAAAACAATGTTTTCAAGAATTTCTGAAGCGGTATTGAATAATTCAAGATCTATTATATTCAAATTCTCCTGAAGCCTTTCAATACTATTTTTATATTTTTCAAACTGATTCTTGTTTTGCACATTAACAATATTTGTATTTACCAGCCCGGGCAAAACGTTTCTTTCTGCAATATTTTGATGTGTTGCTTTCGATTCATCAGTTTCGCGCGATATAAACTCATTTAAGAGGTCTTTATAGCCCAATCGTTCCAATCTATTTACCTGTTCTTCTGTAAGCTCCTGTCCCTGTGCCAGAAGTAGTATACCGTCTTTACTGTATAAATTCTTTGCAACAATATGCGCTCCCATAATTAACACCCCTTATGAAATGCTTTTGTCATAAGAATTCTACAATACGCTTATCCATAATTTTACACTCCTAATAAATATAAGTTATATTGGTATCTTTAGTATATTCCTTATAAAGCAACAAATCGGTTGCAAGCGCAACCGATTAAGATATTTAAGTGGAAAAATTTTGTTATTTTTCTTCAAATCCTTTCCTTTATTGTATTATAACATACACAAATATTTTTGTGAACCTCCAAAATTAAAAATCCGGATCTTTTACTAAAAAGCAAAAGAACCGGATTTTTCTTGGTGCGAGTGATGGGACTTGAACCCATACGCCAAGTGACACACGCCCCTCAAACGTGCCTGTCTGCCAATTCCAGCACACTCGCAATTTATCGCGCTTGAGTATTATATCATTCTGAAAATTTATTGTCAACACCGAAAATTAAAAATTTAAAATATGCGTGTAATCGGCATAAGACAAATTCCCACAAACGTGGAAATAAGTGCGTCGCGTTCAAACCCATACTGCCGCGAAGTGGGCAACATTTCTTCAATGGCAATATAAATCATTATGCCCGAAACAAGGCTTAACATTGCACCTAACAAAAACTCGTTAATAACAGGCATAAGTATTAAAAAGGCTGCAAAGGCACCCAGAGGTTCAGCAACGCCAGACAAAAAGGTATACTTAAAAGCCTTTAGTTTGTTGTTGGTGGCAGAATAAATCGGTATGGCAACAGATATGCCTTCAGGTATATTATGAAAAGCAATAGCAACTGCAATGGAAATCCCAATTTTAAAATCGCTGTACCCTGCCATAAAAGTCGCAATACCTTCGGGGAAATTGTGCAAAGCTATTGCAAGCATGGAGATAAACCCAACCCGGAACAGGTTTTTATGAGGCACCTCGCCGGTCAGCTTGTCTTTTTTCTCGTGCGGCACAAGCTTGTCCAGCAACGCTGCAATTATAACTCCCACACCCAAAAACAATGCATTATACACTACGCTCATTGCAGAACCCAAATAAGACTCAAACATGATTTGTGCCGTAGGGAATAAATCGGTCAGTGAAACGCTTATCATTATTCCCGAAGCAAAACCCAAAGAGACTGACACAAACCTTTTATTATCCTTTACCACCAAAATCAACAGAGCTCCCAGCATAGTGGAAAGACCCGCAAGTGTGGAAATTAACAGTGCTCTTATTGCATTTGCATCCATAGTGTTCACCTATATTGATTTATAGTTCATTGCTCATGATGTGATAAATATAGTTGTTGCACTTAGGAAACACGCTGTTAAGTATATCAAGCTTTTCGCGATTTCCTTTAATCTCTCCGTTAAAGTATAGTTCATACGTATCTGTAAAGCCTGTGTACAGTTTTGTGAATGTATTAATATTCATTTTGAAATCATAATTTTTGGCTGAGCTCCCGTTCATATCAAAAACCCCGCTGTTCTGCGGGAAGAAGTTGTCGTCAACCTTTATTGCCAGGTTTGCGCGCGAGTTAATCTGCTTTAAAGCCAGTCTGGTATTTACCACCCTTGCCATTACTGTGGGTTTTATCGCAGCTTCTTTGGGTTCATTTGTAAAATAAGCGGCGTTGCTAAATGAAGGGTAATCAACAGTAAAGGTTCTGTCCTTGTCAAGAAGTTTTGATATGAATAAAAGCATTCCTGTTCTTGCCCTCGGGGTTAAAAAACATATCTCGCCAATCCTCAGTTCACCTTTATGCCAATAGGAGGTAAAATAACCGCACAAATCATTTTCAAAATAACCAAAAACCCCTCCGCCATTCATTAATGTCGAGTCAAATATATAACCCCAGTCTTTAGGGTTACGTTTGATAATTCCGTTGGCGGTTTTGAAAAAGCGAAGGTATATATCATTTAATTTTTCATAATAATCTATGCTTAATCTTCTTACCCTTCCCGGCATATTTTGCGATAAATCTATATCATCCCTGCCAAACCGCATCCTGCCATGGGTAAAGCAAAGCTCATATCCCATTCTGCGGTAAAATTTATACGAAAAAGGTATCAGCATGCTTAAAACTTCTCCGTTATTATAGGAACTAACAATTGATTGCACCATTATTTTAGTGGCAAAGCCCCTGTGGCGGTATTGGGGCAGGACGGACACCCCAACGACATACGAGGATTTTATTATATTTCCCCGCATAAACTGGTCATACTTTTTCATCTCAAGCGCCGCCAAAACCCTGTTGCTGTCTAATAGCGCAATAGCGTTATTTCCGTCCCATTGGTTGTCAAAATACCAATTAAGGAAAGTATCAGACTCTGAAAAAGCGATTTTCCATAAACTCTTAATCTGATCCTTGTATTCGCCCGCGCCCAAAATCAAGTTCATAGTTTAACTCCAGGTTTTAATATTGCATCATATTTTTCAACCAGCCTTACCGGCCGGTAGGATTCTTTGGCACGCCTTAATCCCGGCAGCCCCATATCCTCTTCCCGGTTTACATATTTAAACTGTGACCATTCATTTTTCAAAAACTGCTGGTTTATAAAATTAAAAATGCCTTTATACTCCGGGTTTGCGAATTCCACATGAATCAAAACCATATCAGGCGTAATCTGCTCGCCAATCGAGCATGCGGCAATTTTGCCATCCACCCTCACAACACATCCCTTTACAGGCAGTTGGTCGAAATTGTCAATCAATTTAAAGGTTGCGGCCCTTGCCAACGTCAGCTCGTCCGGGTCGGATTTTTCATTCATCCAGCTTGAAAAAGCCCGCTTGCACTCATCTGCAAGCTCCTTCGTATAGTGTTCGTAAGAATAGTTATAGTTTGAAACAAACTGGTTCAAATGGTTCTTTTTCGAGTGGAACTTCTTGCCCTTTAACTCAATTAACTCCTGCACCAAATATACATAATCAGAGTTGTCGCGGTCAAACTTAAAATCAAATTTGCCGGGGAACATTCCTTCAAGCTCGGCCACCATATCGGGCGTCATGGCCTTAAATTTCATTTGCATATTAGAGCTTTCAAAATACTTATATATTTCGAAAATGGCTTTTTGTTTATCCCCCTGACCTACCGGATAGCTGACAGACGCCGGATTCTTCCCAAATTTGTATCGCAAAACCAAACAATCGTTTGTTACTGCATAGGTAACATTATCATTACCCGCCCACATAAACATATTGGTAAAGTTGTATGAGGAATTCTCCATGTCCTTTACATACTTTTCAAATACTTCCCTGTCCTTAAGACTGATACTGTTGAATAACAAGCGCTAAGACTCCTTCGACAAAATAGTAATATTTACTTTTTTATTATAACATTTTTCTAATAAAAAGGCAAAAATATGTGAAATTGTACTTTATATAGTTATAAACCGTATTTAGTAATAATCCTTTCAAGTTTTTTGCCTATCGGTTTTGCCAGTAACAGCAAGAAAACGACGTTAGATACAAGATACATAAGCGTAAACCAGCCAGAGGAAACCAGCAGGGTTAAATACCTGCGTATATTAAAATACCCATCAAGCCAAATTACCGTCCACAACTCTATTATCAGGGTGTACAAAACCCCCGAAAAAGCACCAAACAGCACTCTTAACACTAAGCTTTTTTTTAGCGGCAAAGCAATAATACCCGAAAGCAGGCCAATCAATCCCCAGACAAGCATTTGAATTGGCGTCCACGGCCCCTGTCCAAAATAGAAATTTGAAACAAGCGCTGCCAGCGCGCCTGTAATAAAACCGGCATGTGCGCCAAAATACATGGCGGTAATGACTACAACCGCGGTAACAGGCTTAAACCCGGGAACCGCCACAAAAATAATCCTGCCAAGCACGGCAATTGAGGTCATAATCGCTATTACCACTATTTCAGCCGCGTTCCTACCATTTTCGTATTTTACAAAAAACGGAAGGCAAGCCATAATAGCAATTACCAGCGAGCCCCAGGTATATTTCTGCTCCTCAAACAGAAAAAAGCCTATCGACAAGGCTGCTAAGGCGATTGAAAAAGCAACGATTTTTTTAATCCTTTTCATCGCGCACCCCGTTTTTAAGGCACATTTCAATAACTTGTTCACAGGTTATGGCACCTTTATAAATATTCCTCGAAATACGGTTGGCGGCGGTTGTGTAAAAATAGTTGTTTGAAAAGAAATCCTCCGGTGTGCCGGACGATATAATGCCGCCGTCAAAAATAAGCGCGCAGCGGTCGGCATTCTCAGCAGCGAACTCGATATCGTGGGTCACCATCAAAACCGCGGCATCTTCTGTTTTTATATTTATCAAAATATCCGCCAAAACCCGCTTAAAAATTGCGTCAAGGCCCATGGTAGGTTCGTCAAGAAGCAGGATTTTAGGCCTTTGCAGCAACAGCTTTGCCAATGCGCATTTTTGCAGCTGACCTAGACTCAGGTCATACGGGTGCTTGTCCAATAAATCATTAATGCCGACTTTCCCGGCAACAGTTTCTACAAGTTCCTTCGCCTTGTCAGAAGCAAGGCCCAAAGTATTTAGCATGTAAAAAAAATCATCGGCGATACTGTCTTTCACAAACATAAGCTGGGGATTCTGCGGAAGATAGGCAATTCTCGTTCTAAAACTTTCAAAATTTTTCTTGTTTATCTTTTTTTCCTCTAAAAAAACTTGCCCTTTATACGGCAAATCTAAGCCAGCCGCCACATTAAGCATTGTTGTTTTTCCCGATCCGTTGGCCCCCAGAACACAAAACAATTCGCCATATTCGAGTGTCAGTTTTAGGCCTTTTAGCACATCCTGTGAGTCCCTTTCATACCTAAACCACACATCTTCAAGCCGCAGGGCGGTGTTGCCAGCCGCTTTCTGCTCAGGCGGCACATATTCTTTAATATCATTTTTAAAATTGGCGTTCACAAACTCCCTGGCCTCTTTTACTGTAAGCGGGCAGGGGGCTTTTACTTTTACCCCGTTAAAAATACGTATAGCACTTGGCAGCATACGGGAATATTCCTCATCAAGGTCCTTCACCTTTTCCCCAAAGCCTCGCGGGTCGGAATTTATTAAAATGCGGCCGCTGTCCATTAATACAATCCTGTCGGCAATCGGGAATAGCTCCTCAAGGCGGTGTTCGGCAATAATAATAGTTACTCCCAATTCCTTGTTTAACTTTTCAAGTATCGATATAAAATCCGCCGCAGCAACCGGGTCAAGTTGGCTGGTAGGCTCGTCCAGAAGCAGGAGTTCAGGCTGCATGATCATTGCGGCAGCAAGATTAACAAGCTGCTTTTGTCCTCCGGACAAAGTGTTTACATCCCTGTAAAACCACTCATTTATCCCAAAATAATCGGATATCTCCCCTATCCTCAATCGCATTGCACTGGGCGGCACATTCAGATTTTCAAGCCCGAAGGCCAGCTCGTGCCAGACCTTATCTGTAACAAGCTGGCTGTCAGGATCTTGCTTGACAAACCCGATTTCCCTTGCGCTAACATTAGGTTCAAGCTCGGTTATGGGCATGCCTTTATAAAGAATCTCCCCGTTCAAATGGCCGTGCGGGGTGAGTTCTTTTTTTATAAGCTTTAAAAGGGTGGTCTTCCCACAACCCGATTTCCCGCATATAACCACAAATTCGCCGCTTTTTACCGACAGCGAAAAATTGTCTACTGCCTTACTGTCGGAATTAGGATAGGTAAAGCTTATATTTTCAAAATGTAGTATTTCCATTTCAGGCTCTCCTTAAAGTCGAGGTAAAACGGCAGCAGCGCCAGAACACCGAAACTTATATATACGGCTAATGCTAAACCGGTTGTATCTACAGTGCTTATTATCGGGTAATAATCAAATTTTGTTTTACCCAGAGCAATACCTAAAAACAAAACTACATCTAAAATTAAAACAATCAAAAGCGTTATTAAATCTAAAGCAGTAAAACGGTAAAGCATAAAACTGCTGCGATTTTTTTGCCCGTATCCCCTTGCCTTCATGGAGGCTGCTGTATCAAGCGCATTTTCAAGGGACCAGGTTAAAACAATTGAAAATATGTTTATGCTTCCCTTTAACTTCTGCATAATACTTTTTGCTGAAAACTGGCCTAGAGCCTGCTGTACGCGTTTGGTGTTTTCAGCCTGCCTGATAATTTGCGGAATAAATTTAAATATCATTGAAACTGTCAGCGCTAAACTTGGAAAATACCTCCCGAATAAATACATTATTTTATCGCTTGTCATAGTAAAGCTGAATATTTTAAACCAGCTTATTACCGATATTAGCATCACGCCAACAGATAATCCATATACTAAAGATTCAAGCGTTACAGGCATATCGTTAATGAAAAGCAACGTGGTGGCCCCGTTCTGCGAAAAAAACGGGTTTGAAATGGTAGATATAAATAAAATAGCTGCAAGAATTGGCAAGTCTTTCAAGAACACCCGCGAATTAATCCTTAAACATATTAAAAGGCCAAAAAGTACCGAAATAAGCAATATCACCGGGTTTTTGTCAAACATCACAACCAGAATTACCGACAAAAAATACACAAGCTGCACCGCAGGGTTAAGTTTTGCAAACTCCCTCATTGTTCAGCACCACTTTGCACATCTTTGCCCATATCACAACTGTAAACCCATTCCACATTATCTCCGGGTTTAAGAACATAATCCGAACAGCTAACACTCATTATTTCCCCGTTTACTTTATACAGCCACCCAGAAAGTTGGCCGCATGATTTTTCTTTCAAACCGTTTATCCCTTGAATGTATACAAAACGCCCGTAGTTTTTATATTCAAGTTTAATATTGCCTTTTTCGGCAGCATGTCTTAACACATCGAAAACTGTCTGTCCGTCAACCAGGCCGTATTCGGTTTTAGGCAGAATCATTCCATCCGGCGGAAGTTTAGATTTTAGACTATCATCGAGTTTATCTGAATTTTCAAGCACAGTTTTACAGGAAATAGACAAAACTATTTTACTATGTGAAGCTTCGTTTTGACTGCTTAAATAGTATTTTTCAGGTGTTCTTATATCTATAAAAAAAACAGCCAAAATTATCGCTAATATAACCGCCAGCGCCAGTAATATTTTCTTCATTTTTCACCTCTTATTGTCATTTAATTAGCTTTATTATATTATAAACACACCTTTGTTTCTATACGAATTAATCAATCATTTAAATAAACTTTACAAAATGTTCGGAAATTCCCATTTCAGTTGAATTATACTAGTCTCCAGCATACTAAATTCAAAGGGGATTTAAATGTGCTGACACTCAAAGACATAAAAAAGTCATATAGAATCGGAGAAATAGAAACTAAGGCTTTAAACGGGATAAGTGCCTCATTTCGCGAAAAGGAGTTTGTTGCAATCCTTGGCACATCCGGATCGGGAAAAACCACGCTTCTTAACATAATAGGCGGCCTTGACCGTTACGATTCGGGAGAACTTACCTTTAAGGGCAGAAAAACCTCCGACTTTAGCGACAAGGACTGGGACGCCTACCGCAACAACACAATTGGTTTTGTATTTCAAAGTTACAACCTTATAATGCACCTGTCCATTGTTGAAAACGTCGAGCTTGGAATGACCTTAAGCGGTGTTTCTGCTTCTGAAAAACACCGCAGGGCTGTTGAGGTATTAAAACAGGTAGGCCTTGAAGACCATCTGCATAAAAAGCCCAACCAGTTGTCGGGCGGACAGATGCAACGCGTGGCAATTGCCCGTGCGCTGGCAAATGACCCCGAAATACTGCTGTGCGACGAACCCACCGGTGCACTGGACACTACAACCAGCGCTCAGATTATGGATCTGATAAAAGAGTTGTCCAAAGACCGGCTTGTTATTATGGTAACCCATAATCCTGATATTGCCCAGAAATACGCCGACAGGATTATCCGGCTGGAGGACGGACAGATAATTTCCGACAGCAACCCTTATGAAACCACCCAAAGCAACGAAAACTTTAAACTCAAAAAAACCAGTATGAGCTTCTTTACAGCTCTAAAACTTTCGTACAACAACCTAAAAACCAAAAAATTCAGAACCTTTTTAACTGCTTTTGCTTCAAGTATCGGTATTATCGGAATTGCCGTAATCTTAAGCCTGTCTACCGGATTTAAAAGGCAGATTGATATATTCCAAAGGGATACAATGGCCGAGTTCCCAATAATAATATCCCAGACCACCGCGGAGCTTAACCCTGAAAACATTGAAACCATGCGTGAAAAATTCAAAGAAAATATAACCGGTACTGCAGAATACGCTGATACCCACGAGGTATACCTGTATGACCCGTCCGAAAACACCATAATGCACAAAAACAACTTTACCGACGAGTTTATGGAATATCTTAAAAACATTGACCCCGAAATCTGCAGCAGTATCGGCTATACCCGCATTGTTAATATGAACGCTTTAAGGCATACCGACAGTGGCGAAATCAAGCCGGTGTCTTTCTTAAACCCGTTGAACAACCAAAACAAGCGCAATATGTATGATATATCAAGCATGGAGGAGGCTGGGCTTTCGTCCTATCCCAAACAACTTAAAGCCGACGACCAGAGTTATTTAGAAAAAAATTATGAAGTGCTTTATGGAGAATATCCAAAAAGCCCGACAGATTTAGTTCTGGTAATAGACACCCGGAACCGTATAAACAAGAAAACGCTTGAAGCCTTGGGATTCGATACCGACGGCAGGGAATCTATCAGCTTTGAAGATATAGTAGGTACCGAGATTAAAATTGTGCCCAACGACAATTACTACGTCAAAACCGAGCTTGGCAACTTCATACCAAATCAGGACTTTGAGACAGTATATAACTCTGAGGGCAACATCACTGCAAAAATTGTCGGTGTTGTTCGCAAAAAGAAAAGCTCCAGAATAGGTTTGCTTGGAAACGGCATAGCTTATAGCGACGAGCTTGCACAACTGATACTGGATACGGCCGCCGATTCCGAAATTGTCAAAGCTCAAAAAGCATCCAACCGCAATGTAATAGATATGAGCGAACTCGACGAAGAATCCAAGGAACAGTTTTTGGCATATTTGGGCGGGGACCCCAAACCCTTCATGATTATGATATACCCTGAAAACTTTGAAGATAAGGATGCGGTAATATCCTATCTTGATAAGTACAACGAAGGAAAGAATATCGACGACCAAATTGTTTACACCGATCTTGCGGGGTCGGTTGCGGATTTAACCAGCGGAATTATGGATGGTATTACAATAGTTTTGATAGCCTTCGCAGCCATATCCCTGGTCGTCAGCCTTATCATGATATCCATTATTACTTACATTTCGGTACTTGAACGCACAAAAGAAATTGGTATTTTAAGGTCTCTTGGCGCCAGGAAAAAAGACATTACGCGCGTGTTTGATGCCGAAACCTGTATTATAGGCGTGTTTTCCGGTCTTATAGGAATAGTAATCTCTTACCTGCTGACCTTCCCAATAAACAGTATTTTATATAAACTAACCGAGCTTGAAAACGTATCCCACTTAAAGCCAACACATGCAATCTTTCTAATTATACTTAGCACAATCCTTACAATATTGGGGGGACATATCCCGGCAAGGATGGCTTCCAAAAGAGATCCGGTTGTGGCTTTGCGCAGCGAATAACCCAAAAGCAATACTGGGGAGATGTATTCACATCTCCCCTATTTTTGTTTACAAATTAACAATTCTACACTATAATCTTAACAAAAGCATTTAAGGGGGTTAGTCAGTGGCAATAATAGAGACATATAATCTGACCAAATACTACGGAAAAATCCGCGGTATTGAACAGCTTAATCTCACCGTAAATGAAGGGGATTTTTTCGGATTTATCGGTCCTAACGGGGCGGGTAAAAGCACAACTATTCGTACTTTGCTTGGACTTGTGTCCCCTACTTCCGGGAGTGCTACAATCTTTGGAAAAGATATTAAAAATACTACTGGTATATTAACTGATATAGGTTACATCTCATCTGAGATAAGCTTTTACAGCGGTATGCGAGCTGGCGAAATTATAGCTCTGTCGGCAAAGCTTCGGAATAAAGATTGCTCGAAAGAGGCAAAAACGCTTTGTGAGCGGCTACAGCTTGACCCGTCCCGTAAGGTTGAAGAGCTGTCCCTTGGCAACCGTAAAAAGGTAGGCATTGTGTGTGCCATGCAGCACAGGCCAAGACTTTATATTTTTGACGAGCCGACCAGCGGGCTCGACCCGCTCATCCAAAAGGAATTCTTCGATTTGCTTTTTGAACGGCAGAAAGAAGGGGCCACAATTTTCCTCTCTTCCCACGTGCTGTCTGAAATCCAACGCTTTTGCAACCGAGCAGCGATTATTAGGCAGGGCAGGATTGTTGCCTGCGGTACGGTTAACGAGCTGTCGAAGACCCACGCCAAAAGGGTCACACTGTATAAAGCAACCCATATTCCTGAAATTGATGGGATTTTTGACGTTCAAACCGCCCATGACAGTGTCAGTTTTTTGTATAAAGGCGATATTAAAGATTTAATTGCAGCCCTTCAAAATTTAACTTTTACCGATATTTCAATCACTGAACCTAACTTAGAAGAAATTTTCATGCATTTCTATACCCAAGGCGGTGATAATCAGTGACGTTATATTTACACGAATTGAAACATGGCCGTAAGGCACTTATTATCTGGGGCGCGGTTATTGCCTTTATGCTATTTATCTGTATGATTATGTTCCCGGAAATGAAAAAACAGATGGATTCTGTCAGTGAGATGTTTGCCAACATGGGCGGTTTTACGGCTGCCTTTGGAATGGATAAAATTGATTTTGGCACCGCTATGGGGTTTTACGGCATAGAATGCGGCAACATATTAAGTATAGGCGGAGGTTTTTTCGCAGCACTGATTGGCATTTCAGCTTTATCTAAGGAAGAAAAGAATAAAACCGCTGAATTTTTATTGACCCATCCGGTTAGTAGAATAAATATTGTTTTTCAAAAACTTTTGAGCATTATCACACAGGTAATTCTGTTGAACATTTGCATTACAGCGATTTCAGCGCTGTCATTTGCTTTGATTGGCGAAAATCTGGCAGTACGCGAATTTATGCTGCTGCATTTGGCCTATTTAATTTTGCAGCTTGAGCTCGCGTGTATTTGCTTCGGTATCTCTGCTTTTATAAGCCGGGGCAGCATCGGCATTGGCATTGGAATTGCGGCTTTGCTATATTTTCTAAATATAATCGGGAATATCAGCGACAAGGCCGAGTTTGTAAAATATATAACTCCTTTCAAATACGCCGAAGCGGCAGACATTATTTCAACCGCAAAGCTTGACACCACCTTAATTTTAATTGGTACAACATATTCAATAGTTGCAGTGGCAGTAGCATTCATGAAGTATACCAAGAAAGACATTGCAAACTAAGGTTTACAAACAACAAATCCGCCTAACGGCGGATTTTGTTTGTATTTAATCAGATGATTATTCAGTCTAAAATTTTCGCCAAACCATTTTATTTACAATTCCAGTATAACTTTGAATTAATTTCACGACCTTTACTGAAACGTTTTCATCAAAATAATCCGGCACCGTCGCTCCATAGTCGCCATTATTATCCATCTCTACAGCCAAGTCAACCGCTTGGAGCACCTGCTCTGTATTGATTCCCGCAAGAACAAAATTTCCCTTATCTAATGCTTCCGGTCGTTCTGTTGAGGTACGAATGCAGACCGCAGGGAATGGATTACCTATCGACAGAAAATAACTGCTCTCCTCAGGCAATGTCCCACTGTCAGAAACTACAGCAAAGGCGTTTATCTGAAGCTGATTGTAATCGTGAAAACCAAGCGGTTGGTGCTGGATTACCCGCTTATCAAATACAAAGCCGCGTTTTTCAATAAATTTTCTGCTCCTGGGATGGCAGGAATAAAGTATAGGCATATCATACTTTTCGGCCATTGCGTTGACGGCGCCCATTAAACTGAAAAAGTTTGCCTCAATATCAATATTTTCCTCTCGATGGGCAGAAAGCAAAATGTATTTGCGCTTTTCAAGGCCGATTTTTTTTAGGATTTGGCTGGACTTTATCTGCTCAAGATTTGCATGCAAAACTTCTGGCATAGGCGACCCGGTAACAAAGATTCGCTCTTTTGGAGCACCTTCTGCCAATAGGTATCGGCGCGCATGTTCTGTGTAACACAGGTTTACATCCGCAACATGGTCTACAATGCGCCGATTTATCTCTTCCGGCAAATTTTCATCAAAGCAGCGGTTCCCCGCCTCCATATGAAAAACAGGAATTTTAAGCCGTTTTGCACTGATTGCTGATAGCGTCGAATTGGTATCCCCCAAGACCAGCAGTGCATCCGGCATTATTTCCGACATTAAATTATAGCTTCTCGAAATTATATTCCCAATGGTTTCGCCAAGGTCAGAACCTGCAGAATCAAGGTAATAATCAGGCTGGCGCAGTTTTAAATCCTCAAAAAATATCTGATTTAACGTATAGTCATAATTCTGGCCGGTGTGGACCAGGATATGGTCAAAATACATGTCGCACTTTTTTATAACCTCAGATAACCTGATAATCTCGGGCCTAGTACCAACTATTGTCATTAATTTCAATTTATTCATTTTTTCCTCTCTCACAGTTTATAATGTGGATACATGTTTTTATGTTTCATTACCCAATCAGCAAGTTCTGATACCATAATCTCATAATCAGGGATTAGATAATCAAAATCATATTTGGTGCGCTTTAGTGATTTGTTATCGACTACATTTTCTGAGGGCATTATTGTTATTCTGTTATTCCTAAAATAACGGTTAAACAACTGCAAAAGCTCGTATTTGGAAATAGGATGGTCAGGAACCATATTATATAATCCATGCGCCTTTTGTTTAGCTGCAGCTTCTATTGTTTTAGCAAGTTGAAGTGTAGTCTGGCCGGTCCATATTGCATTAGTATATCCATTGATAGGACCCTGCTGTTTCATAAACCAGTTAAAAAGGCCTATTCCCTCAGGATTTAGATCAGGTCCAACAATCGAATTGCGAATTGTTAGATTTTTGCCGTCTTCCAGTTCTCCAAGACCTTTTGATCTGCCATAAAAAGATTCGCTGTCACGATAGTCAGATTCAGTATAACCACCGCGTTTGCCGGAAAAAACGCAGTCAGTGCTGATATGTATAACTTGTGTCTTTGTGTCAGAGGTTATATCTGCAAGAAAATGAGGTAAATATGAATTCAATAATGTCGCCAACGCCTTATTATTTTCAGCAAACTGATTTAGGATTCCTATACAGTTGATGATTACATCAAATTTACCCTCATTTACTAATTTTCTAAGAAAATCTGTATCTTTTGCATCACCATCAACACTGTTTATATATTTTGATTTTGTTCTATCAAATCCAAAAACGTCATGGCCTTGTTCTTTAAAATAGAGAGAAACAGTGTGACCTGCCATTCCGTTACAGCCGAGTACCAGTAACTTCATCTATTTTCCCCCCACTGTATTAGTTGTTCTTTTATATATGGCAAGGACAAAAGTTTGTCCTTCACCTGTGAGAGATCAAGCTGAACAGTATTGTTTGAGTTAAATTCGCTTATCGTACTACGGCGTTTGTCACCCTGGGAGAAGTATTTTTCATAATTTAACCCGCGCTTGTCCGCAGGAACGCGGTAAAAATTACCCATATCAATGGCATTGGCGCATTCCTCGTTGGTGAGAAGAGTTTCATACATCTTCTCGCCGTGGCGAATACCGATGATCCTGATGGGGTTATCGGCATGGAAAATTTCCTTAACCGCCTGAGCCAGCACACCAATGGTGCAGGCAGGAGCCTTTTGAACCATAATATCCCCTGATTCAGCATTTTCAAAGGCATATAGTACCAGATCAAGCGCTTCATCCAAACTCATAATAAAGCGGGTCATGGTGGGATCAGTTACAGTCAGCGGTTTGCCTTCCTTAATTTGTTCTATAAACAGCGGAACCACAGAGCCTCTCGAACATAATACGTTTCCGTATCTTGTGCAGCAGATTGTGGTACGGTCAGGGGATACAGTCCTGGATTTTGCTATGACCACTTTTTCCATCATGGCCTTGCTTGTACCCATGGCATTGACAGGATATGCCGCTTTGTCAGTAGACAGGCAGATAACCTTCTTTACCCCTGCCTCAATGGCTGCAGTAAGGACATTATCAGTCCCGATTACATTTGTCTTTACAGCTTCCAGTGGGAAAAACTCGCAGGACGGTACCTGCTTTAAAGCTGCGGCATGAAATACGAAATCCACACCATGCATTGCACTTTTTACCGAAGCAAGATCCCGGACATCACCGATATAAAACCTGATTTTATCGGCTGCTTCCGGCATCTTTGCCTGATATTCATGGCGCATGTCATCCTGCTTTTTTTCATCCCGGGAAAAGATCCGGATTTCACCAATATCGGTTTTAAGGAAACGGTTTAAAACCGCATTTCCAAAAGAACCAGTTCCCCCGGTGATTAGTAGGGTTTCATTGGCGAAAAGTGAACCCATGATAGACCTCCTGTATTTTTATATTTATTTTGTAGGTTTTTCTGCAATATAACGGTCAAGTGAAATTTGTTGAAGAACACAATAAGGCGCCAAAACAAAAATATTTGAAAATATAACCAAGATCCAACCCTTATAAATTTTAAATCCAATAAAAAGAAAAACAAATTTAATAACGACTCCAAATGTGTAGCATAACATTTGCAAACGCATTTTCCCAATGCCACAAACAATTGTCGACAAAATTCCAAGATATATTAGAACACCGCCAAATATTGCAAATGCCAATCCGTAAAAACAATTAACTTGAATAGCATTATCTTGAAGCCACAGATTAATGATTAACTGTAAATACGGAATGATAAGAAACTCTGCACCGATTGCCACCCAACCAACCTGTTTTAAAAATCGGTATAGGCTATTTAACCATGTATAATCTTTTTCAGCCATAGCTTTTGTTACTGCAGACCAAACTGGAGTCAAAGCAAGTGCAAACAACGTTCCTGGAAGACTAAAAAGGCGATTATATACCTGATACTCAACTACATAAGAAGGATTTAAAAACTGAGATATAAAGAATTCATTAGTATTCATGATTATCATATACATTATTTGGCACCAAAAAAACGTACCTCCCAACTTAAAAACAGCTGTTGCATAATTACGCTTTACATATCTAAAACGAGGGAAACAACTTCTAATTTGCGTACAAAAAATAAATATGGTTGCAAGTAACAATGGCATATTTGAAGAAACTATATAAAAATCTGCCAACATTACTAAGTTAGATTCTGGGGAACGGGATGGTGCTAACAACACAAAAATCAACTGCATTATGCTTGAAATTAAACTTATAAAATTATTTATAGCCGAATACTGCAATGCATATAAAATAGAATTAATAAGCCGAAAAAAGAACTGAAGCATAATTCCTAAAAACACACTTCGGACAACTCTGAGCATAACTTTAGGTGAAATTAAATCCGAAGAAATATTAAACACCGAGTTCCAGGGAATAAAATGAGACAATATAAGGCCAGTCAGTGCAATTATTATAGTCAAGACACCAACCATAAAATAAGCAGATGATATATATCCTCTCATTAAATGCTTATTGTTTTTAGCAATAGCTTCAACCAATTTATTACGCAAACCGTTTCCAATGCCTAAATCAAAATTCAGAACCCAAATCAATACTGACAAAATAGTATACCAAACACCTAGAACTTTCTGTTCACTGAAATATCGCATATATGCTGGAATTGTTAAAAAAGAGATGACTAAAGCTGCACCTTTTACAAGGAAAGCACCGATAGTATTTTTTAATATCAACTGGTTAAGATTATTTGATTTGATTTTTTTAACTAGACTTTTTAGCATATTAAGATTTCCTAATCCATTCTTGAATTGTGCTTATAAAATCCTCATCTAACTCTCTTAGACGCTCACGGCTTGAAAATGAGCTGCTTAAATCTATTGATTTTATAGTATCAGCAATAGACTGTGGAGTTGAATCTTCGTAATAGTATAACAAATCATTTATTCTGGAAGCAGTTAGAACAGGAATTTTTACAGAAACAACTCTAAGGCCATTTGACAGATATGACAAAACTTTAGACGGAAATGACGTATCATTAAACTTGGCATCAGGAATTTGGGTACTAAGCCCGATATGACAACGCTGGATAAATTTTTTGTATTCGTCACCTCTTAAACATCCGTCATATGTTATCCTGGCTGACGTTTTGGTAGAGACCTCATTAATCAATGACAGAATACATTCTGTTTCATCTTTGCTGCCGAAACCTAATATGTGCAGGTGATAGCGTTCATCAAGAAATTGACCAGCTAACACAGCAGTTTTGGCACCTTTATGTAAACCAAACGTTCCTGCATACACTACATGAATTCTCCCATCATTAAGAGGAGTCTCACATATATCCTCAACTTGATATGTACCGTAATTGATTGCGAAAGGTTTATTCTCTTTATTTAATTTAATATTCAGCAGTTCAGTAGAAAACAGATATTTATCTGCTAATTTAAATAAATCAAACTCTCTTTTAGTCTTTAACCTTGAATAATGACTTACATCTGAATAAATCTCTTCAACCTCTAAAATCAAATCAAACTTCTTAAGCTTTTTAAGCCATGTGATTATTCGTACCAGGTACATAGAATGATACACTATTACAAAGTCGTCTTTTTTAATATGAAATATGAGATAAAAAAACAACCAGAGCAAAGAAAACCACATTAATATATGGCGTAAAATACGGCTTGATGTATAAATACTAGGAGGGTAAACAATTTTTTTATCATTTTTTGAGGATAATTGTTTTACAGTTGGCTTTTCAGTAATCCAAGCCGGTGATACTATTTCCACATCAGCACCAGCATTTTTTAATGCCTGTATAATATAAGTCATTTTTGTGACTGCAGCCAAAGAACATGATCTCTTAATTGGTGAATCGGGTGGGCAGTAAAAGCCTATATACTTAATTTTTTGTCCTTTCATTTTGCAACTCCTTTTATCACCAATTCTTTATAAATAGTATCATATTGCAAAAACATAGCTTCTTTTGAATAACGCTTTCTAGCTTCTTCCAGCCATTTTTGTTGTTCCAGTTGGCTTAAGCTTCTCTTTTTATTTAGATTTTTTATAACAGCATTATATAAAGCCTGTACATCACCGTATTCCACAAACTCGCATGTATTTTCTAAAGCAATTAATTCCGGTGCACCAGCTTTAAATCCCACAACCGGGGTCCCACAGCATAGGGATTCTGCAACAACCATGCTGAAGGTTTCACGTTTACTAGCCAGCAAAGTTAAATCAGCCAAAGAATAAAACTCTGACAGTTCTTCTTGATTGTTTGTGAAACGTATTGCTACTATATTTTCTGGAAGGTTTTTATAATCACCATTAAAGCCAATAACAAAAATTTTAATTTTTTGACCTAATAATTTTTTTGCAAGCTCGGTAATGTATTTTCCTCCTTTTCTTTCGTCATTATAATCTGGTGTAACAAATAAAAGGGCTTTTTCATCATTAATGTTATATTTTAATTTTAAAGCTTGCGCATTTTTTGGTTTAAAAATCTCTGTTTCCACTCCATTATATATAACATTAAATTCTTTGCCTTTCAAAATTGGTGACTGCCTTGCACGATGATCTAGCCACTCTGATACAGAAACTATCCTAACATCAAAATTCTCAAAAGTCTTTTTCATAAGCAACCATGCTTTGGCAGTGCGGTCAATAAACAATGATCTTGTAGCCTCTCTTAAATGAGGGCATGAGCCACAACCCGATTTCCACTTTTCACATTCATAAGCATAACCACAGCTTCCGGTATATAAAAATTCGGCATGTAATGTCAGTATTGTGGGAATACCGTTTGCTTTCAAAAAATTCATCAGACGATATATATTAACGGTATATCCATTAATACAGTGCAGATGTACAATATCGGGTTTGATCTTTTTTAACAATCTGAGCAATTTTGAAGTAGCAAAATATGCTCCACCGTATTGCAGGGCACCAAATCTTGCAAATAACGCCTGCAATTTTGCCTCAAAATCGGAGGAAATTTTGTAAACTCCCTGTTCTTTAGGTGCTTTACCTCTACCATAGCAAACATAAGATTCATATCCATTACGTTTTAACATTTGATTTAAATCATTTACTATTTTTCCTGTGCTTCCCCTGCGATACAGAACATTTATTTGTAAAACTTTCATTTTCAAACCTCTATTCCCAATAAAACTTATAAGGGAAAACTTGCAATATATCTGCCCCGGTATACGCATTATAGAAGAAATAGATTACAAAAAATAATATCATAATTAGTCGGGCAGTCTTAACCAAAAGAAATAATTTTTCTTTTGAGTATAAAATAGTATTTGAAATCAATACAGGAATATAAACCAGAAAATAATAGTTCATCCGCATTGCCATTGTATTGATAGGTGCAAATAATTGAATAGCTAAAATTAAAAGCATTATATTACGCAATCCCAATGTATTTGAATCAAGATCATTATCATTAACCATAAAAAATGAAAAGGCAAGAAACAGGGCAAAAAGTATGATCATTGTATAGGCATTAGTGCTTTGTATTTCCGCATATTTTTCATAATAGCTTGAGCCTAACAATCTGATAAAAAACAGGAACAATTGTTTATTATATATAAAAGCAGCTAATAACGAAGGAATAGCAAATAACAACCACTTTTTTGTTATTTTGCTATGATATATTGGATACAATAATAAAGCAATAACGGCCGATCTGTGGAAAAGTACAGCTAACAAAGTTATCAATATAAATCGAAGAAATTTTTTTTTTTTGCAAAATAAAATGCTATAATGCTTAACGAGATTGCTAATGCCTGCCTTAACCCGGAAAAAATCATAACAAAATTGGACATATTAATAAAAAGTGCAATTGTAAGCAGAGGGTCAGTAGACTCTTTTTTATATAATAAGTATATTGGATAAATAATAATAAAGCTTGTAATAGAAAGAAATACGCTGAAATTATCTGTAAATGATCCAATGATTTTATTGAACAGTACATAACCTATTTCAATTAACATACTATTGCCAAATAGTTCAGTCCAAGGTATTGTGCGTATTGTATCAAAATAGTTTTTATAAGTGTATATATCAACTCCGACTTCATAGCTCCTCAAAGACAATAAAATCCACAGGAAAGAAAAGAACAGAAAAAAAGTTATAGTTTTTGTTTTATCACTTTTGGTTAGATAATAAAACAAAGAAATGATTCCCGGAATTATTACTAAAATATAATATACTACCATTATGGACCTCTCTACTGTGTTCTTAATCTATTAAAAATAAGATGATACATTCGGCGAATAGACGGACGAATACTGCCATATAACTGCATTGCTTTAATTGTTGCAACATGATTTGGTGAAAACTTTTTGTATGACAAACACTTTTCTATAATTGAATGATTATTATACTTGGCATTATGTAAAGCATAATAATATAGATAATTAAACTCATCTGTTGAAATATCAAGAAAAACTGGTATTAACTCTTCGGCCATGACAGCACAGTTTTCGTAATAGAGTTTTCTGCCTGTTTGGGTCAGCTGTTTTTCGTGTACCCTTGACATTACTCCTACTTTACTAGTTATATATAGACCATAACCAGCAATGAATATTTTATACCACATCATTACATCCTGTGTATAACGCAAACGCTCGTCAAATAAGCCGACTTCATCAAACACCATCCTGGGTATTAAAAAGGCACATCCTGAAAACGAACCCCGTTTTAAAATGGCTTTTAGCGCTTCCTGGGATGAAATAAATCTATCTTTATTAAAAAATCCATCATATTTTTTTCTATGGATAACATTCGAATTTTTGTCAATCTGAACACTATTGGACAATATTATACATTTACTGTTATTTAGTGTTTTTAATATATTTACCTGATCCTCAATTTTGGTTGGATAATACATGTCATCGTGAGACAACCAGGAAAAATAATCACCGGACATATGGCTTATTGCTAAATTCAAAGCGGAAGAAACGCCGCCGTTGGGTTTGCTAAGGTAAATTACTTTATCTCCATAACCTTTAATGACAGCATCGGTTGCTCCATTATCATTTGACCCATCATTAACAACTATAACTTCAATATTGGGGTATGTCTGTGCAAGGGCACTGTCAATAGCCTGTGACACATAATCCGCCCCATTATATACTGGGATCACAATTGATACAAGAGGGTAATTGCTTGGTTTCAAAATTATCGACCTCTTTCAGCCTCAAAATCTGTTAAAGCCTGCCGGAATAGATATCCTTTAACTCAGATTTTACCACCTGTAAAGAATACATGTGAGCTTTTTCCCGTCCAGCCAGTCCCATTTGTTGTCGCAAATCAGGATTAATTGAAAGATTAATGATCGCTTCTGCAAATTCTTCTGCTTTATAGGCAGAAACCAAAAATCCAGTAACACAATTATCAACCAATTCATTATGCCCCCGGTTGCGGGATGCTACAACAGGCTTCCCACACGCCATCGCCTCAATAATATTCATAGGGAGCCCTTCCCTGCGGCTGGCAGATACCACCATATCGCAAAGCAAATAATAGTCTAGAATATCCGAGCGATACCCTAAAAGCTGGGCATGATTTTCCATATTTGATTGGCTAATAATTTTTGATAACATATCATAATTCGATCCATTTCCAGCTAACAACAGGCGGAAATTGGGAACTTGTGCTACGATTTGCGGCAAAGCCTTTAGGAGTGTAACCTGATTCTTATTATTATTTAATTCGCCAACACATAAAGCTATTATATCGTCTTCATTAAAACCCTTTGTTTTTCTTAGACTGTAAGCCTCTTCGGACGAACCAGCCCTAAAACGTTCAAATTACATCCAACACTATGAATTCTACAGATTTTTGTTCTGAAACGCTTGTTTATTGCTAAACGAAAATCCTCATCACAAATTGTAATTAAAATATCAGTATTTTTAGAAAGAAATTTTTCAACAGGATAATATAATATCCAGTTTTTTAATGGAGCACCTTTATAAAAATGGAATCCATGGGCAGTATAGATTACTTTTGTTCCTTTCTTCCTTGCAGCCCGGGCGGCCAGGCGTGTCAAAACGCCGCCCACAGGGGTGTTGCAGTGGATTATCTCATAGTCCATACTGTCTATTATCTTTTTCAATTTCTTGTAAGCGCGTATATTGCTACGGTCTAACGGTGAACGTGAAAAAGGTACATCAAAAACCTTGTCTGCGAAATCCAAAACCATGCCGTTTTTTTCAGAAAGATTATTCCGTGCAGCAACATGAACCTCAAACCCATTTTCGTGCAACATATCCGCCAAAGGCTTATGAAAACTAACAATATGGCTTTGAACTGTGGCGGTCAATAAAACTTTCTTTGGCATATCGGCAAGCACCTCATGTTCTTATAAGCACCTTGGATTTTTGACAATCATTATTTCATTGAATTTCATCATGTAAACACACTCATCATACCGCCCAATTACTTCCTCATTTATTTTATTCTCAAGATTCCTGATAATCATCCCAGGCACATTTACTCCGCACTCATAAGCGTGGGGATATCCTCCCCCAAAGCGGGGATTTACCTCGGATATGTAGTACTCCCCGTTGATATTAAAAATATCTATATCGACAATTCCTTTTAAACCTGCTTTTTTGACAAACCTTTTAATTAATTCAAAAAGTTTTTCATCTTTTATTGATACAGATTTATCAGTCTCGCCTGCCCTCATTTTAATTTTCTTTTTTGTAAAAATCGCCACAGGCTCATTAGAAATCAAATCAATATAAACATCCGCCCCGTACTCAGTGCCATCCAGAAATTCCTGTATCATCAAATCATCATAACGGTTAAATAATATTTCAACTTCTTTTTCGTTATTGACTTTACTGATATTGAGGCTGGCACTGCCTCTCACTGGTTTTACAAAAACAGGGTAGCTGATAATACCTGATTTTTTATCTTTATAAAACTCCTCTTTGTCTATGTAACTTCTGGCGGCCTTAAAGCCATTTCGAACCAAAAACTGGTACATCGAATACTTGTTGAAACACATTTCCACAACGTCAAAATCCGAAATTATAGGGATTGTTCCTATATTCAAAAACTTCTGCTTATATTTTGCAAGCAAACTCAACTCAGGGTCAATTAGGGATAATACCCCTTTAATTTTAAATTCCCTGCAAATATTAAGGATTTCATCTATATAGCCATCCTCATCTATTCTAGGTACAACAAAGAATTTATCCGCATCATAAAGAGCCGGTGCCAGTTCACTGCAATCTGTTGCAAAAACCCGTCCTATTCCAGCTAATTCCTTTTTGAAATATTGAACTATCTTATTTCTCGTTCCACAGCTTAATATCAAAACGTTCATGTATTGTTACTCCTTAGTGATTTCCTCCAAATCATCAAAAAACAATGGCACACCACCCGTATGTATAAAAAGGATGTTTTTGCCCGATATTTCATTTTTCTTAATGTACTCTTTCATTCCCCAGAATGCCTTGCCAGTATATGTTGTATCCAAAGGTATTCCGTCTTGGATTAGAATTCTTTTTATTGTTTTTAATATTGCAGGGCTATAAGAACCATACCCGTCTAATACATAATCATCAATGAAACAGACATCGTCTATCTTAACTTCGCCCATTCCTTTGCTGGACAGATAATCATTCACACTATTAAAAACAACCTGTTTCCCAAACGGGTTCCTTCTTGAAATGCTTATACCGACAATCTTTCTATCATCACCATTGATTATCTGGCCGCAAACCAATCCAGCCTGTGTTGTTCCAGTACCTGACGCAAAAAATATATAATCAAAATGGAAGCCTGCATCATCTTCATAATCCTTTATTTCGTTATAAGCATCCACATAGGCTTGAGTCCCTAAATTGCCATGGCCACCGCCTTGAATGAAGTAAGGATTATTTCCTCGGGTTTTTAATATTTCTATGTGATTACTGATTGTATCCTTGACTTCGGATATAGGGCAGCGTATTACCTTTGCACCAAATATCTCCGTCATTTTACTGTTCGATGTCTGCCTGCTGTTTTCCAGCGGGGATATGATATAGCAGGGCAACCCTTCGGACGCCGCTATATTGGATATTATCCTGCAATGATTGGAGCTGCTGCTGCCGTAAGTAATGACCGAATCGCAGCCTTTAGACCTTATGTCATTAAAAAACAATACAGCCTTTCTCGCCTTGTTTCCACCAAAAGAAATTGGTATTAGGTCATCCCTTTTTATAAAAAAAGCGTTGCCATTTAAATATTCGCCAATCCTTTGGATTGGCGTGGGGTCAATCTTTTCAACAAACACCTTTGTGATTACCACCTTAATCTTGCTTCAAATAATTTTCTTGCATTAAGCTGTAAATATATCTATCTATTTTCCTGCCATTATGTATGAGATCATTTTTCAATAATCCTTCTTTTTCAAAACCGATTTTTACAAACAACTTTTGCGCCGGATAATTATTTATCTCTGTATAAAGATATATTTTATTTAAACCTAGTTCTTTAAAGGCATAGTCGATTAGTAATTTTGAAGCTGTATAAGCTATCCCTTTGCCTTTAAACTTCTCTTCTCCAAGGCATATATAATATTCCGCTTTCTTGTTCTTTTTGTCAATATTCAGCAATCCTATCAAACCCACAGGCTCATCATTATAAGTGATCGTAAAATCTGCCCTATCCGTTCTATCCTTGATATTTCTAAACCAGGCAAAAGTTTTCTCCTCGCTTAAAGGCAAATCATAGTGCAAATACCTGTTGTTCTTTTCATCATTAATCCATTTGACTTTTAACGGTATATCTTTTTCTTCAAACCTCCGAATTTCCACACACATTTACGACACCTGCATTTTTAAATCTATTTAGAATCTGCTCCTGAATCGTTTTTAACTTGAAGATATATGTTTTCTCTCTTGAATATTTTCTGAAAAGTTATAAATAAAATTTTAACATCAAGCCATAAGTTGGATTTATTTACATACTCAATATCAATACGGATTCTTTCATCCCAACTGACAGAATTCCTTACTGTCACTTGAGCTAATCCTGTCATCCCGGGGCGCATCAAAAACCTCGTTTTAGCCCAATCGGGATAATTATCATATCCGTTGTACGGATAATAAGTTACAGGGGGCCTTGGGCCTACCAAGCTCATTTCCCCTTTTAATACATTAATAAGCTGCGGCAGCTCATCCAGGCTGGTAGCTTTCAAAAATCTTCCTATTTTTGTAATCCTGTTGTCATTTTCGCTTTTAATGGTAAGGCCGTCCCCGATGTTTTCAGCATTGACTACCATTGTCCTGAACTTAATAATGTTAAATACCTTTCCATCCTTGCCAAGCCGCTCCTGCCTAAAAAAAATTGGCCCTTTTGATGTTAATTTTATTAGAAAAGAAATAACAATAAGTATTGGTAAAATAATAATCAAGCCTATCAAACTACCCAAAATATCAATTAATCTTTTTAAAAACAGATTTATTTTTCGCATACCACTCAAAATCCTGACAAAATTAAATTAATCTATATGAAAATACTTATGCATCATTTAAAGCAACTCTTGACAATTTCAATAATCTTATCCTGTTCGTCCGGAGTCATCTTAATATCGCTGGGAAGGCAAAGACCACGATTAAAAATATCAGCACTAACACTAATTTTACTTTCGCTATAATCATCCGTTACGCTTCGCATGGTCCCTTCGCGGAATATTAACAAATTATTTTTGAATAACGGCTGCATATGCATAGGCTTCCAAATAGGTCTACCCTCTACATTGCAATTTGCAAGCGTTTCAAGGATTTCTGTTGGGCACGACTTGCCGGGCTCGGAATCATAAAAAGCTTTATTGTCGGTTCTGATTTGTTTGCACATAGCTTCTTTATCAATCAGCATACACGAAAGCCAGAAATTAGGCTCCATATTATATTCATCATAAGGATTCATTGTTATAGGTAAGTCCTTAAAGCCATCTTTGTATCTTTCATAGATGGCTTTTTTCTTAGCTATATGTTCTTCCAAATAGGGTATCTGACCACGGATAACTCCTGCAATTACATTGCTCATCCGGTAATTATAACCGATCTCTTCATGCTGATACCAGGGCGCATCTTCACGGCTCTGGGTAGACCACTTGCGGGCCTTGTTTGCCGCCTCCAAATCATCTGTCAAAAGCATTCCGCCAGATGAACCGGTTATAATCTTGTTTCCATTAAAAGAAATTGCATTATATGTACCAAATGAACCAGTTTGTTTTCCTTTATAGGTAGCACCAAGCGACTCAGCCGCATCCTCAATCAAAATGGCGCCGTACTTTTTGCAAATATCACTAATCTCATCAAGTTTTGCAGGTGTACCATAAAGGTTTACAACAATAACAGCCTTTGTGTCAGGATAGATTTTAAAGGCTTCTTCAAGCACGACCGGGTCCATATTCCAAGTATCATATTCGGAGTCAATAAAAATTGGGTTAGCCTTTTCATAAATAACTGGATTTACAGTCGCACTAAATGTTAGATCAGAACAGAAAACGTTATCTCCTTGCTTTACACCGGCAAGTTTAACCGCCAGATGCAGTGCAGATGTACCGCTTGATAGTGCAACTGCATATTTACATCCGACCATTTCACAAATTAAGCGTTCAATTTCGTCAATATTCTCCCCAACTGTAGACATCCAGTTAGTATCGTAAGCTTGCTGTACAAATTTAATCTCTTCTCCGTGCATTGTGGGTGAAGAAAGCCAAATCTTCTTTTCGAACCTTGTCATTTTGTTCTCCAAATTATATATTAAGGTAAGTTATATAAATTTCAAAACAAACTAGCACCGGCAAGATTATAGATATTATACATTAATATGACAATAAATACAACCAAATATAAAGAAATTTATGTAAACTTACATATATAATATGCAATAATATACTATATTGCTATTGCATTCATTGACAAATTGTCGACTTAATCATATAATTGTAATATAGATGGTGATGGTTGGAGTGGTAATGCTTGAAGATAAAGCGAAATTTCCGCCTTTATTATAGAATTTTTGATATGCTCCTTGTTGGAAGCATATATTTTTTTTGCAATATTATTTTAAACAAAAACAGCGTTTCTTTGACAAATATTGAGCGTTATGCTGTTATAATAGTTCCAAGTTTCGTCTATTTAGTTTTTAACACCTTTTTTCAAAACTACAAAAGCTTGTGGAAATATGCCGAGATAGAAGAATTTCTGTTTTGTATGATTGTCTCGTTAACTGCCGGATTTATATATGCTGTCACCTACCATTTTATATCCGGCAGAGTTAGCCTGTATTTAAACATAATAGCCTCTTTGGCATCAGCGTTGCTTTTAATGTTCTACCGAGCATCATATAACATTATAAGCCGTTATAATACTTTTTTAAATACCAAATCCAAAAAAAGATTGTTAATCGTGGGTGCTGGTTCCGCTGCATCATCGCTTTTAAGCGAATTAAGGAAAAATCCTGAAAACGGATATTTCCCAGTTTGCGCTGTTGACGACAACCCCGAAAAGATTGGGCGTTATATTCACGGTATTAAAATCCGCGGTGCGATTGAAGATATCCCTCACCTTTGCCGTGAACATAAAATCGACACGATTTTTATATGTATCCCTTCTGCAACCCCTGAACAGCGCAGAAGGATTTTTAACTATTGTCTGGAAACTTCTGCAGTAATAAAGATTTTGCCTGAAATCTATTCAGCCATTACCAATCCAACTCAGCTGCAGAAAAAAATGCGCAATATCCGCATAGAAGACATGCTGGGAAGGCACGAACGTCAGTTTGACCGCGAAAATATTGACGACTTTATTAAGGGCAAAGTTGTATTAATTACTGGCGGCGGAGGTTCAATTGGCTCTGAACTCTGCCGGCAGATTGCTGTATCTGGCCCCAGAAAATTGATTATAGTCGATATCTTTGAAAACTCCGCCTATAACCTTCAAATGGAGCTAAAAACCGATTTTAAGAATCTTGATGTCGTAGTTGAAATCGCCAATATCCGCGAAGCCGAAAAAATGGACGAATTATTTGAGTATTACCGGCCAGATATTGTTTTCCATGCGGCAGCCCACAAACACGTTCCCTTAATGGAACATAATCCTGAAGAGGCAATAAAAAACAATGTGTTTGGCACACTGAATGTGGTAAATGCTGCCCAAAAATACAAGGTCAGTCATTTTGTTCTTATTTCATCGGACAAGGCAGTCAACCCCACAAATATAATGGGCGCTACAAAACGTTTTGCCGAAATGATTGTGCAAAGCAAGGTGCAAAACAAAGACACCCATTTTGTTGCTGTGCGGTTTGGAAATGTGCTGGGTTCAGCAGGTTCTGTTGTACCGCTTTTTGAAAGGCAGATAGAACTTGGAGGCCCTGTAACCATAACCCATCCCGAGATTACACGTTTCTTTATGACCATACAGGAAGCCGTACAGCTTGTTCTTCAGGCTGTTGTAATGGCTAAAAACGGCGAAATTTTCGTTCTGGATATGGGAGAGCCAATCCGCATAAAAGATCTTGCAGAAACCATGATAAGGCTATCTGGGTTGCGCCCTTACAAAGACATTGATATAGTTTACACCGGATTGCGCCCGGGTGAAAAATTATATGAAGAGCTATTAATGAACGATGAAGGACTGGTATCAACCGCAAACAGCCGAATTTTTATTGGAAAACAGGCTCCGGTAACCGAGGAAGAGATTAACTACAAATGCAAGCTGTTGCTTAACGCTTTAAAGAAAAAGGATAAGGCTAACCTCATGCGGGTTATGCAGCATGTGGTTCCCACATATAAACCTGATCTGCCAAAACAAGTTTTGGAATATAGCAAGCAACCTTTAAATGCCAAAGAACGCAATGTTGTAGCTACTGTAGAAAAAATTTATTCTTGAGTATATTAGAGGGAATGGAATAGAATATTCCATTCCCTTATACTTTAACACCATATATTTTTCGTAAAATAGATTCTGCTTTCTCGAGGGTTTTTTGCACAAAAAACGCGCACCAATATTGGTGCGCGTAATAGCTGTGGTGCGGGTGACAGGACTTGAACCTGCACGTTAGAAAACACCAGATCCTAAGTCTGGCGCGTCTGCCAATTCCGCCACACCCGCACGGGCAGAATACAAATTGAATTTTATATAAATTAAGACAAAAAGTCAAGTGAAATATTTATCTAAAGCCTATTGGACACTCAACTGACCCTCTAAGCTCTTAAAAAACTCAAGGGTTTCATCTGCAAGGTGGTTCATATTCTCTAATTTCTGCTCAAAACTCAAATCAGAGTGTACCTGCTGCAGTATATCGGATTTAAGGACCTCTGTCCTTCCCAAGGCCAATGTAAGAAGTTCTTTGGCATTGGGATCTCTTGAGGACGCAATTCGGGAACTAATCAGTGCCGCCTGCATAACTACCTTACCAATAATTCTGGCACCTGCCTGCATGGCAGGGTCATACGGTTCTGCCGGCTGTGTATTGTGTGCAGAAGGCAATTCAGCATGTAGGAAAATTTCATTCTTTAAGTCCTCATCGGCGGCCTTTTTAGTCTCAATGCCAAAATGTTGCGTTTGCTTTGATTTTTTTAGTTGCTCTATTTCAGTTATTAAAGACATGTTTAACTTTTTTTCTTCTTGAAGCCGAGCCTTTAGACGCTCTATATTCACAGACATCATTTCCTTTTCGGCTCCAAGCTTTTGAATAAGAAGTTCATTCTGTTTTATTTTGTTTTCAGCCTCTTCAATCTCTGCGTTAAATTTGGCAGCCAATTTCTCAAGGCCCTGTTTTTCTGATTTTAACTTTGCAATATAATCTTTGGCCGTGTTAATCTCCGACTCCAAATCCTTAATCTGTTCGGAAAATACATTCGCATCCGAGGATTGCTCTTTTAACTTATTCTCGGACTGGTCCAAGAGGTTTTTATATTTATCGCGTTCGGCTGTGATCTCTTCCACCTGCTTTTTGAGGGTTTCAAGTTCGCTTTTTAACTGATTGACCTGGCATTTAAGATCAACATTCTCTGCAATAATCCGTTTTTTGCGCATTTTCCGTTCCCCCCTTGATTTTTTATTATATAACCTGCAGTAAAATTTTTCAACAATTACACAAATTCATGTAATAACAAAAAGCTGTCCCTGTCGGGACAGCCCTTTAAAGCTGACCTTTAAGTCAGGCAAAACTTACAATATGATGCAAATCAGACCGCTGCAACCCTCGTTAATTACCCGCTCGATGGTTTCCTGCAACCTCATCCTGGCATCGGCAGGCATGCGCGCAAGCTTGGTATGCAGACCTTCATTGACAAGCTCGTGCAACGATTTGCCAAATATGTTGGAATCCCAGATTTTAATCGGGTCTTCTTCAAACTCCTTGAGCAAGTACATAACCAGGTCTTCACTTTGTTTTTCCGACCCGACAATTGGGGCGATTTCAGTGGTTATCGTCGCCTTCATCATATGGATTGACGGCGCCGATGCGCGCAGGCGTACACCGTATCTGCCACCCTGCTTCATCATTTCGGGTTCTTCGAGTACCAGTTCTTCTATTGACGGCATAACTATACCGTACCCGGTTGCCTCCACCTCGTCCAGCGCATTCTTAATGCGCATATATTCGCGCTTGGTTTTGGCAAGCTCTATCATGCTGATCATCAGGTCTTCCTCGTCTTTAATCTCAAGGCCCGAATTATCAGCAAGTATTTTGTAGAACAGCTTGCGGTTGATTTCTACTTTCAGTCTGGCGCATCCGGTTCCAAGGTCAATGTTGGAAGTGTTGGCGGCCTCGACATGTTCGCATTCGCACAGCACATTTTGCAGATTACTAATCTCTCTGATATGACGAATCTGCTCGGCAGATTTCTTAATAGTTTCAAACAGATTGTTTCTAAGCCAGTGGTCAGGACCAAGGGCATTTATCCACCTCGGCAACCCTATTGCGATTTCCTTTACGGGGAATTCATACAGTACTCTGGCTATTATGTTCCTAATATCCTGTTCCTGTAGCTCCAAACAGTTGACAGGTAGCACCGGGACATTATATTTTCGGGTAAGCCTTTCTGCCAGTTCCTGTGCATGCGCGGTTTCGGGATACATGCAATTAAGCAGCACGATAAAGGGTTTGTTAATCTGTTTGAGTTCATCTATCACCCTTTCCTCTGCCTCTTCGTACTCATCCCGCGGTATGTCGCTAATGCTGCCGTCAGTAGTTATCACCATCCCGATGGTGGAGTGCTCGTTGATAACCTTTCTGGTGCCTATTTCGGCCGCCATATTAAAAGGAATTGGCTCATCATACCAGGGCGTCATTACCATTCTGGGCTGGTCACCCTCTATGTAGCCCAGCGAGCTTGGCACAATGTAGCCGACACAGTCAATCATGCGCACCCTGAATGACGAGTTTTCCTCAAGCTGGACTTCCACCGCCGATTCGGGAATAAATTTGGGCTCGGTGGTCATAATAGTGCGTCCGGCGGCAGACTGGGGCAGTTCGTCGTTTGCGCGTTCTCTCTGGTACTCGCTTGTGATATTCGGCAGCACAAGTGTATCCATGAATCGCTTAATAAAGGTTGATTTACCGGTGCGCACGGGGCCTACTACGCCAATATAAATGTCCCCGTTTGTGCGCATTGCAATGTCTTGATATATGCTACGCTCTTCCATAGTTCCACTCACGCCTTTCTGGTGTGCCTTTCGGCTACGAGAAAGGCACATTCAGTATTTTTTCAAAATATTTATGTAATCAGCAGGGAATCAGAAGCATTTTACTTGCCTGCAGCACTTCGTCTTTCAATGCATTCATTTCTGAAACCCGGCTGGGAGAAGTGTTATATCTTTTTGCTATGTCCCAAACCCTTTCACCGGCATCGGCATAGTATATGACTAGCGATGTCGTCTCGTCCTTTGCTTTGGGCTTGTTTTCGTCCACATTAATCGATACTATCAGCGGCAGCCTGATTACATCAAACACAATAGCGGATACCGCCAGTTCAACCCGTACATCTATCCGGTCGTTGCCAATAAGGGTATAGCTTGAAGCTACAGCTTCGATATGAGGATCGCACCGCATATCTGAAACTTCGGTATCCATATCATACCGGTACTCGAAATCTACCGGCCGCTCCAAATAAATCGGTATATTTTGCGGGTCATATGCAAGGAAGCATATATGCACCGTTCCGTTTATTATCAGTTGTTTGCCCTCCGCTCGAACCCCGTTGATTTCCGAATCGCACCACAAATCCGCTACCGAGCTTATTGTATCGGGCGAAAATTCAAGCGTTTTCTTGCAAAGATAGCTTTCATTAATTTTGCAGGCTATCCTTTCAGTCAATACTTCCCGTTTTTCAATTTCGGTTTCGTAATTAATTGAATACGCGTCGTAAACTACCGGTATTTCCCTGTTGCAATAAGCAGAAATCATGATAGAGAGCTTTGCGCTTAAAATAAAGCTCCTGGCTTCGCCGCTCATCCCAGTGCGTGGTTTCACCTCAAGCGAGACAACCTCTGCCTTGGCGTCGCATTCGCAGTCTTCGTTGACACCGTCAATATCTACTATCTGGCTAAATGGCAGAGCGCTTTCCAAAGATTGGGGAAGCGTTCCGTCTTCGGGGATATAAAGCGTGTTGACCATTAATTCCCCTTTAATAACTGCCTTGTTGCTGATTATCTTGCACTCATTGATGACAGCCCTGGCGTCTGAACGAAGCAGATTCCTGATCGCCGGCTGTCCCTGCCCCAATTCAAGCTCATCCTCGATTATCAGGTACTTTTCGGACATGCCCATCGGGTTGGTTATTCTGGCCTCGCCTCTTAATATTTGTATGTCCTCATTGTCTACATCGGATAACACCTCGGTTGTGTTCTTGGCAATTATTTTGGCATTAAGGGTTAGCGCACCGTGAACCTCAAGTTTACGGGGGGTTATCGCCCTATAATTTACATATTCAGGTCTCGCCCGTACAACTACTGAACCGTAATCAACCGCTTCGTCGGTTACAAAGCTGCGATTAAAGGGTGCCAGATATTCATAGCTGTTAATGCCATTATCTGCGTCTGCAAAAATTAAATTAATGCAGGCACAGCCTTCGATAGACAATGTTGTACCGTTGAGGGTCTTTGAGTTTATTTTGGGGGTTATTTTGCACTTTAAAACTCGTGAAATGTCCGGACAGTAATCCGGTAAGGTAAAATCGGTGTCAATTGTCTGCTCGACAGTCTGGTCGAACATTACTTCATTCGTGGCGACACCCTGTCCAGTAACCCTTAAATCCATATTACCTACCTCTCTTTATTGTTTCTAATCAATAATATTCATGTCCTTGTTGCGTTATTACCTAATAAATAATAAAAATAAAAAGCAGTTCTTAAAAAAGAACTGCCAAATTATGTACCTTTATACTCTTTTATATTAGTAATTCTCCTTTTTGATTCCGAATATTAATCTTAACAGCCCTTTTAGTATTCTTGGGCTTTTTACCACAACAACCTTCATGCGTAATTTACCTCCATTATCAGGATTTTATGCACACAATACCGAGAATTATAACAACGACGGCGAGTATACCTATTATTATTTTGGGCGGGCAAAAGTAAGCAATCAAAAGGCCGGCGGCAAATGCCACCGCAAAACAGCCTCTCCTGTCCTTTCTGCCGCTCATAGTAACACCGCCTGCGTTGTTTTATTACCTATTCCAGTATACTCAAATCAATCAAAATGGTGCATTTTTACGCTAATTTTATCGCAAAAATAATCAAAAACCGTACTTTTACTTCAAGTACGGTTTTTACAGGCGGTCATCAACCGAAATCACCAGCAGGCACCCTTGTCTGACCGATATCTTTGCAACATTCGAAATTATCCTGTTGCTGATACCAATTGGATGGACACAGGAAACAACCGCATCGGATAAAGGGTATTCAAATCCTTCCAACGTGACACCCAACGCGTCACCGCCGTAGGCTAATATGGATATGTACCGTCCCTCTTGTTTAGCTATTTCAAACGAGCGGTTTACCATCCACATTGAAAATTTATCGGCTAATATCTGTGCTTTGATATTTTTATCGCACAAAAACTTTAATGTACAGACTGCCGCCAAACTGTGGTCGGGCCGGCTTCCCCAAACACCGCACAGCAGGACATTCCAAAATCCCATATCCGCAGCATATTTTGCCGCATAGTGGGTGTCAGTGTCATCCTTTTTTTCTGGCAGCACTATTTTTTCAATCGAGGAAATATCACCCTTATATGAATCAAAATCCCCTATTATCAAATCCGGTTGAATGCCCATATTATCGGCGTGAACAAGCCCCGAATCAGCACAGATAACATAGTCATCCGGTGAAATAACTTGTTTTAGCTTACCATAATCATTTATTTCCCCGCCGGCTATTATAACGCATCGGTTCATTTAATACCCTCCGGTTAAAGTTTGTTGGGGATTTCCCATTCCTTTATATCTTTAACGGTTTCATAAATAGCAAGATAACTCTCATAGCGTGTCCTGCAGATTTCCCCAGCGTTAACAGCCTCCCTTATTGCACAGCCGACCTCTTTTGTGTGCGAACAGGTGGTAAATCTACACTGGCCCAAAAACCGCTCAAAATCCCTAAAGCAGTATGGCAGTTTGTCTTTAAAAATAATTTCGGATTTTTCCAAATCGATAGCGGAAAATCCGGGCGTGTCTGCCACATACCCGCCTCCCGGCAGCCTGTACAATTCCACATGGCGGGTGGTATGTCTGCCCCTTCCAAGTTTCTGGCTGACTTCGGCGGTTTTAAGCTTTAATTCTGGTATCAGGCAGTTTAACATGCTGGACTTACCCACACCGGAATTGCCGGTAAAGGCCGAAACGGCTCCCGTCAGATAGGCTTTTAATTCATCCAGCCCCTCGCCTGTTTTGCAGGATGTAATAAACACCTTAAAACCTGCTTTTGTGTAAATGTCTGCCCAATCATCGAAGCTTCCCATATCACATTTGTTGAAAACTATTACCGGCTCTATATCGTTGTGTTCGGCAATAGCCGTAAGTTTATCGATTACCAAATGGCTTGGCGAAGGGGTGCTATATGAAGAAATGATAAACAACCTGTCAATATTGGCAAGTGGGGGCCTTATAAGGCTGTTTTTGCGGGGAAAAACCTTAGTCAATACCCCGGTATTCTCGGTTATAACCTCAATCTCCACCCTGTCCCCCACAACAGGGGCAATACCCTGCTTGCGGAACAGCCCCCTTGCTTTGCATTCATATACGACGTCGCCGGCCTCTACATAATAGAAGCCGGCAATAAGTTTTATCAGTACTCCGTCCAACATTTCCATAGATTAATCATCCGTATTGCTAGGTGTTGATGATGTGGCTTTGGTATATCCAGTATACCGCTTGACAAGTTTATAGGTCCCTTCTTTGAAGTTTACAAGATAATCGCAGTAGGGCTCGGGTTCAACATGGACCTTGCTTTCGATTTTTATCTGAACAATTGCCTCTTCAAGGGTAGATTCAAAATCCTTAAACTGATATTCATCCCTTGCATGCGAATCAATCTCACCGGAAGTCAGCACCTTAACACCGTCTATCCACGCAGATAGTATCAGGGTGCTTGAGACATAATCATCAGGTAAATCTACCGTCAGGTCTATCTTATAGGTAACAACCGGAGGTTTGCCATTGCTTACAATCAGATTTACCTGGCTGTCCTTTGCTACCTGCTTAACATTCTTAGGATCGGGGTCCTGCCTTATTACAATACCAGCCGGAGCCTCGCTGTCTACCTCAGTTACGGTACCTGTTGTCAGACCGTACTCCTCTATGCGCGTCCTGGCATCTGACACAAGCAACCCCACTACATTTGGAACATCAACATATACTGTTGGAGGGCCTATGCTTACATAGACCTTTATCTCGTCGCCCTCGTACATGCTCTCGCCAGCTGCCGGCACGGTTTTAATTACGCTTCCCTTGGCAACAGTGTCATCCTGCTTTTCAACCCTTGTGATATTGGTAATGCCCTGTGCTTTAAGTTCGGATATGGCGGTTGGCAGGTCAAAATTGGTCACATCCGGAACCCTTATGGTCTTTTTGCCCAAACTAACCTTAACATCAACCGAAGAACCCTTTTTTATAGCCTTTCCAGGGTCAATCTTTTGCCAGAAAATCTTGCCACTTTCATATTCATTGTTGTTTTCAAAAGAAATTACGTTTATTACAATATCGCTATATTGCGGGTCGTCCTTTATTTCCTCGTATACCTTTCCTATTAAATTCGGGCATACTATTTCTGAACCTGTGGGGCCAAAAAATCTTGGAACCAAAAGAATTCCGACTATTATCAAAAAAATTGTAAATGTAATTGCTATGCCCGCAAGTGCAGGCACAACCGGGGACTTGGCCGGGGCTTCCTCCTCCAATTCTTCAACCACATCTTCCTGTTTAGGGAATTTACCTGTAACAAATTTGGTTGGGGAATTGTCAATATAATAATCGTAGTCGAATGTAATGGAAGGATCCCTTCTGAATTCTTCTAGGTCCCTTAGCATTTCTGCCGCCGATTTATATCTCTTTTCGGGGTCTTTCTGCATCGCACGAAGGGTTATCTGCTCAAGCCCGGTCGGTATGGAACCATTGATTTCCCTTGGTAGCTTGGGCTCGGTCTGAAGCTGCATAATAGCCACCGAAACTGCGCTTTCGGCTTGGAACGGAAGGCGACCCGTCAGCATTTCATACAACATCACGCCTACCGAGTATATATCGGTTTTTTCGTCGGTAACCTCGCCTCTGGCTTGCTCGGGGCTTATATAATGCACCGAGCCGATTGCCTTGTCGGTCATTGTGCGGTGTTCGCTTCTGGCAAACCTGGCAATACCAAAATCGGTTACCTTAATTGTGCCATCGGCCAGCAGCATAATATTCTGAGGTTTTACATCGCGGTGGACAATACCCTTGTCATGGGCATGCTGCAAACCGCGGAGTATCTGTATGGTAAAATGCACGGCATCCTTCCAGCGAAGACTGCCCTGGCGCTCGATGTATTCTTTGAGCGTAATTCCGTCGATGTACTCCATTACGATATACTGGATAAGGTTTCCGAAACTTACATCGAAAACCTTGACTATGTTTGGGTGGGACAGCACTGCTATAGCCTTGGACTCGTTTTTAAAGCGGCGCAAAAACTCTTCGTTGGAGACAAACTCCTCTTTAAGAATTTTGACCGCCACAATCCGGTCCTCAATGCTGTCATATGCTTTATAGACAACTGCCATCCCGCCAACGCCGATTATTTCCTTGATTTCATATCGGCCGTCAAGCCTTTTGCCAATATATCTATCCATATAGCACGCACATCCATTCTGCCGCTGCGCTCGGCTGTAATTGTATTTTCCGGTTATGGCGCAGTAAGCTATAAACCGGAAGTTTTGATTTTATTCCTTGATTACCACAACGGTTATGTTATCCCTTCCACCCTTCGCGTTGGCTTTATTGACCAACACTTCGGGATATTCGTAAAAACTGTGATTCTTAATGGTCTGTTTGATTTCTTCAACGTCAAGATAATTTGTAAGGCCATCGGTACAAAGCATCAGGGAATCGGAGCTACCAAGGTCGACTTCATTGTATTCGATTTCTATGTTTTCATCAACCCCGAGTGCCCTGGTAATCACATTTTTTCTGGGGTGGGATTTGGCTTCATCCTCCGACAGCTGGCCACTCTCCACCATCGATTGAACAATCGAGTGGTCGCGGGTTATCTGAATTATTACATCCCCGCTGATTTTATACGCCCTGCTGTCTCCGGCATGGACTATATGAGCTTTAGAGTTGGAAACCAATGTTACCACAACCGTCGTACCCATGCCCGAAAGCGACTCGACAGTCCGTGACATGTCGTATATGCTCATATTGGCTGAATGCACTGCAGACTCTAGCATCATTTTTATGGAATTGGAGCTCATACCCTCTCGGTAGGAAGATGCAATATATTCGGAGATTATTTTTACCGCGGTGGCACTAGCGATATTTCCGCCGTTTGCCCCTCCCATGCCGTCGCAAACCACAGCCCAGGCGACTCCGGCGGACAATTCCCCGGCAGCATAAGAGTCCTGGTTGGTTTCCCTTACCCTGCCAGTGTCCGTTTTGCTAGCTATCTTCATACAGCTTTACCACCCCTCTTTGTCAAGGTTTCTTTTAAGCTGGCCGCATGAGGCGTTTATATCTGCTCCCAGGGTTCTTCTGACAGTTGCGTTTATACCTTTATCCGACAAAATTGATAAAAATCTATTTGTCCGTTCTGATTTTACATTTTCCCTGCCCGCTACGGGATTTACCGGGATCAGATTAACGTGGCAGAGCATCCCCTTTAATATAGAGGCAAGTTCCAAAGCGCATTCGTCAGAGTCATTTACGCCGCCCATCAGGGCATATTCAAAGGAAATGCGGCGGTTTGTAGCATTTATATACTCTCTGCAGGCTTCAAGCAGCTGCACGATGTTCCACTTTCTGTTTATCGGCATAATGTTATTTCGTATCTGGTCGTTTGGTGCATGGATTGACACTGAAAGCGTAATCGGCATTTTAAGTTCCGCCAGCCGCAATATTCCCGGAACTACCCCGCAGGTTGACAGGGTGATATGCCTTAAACCAATATTTAAACCCTTTTCATGCGATACAAGCCGAAGAAACCGAATGCTGTTATCGAAATTATCAAGCGGTTCACCCATACCCATCATGACCACATTGGAAATCCTAACATTGTTATCCTTTCCCGCGGTCATTACCTGGCTTATCATTTCAGACGCAGTAAGGTTGCGCACCATGCCATCAATACCCGAGGCACAAAAGCTGCACCCCATCCTGCATCCTACCTGGGTTGATATGCACACAGTATACCCGTGCTTATATCTCATAAGCACAGATTCAATATGTTCCCCATCCCTCAAAGAATATAGATATTTTACAGTATCATCTATGGAAGATTCAAGCCTTTTTTCGATTTTTACATCAGCAATGTAAAAATTATTGCACAAATATTCCCGTAAATTTATTGGCAGATTGCTCATTTTGTGAAAATCACTCACGCCGGAGTGAATCCACTCGAAAATCTGCATTGCCCTGTAAGCCGGCTGGTTAAGCGGCTTTAGGTATTCTTCAATTTCCTCGGGGAACATCGATTTAATATCAATAAGTCCCAAGCAAACACCCCGTAAACCCTATTTTTATATGCGTTTAAATGCGGCGATAAAGAAGCCGTCGGAGCCGAACATTTCTGGAAACAGCGTTATTGAAGAGATGCCCTTTGCAATGCCTTCGATCGAAATGCTGTCATACTCAATATCCGGGCATTGCCCCAAAAGCTTTTCACAGACCTGTTCGTTTTCCGCCTTTCGCAAAGTACATGTGGAATATATCAGCCTTCCGCCTTTTATCAAATATTTTACCGCATTGGAAAGTATTTTATATTGAATATCACAGATTCCATCCACATCTTCCCTGCTTTTGTATTTGATTTCCGGCTTCCTGCGGATAATTCCAAAACCGGAACAGGGGACATCGCACAAAACCCTGTCGAACTCGCCAAATGCGGGGTTAAACTGGGTCGCGTCATTTTGTAAAACCTTTATATTTGAAAGTTTAAGCCGCTTTGCGCCCTCCTTAATCAGTCCGAGCCGGTTTTGGTGCAAATCGCAGGAAATAAGTTCCCCCGTATTATTCATATGCTGGGCTATGGTAAAACTTTTCCCGCCGGGTGCGGCACATAAATCAAGCACGCGCTGTCCAGGTTTACAGTCAAGCGCCGCTGCGCAAATCTGCGAGGACAGGTCCTGCACATGAAACAACCCGGAATTAAATAAATGGCTGTATTCAATATTTTGAAGCCCGCGCACACACAACGCCCCCGGAAGTACTTTGCCTTCTGCAGTGATGCCGATATTTTCAAATTCTTTAATCAGTTCATTCTCATTTGATAACAGCGTATTTACCCTTATATACTGCGGGGGCGATTTAAGCGAATCCTCTAAAAAAGCAATTGCCCTTTCGAGCCCGTAATCAGCAATTAGACTTTCTATCAGCCACACCGGGCAGGAATACTTTATACTTAAAGAATTGACAGAATTGTCCTCCGGTAATCTTATGTCATTTCTCTGAATATTGCGGAGCACGGCGTTGACAAATCCGGAAGCATATTTTTCCCTGGAATCTTTAACAAGCTTTACCGTTTCATTGACTGCGGCGGAATCCGGTATTTTGTCCATAAATTTTAGCTGGTATATACCAAGTCTTAAGCACTCGAGGGTAAAGGGAGGAATTTTTCTAATATCATTTTTGGCATATTGGGAGATAATATAATCAAGCGAAATCTTTCTTTCCAGCACGCCATAAAATAATGCAGTGGCAAGGGCTTTATCCCTTTGAGAAATTTCCTTTGATTTTACCGCCGCGTCCAAAACAAGGTTTGAATAGCCTTCAGACTGATCTACCTGTAAAAGCGCCTGCACGGCAATTTTTCGCGGATTTATCACTGTACCGCTCCTTTGGTTTTATCGTCTTCTGTTTGAAAACCGTAAAATATAATACATTAAAGTCAAAAGCGTCTGCAACATCGCTGCCAAATAGGTCATGGCCGCAGCGGAAAGCACGCTGGCAGCCCCGAACTGCTCATCAGGGGTTAAAATCCCGGAGTTGCGGATAATCTCTATTGCCCTGCGGCTTGCGTTAAACTCCACGGGAAGGGTTACAAGCTGGAAAACAAGCGCTACTGAAAACAGCGCTATCCCGGTGGTAATAAGCGCAGGAAAGTTAAAGGCCGCTCCCAGCACCAGAAGAAAAACCCCAATAGACGGGCCTACTTGTGTCAATGGAATAATTGCATTGCGGACTTTTAAGGGAGCATAACCCTTTGCGTGCTGGATTGCGTGCCCAGCTTCGTGTGCTGCAATACCCACCGCCGCAATTGTAGCTTTGTCATAAACCGATTCGGAAAGCCTGATTACCGCGCTTCTTGGATCATAATGGTCGGTCAGGTTGCCAGCTGTAGGTTCAATAGTAACATTATAAATCCCTGCCGACCTTAAAACCATCTCGGCGGCCTGCCTGCCGGTAATACCTTTTGCATTGTAAACCAAAGAATACTTTTTAAACCTGCTGCGCACATTTACCTGTGCTGTTACAATAATAATTAACGATACTATAAAGAATCCCCAGTAAAGCGGATCGTAATAGGCAAAATAAGGCATAACCTTAATCCTCCTTATCCTAACTTTTCACCGGTATTTATTGAATGGCCTCTTAAATATTCAGCCGCTGTCATTCGTTTGGATCCTTCGGGCTGGACTTCCAGAAATTCCAGCAAAACCCCGTCACCGCAAGCTACCTTCAGCCGCTGCCCATCGGTAACAGCCGTCCCGGGCTTGAATTTTGTGGTTCCCCCAAGACTGGATTTGTAAATTTTAAGCCGCTTGCCTGAAATGGTTGTAAAGGCTGCAGGCCATGGATTGAAACCTCTTATGAGATTGTACAATTCCATTGCGGGTCTGGTAAAGTCAAGCTTGCCCATTTCGCGGTTGATAATAGGCGCATAGGTAGCCTTATTGTCATCCTGTTTTTGAGGAGTTATTAAACCAGATTCCAGCTTTGGAAGTGTTTTGCATAAAAGCTCTGCGCCAAGTATAGATAGCCTGTCGTGCAAGCTTTGAGCATCCTCATCGGGGTAGATATCAATAGCAGCAGTATTTAAAATGTCCCCTGTATCCATCCCCTCGTCCATCTGCATAATTGTAATTCCGGTTTTCTTGTCCCCCGATATAATAGCCCACTGTATCGGAGACGCGCCGCGGTGCCTTGGAAGTAACGATGCATGGACATTCACACAGCCGAATTTGGGCAGTTCCAATATCTCTTTGGGCAGAATTTTGCCGTAGGCCGCCACTACTATTATTTCGGGATTTAGCTGTTTTAAAATATTTAAAGCTTCCCCATCTTTTAAAGTGGCCGGCTGATACACAGGTAATCCCATTTCCATAGCCTTAACCTTAACCGGCGGCGGACAGATTTCAAGTTTTCGCCCTTTGGGTTTGTCGGGCTGTGTGAATACCGCAAGCAGCTCATGGCCGGCATTTTTCAGGGCTTCCAGGCATGGTATAGCGAATTCGGGTGTTCCCATAAAAACAATCTTCATACTGCATCAATTCCAACTTATTCTTCAGGATCAACATATTGAATTACATGGGTTTTAAACAAAATACCGTTAAGATGGTCTATCTCATGGCATAATGCCCTGGCTTTCAGGTCTTCACCTGTTATTGTAAATGTATTTCCGTGCCTGTCCTGGGCCCTTACGGTAACCTGCTTGGGCCGCACAGTTATTCCGTATTTGCCGGGTATTGACAGGCAGCCTTCAACCTCCCGCTGCTCTCCCTTTTGGTCGATAATAACGGGATTTACAAGTTCTATTACGCCGTCGCCCACATCAATAACGCATACCCTTTTAAGTATGCCTACCTGGGGTGCTGCAAGGCCGCAGCCGTCCGCATTTTTCATAGTTTCTATCATATCATCTATTAATTCCGCCAATTTTTCGTCAAAAGTTAAAACCGACCTTGCCACCTTTGTGAGTATCGGGTCGCCTTCTTTAACTATATTTCTTAATGCCATATAATATCCTCCAAGTGTACTTTTTATATGATTCCTTCAGGGTTAACATCAACAAAAACCGAAACATTCCTGGATTCCGGGCATTCGCTGAATTCAAACATCACATCTTTTATCAGCTGCCGGAACCTGCTGTTATTCCTGCATTTTATCAACATGCGGTAACGGTATTTGTTGCTAACCTTCAATACAGTGGCCGGACACGGGCCCAGGATTATAAGTTTAACATCACTATACTCATTATTAAGTTTTGTTATTACCAAATCAAAGAATGTTTTTGAACCATTTTCAGCCGCATTCCGGAAGCTTGAGACAAACCCCACCATTACTAGTTCGCAAAAGGGGGGGAATATCATGGCCTTGCGGCTTAGGATTTCCATATTGTAAAACGCTTCATAATTCTGCTCGGCAGCCAATTTAATAAGGGAACTGTCGGGATTTATGGTTTGTATTATAGCAATACCCGGCTTATCCCCTCTGCCCGAGCGTCCCACTACCTGTGTCAACAGTGAATAGGCACGCTCAAAACTGCGGTAGTCATCGCTGAACATCGCCTGGTCGGCACCCAATACCCCAACCAGGGTAACATTGGGAAAATTTAGCCCCTTTGCGACCATTTGTGTGCCAATGAGAATATCGTACTCCCTGTTTTCAAAGGCCTTAAATTTTTCTTCGTATGCGCTTCGCGAAAAGGTGCTATCAGAGTCCATTCGAAGTATTTTCGCCTCCGGAAACAGAGCTTTTAGTTCTGATTCCAGCTTTTGTGTCCCAATTCCCGAATACCTCATTCGCGGATTTTTACAACCGGGGCAGATTGTTAAAGCCTCTTGTGAATAACCGCAATAATGGCACATCATCCTGCCGTTAGCCGAATGATAGGTAAGTGTTATGCTGCAATTTGGGCAGGTGGCCACATATCCGCATAAAGGGCAGGATATGTATGTATTATGCCCCCTTCTGTTAAGGAGCAGTATAACCTGCTGCCCGTGGCTTAAAACCTCGTCTATACTCTCCACCATCAGGCGACTTAGCAAGCCGCTGTTGCCGCTTGCCAGCTCCTGGCGCATATCCACCGTTATAACCTGTGGCAATACCGATTTGCCGTAGCGCTCATGTAGACAACATAATGTATACTTTCCCGCTTTTGCCGCGCTGTAGCTTTCTATCGACGGAGTAGCCGAAGACAGTACAAGTAATGCTTTGTGAGCGGCGCACCTGAACCTTGCTACATCTCGGGCGTGGTAGCGGGGACTCATTTCGGATTTATATGTGTGCTCATGCTCTTCATCTATTACTATAAGGCCTATATCTTCAAACGGTGCAAACACGGCAGAACGTGTTCCCACCGCAATTAACGCGTCTTTGTTCCGTATTCGCTTAAATTCGTCCATACGCTGGCCCAAAGACATCGCGCTGTGGAAAACGGCGACTTTATTCCCGAAATATTTATGGAACAGAGCTATTGTCTGGGGCGTAAGCGCAATTTCAGGGACCATTACAATAACTCCCCGGCCGGATTTGACAACCTCGTTTGCCAGCTTTAAATACACCTGGGTTTTTCCGCTTCCTGTAAGCCCATACAATAACGCCGCGGAACCAGCGTTTTCCCTATACTTTGCATAAAGGGCATCAAACGCCCTTTGCTGCTCATCAGTCAGCACTATGTTCTGCACATCTTCTTTTACATTTTCAATATTATAAGGGGTCCTAAAATCTTCCTGTTCGAAATATTCCAATATCCCCTTTTTCTCCAACCCTTTTAAAACCGCAGCCGTAACGCCGGTAAAATAACATGCCTCTTTTGCGCTGGCACTGCCGGTTTGGGTCAGCAAATCAATCACAAGCTGCTGTTTTGGTGTGATTTTGTACCCAGTCAGGTCCATTTCTGGGTCGGCTAACCGCACCATTTTAACAATCGCATCGCCGACACGCTGAACTGCCTTGTCCGCCCTTTTAATAATACCCTTTTTGGCAAGCCTTTCTAATATATTGGACTCTTCTGTTAAACCCATCATATTAAGCAGTTTCCGCCGTTCTATGGCGCACGAGCTGTTATATAAGATTTCCGCTGCCCTGCGCATATCACCTGATAGTTTTTCGATGTCTTCCAAAGAAGTATTTTCGGATATAACATATGTTGGAACGAGCCTTATGTTAATACCGGCAGGCAGCATAGTTTTATAGGCATCAAAATAGGTGCAGAAGGTATGTTCCCTCAGCCAGCAGGCAAGTTCCAGCATTTCTCCGGTAAACAGCGGCGTTTGGTCAATCACTTCAATAACAGGTTTAAGCCCCGAAATAGAATTAGTTTTATCTATGGAGAGTATAACGCCCAGCCTCTTGCGGTTACCGCTCCCAAAAGGCACAATAACACGGCAGCCGGGTTGAGCTGTTGCAAGTTCATTGGGCAGATAATAAGTGTATGGCTTGTCAAAGTGAAAAGCCGTTTGGTCCACTGCAACCTGTGCCACTACGGCATCTCCCATGACAAGCCACCTCCTGATTTTAACGCCCTTATTCTTACTATCTGCTCATGCTGTCTTGGCATATATTTTTTTCCAAAAATCTAATAGCCAGGCTTACCGGTTTTTCAACCGTTTTTTCGGAGTCATTTGATTCCTCAATATCTTTGGCGATTTTCCTTGCCACCTTTGCAACATCAAGCACAAGCTTGTAGCGGTTATCGTATGTTTTAATAAGATTACCAATTGAATGAACCAACATCCTTGAGCACCTCATCTATAATATAATACATTCTCTCGCGTTTTGATCTTTCGCTTTTTATTATTGAAATTAAATTGTCAACCGCACATTCTAAATTATCGTTGACTACAATGTAGTCAAACTCGCTTGCCCTTTTTATTTCGGAAATTGCTGTTTTTAGCCTTCCCAAGATAGCCTCTTGTGTTTCGGTCCCTCTTCCTGAAAGCCTTTTTTTCAAGACTTCAAGAGAGGGAGGCATGATAAATATGCTGACCACATCGGGCAATTGGCTTCTAACCTTTTCGGCACCGTTTACATCAACTTCAAGTATCATATCGTTTCCGCTTTCAAGGCATTTTTTAACCGGCGTTTTTGGGGTGCCGTAGAAATTGCCCATATATTCGTTATATTCCAAAAACTCGCCTTGTTCAAGTAATCTTAGAAACTTGTCTTTGGTGATAAAGTGGTATTTTTCCCCCTCGACTTCACCTTTACGCATAGCACGGGTTATCGTGGATATGGAAAACTCCAATCTGGGACACCTTGCCAAAACTTCCTTAAGAATCGTGTCCTTACCAGACCCCGAGGGGCCGGAAACGATAAATAGCTGTCCTTTACTCATCTTCCTTTTCCTCTAATTCATTACTATCAGTGTTCCCGTCAATTAACCGGTTGGCAACCGTTTCGGATTGGAGATATGTCAGTACCACGTGGTCACTGTCGGTTATTAAAACCGCGCGCGTACGCCTTCCGTGGGTTGCGTCAATCAGCATGCCGCGCTCCTTGGCATTCTGTATTATACGTTTTATAGGCGCAGATTCCGGACTTACAACCGCAATAACCCTGTCTGCCGAAACCATGTTTCCAAAGCCTATATTGATTAATTTCATTAATTAATTTCCCCCCGCTGCCGCAATAAACACGGCAAATCTGGTTTATTCAATATTCTGAACCTGTTCCCTTATTTTTTCGATTTCTGACTTTATTTCAACCACAACATGGGCGATTTCCACATCCTGTGTTTTCGAACCAATGGTGTTGGCCTCGCGGTTTAATTCTTGGACTATAAAATCCAATTTGCGGCCTACCGCGCCATCACTTTTCAATAATTGGGCAAACTGGTTCAAATGGCTGCGGATTCTGACAGTTTCTTCAGAAACCGCAATCTTATCGGCAAAAATTGCGGTTTCGGTAAGAAGGCGCTGCTCGTCCACCTGTACATCGCCAATAAGTTCCCTGATTTTTTGTTCCAGCCTCTCCCTGTAGAGTTTGACTGTTATTTCAGAGCGCTGTTCAATAAACTCGACCATCTTTAGGATGCTTTCAACCCTAGAGCTAATGTCGTCGAAAAGTTTTGCGCCTTCCGACTCCTTCATGGCGATTAAATTCTCAACAGCCTTTTCGGCAACCGGCCGAACCTCGTTCCAGATTGCCTCCTCGTCAATTGGTTCGCTAACGATATTAAAAATATCGCTTATTCTCATTATTGAAGAGGTAGAAATATCATCGATTATATTATATTTTTCAGCTATGCTTCGCAATGCGTTAATATAGCTTTCGGCAAGTTGGTAGTTTACTTCAACGGCGGATTTAGTCGCCATATCGGTATTAATTGTCAAAAAAACTTCTATCTTGCCGCGCGACAGCTTTGACTGAAAAAGGTTTTTTAATTTCTCCTCCAAAAAGCTGTAAATACGGGGCACCCGTGCGTTGAATTCAAAATACCTGTGGTTTACAGATTTTACTTCAATCGAAATATTCATCAATTCAGAAGTGCTCTCGCATCTTCCAAACCCAGTCATACTTCTAATCATAAAAACAATCCGTTTCTTTCCCCAGCAAAAAATATGTGGTGATAGTAAAATTTTAGCCATTTATCTAGACTATTTTATCAAATATAATTCAGATTTGTCAACCACAATACTCGACTCGTTGGCATAACAAGCGGCGTGCTGTCGCTCTTAATTGATGTATCATTTGTTAATATATTATATCATAAATGTAGAATCATTTTAAGTTTTGCAACAAAAAATAATAACATAATAACAATATTAAAAAAGTAGATTAAAAGGTACTTGACATTACAAAAGTGCATTGTTATAATGAACAGGTCGCGAATTCGAGCCATTAGCTCAGTAGGCAGAGCACTTGACTTTTAATCAAGGTGTCCGGGGTTCGAATCCCCGATGGCTCACCAGTAAAAACGCTGAAAACGCCTATTTTCAAGGCTTTTCAGCTTTTTTATTTCCCCGTTTTTTACGTTTTTCAAGAAGCGTTGCTACGGATTTAAAACAAGTTTGCAACTATACAATTTAAATAAAAATACGAGCAGGTAACCCTGCTCATTTTTTTAATCAAATTGCTTTATGCCAAATTAAATCTGGAGGGATTTTTATGTCTTATGTTAATCCAAAACTGCGGTATCATTTTGAAAATTTATCAATTGATTTAAAGAATGCAATACTGGAACGGAATGTATATATAAATACACTGGACGACCTTATAAACGAACTGCGTAAAATCGCTTATCCTGACGAGCAACAAAACTAAAAGCTTTAAGAAAGTTATTGCCAGTCATTTTCTGTTTCCAGCATCCCATTTTTCTAAAATTAATTGATACCTATCATAAGCTTTAGAAACGGCGTCATTCCATGAAGTATAGACATACTCACTCGCGTTTTTGCCCAAAGTTTTAAGAAATTCATCATTTTTAAGTGCAGAAATAATTTTTTCCCCGCAGCTTTCTGCAGTCTCCTCGGCAAGGAGCCCTGTAAAACCGTCCTGCACATCTTCTGCTGCGCAGCTGCCTTTAATCAGCAGGCTTGGGCATTCGCAGGCCGCTGCTTCCTTGACGACCAAACCCGACGTATCGTAGGTGGACGGGAACAAAAACAGGTCGGCTAGACTGAAATACGCGCGCACAAGATTCCTGTCCCTTATAGCACCCGTAAACACCGTAAAGTCTTTAAGCCCGATTTTTTGCGCATACTTTTCTATGTCTGCGCGGTCGGTCCCCTCCCCTACAAAAATTGCCTTAAAATCTATATTAGCTTTTTTAACTAAATCCAGCGAGTCTAAAAGCAACTTTACGTTTTTATACCACATCATACGCCCGACAAACAGCATAACCTTTTGGCATTCTAGTATGCCATGTTTTTGCCGAAGCTTTTCTATTTCATCCTTTGGAGCCTTTCCCTTTTCAAAATCGGTACCGTTTGGCATTACAAGATAATCGCCTTTATAACCCAGTGAACGCAGGTTTTCCCCTGCCCCTTTGGACACTACCCATACCTCATTGGCCTGATTTATATTGTAAAGTACAAATTTTTTTGCGATATTCTGCATAAGCGGCAGTTTTATGTATTTTGCAATGTCAAAATCGAATTTAGTATGGTATGTTAACACAACCGGCACCTTGTATGCCGGTTTATTTGTTATAAGCTTTACCAAAACAGATGATGCAAAGGGGCTGTGCACATGAATAATGTCGAATTTTTTAGAACGCAGGTATTTAATAGCAGATGGCGAAAAAGGATTGCCGGCCCTATAAGGCAACGGGCCTATTACAGGTATTGACCCGTATCTGAACACTTCAAAGTTATAATCATCTACAACATCAGGATACTTCGGGGTAGCAACCACAACATCGCCAAATTTTTCAGAAATTATTTTTGCATAGTTAAAAACCGCGTTTGCAACCCCGTCAATTGTAGGCGGAAAAGAATCGTTAAATAATCCTACATTCAGCCTCATAATTATCTCCCAAATTTTACATTATAAATCCATTATATAGTTAGTCGTTTTAAAGTCAAGAAAAAGAACAGACACCCCTTATTAGGGGTGTCCGTAAAGCGTTTTATTTTAGGTTTATATTCAGTTGTTATTTAATGCTGTTTTCGTAAGCCTCAACCATCTTCTTAACCATCTGTCCGCCGATAGAACCAGCTTCACGGGCAGTTAAGTCGCCGTTGTAGCCAGGTTTGAGGTTTACGCCAACCTCGTTAGCAGCTTCCATCTTGAAACGGTTAAGAGCTTCCCTAGCTTCAGGAACCAGAGCTCTATTGTTATTATTTTTTGCCATTATAGCTACACTCCTTATAGATAGTTTTTATTTTGCGTTTGCAGTATTATTTTGTTCAATGCATGATGTTTTAGTACAGGTAATTTACGTATATAAAGTATTTTGTTGTATTTATTTTTGTTTAAATTTTTATATTTTCAGAAAGCAATAGTATACCGCAAGCCGCAAGTATCCCATATTCCGAGTAGCTTTTGGATACTTTAATCGGAAATTCCGCTGGCTCTAAGGTTTTCCCTGAAAGGGTTTGAATTTCACGCTGCAGGCTGACCAGAACCGAATCCTCCAAAACACTTGACAAGGTTAATGTGTCCACCGATGCCATCCCACAGGTAATGGCGTTTATCCCGATAGTCTTAAGCACTTTAAGCGCTGCACTGTTTTCTGAACGGGTAATTGCTGTAAATCCTTTGGGGATTTTAAGGTTAAACACTTTATCAATTTTATTTAAAAACACAATAATACCTTTTGGCAAGTCAAGTATCAGCGGCTCGGATCGTTTAATAAATAAAAAATCACCACCGCCATTGTTTTGGCTTAATTTTTCACCGTCAAATGTGGTTATCCCGTAATTTGACATCAAACTGTTTATATCATCATAAACACTGTCCTGCGCATTTCCGTATAGAATAACAGTTGTCACACAATCACCTGTTGCCAATGTGTTTGTGTTTTTATTTTTGCTTTAAAAACATGGATTATGTATAAAAAAAGCCCCCGGTAAACCGAGGACTTTTTGGAGCTGCTAACCGGAATCGAACCGGTGACCTCGTCCTTACCAAGGACGCGCTCTGCCGACTGAGCCATAGCAGCAAATTATTAGTTTTTGACGACGAATGATATTATAAGTTAAACCAAAATAATTGTCAAGTGAAATTTTAACCGAATGCGGATAATATTCTTTTTTACCTAAAAACTCTCCAGTATTACAAAAACAAAAAACTGAACCAAGGGTTCAGTTTTTTGTTTTTTATTTGTATTTTAATATGTCCATTATATTGTCTTTAAGAATAACATCATGTGCGCCGCCCTCTATAATGCTGGTGGAGGAAACTAGTGTAATTTTTGCTTTTTGCCGCAATTCTGCCAAAGTCAAGGCACCACAGTTGCACATGGTTGATTTAATCTTATTCAAGGTCACTTGCAAATTGTCTTTCAAGCTGCCCGCATAAGGCACATAGGCGTCTACGCCCTCTTCAAAAGTAAGGGTGCGTTCCCCGCCCAAATCGTACCGCTGCCAGTTGCGCGCGCGGTTGGAACCTTCGCCCCAGTATTCTTTATAGTAATTTCCGCCTATATTGACCTTGTTAGAAGGGCTTTCATCAAAGCGGGCAAAGTAGCGGCCAAGCATTAGGAAATCGGCACCCATTGCAAGCGCGAGGGTCATATGGTAATCGTGAACTATACCGCCATCCGAGCACACAGGGATATATATGCCGGTCTTTTCATAATACTCGTCACGGGCTTTGCAAACATCAATTAAAGCTGTGGCCTGTCCCCTTCCTATACCCTTTTGCTCCCGGGTAATGCAAATAGAACCGCCGCCAATTCCAACCTTCACAAAATCGGCGCCACATTCAGCCAGGAACAAAAATCCGTCGCGGTCAACAACGTTTCCAGCACCAACTTTAACCGAATCGCCGTATTTATTTCTTATATATTCCAGGGTAATCTTCTGCCACTCGGTAAATCCCTCGGAAGAATCAATGCAAAGCACATCCGCTCCGGCCTCAACAAGCGCGGGTACCCTTTCTTCGTAGTCCCTCGTATTTATTCCCGCCCCCACAACATATCTTTTGGAAGCGTCAAGCAGCTCATTTGGGTTTTCTTTGTGCGCCTCATAGTCTTTTCTGAATACTAAATAGCGCAGCCTTCCTTCTTTGTCTATTATCGGAAGCGTATTTAATTTGTGGTCCCAGATAATATTATTAGCCTCTTTAAGTGTTATCCCCTCGTAGGCGTATATCAACGATTCAAAAGGAGTCATAAACTCCGCCACTTTAGTGGCAGGATCCATTCGGCTTACACGATAGTCGCGGCTGGTCACAAGACCAAGCAGCTTACCATCCGGAGTACCGTCATCTGTAATCGCAATAGTAGAGTGACCGGTTTTTTTCTTAAGCTCCAGCACATCGGCGAGGGTATTGTCCGGTCTTAAGTTGGAGTCGCTTTTCACAAAACCTGCCTTGTAATTTTTTGCCCTGGACACCATTGCGGCCTGTTCCTCAACCGACTGTGAGCAGTATATAAAAGATATGCCACCCTCTCGGGCGAGGGCGACGGCAAGCCTGTCCCCCGAAACCGATTGCATAATAGCCGAAACCAGCGGGATATTCATTGTCAAAGCAGGGGTCTCGCCTTTCCGATATTTCACAACTGGCGTTTTTAAACTCACATTGCTTGGTATACACTCTTTTGAAGAGTAGCCAGGTATTAGAAGATACTCACTAAAGGTACGTGACGGTTCATTATAATAATAAGCCATACTTTTATGCTCCTGTCCTTTGTTCTTGTTATTAATTTTTAATTATAAAATTGAAAATATATAAAGTCAACATCATAAGAACATTTTATGAAGGCTTATAAAAAAGCTATATTATCTTGCTAAAATATAGGTTTATGTGTATAATATTTTGTATGTTTATAGATTATTTTGTAACGAGAGGAAGTAAAAAATGTTTGGGGATATTGTTGATACAATAGGATTTGTAGAAAAGGCAGACCCTGAAGTCGGCAAGGCCATGCGGATGGAGCTTGAGCGCCAGCAGAGAAACATAGAGCTTATCGCTTCCGAAAATTTTGTTTCTCCCGCAGTTATGGCAGCCATGGGCTCGGTGCTTACAAATAAATATGCCGAAGGATATCCGGGGAAACGCTACTACGGCGGCTGCTATTGCGTTGATATCGTCGAAAACATTGCAATTGAACGCGCAAAGAAACTGTTCGGCGCGGAACACGCCAATGTGCAGCCCCATTCGGGCGCGCAGGCCAATCAGGCTGTATACCTTGCTATGTTAAATAACGGGGATACCGTTATGGGAATGAATCTCGCGCACGGTGGTCACCTTACACATGGTTCCCCGGTTAACAGTTCGGGTATTCTTTATAACTTTGTGCCTTATGGTGTGGATGACAACGGGTACATTAATTACGAAAAAATGCGCGAAATTGCGCTGGAATGCAGGCCTAAAATGATAGTCGCCGGCGCCTCGGCCTACGCTCGAGAAATAAAATTCGATATAATTTCCCAGATTGCGAAAGAAGTCGGCGCAATTTTTATGGTAGACATGGCACATATTGCAGGTTTGGTAGCCGCAGGGCTTCATCAAAACCCAGTCCAATATGCCGATATCGTTACCACCACTACCCATAAAACGTTGCGTGGGCCCAGAGGCGGAATGATCCTTTGCAAGCAGGAGTTTGCGAAGGCAATTGACAAAGCAGTATTCCCCGGCAACCAGGGCGGCCCGCTGATGCATATAATTGCCGCAAAGGCGGTTTGCCTGGGCGAAGCCCTTACCGATGAATTCAAAGCTTACCAAAAACGCATAGTCGAAAATGCAAAAACACTGGCCAATTCCCTGTTGGAGAAAGGTGTCAACCTTGTTTCTGGCGGCACCGACAACCATTTGATGCTTTTAGACCTTAGAGGAACCGGGGTTACCGGCAAGGAGCTTGAACGCCGCCTTGACGAGGTTCACATTACGGTTAACAAAAACGCCATCCCCAACGACCCCGAAAAACCGTTTGTGACCAGCGGCATTAGAGTCGGTACTCCGGCAGCCACATCAAGAGGCCTTGGCAGCGAAGAAATGAAGCTGATCGCCGAATACATTAAACTTGCCATCACTGATTTCGAATCAAAAGCCGATTCAATCAGGGCAGGCGTTGCCGAAATCTGCGAAAAATATCCGCTTTATAAATAAATATTAATAAGGCAGATAATTCTGCCTTTTATTTTTTATAAAGTTTTCAATACTCTATAAAACGTATTAGCCCACTCCTTTATTTTATATATTATGGTATTATATGGATTGTACTTGTTGCTTTTTGGAGATGATAGTATGTATGGAGGTTTCGGCGGTGGCTCGTTTAACTCCCACGGTTCGACCAGCAACAATGTAAATAGATACTATACATACAAACAAACCAGTGGCGGGCATAGTGGCAGCGGTTGCTGAAGCACTAAAGTAGTTATATCTGGATTAATTATTTATTATATATTATATATTCTTAGTAAGGAACCCTTGGCTTTGCTAATATTAGCACTATTATCATTAATTATCGCGTTAGCGGTTATTATTACCCATAAGGCTTACAACGCATTTTGCAAAGGAATTCCAAACCATTATTACAGGCGCGCAGCTAAAATTGTCGCAGGATACCTTGCCGGAATTGGTTTTTTGGGGTATGGACAGCGGTTGCCAGCTTTTTAAGCTGGGAGCATATGTTGGAGTTATTGTCTCCTTCATTTGCTATTTTGGTTGTTATTGGATCAATTGTATGTATCTATAACATTAGTAAAGGAAAGAATTTGTAGGAAATTTTTCTATAATTATAATCATTAGCGTAAAACCCTTTTTAAATAAAAAACTCCACAAACTGATGTTGTTTGTGGAGTAAAATTATTTTAAACAAGTTCATGAATTAACTTGTCCCTATCCCCCGCCAAATAATCAATGGGCGGAATTTCAATCATAGTGTAGCATCCTGGCTTTTGCTTTACTACCGCCCGGGCTGCGGAAACCATAATTTGGCCGGTAAGCGCAGGATTGTTTATGCTCATATTAAACTCCATTCTCTGGTTGGCAGTAACACCCGATGTTCCTTTTCTTAATAAATTAACACCGTGACCTACATCCTTTAACTCATCAACACTTTCGACCTTTATTACATGCGTCTCATCATGCACAAAATAGGCGTCTTCACGTATTGCCTTTGATACCGTATTAAAATCAGCGCCCTCTTGCAGCTCGACATATACTATGCGCCTGTGCACGCCAGAACCTACAGGAATTGTCATTGAAAGCGCATCTTTTACCCCGGGTATTGCTTTTACTGCGACAGTGTGCCCCATGCTCATGCCCGGACCAAAATTAGTATATGTAATTCCCTTTGGTACCATTGCCAGCATCAACGCGCGTACAACCGAGTCGGTTCCCGGGTCCCATCCTGCCGAAATGATTGCGGCAGAATTGTTTTCTTTGGCAATCTTATCAAGCCTTGCGCGCACATCTACAATATTTGAGTGTATGTCGTAACTGTCAACCGTGCAAATCCCTTTTGACAAAAGTGACGCGGCAAGGTCCGGTACAGCACGGCTTGGGGAAGCGAGAATCGCCACATCTATATTATTCAATTCAGAAACATCCTTAAGTATTGGAACAATAACATCCATTGTTCTTTTGCTTACAATATATTTAAGCTCAAAATCATCACTTGCCGAAATCGCCTCGTACACCGCTTTACCGACATTTCCAAAGCCAACTATTGCAACTTTAATCATTTTCTATTTCCTCCAATTTTTATCGGGCTAAATGCCTCTGAAAAATCATCCAACTAAGTTCAGAACAAATTTAGCACAAAAAAAATATCAAGTCAACCGAAGTAAATTCAGTGAATAAAAATAATATAAAATTTTTTTAAAATTTTCAGCGATAATAAACACACAGAGTGTTTCATCTTTGAAAACACTCTGCGCGTGCATTATTGTGTGCCAAAAAACCAACTATAAATTGTTCTACTATTGCAAATGCCCATAACCATAGTTTTCTTTCGATGTATCTATCTTGCAATAGACCATAAGTATACAAGAATCTACATTTTTCTGTAATCCTGCATCTGGGTATACGAAAATGCTATGTAAATGAGAAGAATCGTGCAGCATATAACTGAAATCTGTATTTATAGATCTATAGAACGCGAGTACTATTACACCGTCTACTTTTTTCCCAGGCCACCTTGGTTAATTAAAAACTCCGACCAATTATATTGACCAGTAAAGAGAGGAGCAGCATTAAAATAGTTTAAATTCTCCCAATTATTAAATCCGCCATAATTGGGCTTTGCTAGATTAGACATATCTGCTATAACCTGATTTTTGGTTTTGCCCGCAAGGTCATAAGACTTGCTTTTAAAAACAATATTCTCGGAATAATACATCCCGTCCGATTGTGTGTCAATAACAATATTTTTCTCGATCGGATCAGCCAAAAGCGCTTCCTGCTGTTGAATATTTGATTTGTATTTTTCAATACAATCGAGTATAATACTGCTATTCTGCCCATCCTCAGTTTCGATTGCATGGTAATATTCTACCTGAAGAAGCAGAATGGCAACGACCGCAGTCACCATACACCAAAGGGGGGGGATAAACGCAAAATTCCGCCCCACTGTATTTTTCCAATATATCAAAAATCTGTATATAAGCAACCGAGAAAAATACGGGATTAACCCACACAAAAAAGACTGTCAATAAAAATCGACAGTCTTTTTTTGGTCGAGGTGACAGGATTCGAACCTGCGGCCTCTGCGTCCCGAACGCAGCGCTCTACCAAACTGAGCCACACCTCGCAATATTTAATTTAGATTATACATAAATTTCGCCTTTATGTCCACATTAAAACCCACAAACCCGGTTATATTTAGGGTTTGCGGGTTGGGTTGGTGGCAGGGGCAGAAGGACTCGAACCCTCGGCACGTGGTTTTGGAGACCACTGCTCTACCAACTGAGCTATACCCCTAAATCTGGTGGGCCATCAGGGACTCGAACCCCGGACCAACCGGTTATGAGCCGGTTGCTCTAACCAACTGAGCTAATGGCCCTCGCCTCAGCATCGCAAAAGATATTATAACACAAATCGGTTTTTTGTCAACAATATTTTTGCTTTTAAGGATTAAAATTATATGAACAGTATCTTGCTCGAATCTTCCTGTTTTTAGCGGTTTTTACCTGTTTTGGGCTGATTTTAAAAAATGCTATCGAATATCTATTGCATTCATCATTTTTTATGATATAATAATGTGTGCTAGTTTCTTAATACCAGCAACTGTCAGCATTTTTATAAAAAGGAAGGTGAGATATGTGAACCCTGATCCTGCCAGTCCTCGAAGTACAAAAGTTAGAAAATCGGGTACACTGTATCTTGCCTGCGGTGTACCTTAATAGGAGGTACATTATGATCACTTTTTATAAAACGTTTGACGGTATTGTAAAGAAGATTGAAAACCTTGAAGAAGATTGCTGGGTAAATGTTATTTCGCCCAAAAAAGATGAGCTGGAATTCCTTAAAACCCAGCTTCAAATACCCGACGAGTTTTTAATGTCCTCACTTGACGAAGAAGAATCTTCCCATATCGAAACCGAAGGCCAACATACTCTGATTATAATAGACATGCCTTATGCCGAAGATGCCGGTAACGGCGTTACCGAATATTATACAATGCCTATCGGCATTGTCATGATGAAGGGTTATATTATCACAATAAGCACAAAACCCAATCCTGTTATAGAGAGTATTGCCAAAGGCGCCATAAAAAATCTTAACACCGCACACCGGACTCAATTTGTGCTTCATTTGCTGTTAAGAATGTCAATGCTGTTTTTGCAGTATCTCAAGCAGATTGACAAGCGTTCTAGCGCCTTAGAAAAACAGCTGCGCGTTTCAATGAGAAACAAGGAACTTATTCAGCTTTTAGAACTTGAAAAATCCCTCGTATATTTTCAGACTTCCCTCAAATCGGACGAAATTACCCTTGAAAAGATACTGCGCAGCCGCAGCATTAAACTGTACGAAGAAGACCAGGACCTGCTTGAGGATGTAATTATCGAAATAAAGCAGGCAATTGAAATGTCAAATATATATTTAAGCATTCTTTCCGGGACAATGGATGCCTTTGCCTCTCTCATTTCAAACAACCTAAATATAGTGATGAAGGTGCTGACATCCATTACCATTGTAATGGCAATACCCGAAATAATTTTCAGCTTCTACGGCATGAACATAGGTTTGGAAAGCGCCCTGCCCTTTGCCGGAACGGTATGGGTCCCACTGATGCTGACCGTGGTAATTGGATTAATAGTATCCGTATGGCTGTATAAAAAGGGCATGTTTAAATAGACTCTTGATTTTACACCATACATTGTTGTATAATATCTTTCGTCGGGTGAGAGTTTTCCCGAGTTAACAACATAATATGCCGGTGTGATGGAATTGGCAGACGTAGTGGACTCAAAATCCACCGCTGGCAACAGCGTGCCGGTTCGAGTCCGGCCACCGGCACCACCTGACAGGTCATGGCGTTTAAGCTGTGACCTTTTTTTCAAATCAATGCAAAGGAATGCTTAAATGATTTCAAGACATTTGATTGACCTTGATACAATGCCCTTAGAAGAAATCGAGGAAATATTGGATTTGGCCAAGGTTATCATGCGGCAGCCCCAGTACTTTTCCGACAGCGCCCATGGCAAAATCATGGCAAGCCTTTTTTATGAACCATCTACCCGTACCCAAATGTCCTTTCAGGCAGCCATGTTAAAGCTTGGCGGGGACAACATTGGATTCGACAATCCTTTAAATTCGTCGGTTGCAAAGGGCGAAAGCCTAAAGGATACAATCAGGGTTGTCAGCAACTATGCTGATATTATTGTCATAAGGCATCCATTGGAAGGCGCCGCAAAAGCTGCAACCATGTTTTCCCGCTGCCCCGTGATTAATGCCGGGGACGGCGGACATTTGCACCCAACCCAGACATTGACTGATATTTTCACGCTGCTTAATACCAAGGGTACACTTGAAAACTTGACAATCGGTATTTGCGGCGACTTAAAATACGGCAGAACGGTGCACTCACTAATAAAGACGCTTTTAAGATACAAAAACAACCGGTTTGTTGCAATTTCCACCAAGGAACTCGGCCTGCCGGATTACATTAAGAATATGATTAAAAACTCCGGCTGCGATTATATTGAATCTGACAGCCTTGAAGATTCCATCGGTCTTGTTGATGTGCTTTACATGACCCGAATTCAGCGCGAAAGGTTTGACAACGAGTCAGATTACCTGAAACAAAAGGGCATCTTTGTTTTAGATCCCCACAAACTTAAAAAAGCCAAATACGGGCTTAAAATCCTTCATCCCCTTCCCCGTGTCGACGAGATAGATTACGAAGTAGACGAAGACGAACGCGCCGTGTATTTCGAACAGACCGAATACGGTATGTATGCCCGGATGGCTCTGATACTGCATCTGCTTGGCAACAGCGCAAAACAGCTCGAGCCTTTAAAGGAGAGCAATCTGGATAAAAAATGCGGTAATCCTCGATGCATAACCAATTCCGAACATTATCTTCCAAAGCTTTATATTAAACAAGAGAAAGGATATATATGTGAGTACTGTGAGCATACCGAGCAGTAAAAACACTCTCGTAATCTTCGGCTCACCCCACAGAAACGGGTTTACTGCAAAACTTCTTAATCAATTCCTGCAAAAGCAAAATATCACCCGTTATTCAATTTTTTATTGTTACGACGAAGCACCGATGCCCTGCAATGACTGTGGAGCATGCAAACTTCAGTCCGGTTGTGTGCTTCCCGATCTTAAGGGCTTTTATCAGCAGTTTGAACAAAGTGATATAGTGATTTTCGCCACTCCGGTTTACAACGCTTCGTTCCCTGCCCCGTTAAAATCATTGATAGACCGTTTGCAGGTGTATTACAACGCAAGGTTTTTCCGGGGATTAAGGCCACCGATTTCAAAGCCTAAACAGGTTTTTATTCTGCTGACCTGCGGCAAAGCTACTGACCCCACCGAACTGATATTGGCACAAATAAAGCCTGTTTTTACCGTTACAAACTGCAAACTGTCTGCAACTGTCTGCATGGCTGGCACCGACAGCGGCGAATTTAAATATTACGAACATTAATAACTATAGAATATAACTTACGGAGCATTATTATGGATATTGATGCATTAAGCGCAGGAGTGCAACCCGGAGGTTTAATCAACAGAGCGCAGATCCGGCTGCTTGTGTGCTATCTGCTTAAAACTATTAAAGAGCCGGTACCCAAATCCCTTATTCAGGAAGTATTTCATTATGAAGGGCTTGCCAACTACTTTGAAGTGGCAGAGGCACTTAGCGATCTTCACAATGATGGGCACATTATTCTGGAAGACGAACATAAAAATACGTACACGGCTTCCGTATCAGGGATTGATATTGCCAATACGCTTGAGAGTGAACTGCCTTATACCGTCAGGGAGCGCGCATTTAATTCGGTATTAAAGACCTTAACAAAGCTAAGGCGAGAAAAGGAAAACAAAGTAGAAATTCAAGAAACCTCAAACGGATATTTGGTTTGCCTTACTGTATTGGAAAAGAATAAAGAGTTGATGTCATTAAAGTTGCTTCTGCCCGACCACAACATGGCAAAGTCTGTTGAAAATATATTTTTGGATGACCCTTCAAAAATCTATGCGGAAATAATCGAACTGCTGGCTAAAGAATTTGAATCTCATAAAGACAGTTAAAAATAAAAAAGCCCGCCTAATGATCCGCCCCTGTCAATGTAGACCAGGGAAATAATTAAAACATGGTTATTGAATAGCTACTGCCAAATGGTGGTAGCTCTTTTTATGCAGCAAACTTTGCCTTGTACTTCAGAATCCGTTTGTT
>DULI01000019.1 GCA_012840445.1 Clostridiales bacterium
ACCTCAAAGGAGAAAGGGTGGTCATAAAAAACAACGACACCGTTGACATAGATATGAGCGGTTGGGAACTTGTAAGTGTTAAGGGCAACCAGATCTTCAAGTTTCCTGATGGTTTTATTTTGAAGAAAGGTCAAACGGTTACTATTACCTCAGGGTCCAAGGCGTACGAGGATTCGCCAAAAGTGCTCAAATGGACTACCTCTACCATTTGGAACAATGATGGAGATCCAGCCCAGTTGCGTGATAACAAGGGTCGAGTAGTGAGCTCAATGCCTTAGCAGATGCATTAGTGGTGCTTTTTCTGTGTGTTTTGATAACTGAAGAACAACTCTGCACTGTTTGCAAGAATGGTAATGTAAGTACAACCGGTAACAGGGCTCGCGTCAAATAAGTTGCGAAGCGGATAAAGTTCTTGGCGGGAGCATGTGGGAATCGAACCCACCCCTCGTCTTTTGGACGAGGAACCGGATTTGAAGTCCGGCAGGCACACCAGCACCCTTCTGCTCCCACACTCATTATAAATCAAGCTGTCTTAAGACGTTGTGTGCGTGGAATTTTGTTTCCTTGGTGATAAACTGAAAAAGGAAAGTGCCATGAGCGAAAGCTTTGATAAGAACGTTATTTACTTAGATAATGCAGCCACTTCTTGGCCTAAACCAGAGGCGGTTTACCGAGCAGTGGACTACGCTATGCGTTACAGCGGAAATGCCAGCAGAAGCGGGCACAGACTTGCACTGGAAGCAGACAGGCTTTTGTATCAAACCAGAAAGATGTTGGCATCATTTTTCAACGTGGGAGATCCTGCACAGGTTGTGTTCACCAAGAACTGCACCGAAGCTCTGAATGTGGCACTAAAGGGTGTAGTAAAAGAGGGTGATCATGTAGTCACCACCAGTATGGAGCACAATTCTGTGTTAAGGCCACTTAGTAAACTGCAGAAGAGCGGTGTTGAGGTTACCGTGGTGCAGGCAAACGTTGAAGGTTATGTGGCACCTGAGCAAATTGCAGAGGCAATTAGGTATAACACAAAGCTCATCGCAGTAATCCATGCGTCAAATGTGGTGGGTACTATTATGCCCATTGCTGACATAGGAAAAGTGGCTCATGATCACGGTGCGCTTTTCTTGGTAGATGCAGCACAAACGGCAGGTACTCTACCTGTTGACATGGAAGAATGTTTCATAGATCTTCTGTGCGTGCCTGGTCACAAAGGTCTCATGGGGCCATCGGGCACGGGTGTTTTGATGGTCGGGAAAGGCGTTGAGGTTGAATCACTCATCGAGGGGGGCACGGGCAGCCTTTCTGAGTCCGTTGAGCAGCCATCGTTCATGCCTGACAGATTGGAGAGTGGCACGTTGAACGTGCCTGGTATAGCTGGGCTAAAGGCGGGGCTGGAGTTCATCACGGAGGTGGGCCAGTCAACCATACGCCAGCATGAACAGAAGCTGACGAAACTGCTTTTGGATGGACTAAGTGAGCTTGACAACGTTCTCGTGTATGGGCCCAAAGATCCCAATCGCACGGTTGGTGTTGTTTCAGCAGTGGTGAGGGGTATGGACCCAGCACAAGTGAGTGCCCTGTTGGATAGAGAATACGGCATTGCAACGAGGCCAGGCTTGCACTGCGCACCTTTAGCACACAAGAGCATCGGCAGTTTTGAAACGGGCACAGTAAGGTTTTCAGTGGGGTATTTTAACACCGAAGAGGAAATAGAGAAAGCCGTTCAAGCCATGAAACACATTGCAAAACAATTGGATTAAAAGAAAAGGAGTGATGGACTTTTATGGAAAACAACAACAACAATGGTAATGACATTGTCGTGGATGCCAGAGGTAAGGCATGCCCAACGCCGGTCATAATGACCAAGAAGGCCGTGGAATCAGCTCCTGGTAAAACTGTTAAAGTCATCGTTGATAACGAAGTCGCTAAGGAAAATGTTTCAAAGTTTGCTGCAAGTATCAACTACGAGGTGGGTGTGGAAAGTAAGGAAGGCTTGTTCTACCTCACACTCACACCACTGCCGGGAGCAGCTCAGGGGGTGGCGGCTGAGAATTTGCCAGATGTGATACAGTGTGAGACGAAGCCAGAGGCTCAACCTTATGTGGTGGTAGTTACTACGGACGCTTTTGGTCAAGGAGATCCTGTCCTGGGCAAGTTGCTCATGAAGAATTACATTTACGCTATTAAAGAGCTTGAGCGCAAGCCAAGTTCTTTAATTTTCCTGAACAGGGGAGTTTTTCTTACCACGGAAGGTTCAGAGGTCATAAACGATCTTAAAGAACTTGAAACCACGGGTGTGGAAATAATTTCCTGCGGGACTTGCTTGGATTACTACCAACTTAAGGAAAAACTCGAGGTTGGCAGTGTGGGTAACATGTACACCATAGCAGAGAAAATGAGCAAAAACAGGGCGGTGGTGTTATAAAAA
>DULI01000030.1 GCA_012840445.1 Clostridiales bacterium
CAATCTGGCGCTTGACGTTCAGTTCCTGCGGCAAAACGTTCATCTCGGGGTAGAGGGCGTAAAACTGAGGGTAGACGTTGGCAAACATCTCCATTCCCCGTTCCGGCGCAAAGGCAAGGGAAAGGGTACCCCGCTTTTGGTCCGCAAGGTCGTGGATTTTGCGGTACGCCTCCTGCTGGAGGGATAGAATCCGCCTGGCGTAATCCACATACACCTCTCCGGCCGGTGTGAGACCTAAATTGCCCCGCTGGCGGTAGAAGAGCTGTACCCCCAGCTCCCCCTCCAGTTTAAGTAGCTGCTGGTCCAAAGCTGACTGGGTAATAAACAGCTTGTTGGCCGCCTTGGTAATGCCGCCCTCCTGCGCAATGGTGAGAATATAGGTAATCAGCTTCATATCCATAGGCTACACCTCCCGCTTGAAAAATGCCCCCGGTTCCGTGAAAGAGCCGAGGGCATCTTGACAGGGATAGCGGCGTCTATCGGCGAATGAGCACAACCGATACGTCGTTGACATTGGTTCCGGTGGCGCCGGTGAAAATCAGTCCTCCCGATGCCTGCAACGCGGTGTAGGCATCGTTGTTGGCCAGAACTTCGTGTATCCGAATTCCCTTTTCCAGCAGGGCAGCGTATGTTTCATGGGTGACAAAGCCACCCGCGGCGTCGGTAGGCCCATCGGTGCCGTCGGAACCTACCGAGAATACCGCCGTGTTCACAAGGCCGGCAATGCCCTGGGCCGCCGCAAGGGCAATTTCCTGGTTGCGGCCACCTTTGCCCTTGCCGGTCAGGTGTACTACCGTCTCTCCTCCCAAGAGGAAGGCGAGGGAGCGGTCGGTATTTTGATGATAACGTGCAATGGCTGCAAGCATCGCCCCGGCTTCCCTTGCCACGCAGTTGAGGCTGTCGGTTAAAATCAGCGGTTGATACCCCAGTTCCCGGCAGGCATCGGCTGCCGCTGCACACAGTTCACGGACACTGCCCGTCACAACAGTCTCCACATTGTCGAGCAGCTTTGGCGTCTCCTGCATCAGGCAAGCCATGGCTCCCTCCGAAAGCTGCAGCCCGTACTTTTCCACAATGGCTAGGGCGTCGGCACAGGTGCTGGAATCGGGGTAGGCGGGGCCGGAGGCAATCATATCCAGAGGGTCGCCGATAATGTCGGACAACACAATGGTGAACACCCTGGCAGGAGAACAGTGTTTGGCAAAGCGGCCGCCCTTCACCGCCGAAAGGCGCTTGCGGATGGTGTTGATTTCCACAATATCGGCGCCGCAGGCCAGCAGGCTCTGGGTAATCTGTTGCAGTTCGGTTTGCCGAACCAGGGGCGCCTCAAACAGGGAGGAGCCGCCGCCCGACAGGAGAAACACCACGGTGTCCTCCTCGGTTAGGTCGTCGGTGAGGGCCAGCACCTCCTCGGTGGCGGAAAAGGTGTCAAAATCGGGGACGGGGTGTCCGGCCTCCCGGATAAGCAGGTTGCCGATGGGCCCTTCCGAATAGCCGTGCTTGGTGATGACAATGCCACCGTCCAGCCGGTCACCGATGCAATCGGAAGCCACCTTGGCCATGGCCCAGGCCGCTTTTCCCACCGCCACCAGCAGCAGCCTGCCGGCGGAAGGGAATTGGAAGCCCTCCAGGGCACGGCGGACGGCGGCATCGGGACGGACGCGCCTGATGGCCTCCGATACGATATAGTTGCAGTCCTTACGTAAATCCATAATAGCCTCCTTCGCCATCGGAACAACCCGACCGTGGTGTGATGATCAGGAACTGGGAATGAGGGCCAGTTCCTCCAAAATTGCGCGCAGTTTTTCCTTTTCTTCCGGACGAAGTTCCGCAATGGGGTCGAGACACTTGCCAACGGGAATCCCCTGCTGCACCAGACCTTCCTTAATCACGGCGGGGAAGGTTCCCATCGAGCAGGCGATGCGAAGGGGATTAAGACGCAACTGAGCCTCCAGGGCACCCGCCATGTCGCCTTGCTGATATTTGTCGTAGATGTCGGCAACCAAACGGGGCGCCACGTTGGCGCAGGAGGCGATGGCGCCCGCCGCGCCGTA
>DULI01000009.1 GCA_012840445.1 Clostridiales bacterium
GGCTGCAAATGTGGACCAAAGCCCGGACGGTAAATTAACGGTAGCCGACGTTGTGGCGCTGCGCAGGATAATCATGAACAGCGAAAACTAAATAAAAAAGCAGGGATTTTTCCCTGCTTTTTTTATGTGTTTTTGTTTTTAAAAGGTTCAAGGCACCGGTCTAAAATACCATTTATATAAGCGATTAGGACACCGTAATTGGTGATTGGAGTGCCGTTTTGTTTGGCGAACCTTATTCGGTGCTGCATTTCCCTGTTATTTAGCATGCAGCCTCCACAGTGGATTATAAGCTTGTAGCTTGACAGGTCATCGGGAAAACCTGTTCCGCTGCAAAACTCAAACTTAAACCGCTTTTTTGTGTGATTTTCAATCCAACGGGGGAGCTTAACCGTGCCGATATCCTCGCACTGGCGGTGGTGGGTGCAGCCTTCGCAGATAAGCAGCCTGTCCCCCTCGGCAAGCTGGCCTAACATTTTAGCGCCCCTTGCCATTTCATCCAAATCGCCGTTTAGCCTTGCAAACAGAATGGAAAAAGAGGTAAGTGGTGTGTCTTCGGGTACCGCGGCGCTGACGCTTTCAAAGACCTGGCTGTCGGTGATAACAAGCCTTGGTTTTTGCTTTAGTCCCGCAAGCGCTTTGCTTATATCCACATCTTCGGTTACAAGGGCGAGCGCCCCGACGGACAGGATATCCCTAATGGTGCGCTGCTGGGGGAGTATAAGCCTGCCCTTTGGGGCAGATGAATCGGTGTGCACCACCAATACCACAAAATCGCCGGGAGAGAGCAAATCGGAAACAATTTTCTTGTCAATATCTTTGTTGGGATTCTGCCTTGCGATTAGTTCTTTAAGTTCGTAAATATTCTTGCCGGTTTTGCTGCTGACCCATATGCTGTTTTGATCCGCATATTTCTTGGGTTCGGATACAAGGTCTAGTTTGTTGTAGACAATTATGTAGGGTATATTCTTTTCCTTAAATTTTTCGATAAGGTTTTTATCCTCCTGGGACATGCCGGCAGTGCCGTCCACGACTAAAATACCGATATCGGTTTTATTAAGCACCTGATTGGTCTTTTTGATTCTAAGAGAGCCGAGTATGCTGGTATCGTCAAGCCCCGGAGTGTCTATTATCATGACAGGCCCTATGGGGAGCAGTTCCATAGCCTTGTAAACAGGGTCGGTGGTAGTGCCCTTTATATCCGACACAATTGCGATGTCCTGACCGGTAATGGCGTTGATAACGCTGGATTTGCCGGCATTTATCCTGCCAAATATGCCGATATGCACCCTTTCGGCAGAGGGGGTTGAATTCAAGCTCATTGCCTTCACATCCATTACAATCTAAAGTCGCGGCTGCCCTGTTCGATGAGTTTAAGCCTCTCGGCAACCAGTTTTCTTACCTTTTCTTTCGGGATGTTGTTGATTTCCTTTGCGATAAGCGCTTCGCCGGTTTTACGGGTTTTCTCGCTTGCATAGTCCATCAGGTATTCCTTTAATGTCATTAAAGCGTTCGGATGGCAGCAGTTTTGGATCTGCCCGTTTTTGCACAGCGTCATAAAGCGGTCGCCCGTGCGCCCCTCGCGGTAGCAGGCGGTGCAGAAACTTGGGATGAAGCCAAGCCCCATCAGCCAGTTGACTACCTCATCTAGGGTGCGGTTGTCCGAAACCTCGAACTGGGCGGAATTTTCTTCTTCCGGCTCGGGCTCATAGTAGCCGCCGACGCTGGTTTTTGAACCGCCGCTGATTTGGGATACCCCGAGATTCAGGAGCCTTTCGCGGCATTTTGCGCTCTCCCGCGTGGAAATTATCATGCCGGTATAAGGCACTGCCACCCTGATGCAGGCGACGATTTTTGCGAATGTATCGTCGTCTATGCCATTATCAAACTGGTTGGGGTCAATGTCGTCTGCCTTTTTTACCCTCGGCACGCTGATGGTATGGGGACCGACACCGTACACCGCCTCCAAATGCTCGGCATGCATGAGTAATCCTGTAAATTCATATCGGTAGTTTTCTAGGCCGAATAATACGCCAAGGCCTACATCGTCTATGCCGCCCTGCATCGCCCTGTCCATGGCTTCGGTGTGATAGGCGTAGTTGTGTTTGGGCCCCGTGGGGTGCAGTTTCTCATAAGATTCCTTGTGGTAGGTCTCCTGAAACAGCACATATGTGCCGATTCCGGCCTCTTTGAGTTTGCGGTAGTTCTCCACCGTGGTGGCGGCAATGTTTACATTAACGCGCCTTATTGCCCCGTTTTTGTGTTTTATGCTGTAAATGGTGTTAATGCTCTCGAGCACATATTCAATGGGGCAGTTTGTTGGGTCCTCGCCGGTTTCAATGGCAAGGCGCTTGTGGCCCATGTCCTGCAGCGCGATAACCTCTTTTACAATCTCTTCTTGAGAAAGCTTTTTCCTTTTTATGTGTTTGTTCTTGGCGTGATAGGGGCAGTAAACGCAGCCGTTTACGCAGTAGTTGGAAAGATAAAGGGGCGCAAACAGCACGATGCGGTTGCCGTAAAACTCGTTTTTGATTTCCCTTGCCAGGCTGTATATTTCCTCGACCTTTTCGGGAATGTCGCAGTCAAGCAATACCGCAGCTTCCCTGTGATTTAGTCCCTTTCTCTCGCGCGCCTTTGCAAGGATTTCATCAATAAGCCTTATATTGTGCTTGTTTGCGCTGGCGTATTCAAGAGTATCGAGTATCTCCTGGTGGCTGATAAACTCTTCGGCTTTTAAGGATTTTGGATTGTACATTTTATATTACCTCGGTTCTGAATGATTTTCAGGTATATGGTCCCCGCGGCTGACTACTACCTCGTAGCCGATGGATTGCATGCGCCGCTTCATGCAGTTAAGGCATTCGGCCGCCTCGTCGCCGGTGCAGATTTTGTTGTCATACAACAGATATTTGTTCCTTACATTTAAGGGCGACAGGTTTGGCATAACCACGTTGGCGCCTGCCAAAACCCCTTTTTCGCGCCCCCGCGGATCAATGGTGCCAAGGGCGGTAGTGGCGGGGATTAGCGCACTTGGGAGCATTAGCCGTATTAACCCTAGCATAAACAGGGTCAGGTCAACCGTTCCGGCGCTGTATCCCGCAAAGGGGGTGTCGTGGTGGGGGATAAAGGGCCCGATGCCCACCATATGGGGCATAAGTTCTGCAATAAACAGCAGATCGTCCGCCAGGCACTCAGGAGTCTGGAAAGGGGAACCTACCATAAATCCTGTGCCCACCTGGTATCCGATGGCTTTGAGGTTTTTAAGGCACTGCATGCGGTTTTGTAAGGAAAGTTTTGGCGCGTGGAGCCTGCTGTAGTGGTCAAAGTTTGCCGTTTCGTGGCGCAACAGGTAGCGGTCGGCTCCGGCTTCATGAAGCTTAAGGTAGCTCTCGTAAGAGCGCTCGCCTATTGACAGGGTTACCGCGCAGTCGGGGTGATTTCCCTTTATTGTGCTTATTATGTCAGCGAGGATTTCATCGGTGTAATATGGATCCTCGCCGCCCTGAAGCACAAAGGTGCGAAACCCGAGCGCATAGCCTTTCCTGCAGCACTCGAGTATCTCCTCTTTGGTAAGCCTGTATCTTGAAACATTTTTATTGCTGCACCTGATGCCACAGTACAGGCAGTCGTTTTTGCAGTAGTTCGTAAACTCTATGAGCCCACGGATGTACACCGTGTTGCCATAGTATTTGTGCCTGATATTTCTTGCCTTTTCAAACAGGTATTCTGAAAGCTGCGGAGTTCTGGAACTAATCAGCAGGGCGAACTCCTCGCGGCTTAAAATCCTGTCTTTTTCAAGCTTGTCTATGAGTCTTTCCATATTTTATACCTTTGAATAAATTGTTTTGGTTGATACGCCGTCGAGCATTCCGAGTTTTCCCGACAGGGCGCTTATAACATCATTGGGTGCGTCTACCGCAACGCTGATAATGGAAATCCCGCGTTTGCGGTAGGGTATTCCCATTCGCCCGATTATATAGTCTGCATAATCGTGCAGTATCGCGTTTAGCTTTTCGACAGAAGAAGGGTTTTCGACCACAATGCCGATCAGCGCAATTCGTGTATCCATTTTTTTGTCCCCTTTTTGTGCTAATAGCAAAAAAATGCGCCCGAAGGCGCATAAATAGACATTGACAGACTCTATTTGTGGCCTTCCACTTCAGAACGGATCTTAGTGTCAGTTTTTATATCCTGGTTTTGGCCTAGGAAATTAATCTTTGGCCTCAACCTTCTTCTATATTATATTACTATGTTAATATTTTGTCAATCAGGGGCCTTAGAATATTACCATCATAAAATGGAGATTTGACTGATTTAGCTGAAAATATGACGATAACTTGCAAATAATTTATGCTATTATATAATTGTTAAACTTCTAGAAAAGGAGAGAACTGATTTGAGAGTGCCATTAAAACGCATTATTTCGCTTTTTCTTTCGGTTTTACTTGTGTTTTCATGCAGTGGCAGTCTAGTAACAGCCGGCTCAGAAGAGGATGATAATTCAATGGTTTTATTCTCCACATCGTTTGAAATCGACGAAGTAGATAATTTTATTGAGTCGACCGTGTATAACAACAAGGTCAAAAACATCGGCAAGATAGAACTGACCCACGAACTGCCCGGGGATGTTACAGGCCTGATTGTTTCAAGCTCTATCTCCGGCAGCCCCGATTTTGTTCCCAATGAAAGCAAGCCATTGCTGTTTGACTACAACACCGGCACCAAATTCCTGACAGCCAAGCGTCCCAGCGCCAGCGACCCGGTTGTTGTATCCTTTATGCTTATGGAGCCTAAAGCTGTAAGCCAGTATTTAATTGCCTCCGCCAATGACTTTGACGGCAGGGACCCCGTTGCCTGGACATTCTATGGTTCCAATGATGGTAACCAGTGGATTGCCCTTGATACGCGCAGTGGGGTAGACTTCCCGCAGCGTTTCCAGAAGCTTATTTTTACCTTCCAAAACACAACCGCATATAAGTATTACAAGCTTGAAGTTACTGAAAATGCCGGCGAGCCCATGACCCAGTTCTCCGAGTTTCAGATTGCGACCGGGCAGGATGACAGCGGTGACGATGAGACTACCGCTTCGCCCATGAAAACACGCTTAAGCCAAGGCCCCTCCAGCACATGGTGCAATACGCCCAACACCGGATGGACCGGGTTTGGCGCGCTGCAGGTATTGGGCCAGCATCAGGGCTCGGGTGAAGCATACTGCAGCAATGTAATTTACAATGTAGATATTCCGGTAGGGGAAAATACCAATTTAAGCTATGTAATTTTCCCTGCACTTTACGACAACAATTCTTACGATTTTGAATTTACCTCAATGTACATTGCCGTTGATCTTGCATTTGATGACGGTACATATTTAAGCGACCTTGGTGCGGTAGACCAGAATGGTAACATAGTATCCCCCGTTGAGCAGGGCAAATCAAAAACCCTGTGGACCATGCAGTGGAACTATGTAAAGACAAATATTGGAGAGGTTGCCGCGGGCAAGACAATTAAGAATATATTAATATCCTATAAAAAACCTGACAATCTGAACGGCCAAGGCTCCCCGTTTTTAGCTTACATCGACGATATTGTGATTGAGACCTCCGAACCGGTGGTTTATGACAGGCTATCCGACTATGTAAATATCCTGCGCGGAACCAACAGCACAAGCTCATTTTCACGCGGACTTACCGCACCCCTTGTCACAATGCCCCACGGATTTAACTTCTATGTGCCCGTAACCAATTCCAATGACAACAACCCATACAGGTTCCAGTTAAGCGGAAATAATAACACCTTAAGACACATTACAGTTTCCCATATTGCCTCTAACTGGATTGGCGACTTTGGCACATGGCAGTTTATGGCGAACTCAAATATCAATATAAATAGCGTAACTTCGGGGAACCAGATAAACGCTGACGCCCGCAAAGCACAGTTTAAGCATGCGAACGAGATAGCCAAGGCTCACTATTACAGTGTCACCTTTGACGAGGGCTCGGCGGCATCTGGCGTAAAGATGGAAGTAACACCTACAATGCACGCGGCATTTGTAAGGTTTACCTTCCCCGCGAACTCCACTTATAGAAATGTCATATTCGACTGCGAGCGTGGAGGCGGCTCTTTAAGCTTTGCGCAAGACAAAAAGACCTTTACCGCCTATTCTGACCACACCCAGAACGGCTCAAAGCGCATGTATGTATACGGTGAATTCTTGACCGAGTATGAATCGGCCAAGGTAGTGAATACAAAGCAAGGGATTGTAAGCTTCCCGCAAGGCACTACCGAGGTGGTAATGAAGATAGCCACTTCATTCATCAGTCCCGACCAGGCCAAGAAAAACCTTGAGCTTGAAATCAGCTCTACTGACACCTTTGATACCATACGCGAAAAGGCCCAGAAGACCTGGGACGACCTGCTTGGCATAATTGAAATAGAGGGCGCCACCCATGACCAGATGGTAACCTTCTATTCCTGCATGTACCGTTTGTTTGCTTACCCGAACTTCTTCTCAGAGAATACCGGAACAAATGAAGACCCCAATTGGAAGTATTGCAGCCCCTACAGCGGGTCTAATACCAACCCCACGATTAAATCCGGCATACTTTATATTAACAACGGTTTCTGGGATACATACAGAACCACATGGGCAGCATATGCGTTGCTGACACCCTCAAAAGATAGTGAAATGCTCAATGGTTTGGTACAGCACTATATTGACTGTGGCTGGGTACCGCGCTGGATTGCGCCCGGTGGAACCAACAGCATGGTTGGTACCAGCTCGGACGTAATCTTTGGCGACGCAATTATGCGAGGCATTGAGTTTGATTATGAAAACGCCTTCAAATCTGCCCTTAAAAATGCTGCGGTTGTTTCAAGCAGCGATGTCTTTGGCAGAAAAGGGCTTCAGAATTCGGTTTTTAGGGGATATACCTCCACAGATACTGGAGAAGGCTTCTCCTGGTCGATAGAAAGTTATATTAACGATTATGGAATTTCCCAGCTTGCCAAAGCTTTGGGTTATGAGGACGAGGCCGAATACTACCTTAACAGATCGCTGAATTACGTAAATCTTTACAATAAGAATATCGGTTTCTTCATGGGCAAAAATGCCGATGGAACCTTCAGGACCAACGATCTAAACAGCTTTAACCCTGCTAACTGGTGGGGAGACTACACCGAGACCAATGCCTGGAACATGTCCTTCTCCATCGTGCATGACGGACAGGGACTTGCCAATCTCTATGGCGGTCGTGAGAAACTTAAAGAAAAACTGGATGGTCTGTTTAATGACGATCTTAGAAACACTCAAAGCGGCGAAATCCATGAGATGAAAGAGGCCAGAGAGGTGCGCATGGGCCAGTACGGCCACAGCAACCAGCCCTCCCACCACCTGCCGTATATGTATAACTACGCCGGTGCTCCCTACAGGACACAGGAAGTGGTAAGGGAGATACTTGCAAGGCTGTATGTTGGCAGCGATATCGGCCAAGGCTACTGTGGCGATGAGGACAACGGTGAGATGTCTGCATGGTACATCTTCAGTGCACTGGGCTTCTATCCGGTATCCATGGGCAACCCCGAATTCGCAATTGGCTCCCCGTTATTTAAGAAGGCCACAATTCACCTTGAGAACGGGAAGGATTTAGTAATCAGCGCACCCAACAACAGCCGCGAGAATATATATGTTCAGAGCGTCAAGTTTAACGGCAAGGAGTACA
>DULI01000015.1 GCA_012840445.1 Clostridiales bacterium
ATTCGATTTCAAAGATGGTTGAGTATTGTATGAATTTACAGGATGATAAAGTCATTATTGTTGCTCCAGAACCAATAGATACGGAGTTAGTTTACAGAAAGCGCAAGGAAAATCCATTTACACACATAGTTCTTACTTCCGGTAGCATGCTCAATTTAAAGCTATATCAGAAGAATGGCCCTTCAGGGAAGATTTTTTATCGACTATGTGGACACAGAATACTGCCTCAGAGCAAAACGAAATGGTCTTACTGTGATAATCCTAAAAGTTGTTATGATGGAACATAAATTGGGCAATCCTAAAAAGTGTTTTTCTTTACTCCGACGAATTATCCTCCTATACGGAGATATTGCATCACGAGAAACAGAATCGCATAGTGTGGAGATAAAGTTCCCCTGTAGATCCTGACTAAATTAGGTTTCGTATGGTTTGTTTTGTTAGAGAAACAGCAAAAATATTACTCGTGTAAGACAGAAAGCTGAAAAAGATGCAGATGATTATGAGAGGCATTGCAGACTCTTTACGCGGCAAATTTGGAAAGCTACCAAAGATTTAGCTACTAGCCGGAGAGTATCCACAAAAGAGCGCTAAAAAAGACTATGTAACAAAAATAATAGCTTCACATGTGTGGCTCCGCGTAAAGCGCAGTTTCGGCCTGGCTTAGGTAGGAGTGTATTAGGTAAAATTTGTAGTTCAGGTCGAGCTCTAGAAGAACTCGGGTAGCTTTATGAGGTTGTCGCCATGGTGGTGAGCGCTAAGTGGCAAAGATGGGTTGAAAGTTTTTATAGTTTTGAGGCTCCTTCTATAACTTTTGATTCGTGGCCTTCTGCGTCTATCTTTATTGAATCTACTGGGGAAAGTTTGTTATCTTATGCAAATTCCTTTATGTCTGAAAATTTCGAAAAAACTAAAGCGACGTGTTGTATACATAGTCTTAAATGTCGGATCTACTATTCCCAATAATGACCACTGCTAGAACATGATATAGTGTAGGTTCCATTAATAATATGGCAACATTTTCTTCTCTGACACTCTCTTTTTAACAAAAGGAGACACCGGGATTCTTCAAAATTATCTTCCCTGGTGTTGTTGAAAACAAGTGCTTGTATCGGGTGCAGCAATAAACTAACTTAACTCTTACTTGCGAGAGCTTATGCAGTGTAGTGCGAAGCATGGTAATGAAGAATGCTGAGGCAATTCTTCCAGGTATGGCTTGGCTCACATTGAAGGCGTCTTTTACAACGCCTGCACCAAAGTAAAACGCCGTGAGCATCTCTCTTAGGAAGCCAAACACCTTCGACCACATGGTAGATACCGAGAGTGCCACGACCGATTGTTTTTTGCTCAGGTTCAGCTTAGGCGCCACGGATTTATTGTAAACCACCATTTCCCCTTCCACGTCCAACTTCTTTGCGGAAAGAAGCGCAACATGCTGACATGATACAGAATGTGCAAGACGTTCTCAATAAGCTCATATAAACTGGAAACTGTTTTGTCACATATTCGACCAACACAGAATTGTTAACCTTAAGATAAAATATTCCTAGAATGGAAAGAGGTGAGGTGGCGCTATGCTTTTTAGATCAAGAGCACCATTGAG
>DULI01000010.1 GCA_012840445.1 Clostridiales bacterium
GCCGCGGATGTTGATAGAGATAATCGCATAAGCGTTTCAGATGTGGTTGGCATACGAAGGATTATTATGAGCAGCGACTAATAATCCCCCTAATTACAAGCTCCCCTGTGTTAAGTTAACACAGGGGGGCGTTTTTTATAGTATCAATTTGACAATTATTTGTGTTGTAAATATAATAAAGTTATATAAAATCACGATACCTATACACATCAACTTTGGAGTGACCCGTTCATGGACCGGTATTTGATTAAGTCGATAGGGTGTTTTGAAAAGAAATTTCCGTTTTTTATTAGCCGCGATACAATCGACGGCTATGTCCCTATGCATCAGCATGATTTTGTCGAAATTGAATATACGGTGTCAGGGAATGGGATTGAGGTGGTGAATGGCGTTTCTCATGTGCTATCCCCGGGAAACCTTACCGTTCTCTTCCCTTGGGACTGCCATGACTTGCGGGCCAACCCAGGCGATCCACTATGTTTTTATAAAATAAATCTGGATTTAGAACTTTTTTTGGTTAACACAAGCCCATTATACCGGCTTCGCAAAATACCTTTTGGAGAGGTAAACCAACCTTCTTATGTCAAGTTTGGTGAAGATAAATATGCTTTGATTTTATCATTATTTGAAAAATTAGAGCACGAGTATAATTCGGAAAGCACATATAAAGAAACCTTGTTTTTTATAAAGATTGCCGAAATATTAATTGAATTCGATTTGCTGCGGGAAAAGCATGCACAAAACAGATCACAAAGCGAGGATAATATCTGGAAGGTAATAGAATATATTCATCAAAACTACAGTAAAGATCTATCAATTAACGATATGCAAAGCAAATTCAATATGTCTTCTAAAAGTATTCAAGAAAAATTGTTGCAGTATACCGGCATGACCTTTGAACAGCTGTTAATCGATACACGTGTCCGCAATGCCTGCGCCAGGTTAATATATCATACCGTGCCTATAGAGCAAATCGCCAGGGAAACCGGGTTTTCGTCTGAAGATTCATTTTACAAGATTTTTAAACGGATAAAGGGCATATCGCCTGCAAATTATAGGAAGAAATATCAAGTTAAAGACAATAACCTGTTTTCTCCGGAAGACATTGATTCAAGAATCATATATTATATTCACTTGCATTTTAGCGAGGATATAACGCTTGCCGATGTTGCAAAAGAATTTCACTATAATGAAAACTACCTTTCGGATATATTAAAAGCACAGACAGGTCAGAGTTTTACCGAACTGCTGCGGGAAATTAGGATTTTCCATGCCGCAAAACTGCTGCTTACTACCGATGAATCGGTGACCCAGATTGGTTTTAAGGTAGGGTTTAAATCAACAGAAACCTTTCTTCGTACTTTCCGGAAACATTTTGGATGTTCCCCGTCTTCGTTTCGCAATAATGCTAAAAAACAGCCCTATAGCCATCCGGTATAGAGCGTACCCATATTTGATTTGTTTTGGAGAAAAGGGGAGCGATAGTAAGGTGCTTAAGGCCAAAAAACATAAAATCATTTTAGCCGCGGGAAAATACAGGCGGCAAATCTCCCCCCACAAATTTATAATTTACAGCAGTACATAAAAAAACTCGAAAAAGCGCATAAAGCTTTTTCGAGTTTTTCTATGCAAATTAAGTCTTACTGTGTTACCAGTTGAGCGTAGATATATCGGATGTCTGGTCTTTTGGATATCAGAGCTGATTTTGCATGACTAAAAATAGCGAAACCCCTGTAAACATGCGGCTTTGACCGCGTTTACAGGGGTTTTATGTTTGGCGGAGAAGGAGGGACTCGAACCCTCGCGCCGGTTTCCCGACCTACGCCCTTAGCAGGGGCGCCTCGTCACCAACTTGAGTACTTCTCCAATGGTAACAAAAAAAGATAAAACATTAAATTTATCTGGCGGAGAGAGAGGGATTCGAACCCCCGGCTCTTTCGAGTCACTGGTTTTCAAGACCAGCTCCTTAAACCACTCGGACATCTCTCCTGAACAGCTTTGATATTTTAACACATAAATTTGGTCGTGTCAATAGGTTTTGCTGCATGGTATACAATGGTTTTAAAGGGTTTTTATATGCAAAATATTATATGTACTCATAAGATAACATAAATACTCTGTTTATGCAATCAAAAGAAATGTTAAATTATATTTACTATTTATAGGTATATTTGGTATAATAGAAAAAAGTGTTAAAGGGTGATGGCTTGTATATGTTTAGAAAATATGTCTTGCCAATAATAATTACATTAGTATTTGGAGCTATATTTTTTTATCTGGCTCTTCCACCAATAAACCTTAAGTCGGGCGCATTTTGGTTTTTTATAATATTTTTGGTAGCCATTTATTTTGGCTCGTCAGCAATAATTAGACTGAAACCCGGCAGCAACTATTCGTATAAAATAATAAAAGCCTTTGATAAATCCGCACTTAAGCGATTTAAGGTAATAGCCCTGACTATTGCCGGTATTGTGATACTGGCTATAGCGGCAATTATTATTACTTCATCAAAAATGTTCAATGCCGCCGAATATCAAACAATGCTAAAGGTTACCGAATCGGATTTTAATAAAGATATCTCTGAAATACCCTTTTCACAGATACCGATTGTAGATAAAGACACCGCGGCGCGGCTTGGTGCCCGGAAACTGGGTGAAGTGGTTGAACTGGTATCCCAGTTTAACATTTCCGGTTTATATACCCAAATAAATTACAATCAAAAACCGGTGCGTGTATCCCCCCTGGAGTATGCCGGATTCTTGAAATGGTTTGTAAACCGTAAAGAAGGTATTCCTTATTACCTTCAAATAGATATGGCTACTCAAAAAACTGACCTGGTTAAACTTGAAAACGGTATGAAGTATTCGCCGAGCGAATATTTTGGAAGGGACTTAATGCGCCATATCAGGTTTTTATATCCCACCAAGATGTTTAATGAGGTAAACTTTGAGATAGACGAAAACGGCAGGCCCTACTGGACGGTATCGTATTACGACTATACCATAGGGCTGTTAGGCGGCAGGGATATCACAGGTATCATACTTGTGGATGCAATAACCGGCGAGACTACCAATTATCCCATTTCACAGGTCCCGGCCTGGATTGACAGGGTTTACTCGGCAGATATGGTGCTTAAACAGGCGCACTACTGGGGAGCTTTCAGAAACGGATACTGGAACTCGATATTTGCTCAAAAGGGCGTTGTGACCACAACAGAAGGCTATAATTATCTAGCGGTTGATGACGACATCTGGCTTTATACCGGTATTACTTCGGTAGTTGCCGATGAATCAAATATAGGGTTTTTACTGGTAAACATGCGCACCAAAGAGGGCAGGATGTACCCGATAAACGGTGCCGAGGAGTTCTCGGCTATGGAGTCGGCACAGGGTGTTATACAGGAAAAAGGATATATAGCCACATTCCCGATTTTAATAAATGTTGCCGACCATCCGACTTACTTTTTAAGTCTTAAAGATAATGCCGGCCTTGTAAAGGCATTTGCATTCGTTTCGGTGTCGGACTACCAGATTGTGGGTGTGGCTGACACTATCGAAGGGGCAGAGCGTGAGTATATGCGCCTTTTGGGCGTCGATACGAACAAACCCGATATAGAAGATGCCCACACTGCCACAATTGCAGGTATGGTCAAAAATATCGCAAGCGTAGTAACCGAGGGCAATACAAGGTATTATATTGAAATGTATGATTCAGATTATGTCTATATAGCCTCGTTGGACGCGAGCATAAAGCTGCCCTTTATAAAAACTGGGGACAGCATTTCAATTACCTACTACACACAGCCCAACAACCAGAACGCTTATAATGTAAAGAGCATAGATATTATAGTCGAATAAGAATAAAGCCATACACCGAAGTTTTATGTATTTAAGCCATTGCCAGTAAGGCAATGGCTATTATTTTGCTTTATTAAAACAAGCTAAATTTCAAGTAAATACTTTAAAAAATATGGATGTATTTACCAGAAAATTAACATAATTTTTTAAATGTCCCCATATCTATAATTATGACATAAATTGCAGCCTGGTTATGACATAAACCTTAAAGCAGCAGGGTTATAATTTAAATAAGCCATTAGTCAGCAAGCAAACTGGACGGATGAATAATGACAATATATGTAGATGTTTTAATATGCCTTAATACCTTTGTTAATTATTTTATCCTGCTGATTACCTCTAAAATTAACGGGGACAGGGTAAAAACAACAAGACAAATACTTTCGGCACTGGTCGGCGCACTATTTTCGCTTTACATATTTGTACCAAAACTAAATCCTGTCCTTGATATGTTTATAAAATTAATTTTTTCAGCGGTAATAGTGCTATGTAATTACGGCTTTAAGGGTTTAAAGCCGTTTTTAAGACGAATTTGTATCTTTTATGCTGTATCCTTCATTTATGCCGGGCTTATGATTGCGTTGATGTTCACTTTTCGCCCGGGCGGCATGGTTATAAATCACGGAATAGTATATTTTGATATTTCCCCATTGGTATTGATTGTTTCTACCTTAGTTTGCTATTTTGCAATTTTAATAATCCGCAAATTCAGCAGGCGTCCAGCATCCTCCGGTGGAAGGTGCAGGATAGAAATAAACTATAAAGATAAGTCGGTTCAGGCAAATGCCCTGATTGATACCGGCCATTCGCTCACCGACCTGTTTACCGATGCAAGTGTTGTTGTAGTGGATAAAAAAATTGCCGAAGACCTGCTTAGCAAAGAAACCTGCAAAGCCTTAGCGGCTGTTGGGGCTTCGCCACCGGACGAACTGAAAAACAGATACAGGCTGATACCCTACAGTGTAATTGGCGGCAAAGGACTGCTGCCTGCTTTTAAATGTGATGGCATACGGATATTGGAACCCACACAAAAACAGGTTGACAATGTAATAGTAGCCGTCAGCGAGCAGCCGTTTGCAGCTGATTACAGCGCAATATTAGGACCTGAGCTTATAAATTTAGAATAAGAAGGAGTAGAAGAGAATGCGACTGATTCCGGAAAACCTATATCTTCTAATTAACAAAATATTGTTCAAATTGGGGATGGCTGATATTAGCCATTATATAAACGGCCCCGAGACCCTGCCCGCCCCCCTTTCGGCTGAAGAGGAGTCGCGGTTGATTGAAATGTACGAAAACGGGGGCAAAGAAGTAAAGGAAAAACTTATTGTACATAACCTGCGCCTTGTGGTATACATTGCAAGAAAATACGATGCTGCAGGCGCAAGTATTGAGGATTTGATTTCAATTGGGACTATTGGCCTTATCAAGGCGGTTAACACTTTTTGCCCCGATCGGAAAATAAAGCTTGCCACATATGCGTCAAGATGCATAGAAAACGAGATACTTATGTACCTGCGAAAGACTACGGCGATAAAGTCGGAGATTTCCATAGATGAACCGCTCAATATTGACTGGGACGGCAATGAACTTTTGCTTTCGGATATTTTAGGCAGCGATTCGGACGAAGTTGGGCGTGGAGTAGAAATGGAGGACGAGAAGAACCTTTTGATGAGCCTTGTCAACCAGCTGAATGACCGGGAAAAACAGATAATGCAGATGAGATTTGGCCTTGGAGGATACGAAGAACACACCCAAAAGCAGGTGGCAGACTGGCTTGGGATTTCCCAGTCATATATTTCACGCCTTGAAAAACGAATAATTAACAGATTGAAAAAGGATATAGAAAAAGCGGTGTAAAATTTGTATAAAAAAGGTATTTACTTTTAATTAAATTAATGTTATATAAAAATAAAAGGTGATTTTTATGCAACATATCAAAAATTGCACCGAATATGTTATAGAGCAGAGAATGGATGAGATGCAGAAAAGATTTAACTTCTGCAACTGCGAAATTTGCCGTGAAGATGTTGCATGTTATGTATTAAACAGGCTTCCCCCAAAGTATTACAGGAGCGATAATGGTAAGATTTATTCAATCGTACAGTCAATCAGCCATCAGTACGAAACCGATATTTTAATGCTGTTTTCGCAAGCGGCAGAAATAATAAAAAATAACCCAAGGCATTAAAAAGAAAAAGGCTAAAATCTACAGTTTTAGCCTTTAATGAAATATCACTGCTGTATTGATTTTAGATAATTTACAATCCCTTTTACCGTTGCGTCGGCACACTGCTCATTGAAGCTGTCGGTGATAATTTTGCTGTATTCCGACGCATTGGTCATAAAACCGTTTTCGGTAAGAATTGCCGGGCAGTCTGACACGCGCATTACATAGAAATTGCCCCAAATGCAGCCCCGCTCTTTATCGTAAAGCGGTGCGTTCTGGTCGTAAATTGCCTGGGCAAGTGCTTTGGAGTAGGGGTGGAAGTAGAAGCTGTCATATCCGCTGGCCGAAGGAGTGGTCGCAGCGTTGCGGTGGAATGAAATGAACATATCAGGTTTGACCTGTTTTACCAAGCGTACACGCGGGTCTTTTTTCATATGAACTTCCGCTTCACGCGTCATGTAAACTTCCGCGCCAAGGGCTACTAATCTCTCTTTTACCATTTTGGCCAATTTAAGGTTTAAAACTGCCTCTGTGTACTGAGGATGCGAACCCAAAGCTCCCGGGTCAGTTCCGCCATGGCCGGGGTCTAAAACGATTTTCACACCCTCAAGCGAAACGCCGTATTTATTGTTTGCCGGCTTGATTTTGGCCGGGTGCAGGAAAGAGAATTCCAACTGGCCCTTTGAGTTGTATTCGGCATTCCAGCCGTAAAAAACGCCAGCCTTTTTCAAATACAGCCTTAAGGTGTAGTCTTTGGAATTTTTTATCCATTCGGCTTTGGAGAAAATGGGATTGTTCTCTTCAAATTCAATTTTGCCCTGGCAGGAAACGGCATAGCAGAATGTAATATCTATATATTTAAAAGTGGCACTTGTAATGTTATATTTAGGTGCCCCGGTTTTAGGATAAGGGCTGGAATATTCCTGGGGAAGCATTTGGAATCTAAAGGGCGCTTTCCACTGTGTGTCGAAGGTAATGGTGGTGAATCGCTCAGACTGCTCAAGCTTGTTAAAGGTAATCGAGTTAGTATCGGGCAGAGTCCCTTCGTATACCTTAATATTGTCCCCCTGTTCGTTGGTTTTGGTATAAACACGGTTTCCGTATCTTAACAGTCGGTACTCATTACCTGAAGCGGTGTCTTTTAATGTGTTGGGCGAGCAGTAATCTACAGTCCCCAATGGCAGGTAGTTATTTGTAGGTCTTGAGTAATCGTCGATCCTGTCGCCGTCAAAGGTTTCAATCTGGTAGCTAACCACTTCTGCAATATATTTTTTACCGACATTTACATACCCGTTTTCCTTATCAGGATCGGTAAAATCGGGGATATCCTCCTCCGGTTTTGGACTTGCCTTAACGGTAATAATACCGCCCTTTTTGGTTTCCGACATGCCATCCTGCTTTGCGGTAAACTCAACCGCGCCGAGTTTGGTATCGTTTGCAAGTCCGGTTGGCAGCACAAAAACACCTGAGTAGGTGCTGTATTCGCCCACAATATTGCCGTTTTCGTCTGTAATTGGCATTTCTTCAAGTGTTATTGTGACCCGGTTAAGGGTTGCGGTAACGGTACTGCCAGCTCTGGCGGTGGCCTTTACAACTATTGTGGATCCACCATCCAAAACCTGATTGGCTGACGGTGCCACGTCTTTGATTAGAATTTTCCTGTAGGTAATATTGTAGGTCAGTGTGGTGCCTTTATGTTCAAAGGTAAATTTGTTACTCCCCAATTTTAAATCGACCTGCAAAGAAAAGTAACCCTCTTTGGTTCGCTCTACCGCGGCGCCGTTTAAGGTAAGCGGGAATTGCGGGTCGGACGCGCCAATAAAAGATATGCTTGATTCATATGTGGTAAAGGTAGTTTTTGCAGGCGAGGTGATTTTAAGCTCTTTTAACACATAATCATTGCCCAGCGTCCCGTTAAGGTAATTAATTACTGCAGCCGTACTTCCGGAAGTATCGTTGGCAAAGGAATTAAGGCTGTAAAACACACATCCTATATAATTCTTGCCGTTTATGGACATAAGCTGCCTTACAAGCTGATCCGGGTTTTTATAGCCCTTTGTTTTCCGGGCGGCATTGTCAGCGGACAGGGAAAAGCATATTTCCGAATACTCTGCTGCATTTTCTATCCACCACTGGGCCACGGAAGTAAAGGGTGCGGTTATATCTTCGGTCGAATTGTGGTTTTTTACAAGCACCCAGTCAAACAAATCCTCTTTAATCCAACCAAGCGTGTCTGCGTCCGCGTCAATCAGTGACTCAAAAATCGTGCCCGAGGTATCAAACCCTCCCTCTACTGATGACGCCTTTGCCCATACCGAATCGCAGACCAGCCCTAAATATACATTGCTGTTAGCCTGTTTTATTGAAAGGCAGATTTGTTTTACAGCAGAGGTGAGTTTCCCCCTGCGGTACTCAGTAAATCCCATGCCGCTGCCGTTTTTAAGGTAGTCTGAATAGGGAGCGGCATTTTCACTGTAATAGTAGCCGTCTATCAAAATCCCGTCGGACAAGCGTGCCAATTCGGCCGCAACATTTGAAGCGGTCTTGACGTGTTCGGCGTTTGACAAATCAACATTTTCCCCACATGACGCGTTAAGATTTAATACGGTGTAAACTACCATTCCCGAATTGTGGGCAGTTTGGGTAATGTGTTCCAGCAAGCTGCCGCCGGCGGTGTTGCTTAAAATAGCCGAGTTGTAAATTACCCCACCTTTGTAATTTACCGGCACAATAAGCGCGTTGAAATTGTACTCTGCGCATTTAGCAATCGCCGCGTCTACGGCTGCCTTGGCCGTATCATGGGAACCGTCATCGGAATTTAAAAAATCTGTGCCGGGAATCAGCCATGCGCCCGAAATCCGTCCGGGGGAATGTATATCCTCGAAAACAGGGTAGACATAAGTCCCCTTTTCGCTTGTCTCTTGAATCTGCTGAACATCCGAAATAATGCCAACCGCAGAATTGTCAGCACTAGCGTTTGGATTTTTACTTAAATGGTTTACAAGCATAAAGCATAAAGCTGTTAATATAACAGCTCCCAGAATAATGGCTCCGGCTATTAAATACTGTACATATCCTCTGCGCATTTTCCTGCGCTCTTGAATCGGTGGATACAAATTGTTCATACGCAAATCCCTTTTCCGTATACTAAAATTTATTTAAGCAAACTGCGCAGGTTATCAAGCTGGGTCTTATTTAGCTGCTCTTGGCTTGTAAGCCCGCTGTACGAATAGATAATAAACCCGTCGGCTTTTGCCTTCCACACTTGTTCCACCTGGCGCTTAAGTATATCGCCAGCTTTAATCCATTCATCCGAGCCGGCGTCCAGTGTGCCAATTTTATAGGCGGGAAGCCCTATGAAAATTTTAACGCTATGGTGCCTGTTTAATGACATCCACTGATTTAACAGGTTGTTAAACTTGAATTTATCGTTGGGGTATTCAAATCCGAAATATAGCTGCGGGGCAATATAGTCGATGTATCCGCTGTTTGACATCCACAGCGTTATGTCCGCGTAAAGTTCATTGTAATTTTTATCAGACTTATCGCTTGAAATATGAGCCGATGGGCTAATACCAAAACTAACCCCCTGTTTTTCGTGAACAGCCCGGTATATTCCTTGGACCAGGCTGTTGACGTTAGCCCTTCTCCAGTCGGCAAGGGAAAGGGGCTTGCCGTTAACCGTGTTAACATATCTTTGATATGCTGCTTTGTCAAAATCCGGGCTTGTAGTAGGGTAGAAATAATCGTCAAGATGGATTCCGTCCACATCATAGTTGCTTATTATCTCGCGTATTCCGTCGATTATCAGTTTTTGAACCTCGGGTATTGCGGGATTAAAATAAATTCCACCGTTACACCGTACAGCCCAGTCGTCATTTTCGGTGGTGCCGTCTGAAAGCCAGATGCGTGCGGGGTGGTTCTCGGCAAGTTGGGAAATATCGTCAAATCTGCTTGAAACCCTGTAGGGATTGAGCCATGCGTGGAATTGCAGCCCTCGCCTGTGCGCGGCTTGAACCATATATTTTAGCGGGTCATAGCCCGGGTCATATCCCTGAGTGCCGGTTAGATTCGCGCTCCAAGGGAAATATTGGGAAGGATAATAGGAATCAGCATTGGGCCGCACATGGCAGATTACCGCATTAAGCCCTATATTCTTGATTTGGTCGAACATATTGTCTATGGTAGACCTGAATTCCTTTTCGGTTTTGCCTTTGAAGTTTAGTTCGTAATACGAAATCCAGACGGCTTTTAAATCACCTGTTGCAATGGGGGGATTATCTGCAGGAGTTTTATCTTCTGATGAGGCGGCAGCGTTTCCTTTACTTGGGACTCCAGAATTTTGCTTTGGGTTGCTTGCAAATTCATGGCTTGTAACTCCTGATTCCGAAGTAGTTGTGGAATGCGTGCCGGATGTATAATCGCTTTCAAAAATTGTCGAGCCAAAATCGCTTCCTGGCTGTGAATTTATTTGGTTAATGGAAGTTGTAGTATATGAACTATCCTGAGGAGTATCAGTATTAGCTTTATTGCAACCCGTAAAAAGGCAGATTGCTAGTGCCAGGAAAACAGCAATTAATTTTCGCATTTATACCGACACTCCTTTCTGCTTGATAAATTTATTTTATATGTTTTATTTCGACAAATCAACAAGATTAATACATTTCGTTTTATATTATGTAAACTATACAAAAAGTATATTGCACTTTTTACAAAGATATTGTATGGGGGAGTTTGAATGAGCGATAAACTGTTCTTTATTATTACCGGGTATTTTTACATCATATCACTAGCTTCTATAGTCCTGACTATATATGACAAACAGTGTGCCATAAGCCAGTCTAAGCGCGTGCGGGAAAGAACTTTTTTCGTGATGGCGCTGTTGGGTGGATCAGTAGCAATGTATATTACTATGCTGGCGGTAAGGCACAAGACAAGGCGCATAAAATTCATGCTGGGTGTTCCAATAATCATAGCAATCCAGTGCCTTGCGGCATATTATATTTATACTTTCATATTATAAATATGAAACAAACAGGCAATTTTATTGTTATAAATTAAATATACAATTGACTTTAATTTTGTTTAATATTAAAATAAATTAAAATAAATATTTACATATGCTGTCTTCGGGGCGGGGTGAAAGTCCCCACCGGCGGTGATTCGAGTTTGCTCGATAAGCCCGCGAGCCTGGAATTCAGGTTGATTTGGTGAAAATCCAAAGCCGACGGTTAAAGTCCGGATGAAAGAAGAAGCGTTTTGTGCTTTGCCCCACTTTTTGTGGGGTTTTTTGCTGCCCTTTCGACGGCTGAAAGGAGAGGCTTATGTCTAAAATTCGCAAAATCACAATTACTGCCATATTGGCAGCACTTTCCACCGTGCTTATGAGTTTAAGCTTTAGCGTGCCTTTGGTCCCGTCTTTTCTTAAATTGGATTTTTCGGATTTTCCGGCACTGGTAGCTTCATTTGCAATCGGTCCATTTTACGGTGCGGTGGTCTGCCTTGTAAAAAATATGGTCAATGTGTTGTTTACTACGACCGGAGGAGTGGGCGAGCTATGCAATTTTATTTTAAGCGCAGTATTTGTGGTCGCCGCAGGTTTGTTGAAAAACAAAATAAGGGGTTTTAAAGGAATTGTTATAGGCTCTGTTTCAGGGGCTGTTGCAATGGCGGCAATTGGAATCATTACTAACTACTTTGTTGTTTACCCTATGTATTCTCTCATCATTCCAATGGACGTAATACTCAATGCCTACAGGCTTATTTATCCGCAAACCCGGAACCTGCTTCATGCTTTGATCATATTTAATATGCCCTTTACCCTTTTTAAAGGGCTTATAAATGCGGCGGTTGCGGTTATAGTATTAAAGAGATTGCTACCATTTTTAATGAGAATATTGCCCTTTAAAACGAAATAAGCAGTTTTGTGTTGACATATGTCAAGTTTATGTTACTATATATAAAACTGAATATATATCCTTATCAAACGAAGGTCAATAATGACGGCCTTAAGTATAGGTGCCAAATCCTGAGGTTTATCCGAAAGATGAGGTAGAATATCCCCGCTTTCAGATAAGCGGGGTTTTTTGAAGTGATAAGGATTTTTTCAAAATACGGGAGGAGAAAAATGTCCAGATATTTATTTACATCTGAATCGGTAACCGAAGGGCATCCGGACAAGATATGCGACCAGATTTCAGATGCGATTTTAGACGAAATTCTGGCAAAAGACAAAAGCGCCCGTGTAGCATGCGAAGCTTTTTGCACAACAGGGATGGTGCTGGTGGCGGGCGAAATTTCAACTAATTGCTATGTGGATATACCCAAAATTGCCCGGCAGGTTATTGTGGATATTGGGTACGACAACATGTCCAAAGGCTTTGACGGGAACACCTGTGCAGTGGTAACGGCAATCGACGAACAGTCACCAGATATCGCAATGGGGGTTGACCGTTCGCTTGAAATAAAGGAAGGGCAGAACGACATCCTTAACCAATACGGGGCGGGAGACCAGGGCATTATGTTTGGTTATGCCTGCAAGGAAACCTCCGAACTTATGCCGCTGCCCATATCTCTTGCGCATAAACTCACAAAACAGCTAGCACATTTAAGAAAAACCGGAGAACTTGAATACCTTTGCCCCGACGGAAAGGCACAGGTAACGGTGGAATATGACAGCGGTGCGCCAATAAGGGTGGACGCCGTTGTAGTTTCCTCGCAGCACACCGAAGGCGTGGATTTGGCTACGTTAAGGAAAGATATTGAGGAAAAGGTAATCCGTGCGGCAATTCCTGCAAAATTATTAGATGACAATACAAAAATTTATATAAACCCCACCGGCAGATTTGTAATAGGCGGACCCCAGGGGGATACTGGGCTTACGGGCAGAAAAATAATTGTGGACACCTATGGCGGTTATTCCCGCCACGGAGGCGGTGCGTTTTCGGGCAAGGATCCCACTAAGGTTGACCGCTCGGGGACGTATGCTGCAAGGTGGGTGGCAAAAAATATAGTGGCGGCAGGAATTGCTTCGCGATGCGAGGTGCAGATAGCCTATGCCATTGGCGTGGCTCACCCGGTATCGGTTATGGTGGACACCTTTGGCACCGGTATTGTGGCGGACGACGTGATTTCCAAGGCCGTAACAGAAGTTTTTGACCTGCGTCCAGCCTCGATTATAAGGGATTTGGATTTGTCCAGGCCGATTTACAGGAAACTCGCGGCGTATGGCCATATCGGCAGAGAAGACCTTGAGGTCTCCTGGGAAAAGACCGACAGGGTAGAAGAGTTAAAATCCCGAATAGGTGTAAAGTAGAATGTAATTTAATCGCCCCTTTCGGAATAGAATTGAAAGGGGCGATTTTAATGAAAAACAAGATTTTTTATGTTGTCGTTTGGGCAATAAGCGTTGTGACAATTATTCTTTATTGCACCGGCGCTGCTGCATATGTTAACACCCGATTTAAAAGCGTAGACTTTATACCGGCAGTATTGGTGCATTCATCGCATTATTTTAATACCGAACAAAATGATGCATATTTTAGCGGCGGAAACGCCTTTAGAAACACCACATGGCGCATGACAAGGGAAGATATAAAACTCGCCGAAGGTAAAGACCCGGTGAAAGAAACTGAAAATGCGATTTTTTTTACAAATGTCGATTTTTACAACCACCCTTCAACCGTTTCATATGTATTTGATGAACTTACCAAAAGGGTGGTTGTTGGAATGTATACCCTTGATACCCAGGCTGTGCCCAAAGAGCGGATGAGGGACGCGTATTTTGATATAGTATCTGTCCTAATTAACCTCTATGGTACCCCCGTAAAAGCCAGGGCTTATGTCAGGGGTGACATAAGCCCCACCGCCGACGAAGTTGAAAAGGGAAATGCCTATTATTTGGCCGAATGGGAATGCGACGGCGTGGCAATAAGGTGTCTGTTTTACCTACGCACAGACAATGAAGGCAATTCAAGTTTGGTAATTCAAATTCCATATATTTTAATATAAAAATGGTACCTTTGGGCCCCCTTTTGTTAGGGGAATCCCAAAGGTGATTTTGTATAAATATGACTTTGATAATTGCAAAATTGGTGTCTATAACTATTTTAAAAAATGTTAAGCTAAGTAAATTTGGCTCATCCAAATATTTAGAATATACAGGAAGACATAAAGGGTGTCAAATCAGTTTTTCAAACGGAAAAGTCCTGGATATTTCGGTTGTGGCCCCATACCTTGTTATTGATGGCAAAGGATATAAATGTGATGCTAACACGCTATCAAAGCTAAACTTTTTCTTAGAACAAGTTTATAAAAAGTATTATCATGTTTCAACTTGATTAGCTTGGCTTTGTTTTGAGATTTCATCTGGCACTTCACTCTGCTATCTGTTTACAATCCACAAAATATAAGCTTTGGCTACAATTCAATTATTTTTGCTGATTATAAAATGCCAAAAAAAGAGGCTTCATAAGGAAGTCCTCTTCCTTTGGCGTTTTTTTGGTTAGATTGATTTTAAGGTATGATTTTTCTGGATTTTATATTTTCAATTTGCTTTAGCTGCCTTATATCCGAGCCGAAAAACTGCCGCATGGTGAAGTTTCCGATAAACCTGGAAGACAGGCGGGCAGAGTATTTTTCCTCAATCTCTTTTAATGATAGGTTGGTACTTACAATTGTCGGCTTTTTACGCAATATTCTAGTATTGATAATATTGTATATAACGGAAACGCTAAAATGGGTTATAACTTCTGTGCCCAAGTCGTCTATAATCAGCAGGTCGCTTTCAAGGAATGCATCCATGTTGCTTTCATAACCGCCGGATTTATAGAAATAATCCTTTTCAATTTTTGTGACAATGTCCATGGAAGGGCCGTATATAACCCCAAAGCCCTTATTTAATACCTCGTTGGCAATTGCCAGAGACAGATGTGTTTTGCCAAGACCGGCCTGGCCAATAAACAGCAGGTTTTCTGATTCGGCTGAGAAATTTTTTGCGTATGTATAACATAGTTTAAAAATTTGTCCCATCTTACTTCTTGGCACAATCCCGTTGTCATCAGGCTGGTCGGAATAGTAGGCAAGATTGAAATTGTCAAAACGGCAATTATCAATAGGCATTTCGGAAGAAAGTTTCATAAAGGCCAATTGTTTGGCAATTTTTTTTACGCAGGCGCAAAGCTTTCCGTTATGATATCCTGTATCGTCACATATACTGCACTCGAATTCGGGCTCTAAGTCCGACTGTGTAATTCCGGCTCTTTCAAGCAGCGTTTGCCTTTGTTTTATTAAATCGTCACATCTGTTTTTAAGGTCTTGCAGATTCTCCAAAGGGTTTTCAGAAATAGCGGCAAGTGCAATCTTGGCCCCGCAGGCGGAAAGCTCAGTTTCTATATTTCTTAGGGCTTCAAACTTTGAATATATCTCATGTTTTTTTTGTTCGGAAAGGGAAAGCGCTTTTTTCCTGCTTTGGTTCTTAATTTCCAAAGCCTTTTGGTAAATTTCCTTGCCGTATCCCATTATGTATCCTCGCCTTCGTCCATCAATAGCATTTTTTGCGCAAGATCCAGATCATATGCTGCATAATTGTTCTTTTTATCGGCCTTTGCGGGTTTTTTCAGGCTTTTAATATCCTCAAGGGTTTTGACATTTTTTTTGTGCCAATCTTCAAGAATCTTTTTAATATAAGGCATGGAAAACTTGGATGTATTATCAACGCATTGATTATATGCCTCTGCCAGGATTTCGCGGGAAAAACCATACTCCACGACCCATTTGTATGCAAGTTTCAGTTCATTTGGGCTTGGCCTGCGGTCTTCAATGCCCATGGCACTTCTGACTATATTCCAGGCGCTTTTTTGTTCGTTCAGTTCGCGGATTTTTTTCTCCGCCGCGCTAATGCTGTCTATACCGCTGTTAATCCAGTCTATGGCAGTGCGTTCGATAAACCCTATGTTGCACTTGTTCTCGGAAATGGCATATTCAATTATCATAAGTATCAGGGCAGCGGACAACCCTTCATCGTCATATAGCCATACCAAAGTAGAAGCTTCGTTTTGGCGCAGCCCCCTGCCGAATTTAAGCTGGGCTTCCTGCAGCAAAAAAGCAATTTCGGGGCATTCAAGCCCTCTTTTGGCAACCTCTTCGCGGCTTGGTTTGACAGGTGCCTTTCTTACGGTAATGGCTTTTTCGGGCTTTGTTTCTTCAGACCGCGCCTTTTCCGGTTTTTCTCCGGCACTATTGATAATACCGGCTTCAATCCAGTATTGCAGCGCGTCTTTAACGTCTATCTCGGGCAAACCTAGCGCCTGCGATATTTTTTCGATGCATATACCGTCAGCCATATTACGCATGATCCAAAGTAGCACCTTCAACTGTGCCGCGCCGGCAAGTTTAATGTGTTTATCCACAACCGAGCAGGGCACTGTAAATGCCGAAACAAAAGCAGTGGGATTAATAGTATAGTCCATTTTTCCTCCACAGTGTATTTTTTAAATGTATTATAACATTTAAAAAAATCATTGTAAATCAACACGGCTCAAATGATCTGATAGAAAAATTACAATTTTTTGTCGATTCCAATTATTGTTGTTTTTTATTCTTTTTATAATAAAAAAACCTTCTGCAGCAACTGCAGAAGGCATACGATAAACTAAAATTATTCAATAATATCCGAGCTGATTATATTGTAGCCGAATACCGAATCACTGTTTGGCCTTAACAGGGTTTTAACTTTTACATCCACCGGCTCTGAGTCGTGAGCGTCGATTGTCATAACCGAATTAACATTAATATCGCCATTTGGCAGGATAGTGTACTCTATATCCCTGTGTGATATTAGAGAGTATCCTTTTGCCGGGATTGCAAAATATCCGTCCGGAGCGGGGAGAAAATCATACAGGCCAGCTTTAGGTTCGACATCAATTCCATATAGTTGTTTAATAAAAGACAATACATACTCCTGGTTAATATACTGCTGCCCGAACTCATCGGAAACCGCAAGACCAAGTAGCTGAATCTCAACCTCTTCAATTATTTCACGTGGGTTTTCAAAGCCGTTGTCGAAAACACGGTTAAGGTTAAGCAGGTTTTCTATCCGTGCGGCCAAAACACCAGATTCAGTGTCGACAGGCTCGCTTTCATGTACAACCGGTTCCACATATTCAGGCGCGATGGAGTCTGCAGACATATGCATGGTGGAAGATAGTGGAATAAATATCAGAGATATAAGTAATACAAAAAACTGCTTTAACATCTGCACACTCCCCTTTTGTGTTTTTAGTTTAGTATTATTATATACTAAAAAAACCAAAAAGTAAGTTTCAATGCAGTTACAGTTTAATCACAAATTATTTACAAAAGATTACAAATTGAAATATTTTCAAAATAACCTTACGAATCGGTAAAAATTTGTAACAAAAAAGCACAGCTTTGGCTGTGCTTTTTTGTTATTCATTGTAGACATCCTCATATTGGACTATTTTTTTAACCTTAAATCTGTTTACCGCGTAGTTGTTTTTATTAAACTGCAGGCTGTTTGCGTATTCCTTAATCATATTTTCGAACTCGGTTTGTTTAAGCAGCTTGAGGATTTCGAGATTCAAATAATCCAAATAATACGGATCGCTTAATATATCTTTTCGAACAATAAGGTAAATGCCGGTTGATGAAGAAGGCTCTATTATCTTGACCTCTCCTGGGCTCATAGCCTTAACATCGGAAAAAATCTCGGAAGCAAAATTGGTGTCACTGTCACCCAAAATTATTGCATTTTTGTCCTGTGGCTTGGGAGTGTCATCGGTATTATCCGACTCATCCTCGTTTGATGTGGTACTTTCCTCAGGCTGGCCTGATGCGTCCTGGCCGTCCTGATTATTATCATCATTTTCATCATTGTCGTCTGTTGCGTTATATTCGTTATATATGGTTTCAAAGCTCTCGCCGTTATTCAAGCGGGTAACATAGGATTCAAATTTTTGTTTTATCTCGGCCTTGGCGTCGTCGCTTAAATCATTTCCATCGGTATCGGTGTAGGAGGCATAAAGCTGGTTTACCAATACAAAATTTTCGTCCATGGCCGATTTTAATTCCTCTTCTGAGACGGGGTTAGTACCGTCTTTGCCATAAATGCTCTCAAAATATTCCCTAGCTTTGTAGCTATACGTGAAAAACTTTTTATATGTCTGGAAAGCTACGCCGTTTTTTTCGTAAAACTTGCCAAGGCCTGCCGTGTTCCAATAGTAGTCGGTATAAAAATCTATTTCAGATTGGGTATCTTCGCTAATCTCAAGCCCAGCTTCCGCAAACTTCAATTCATACGCAGCGTATTCCTTGCAGATTTCTTCGGCACGGTTTTTTACCCAGTCGGTATAGTCTGCCCCTTCAATCTTCTGTTTGAAATAATCTATATTTTCCACACCTTCGGCAGCATTCTTGTCTATTAAGTTTCTGGCCTCTCCGTCTGCCTGTATTAATGCACACATATAAAGCGCCGATGTAATCTGAACGTCGCCAATTGTCATGGCAACCTCATCCTTTGGATGGCATGCGGAGAAACTGAATATTAAAACAATTATAAGACTATATGCTGCTAAAGATTTTAATATCTTCATGTGTTTAACCTCCTGTGACGCTAAGGATATATAATATCCAGAAAATTATACAATATGTTGCACTAAAAGTCCAGTACAAATTGGGCAAGATTAGTTGATTTCGGCTATTTTTGCATAGCGTCTAACACTTCTCTTAAGGCTTCTATGGGGCTTTGTCCCTTTTTCATTCTAACCGAAATGTAGGGTTTATTGCCGGCGCTCAGCATTACTCTGCCTTTAAGCATGCTTGCAAGCTTAGATACCTTTTCGGTGTTGATTTTTGAAACAAATAAAAGCATGAGGTCCTCTTTTTGTACTACCTCATATATTTCAAGCGCGGCTGCACGGTTGCGCAGCAGAGATAATTCAATAAGACCTTTAACCGATGGAGGCGGTTCGCCAAAGCGGTCAATCAGTTCATCCAAAACATCGGCAGCATCGTCATCATATCGGATTTCGGCTATGCGGCGGTAAATCGCCAGCCGCTGGGGCAGGGAGGAAATATAGTCTTCAGGGATATGGGCGTCGATTCTAAGGTCGACAGTACAATCTACCTCCGATGCGGGCTCCTCTCCCTTTTCTTCGGCAATCGCGTCGGCAAGCAGCTTCAAATACAGATCGTATCCTACGGCTTCCATATGGCCATGCTGTTCGCCACCAAGGATGTTCCCGGCACCCCTGATTTCCAAATCCCTTATTGCAATTTTTAATCCCGAACCGAACTCGGTGAATTGCCTTATGGTGTCAAGCCGTTTGGTAGCAATGTCGCTTAATGCCTTGCCGCTTTTAAAACACAAGTATGCATATGCCCTTCTGGGAGAACGCCCGACACGGCCCCTTAGTTGGTGGAGCTGGGCCAATCCCATCCGGTCGGCGTCTTCTATTATCAGGGTGTTGACATTGGAAACATCTACTCCGGTTTCAATTATGGTGGTGCAGACAAGTACGTCAATTTCATGGTCGATCAGTTTCCGCCATACATCTGAAAGCTCGTTTTCCTGCATTTTGCCGTGTGCCGTGGCAATCCTGCATTCGGGCAGGTCAATTGCAAGCCTTGCGGCACAGGCCTCAATACTTTCCACGCGGTTGTGCAGGTAATAAACCTGACCGCCTCTGCGCAGTTCCTTTTTTATGGCGTCAAGTATAATACCCCTGTCATATTCAAGCACATAGGTCTGCACCGGGTGGCGGTCTTCGGGAGCTTCTTCTATTATTGATATATCCCTCAACCCCGATAGTGCCATGTTAAGTGTCCGAGGTATTGGGGTGGCAGTAAGGGTCAGCACGTCGACTGCCGGAAACATGGCCTTGAGTTTTTCTTTTTGGGATACGCCAAAACGCTGTTCCTCGTCTATTATTAAAAGGCCTAAATCTTTGAATACCACGTCATTGGAAATCATCCTGTGGGTGCCGACAATAATGTCAATGTATCCTCGGCGAAGGTTCTTTATAATCTCCTGTTGCTGTTTTGGACTGCGGAATCGGGATAAAAGCTCCACCCTGACAGGCATGTCGCCAATTCGCTTAAGCAGGGTCTGATAATGCTGCCAGGCAAGTATGGTGGTTGGTACCAGGATCGCACATTGCTTTCCGTCCAACACACATTTGAAGGCTGCGCGCAGAGCCACTTCGGTTTTGCCAAAGCCAACATCGCCGCACAGAAGGCGATCCATTGGGATATCCCGTTCCATGTCGGCCTTGATTTCCTGCACACATCGCAGCTGGTCCTCGGTTTCTTCGTGTTCAAACCGTCGCTCAAAGTCGTTTTGCAAATCGGTGTCGGGTGAAAATGCGTGGCCTTTGGTCTGCATTCTTTTGGCATAAAGTTTTATTAGTTCCTTTGCCATGTCTTTTACCGCCGCCCGAACACGGCTTCGGGTCTTTTGCCAATCGCTGCTGCCAAGGCGGTTTAGCTTGATAATCGCATCTTCATGCTGCCCGATATATTTAGAAACCAGATCCAGTTGTGTAACAGGAACGTACAGAACATCCTGTTTGGCATACTTGATTTTAAGGTAGTCTTTGGTTACCCCTTCGACCGAAAGCTTGTGAATTCCATCAAAAATACCTATTCCGTGGGTGGAGTGAACCACATAATCCCCCAATTTTAACTCCTCTAAGGAGTTTATTCCCTTGGTATTTTTGGGACGCCTGATATGTCTTTTGGGAGTTTTGGCGGTTTTGCCCTGGGAAATCAACGAAAATCCGATTTGCGGTATCTCAAGTCCTGCCGACAGCCCGCCCTGGGTTACCCATATTCCTGAGTCTGGTAGGCTTAAAAAGTCTTCGCTGTAAGCTGCAGGAATGTTTTTTTGGTTAAGTTCTTCGGCCAAAAATTTGGCTGACCGCTCTGTACCTGCAAGGATTATGCAAAGGTAATTATGTTTGTGATATATTTCTATATCCTCAAGCAAAATATTAAGCGAACCGCTCCAAAGGGAGGACTGTTTCATGGAAAAGTTTACAATGCTTCTTATTTTAGTTTCATAACTCCCCCGGGCAAAACTTTCAAGATAAACTGCTCCAATGTTCTCAAATTTAAGCAGCCTTTCGCCGTTTTCCAGACAAAAACGGTCAAGCCCGGAGGTTAGAATTCCATCCTCGAACAATCCCCTTAAATCTTCGCCCAGCTGCCATGAAAAGTTTTTATACCTTTCTTTTACCTTTGCGCTGTCACTAACAAACAAAACGCAGTCCTTCAGGTAATCAAAAATAGTATACAGATTGTCGTAGGCCAGGGGGATATACTTGTCCAGCGCTACTGGAAGGCCATTGTTTATCGACTCGATATCGGCAACCAGCCGTTCCTGTACTGCTTGAGGAATTCGTTTGGATGACCTAAATTGCTCGATTTTAGTTATAAGTTCTGTGGGTGAATTAAAAAGTACCTCTCTTGCAGGAACAATTTTAAGTTGGTTTATGTTTTCGGTACGCCTTTGGGATTCCACCTCAAAGTAGGATATGGCGTCGATTTCATCTCCCCAGAACTCTATTCGGACCGGAAGGCTGGATTCGGGAGTAAAGATATCCAGAATTCCGCCACGTTTTGCGTATTGGCCGGCACCCTCCACCTGCTCGGTGTGAACATAACCGGAAGAATTAAGAATTTTAATTATGTCTTCAGGAGATATGCTTTGACCAAGTTTTATCGTAATTGTTTGCTGTTGTAAAACGGAAGGAGGCAGGGTGGCCTGACAAGCGGCGTCAATACATACCAAGGCAACATCAAAATCCCCTTCCAGCATTTTGGAAAGGGTGCCTATTCTTATATGTTCATATTCCCGCGAGTAACCCGTTATGTTGCGAAAGGTAAAATCGCGCAGCGGGAAGTTTAGTACTTTGTTGCCAAGGTTTTCAAGGTCGGCTCTTAACCTTTCGGCCTCGCTTTCATCAGAAACGATAACACAAGCGGGCCTTTTTAGATCGTTTACAACCGAAGAAACAATTAAAGCCTTATGGATATGGGAAACACCCGACACGGAAGCTGGCAAATTGCCGCTTGATATCGAATCTATAAGGTTTTTGTATTCCTGAAGCCGCCCTAAAACCGAATTTAAATACTGCATAAAGTAACCTCACGGTTTGATGTTGTATTTATTCATAGCATAGTCAATCCCGTGCTTCATAATACATTCCACAGCCGCAACAGTGCTGTTGAGTGCTTTTCCCAAACTGTCCAACTCATCCTTTTTAAAGGGGGACAAAACCCACCTTGCCAAATCATAATCGGGATGAGGTTTGGCGCCTACACCTATTTTAATACGGGGGAATTGGTCGGAAGCTGAAAGGTATATGATACTTTTAACGCCGTTGTGGCCTCCGTCCGAACCTTTGCGGCGGATTCTGATTCTGCCCACATCAAGGGAAATGTCATCAAATATAATTAACGTCCTCTCTGGAGGAATTTTATAATAGGACATGGCTTCGACCACTGCCTGCCCGGAGTTGTTCATGAAGGTCTGGGGGCAAAGCAGCAGACAGCGCTTTCCCTCTATTTCGCACTGCCCAATGACAGACTTAAATTTTATTTTTTTTATCGGGGCGTTGTACTTTTGTGATAACAGGGAAAGCGCCATAAAGCCGACATTATGTCGGGTATTTTCATACTCGGCGCCTGGATTGCCCAAGCCTGCAATTATATAGTCAAAAGTTTGGGGTTCGTCTTTCTTAAACCAAAATTTAAACATTAATAATTCACCATTCACCTGTATTTAAACTAAAGGGTAAAAACCGCAGGAAACAAATACTGTATACCTGCGGCTTGAAAATGTTTATTTGTTTTCGGAAAATGCTACGGCGGCGCCGATAAAATCGCGGAATAGCGGGTGCGCCCGGTTGGGGCGTGATTTGAATTCAGGATGGAACTGAACGCATACAAACCAGGGATGCTCTGGAATTTCAACCGCCTCGACCAGCCTTTTGTCGGGGGATAGGCCTGAAATTTTAAGCCCTGCCAAGGTTAACATTTCGCGGTAATCGTTGTTGAATTCATAGCGGTGGCGGTGGCGTTCGCTGATTAAATCCGCGCGGTAGGCTTTTTGCAGCTTTGTATTTGAAATTACATTGCAAGGGTATTGCCCAAGCCGCATGGTGCCACCAATTCCGCTTATATGTTTTTGTTCGGGCATAATGTCTATTACAGGGTGCGGGGTTTCTGGGTCTATTTCACAGGAATTTGCGTTTTTCAGCCCGCAGACATTTCTGGCAAACTCAATTACTGCAATTTGCAGGCCAAGACATATTCCGAAATAGGGAACATGGTTTTCCCGTGCGAATTTTGCCGCCAGTATCATTCCGTCAATCCCGCGGCCCACAAATCCGCCGGGTACAATTATGCCGTCACAATCTTTAAAAACCTGGTGTGCATCGTCCTCGGTAAGAAGTTCGGAATCAACCCATTTTATATCTATATTGGCGCGGTGCTCGTATCCGCCGTGTTTTAGTGCCTCTACAACCGACAAATAGGCATCATGCAACCTTACATATTTTCCAACCAGCGCTATTTTGACGGTTTTATGGCAGGATTTGATTTTATTAACAAGGCTTATCCATTCATCAAGGTCAGGCTGCTTTGCTTTAAGGTTTAGTGCTTTGCAGACCACCTCGGAAAAATTGCTTTCCTCCAGCATAAGCGGTACTTCATAGAGCACATTAACCGTGCGGTTTTCAATTACACATTCGGGTTTTACATTACAAAATAGTGAAATTTTGTTTTTTATGTCCTGTGTAACAGGCAGGTCGCTGCGGCAGATAATAATATCAGGCTGTATTCCGTACGACAGCAGCTTTTTTACGCTGTGCTGTGTCGGCTTGGATTTGAGCTCATTGGAACCTGGCACAAACGGAATCAGGGTCACATGTATATACAAACAGTTTTTGCGCCCAATTTCAGTGGCGATTTGCCTTATGGCCTCTAAAAAAGGCTCCGACTCAATATCTCCCACAGTGCCGCCAATTTCGGTTATGACAATGTCAGCGTTGTTTATTTCGCCCACCCTGTATATGCAATGCTTAATCTCGTTTGTGATGTGGGGTATAATTTGCACGGTTTGCCCTAAATATTTGCCGGAACGCTCTTTTGTCAATACATTGAAATTTACCCTTCCGGAGGTGACGTTGGAGTATCTGTTAAGGTTTTCATCAATGAACCTTTCATAATGACCCAAATCGAGATCGGTTTCAGCACCGTCGTCTGTCACAAAGACCTCACCGTGCTGAAACGGGTTCATTGTCCCGGGGTCAACGTTCATATAAGGATCAAGTTTCTGGGCAGCAACCTTGAAACCTCTGCATTTAAGCAACCGGCCTAAAGAGGCTGCCGTAATGCCCTTGCCAAGTCCGGATACCACACCCCCGGTGACAAAAATATATTTTGTCCTGTCCACTCTGCGTCCCTCCAGGCACATGCATTTATTTTAACATTTTTTGCAGTTTCTTGTTTTTGGCTATATACTGAATCATCGCCCTTGAAGCCGAATTAAGATGTGTATATTCGTTAAAATACTCCTTGACCGACTCAAATTTGGCCATATCACTTCCGAAGGCGCCGCCTATGATCACCACCACAATCATGTGTGAAACCTTGCTGTCTCCCTCTGTGTAGAACTCGTTAAGCAGGTCAATCATTTTAATCAGCTTGCTTTTATCTTTGTTTTCAATTAGTTCGCGCAGTTTAACGGCGGCGGTGTTTTTGAAAAAGTCCACATATAAAAACTCACCGTATTTTGAAACATGTTCGCGGTAAGTGTCTTTATATTCGGGAAAGAGTTTTAAAAACTTGCCTGTAAAGGCATCAATATTGGGTGTATCGCTGTCGGCTTTCGTGGGTAGGGATACATCCTTTGTGTTAACCTTGCTTGTCTTAATGCCAAATATTGATTTTAATGTATCCTCAAAGTCAATGGCAACCGCTTTTACGTCCCGGCTTGTATGGTTTTCGTCAAACAACCAGGAGGCAACCGTGTTAAACTCTACTGCTTGGCCCTCTTTAATTTCGGCAACTTTTAGCTCAAACAGTTTTTTATCATAATTATAAGCAATTTTAACCGCATGTTTTTGATTCATATAGATTTCAGGGGCATCGGCAGAGGGTTTGAGATCCTGGGATTCGTAAAATTCTTTAAGGGCCATCAGTATTTCATCATAATATTTATTTATATCCATTGGGTCACATCCTTTAGTAATTTATATCCAATTGATTATATCATAACAACAGGTGTTTGTCATGTATTTTAATACAGCGGTATTTTAAGTTTTATGGCAGTATGTTATAATACAAAAAAGCTTATTGGAGTGTACATGCTTATGGAGGACAAATACCCTGGACTGATTGAAGCAGCAAAAAGCGCGTATAAAAACTCATATTCCCCCTACTCGGGCTACGCGGTGGGGGCAGCAATACTGTGCAGTGACGGTTCGATATATTCAGGCACAAATGTTGAAAGTGCTGCGCTGCCAGCAGGTATTTGCGCCGAACGCTCGGCATTGGCGTCTGCAGTATCCGACGGTAAGCGTGGGTTTGTTGCGGTTGCGGTATATTCAAAGCAAATCAGCACGCCCTGCGGCATGTGCAGGCAGTTGCTTGCCGAATTCGGAGATATGCAGGTCATATGCGCGGCGCAGGACGGCACAACGAAATTCTATTCCTTGTCGGCGCTGCTTCCCGAAGCCTTTTTAAACTTAAAACAACAGGGCAGGTAAAAGGGTAATGATGAAACTTACCAATTTAAATATTATTAAAGCGATTCTTAATGAAAATGGATTTACCTTTAAAAAAGCTTTGGGACAGAATTTCCTTATAAACCCCAATGTATGCCCTAAAATGGCCGAATATGCCTGTGAGGGTGATAATGCCGGGGTTATAGAAATAGGCCCGGGCATTGGGGTGCTTACCGCGGAGCTTGCAAAGAAGGCCAAAAAGGTTGTAGCGGTTGAGATAGATGAAAGGCTTAAAAATGTGTTGGCCCAAACCCTTGCACCCTTTGACAATACTGAAGTGGTTTTTGCCGATGTATTAAAGCTTGATATCAATAAACTAATCAAGGAAAAGTTTTGCGGCATGCAGGTAACAGTATGCGCAAATCTGCCCTATTATATTACCTCTCCGGTTATTATGAAATTATTAGAGGATAGGCTGCCGATAGAAAAGATAGTGGTAATGGTCCAGAAAGAGGCGGCAGAGAGGCTGTGCGCCCCTGTCGGAAGCAGGGAGTCGGGCGCGATTACGGTAGCGGTAAACTACTATTCGGAACCAAAGATTCTTTTTAAAGTAAGCAGGGGTTCCTTTTACCCTAAGCCCAATGTAGACAGTGCGGTTATTAGCCTTAACATAAGAAAACAGCCCCCCGTTAATGTGGAGGATGAAAGGTCATTTTTCGGGTTTGTACGCGCTGCATTCCAGCAGCGCAGGAAAACCATTGTAAACTCTGTATCTTCAAGTTTAAATATAGACAAGCAAAAATTTTTACAAATACTTGACGATTTAACCCTTTCGCCGGCTATAAGGGCCGAAAGCCTTAAATTAGAGCAATTGGCAGAGATATTTAACAGGCTGTATAAAGAAATGGCCATATAGGAGAGGAAGCTATGTCCGCAGCCAATCCATTTGATGGGGAATTAAGCAATGCCAGAAAAATTTTTAATAATATAAGCCTTGTTGTCTCTATAGTTGTAGTAACGGCGTTTGTACTATGGGTGGTATTCAGCAGCCCCAAAAGTGTACGGGCCAAATTTGGGATTGTGCAGTCGAAATCAGTAGTACTCTCCCAAAACGAAAATGAAGCCAATGAGTTCTACCAGCTTTACGGCCTTGTAAGCCAAAATAAGCATATACTTTTGGACGAACAATTTAAAGCCGATTTTCCGACAGCAGCCGCCCTGCTTATGCAGGATGATTCAACTTGGGCCTATAACAAGCCCTATGTGATTGACACAGCCGGATATTTTGGACTGGCGCTGTCTTTCACCCCATCTCCCAGTGAAAACATAAACCGCATGGATGTGGTGCTAATCCCTTACGAAAACCGCGAAGGGTATATTCATATAAAACCGCTTATACGGTATACCGTGGGTTTCCACAAAGACTTTGCTGCAGTGTATAAGGAGGATTTCAGAACAGAACAGTTTAGGTTAAACTTCTACAGCCTGCAGTTTAAATTTGCAAATGATATAAATGCTTTGGGTTTTAAACTTAAACTTAACGATACCATAACTGAAAAGGAAATCGAAATATATGATATAAATTACCTTTTTACTGTTGACGATGAGAAAATAAGGCCCAATTTAATAAAGGACAAATCGAATTCATATCTTTCGTACAATGCCGAGTTTGAAACCCGGCAGGAAACGGTGCTTAAAATTAGTTTTAACGATTATTTGTATGACTATTTTGATGGAATGGAAATTGCACTGGATTGTTCTGAAAATACTGAATTTTCAATTATTATAAATTAAAAAGCTAAAACCATATGGTTTTAGCTTTTAATTTATAACCACCAAATCTTTTATTTTTTCCAGGGTGGCAGGCCCTATGCCTTTTACGTTTATAAGCTCGTCAACCGACATAAACGGCCCGTTGAGTTCCCTGTAGTCAATGATTGCCTGGGCCTTAACCTCCCCAATGCCAGGCAGGGCCATAAGCTGGTCTTTTGTGGCAGAGTTGATGTTTATTTTGGACTTCTCGGATGCAGGTGTTCCAGCTGACGAAGATAGCGGCTTTATTGATGTGGTTTCGGGGGTGGGTTCAGATAATGGCTCCGAACGATTTTCGTCTTTACTTTCAAAAGAAACGTAGGCCAAAGAGGTTTCATTTTCTTGCTGAAAATCGGATTCAAATGCCAAATCGGAAATATCCTCTCCGCTTATTTGCGCAATAACAGGAGAAGACAGGGGAGGGGTGGAAAGTATATTATAGGCAATGAGCACTGCGCATAAAATTAGGGTTAAAGCAAGAATTACATACTCCTGTTTGGAAAAACGGGCGGGTTCTAATATTCTTTTAACCTCTTTCTCGTTATCGCTCATATTTATACCCCCTTGCAAAAGATGAGGCTATCCAACCATAATCTGTCCCTCTGGGAGCACCATTCTTTTGTTGTTATAAGACTGCTTTAAAGCCATAGCAATGAAGAAAGAGAAGGGACCAACTCTTCCGATAAACATTGTAAGTATTAAAGCTATTTTCGAAAAATTGCCAAGAAAAGAGGTTATACCTGTGGTGATGCCAACAGTACAGAAAGCAGAAAAGGTTTCAAATATGCCGTCAATCGTAGTAATCTGACTGTTTTCTATGACCAGCACCGAAGTGGTAATGATAATTATGCAAATAGATAGAATTGCAATGGCAAAGGATTTGTAAACCACCTTGTGGTCAACCCGGCGGTGGAAAATTGTGGTTTCATACTGATTCCTGATAACCGCAACCACTGTCATTACAAGGACCGCAAAGGTTGTTATTTTTATTCCCCCTCCGGTAGACCCTGGGGCAGCGCCAATGAACATCAAAGCGCACATTACAAGCTTAGTGGAATCGTTAAGCTGTGAAATATTTATTGAATTAAATCCCGCCGTGCGGCAGGTTATTGACTGGAAAAGCGACGCAAAAAACTTTTCCGATAAAGAAAGGTTCCCTAAAGTTGCAGGGTTATGGTACTCATTAAAAAACACAATAGCCGCACCCAAAAAAATTAAAATGGGTGTGGTGGTAAGCACTATTCTTGTATGTAGCATAAGCTGCCTGGATTTGCGGTAGTTCAAAACATCGGCAAACACTATAAATCCAAGCCCGCCAATCACGATCAAAGACATAATAACCAAATTTACCAGAGGGTCCCCGACAAAGGTGGTAATGGAAGAAAACTGTCCGAATCTTCCGAAAATATCAAAGCCAGCATTGCAGTAAGCCGAAACGGCGGTAAAAATAGAAATCCAGATACCTTCCGCGCCAAGTTCCGGCACAAACCGGAAAGCTAAAAAAAACGCGCCGATAAACTCAATAATAAGTGTGGAAGTAACTACCAGCCGCAAAAGAAAAATTAAATGGCTGCGCGAATTGGCGTTTACGGATTCTTGTATTAGAAATATGCTGCTGAAACCCAGCTTGTTTTTTAAGAAACTTGTAAAGAAGGTTGTAAGTGTAACAAGCCCAATACCGCCTATTTGAATAAGAATTAGTATTATGATTTGTCCGAATACAGACCAGTGGGTATAGGTGTCGTAGGTAATAAGGCCGGTAACGCAGGTTGCCGAAGTGGCGGTAAAAAGCGAATTCAGATAAGGAGTAACCGTTCCGTCGGCAGAAGAAATGGGAAGGGTGAGTAATACTGAGCCGATCAGTATTACCAGCAAAAAGCTTAACACAATTACCCTTGCGGGGGTGGTATGTTTAATTTTTTGGTTGCTTTTTTCTACAGGATTTTGCCTGTTGAATTCCATATTTATCGTTCTTTCTGCAATATTCCAGATTATAGTAAATTATAACATTATTTAGACATTATTTCAATCTATATATCGTATCCACAATAACAGCGGTAAAGCATATAATGTTTTAGGCCGCTACAAAAAAATAATGTTCGGCACTATGCCAGCGTCGGTTATGTCAATTATTGCATAACTGTTGCGCCCGCTCCTCCCACGGGCAATGGAACCTGGGTTTATTATATACAATCCGTCCCGGTAGGTTATATCGGGTATATGGGTATGACCATACAGCACAATGTCTGCAAAGCGGCTCCTGGCGGCAGATTCAAGGCTTTTTGTGCCGTATTTTACGTTGTATTCATGTCCGTGGGTAAAAAATATTTTTTTGCCGCCGAGGACAACCATGTCGGAGGTTTTATGCAAGCTCCAAAAATCGCAGTTGCCCTCAACGAAGAAAAACTGTTTGTCAGGGAACATATCCGGAAGATGTTCCAAATGCCTAATGCCATCTCCAAGAAAGAAAACATTTTTTGCTTCCGTTTGTTCGAAAATTACATCCTCCACAGGCTTGTTAGCGCCGTGGCTGTCTGATATTGCTACTATTCTCATGGACAACACCCCAACATAATCATATAGCCATTGCGACAAACATAGAATATTATATGAAAAACAGGTGGTGATTGCAATGCATGATAACATAGACAGGGATAAATTAATGGATATGATTGACAAGGTATCAGATAAACTAGGTGCCGATACCGACCAGCTTAAAGATGCGGTAAGGCAGGGCAAAATTGATAATATTCTCAATAATTTAAGTGCCAGTGACTCCCAGAAGATCAAACAGATATTATCCGACAAGGCTGCGGTTAACCGTTTGCTTTCCACCCCCCAGGCACAGATGCTTCTGAAAAAACTGCTAAAAGACAAGGACAATTAATTAAACCATTTGTAAACAGGTGATTAAATGGAAGATTTAGCTTCTAAACTATCTAAAATACTTGAAAGCCCCGAGGGGTTGGAAAGGGTACGCTCACTGGCGGGAGCTCTGTTAGGCGGCACGGAAGATGATAATAAAAAAGTATCAGGCAATCCGTTGGAAGGGCTGCTGGACAGCGTTTCGCCAAAAGAACTGACAGCGCTGGTTCAGGTAAGCAGGGCACTAAAATCCAGCCAGCATGATGACAGGTCAAGGCTCCTGCTTGCAATAAGGCCGCATTTGCACAGCGAAGAAAGAAAGGCGCGGATAGACCAGGCAGTTACTATTTTAAGACTTATTAGTATTCTGCCAATAATAAAAGAGCAGGGCCTTATTTAAAGACGGCAGTTGACTTTATCTTTTGCTGTGGGAGGGATGGACATGGCTGATTATGACAGTCGGGAATTCGAGCGGATGCAAATGGAAGCGGTAGCCCGTGCACGCGAAATGCATAAAAGGTCAAGACTTGAAATCCCATCCGAAATTCCACCAATGCCAAGCTTTGTAAGGACTCCCTACAGCAACCGCCAGGCAAATGCATCTAATTCTAACGCAACGCCGGCAAACCAACCTTCTAAAGTCGAAGAGGTAAAGGATAACAAAACGTCAGGGAGAACGGGATTTGACATTTTAAAAATGTTAAATTTCAAGAACATAGAGATTGACACCGACAGGGCATTGCTGTTATTGTTATTTATATTGTTGTCTTCAGAAGGATGCGATGAACTCCTTTTACTTTCGCTGTTATACATCATATTATAATAACCCGGTCTATAAATAGGATCGGGTTTTATAACTTATATATAATATAATGGGAATTTATGTAAAACATTTGTTAATATTTACATTTGCATTGTATTACAATTATTGGTAATATATTAGAAACTGCGAAATTAGGAAGCTGCTGCAATGAATTTGGATGTATCATTCGTATCGCTCCATACCATGTGTGCCGTATTATCAATAATATCCGTACTTATGGCTGTGGCAAGTGCGGGGGGTTTTTTGGCTTTTAAGAAACACATGCAGGAAATTGTTAATACGGCTAATATCGGTTTTATAACCATATCTTTAGGGAAAAATCTTAAAATTATTAAAATAAATAATGGCCTTGTTGCACTTTTAGGGTACTCAAAAGATGAATTAAATTCGATTTTTAAATCGTTGGACAAGCTTTTTTTTAATCCTGAAGACCTAGTCAAATTTTATGGCTTACTTAAAAATAAATTGAAGCGTTGTGAATGCGTGCTTCGCAAAAAAGACGGCAGCAGTATTAATGTGTTAATTAAAAAGCAAGGCTTTAGCTTTGGTTCGAGAAAAAAACTGATGCTCTGCCAGGTTCACGACCAAACAAGTGCGCAGACTGACAAAAAAATAACCGAAATGTTTAACGATATATTTTTTAAATATAACATCCAAACCCGGACTTTATATAGCTCCAAAAATCTGGGAGAGGAAATCAAACCTGTAAATACCGATTGCGATTTGTTTTTATTTTTTAAGGGGAAAGTGCACCCGGCCGACAGGCAAAAGTGGGTGCATATGTATGAAAAACTAATTTCAGAAAAAAAGCATGTAAAATCCAAATTAAGGCTTGCCGAAAATCCCGAGCAATACAGCTGGTATATGGTGGAGTTGTCTCCCGTACTTGATGAAAAGGGTAAAATTGTCAGCATTGCCGGGAAGGCGAGCGATATAAATGAAATTATTGAAGAAACCGAGCAGTTTAAAGAAAAAGCCATGCGCGACCCCTTGACCGGGTTTTACAATAAAAATGCCACTGCCGAGCTTATTAACGAATATCTGGCCGGAGAGGGGAAAGACAAAGTTCATTCCATGCTTTTTATTGATATTGATAATTTCAAATATATTAACGACACGCTGGGGCATTTATTCGGCGATAAGGTGCTTATAGATATCTCGGAAAAAATCAAAAAGATGTTCCGGTCCACCGACCTGGTTGGAAGGATAGGCGGGGACGAATTCGTTATACTTATAAAAGAAACCGGCTCACTTAAGACAACCTACGATAAGGTGGAGCACATAAGGCGGATTTTTGATAAGGTATACCATCATAACAATGTTTCCTACAATATTACCGGAAGTATCGGGGTGGCGATATATCCGCAGAACGGCACCACATATGAGGAATTGATTAAAAATGCCGACGATGCGCTGTATATTGCAAAATCCAAAGGCAAAAATCAGTTTGCGGTGTACTCAGGAAAAGGCAGAAATATGGCATAAAAAAACATCCCTTAAGGGATGTTTTTTTATGCCATTAATGTTACCATAACTGCCTTTTGGACGTGCAAGCGGTTTTCGGCCTCTTCAAATATTTCGGCTGCATGCTCCTCGAATACCTCATGGGTGATTTCCTCGCCTTTATGAGCGGGCAGGCAGTGAAGCACAATTGCATTGGGGTGGGCAATTTTCATGATTTCGGAATTAATCTGGTATCCCGCAAAGGCTTTTTTGCGTTCTTCAATTTCGTTTTCCTGGCCCATGGAAGCCCAAACATCGGTGACTAAAACATCCGCATCTGCTGCCGCTTGTTCCGGTGAGTGGTAAAGACTAAACTTGTCGCCGTATTCTGCCGCAAACTCAAGAACCAGCGGGTCAGGCATATATCTTTCGGGACAGGCCACGGACACCTGCATGCCGGTTTTAAGCCCTCCGACTATCAGCGAGTTCATCATGTTATTTCCGTCACCGATAAAGCAAAGTTTAAGACCCTCTAGCTTTCCTTTGAATTCGCGTATTGTCATCAGGTCTGCAAGCACCTGGCAGGGGTGGCTGAAATCGGTAAGCCCGTTGATAACCGGAATCGAGGAATACATGGCAAGAGTTTCAACCAAAGACTGTTCAAAAGTCCTGATCATTATGCCGTCCAAATAACGGGAAAGTACGCGCGCGGTGTCTTCAATTGACTCTCCACGGCCAAGCTGCAGGTCGTTAGTAGAAAGAAACAAGGCCTGGCCGCCCAACTGATACATGCCCACTTCAAAGGAAACCCGGGTCCTTGTGGAGGATTTCTGAAATATCATCCCCAGTGTCTTACCTTTGAGCTTCGGGTGGGGAATGCCGTGCTTTAGATCGTATTTTAACTGGTCGGCAAGGTCGAGAAGATTAATAATTTCTTCGCTCGACAAATCCAAAAGTTTCAGCAGGTGTTTCATTTTGTTTTCTCCTTTATGTCATTTGTTTTAGTGCGGCCTCTAAAATCGAAAGCCCTTTGTCTATTTCCTCGTAGGTAATATTAAGCGGTGGAAGCAGCCTTAAATTATCTTTGGCGGTAAGAGTGAGCAGGCCGTTTTCAAGGCATTTTTGCGAAACTTCTTTTGAATTTGCTTTTAAAACTATGCCAATCATAAGGCCAAGGCCCCTTACCTCTTTGACTCCGTCGAATTTGCTAATTTTGGACTTTATATATTCCCCTTTTTGGGACACAGATTTCAGGAATTGCTCATTGTCCACAACACTTAACACATATTCTGCACCTGCGCAGGCAATGGGATTGCCGCCGTATGTAGTACCGTGTGTCCCGGCATTTAAGGTTTCGGCTAACTTTTCCGCGCAAAGGCAGGCCCCTATCGGGAGCCCTCCGCCAAGGCCCTTGGCAGAGGTTACTATGTCTGGTTTGACTCCGTACTGCTGAAAGGCAAACAGCGAACCCGTGCGCCCGATGCCCGTCTGTACTTCGTCAATAATAAGCAGTATATCCTTTTGGCGGCATACATCTTCTAGTGCCTTTACATAGTCTTTATCTAACGGAACAACGCCGCCCTCACCCTGAATTAACTCTATAAAAACACCACAGGTTTTATCACTTAATTTTGCTTTAAGGTCTTCTAAATCGTTAGCCTTAGCATAAACAAAACCTTCGGTAAAGGGAAAAAAGTAGTTGTGAAAAACATCTTGACCTGTGGCCGACAGGGTGGTTATGGTCCTGCCGTGGAATGAATTATACAAAGTGATTATTTCGTAACGGCCTTTGCCATATTTGTCAAAACTGTATTTGCGCGCAAGCTTTATGGCGCACTCGTTTGCCTCCGCGCCGGAATTGCAAAACAGCACCTTATCCATGCCTGCAGACCGGCAAAGTCTTTGGGCAACACGCAACTGGGGCAGGGTATAGTAGATGTTAGATGAGTGCTGAAGTAACTGCGCCTGCTTGGTAATTGCCTCAATCCAGCCGCTTTCGCAGTATCCTAGTGAATTTACCCCAATACCGGAGCCAAAATCGATATACTGCTTATCATCCACATCCCAGACAACCGAGCCGCTGCCTCGCAATAGTGCGACATCATATCTTGCATATGTGGGCATTATGTATTGCTCATCCAGCGACTTAATCCGCTCGAAATCCATAACGGCTCTCTCCTTTACAAAACGAACATAGTGCCACTGCCTTCGTCTGTGAGCATTTCAATTAAAATGGAGTGGGGGACACGGCCGTCAATAATGTTAGTTTGCTTGACTCCCCGCCGGACTGCCTCGACGCAGCATTCAACCTTTGGTACCATTCCTCCGGATATTATGCCTTCGGATATCAGCTGAGGCACTTCGCTGACCTTGACTACCGGAATTAACGTGTTGACATCGTCCTTCTCGCGCAGAAGCCCAGGTGTATCGGTCATTAATATCAGTTTTTCGGCAGAAAGCTGTGCTGCAATTGCCGCGGCGGCCGTATCGGCGTTTATGTTATATACGGTATTGCCCTCTCCTGCGGCAATTGTGGCTATAACCGGGATATAGCCTTTGGAAATAATGTCGTTTATTATGCTGACATCAACCTTTGTAAGCTCGCCAACAAAACCGATATCATCCTTTTCGTATTTTTTTGCCTTGAGCATACCGCCGTCCAGCCCAGAAAGGCCAATGGCACGGCCGCCATGGTTTTCAATCATCAGGGTTAGGGTTTTGTTAATTTTGCCAGCCAGCACCATCTGGACAATTTCCATGGTTTCCTCGTCGGTGTACCTGAGCCCGTTGACAAACCTGCTTTGTTTGCCAATTTTCTGCAGCATCTCATTTATTTCTGGCCCGCCGCCGTGCACCAGCACTACATTAACGCCCACTAAAGAGAGGAGCACAATATCGGTCATTACCGAGTCTTTAAGCTCTCCGCTAATCATGGCATTTCCGCCGTATTTTATGACAACGGTTCGACCAACGTATTTTTGTATGTAAGGTAGTGCCTGGACGAGCACATCCGCCCGGTCGATATTTGACAGTGTCATGAATATCAGCCCCTAATAAGGTTTTAAGTGCGGTAATCTCCGTTGATTTTTACATAGTCATATGTCAGGTCGCAGCCCCAGGCAGTGGCGCTGTGACTGCCGGAGTTTAAATTAATATCGATCCTTATTTCATTTTCAAGCAGTATTTTTTTGGCCAATTCTTCGCTGAAATCAAGCCCATAACCTTTCTCGCACACCTCTATGCGCCCACCCATTGACTCGAAGGCCAGGTCTATAAGCGAAATATCCACATCGGCGCCCGAATATCCAATGGCGCACATCACTCTGCCCCAGTTGGCGTCGGCCCCGAATATGGCAGCCTTGACAAGATTTGAGCATATAACGCTTTTGGCCACTGTTTTAGCAGTATTTTCATCTTTTGCGCCAGAAACCCTGCATTCTATCAGCCGGGTGGCACCCTCGCCGTCTTTGGCGATCATTTTGGCAAGTTCCCGCAATACTGTGGTTAACATCTTTTCGAAAATTTGGGCCTTTGCACCACCCGTAATTACGTCATTGCCTGCTACACCTGAAGCCATTACGGCAACCATATCGTTGGTCGAAGTGTCGCCGTCAACGCTTACCATGTTGAATGTAACGTCCACTGCCGATTTTAAGGTACTTTGAAGCACATCCTTATCTATTGCCACATCGGTGGTGACAAAACATAGCAAGGTAGCCATATTGGGGTGGATCATGCCCGAGCCTTTAGCCATGGCGCCAATCCTGCAGGTGCGGCCGTTAAGCTTAAATTCTATTGCCGCCTGTTTAGCAAAGGTGTCGGTGGTCATAATGGCATGCGCGGCGTCGTCATTGCCGTCGTCACGCAAAGATCCAACCAATTTGGTGATTCCATTCTTTATAGGCTCAATATTCAAAACCTGCCCGATAACGCCGGTGGAAGCGACGATCACATCATCCGGGCTTAATTTTAAGGCGCTGGCTGCGATTTCGCACATTTTCTGGGCCTTTTCAACCCCGTCGGAATTGCATGTGTTGGCATTGCCGGAATTGCAAATAACAGCCTGTGCGTAACCGTCTGCTAAGTTTTTTGCAGTTACAATCAGCGGAGCGCCCTTAACAAGGTTTTGGGTGTAAACCGCGGCCGCGGTACATTTATAATCTGAATAAATCAAGGCAAGGTCCTTTTTTTGGGGGTTTTTGCGTATGCCGCAGTATATCCCCGAAGCCTTGAAGCCTTTTGGGGCGCACACCCCTCCGTTTATATATTTAAACTCCATAAAACCTCCAATTCCTTAAACGCGGTGCCGCACTATCGGCAGCGGCCGGCCGTATTTTAAAATGCCGGTGGAATAAGCTCCAAACCGGTTTGCTCTTTTATTCCCAAGATTATATTCATGTTTTGAACCGCCTGACCCGCGGCGCCCTTTACCATGTTGTCGATTGCGGATACCACAATAAGCCTTGAGGTTCGCGGGTCAATATGAAGGGATATGTCGCATATATTGGTATATCTTACAGATCTTATATCAGCCGTCTTGCCCTTTGGCAGTACCCTTACAAACGGTTCATTGCTGTAAAAATCGTTATATACCTGTCGAATTTTATCCCCGCTTACTCCAGGCTTTAAGCTTGCGTACATGGTGGAAAGTATGCCGCGGTTTACGGGTAGCAGGTGGGGCACAAAGGTTACCTTTACCTTTTTGCTCGCTGCGCTTGAAAGGGTCTGCTCAATTTCGGGGGTATGCCGGTGCTCGGCAATTTTATAGGGGTTAAAGTTTTCGTTGCACTGGGCGAAATGGGTGGTAGTCGTGGGATTCCTTCCGGCACCTGTAACTCCCGATTTTGAGTCGATTATTATAGAATCAGTATCAATTAACCCCTGCTTTATGGCTGGGAATAGACCCAATGCAATTGAGGTCGGGTAGCAGCCTGGATTTGCAATAATTTTGCTGCCCTTTATCTTCTCGCGGAAGAGTTCCGGCAACCCGTAGGCCGCTTGCTTATGAAGCTCGGTGTGGGTAAATTCCAGCCCGTACCAGGCTTTGTAGTCCTCTTCATCTTCAAGTCGGAAATCAGCACCCAAATCTATAAAATATTTAGATTTACTGTAGCACTCAAAGGCCAATTTCTGCGAAAGCCCGTGGGGGACAGCGGCGAAAACAACATCGCTTTTTTGTATTACAGCATCGTTGTCTTCGCAAATTAAATCACAAAAGCCTCTAAAAGCAGGATAGACATCGGGCAGTGCCGTGCCCTCAAAACTTTTGGAGCCCAAAGCCACAATTTCTAGCTTCGGATGTTTTAACAAAAGCCTTATTAGCTCTGCGCCGGCATAACCTGTGGCACCAATTATGCCCACCTTTATCTTTTTGCTTTCCATGTAAAATCACAACCTACATATTTGAGATTATTTTTCTGACCCTTTCAATCTGCGCCTTTACGCATTCGGGGGAAGTTCCGCCATAAACTCTTCGTTGGTTGACACAGCGTTCAAGGGAAATAAACTCATAAACATCTTCGTCGAACAAATCGCATACCGACTTGTATTCCGAAATATCAAGGGTCTCCAGGGTTTTGTTTAGCTCTATGCAGCGGGCGACAAGCTCACCAGTCGCCTTATAGGCGTCCCTGAAGGGAAGACCTTTGCTGACTAAATAATCGGCACAGTCGGTGGCGTTAATGAACCCACCTGCGGCTGCATTTCGCATGTTTTGGGTGTTGACCTTCATTGTGTCCAGCATTGGGGTAAATGCGGTAAGGCACATTTTAACTGTGTCTAACGCGTCAAACACCGCCTCCTTGTCTTCTTGCATATCTTTGTTGTATGCAAGGGGAAGTCCTTTCATAACGGTCAGCAGGGTCATTAAATCCCCAAACACGCGGCCGGATTTTCCGCGCACAAGCTCTGCGATATCAGGGTTCTTCTTCTGGGGCATAATGCTCGACCCGGTTGAGAAGGCATCGTCAAGCTCTATAAATCTAAATTCAAAAGAGCACCAGAGTATGATTTCCTCGCTAAAACGGGACAGATGAACCATTAATATGGACAAAACTGAAACAAGTTCTATTGCAAAATCGCGGTCGGAAACCGAATCCAGACTGTTGTGTGTTACACCGTCCATGCCAAGGATTTCTGCTACGTATTGCCTGTTAAGATCATAGGTCGTTCCCGCCAGTGCCCCGGCCCCTAACGGGGAGATATTGGTGCGCTTTCTGCAGTCATTCAGCCTGTCTAGGTCGCGCAGCAGCATTTCAACATATGCCATGAGGTGGTGCCCAAAGGTTACGGGCTGTGCGCGCTGCAAATGCGTATACCCCGGCATAACACTTTGACTATATTTTTCGGCCTTGTTTAGTAAAACCTCTATTAACTCTTTTATCTGGTCTTGCAAAATATCTATTTCTTCTATCAAATACAGGCGGAGGTCTAAAACCACCTGGTCATTGCGGCTGCGGGCGGTGTGCAGCTTTTTACCGGTATCCTGTATTCGTTTGGTAAGCTCGGATTCAATAAAGGTGTGAATGTCTTCTGTATCGGGATCTATAGCCAGTTTTCCCGATTCAATCTCGTTAAGGATGTTATTCAGTTCCTCAGCAATTAAACGGCTTTCATCGGCACTTATAATTCCCTGTTTGCCGAGCATTTTGGCATGGGCTATGGAGCCGTTTATGTCCTGTTTGTACATTCTCTGGTCAAAGGCTATGGAACTGTTAAAATCATTAGTCTTTTTGTCAATTTCCTTTTTAAATCTTCCCGCCCAAAGTTTCATAGTACTCTCCTTTAATAATATTTTAGGGCAGAACCTTCTGCCCTAAATACTATTTGTTTTCTGACCTTTTTGCGTCCAGCATGGCTTTAACCTTAATTGGGAGCCCAAACAGATTAATAAATCCTTCGGCGTCTTTCTGGTTGTAGACATCGTCTTTGGAAAATGTGGCGATTTTTTCGTCGTACAGGGAATAGGGTGAGGTAACGCCGGCGTTGATTATGTTACCTTTGTATAGTTTAAGCTTAACATCTCCGGTAACAGTCTGCTGGGTGCTTTCCACAAAGGCCGACAGGGATTCGCGCAATGGGGTATACCACTGGCCGTAGTACACCAGTTCCGCAAATTTAAGCGCTACCTGCTGCTTAAAGTGCAGTGTATCCCTGTCAAGGCAAAGAGTCTCCAGCACATCATGTGCATGATACAGAATTGTGCCGCCGGGAGTCTCGTAAACACCCCTTGACTTCATACCTACAAGGCGGTTTTCAACTATGTCGATTATGCCGATTCCGTTTTCGCCGCCAAGTTTATTAAGCTTTCTAATTATTTCCACTCCGCTTAGCCTCTCGCCGTCTATTGCTACAGGGATTCCTTTTTCAAAACTGATTGTAACATATGTAGGATTATCCGGCGCCTTTTCGGGCGAAACACCCAGTTCAAGTATTTTGTCGTAATTTGGCTCATTCGCGGGATCCTCAAGATCTAAACCCTCGTGCGAGAGATGCCAGATGTTTTTGTCTTTTGAATAGTTGGTCTCTTTTGTGATTGACAACGGCACGTTATGTGCCTCGGCATATTCAATTTCTTCTTCCCTGGATTTAATGCTCCAGATTCTCCAGGGGGCAATAATTTTCATCTCTGGCGCTAATGCCTTTATTGTCAGTTCAAACCGCACCTGGTCGTTGCCTTTGCCGGTGCAGCCATGGCATATAGCGTCTGCTCCTTCGGCCTTGGCAATTTCAACAATCCTTTTTGCTATTATGGGGCGGGCAAAGGAAGTGCCAAGCAGATACTGGTTTTCGTATCTTGCGCCCGCTTTCAGTGTTGGCCAGATGAACTGTTCAACAAATTCATCCTTTAAGTCCTCTATATAAATCTTGGATGCGCCGGTCTTTATAGCCTTTTCCTTTAAGCCGTCAAGTTCGGCACCTTGGCCAACATCGGCGGCCACAGCTATTACTTCGCAGTTATCATAGTTTTCTTTAAGCCACGGTATGATAATTGAAGTATCAAGACCACCGGAATATGCTAATACAACCTTTTTAATATAACCCATGTCGGTTGCCTCCATAGAGCACAATAATCTTTTGATGTTAATAATTATACATAGCTTTATGCAAATTTCAAGGGTAATATTGTATTTTTATTCACCTATAGAGTATATTTGTTCATGCTGCTGAATATTTTGCCTTGCATGTTTCAATTATTTGGTTAAAAGTTTACGGGTGGGGCAGGCCTTTGCGGTATGCGTCCATAATGGATTTGAATATTTCTCCGTTTGTGGGCGGTGTCCATGTAATAGCATTGGCTCCCGCCTTTATGGTCTCCTGTATTGTTTCTTCGTTGGGCCCGCCTGTTGCCATAATGGCGACATCAGGAAATTTTTTTCTGATTTTTCTAATAATATTCGGCGTATTTGCCGCACCGGATACATTTAGAATTTTTGCACCCGCCTCTAATCTTGCGGCGATATCCTCTTCTTCAGAAACTACTGTTATTACAACAGGTATGTCAATATGTTCTGCAACCTCTTTTATAGTTTCATTTTTGGTGGGAGCATTTAAAACAACACCGATGGCACCCTGGTGTTCGGCGTGGAGAGCTAAGTTAAGCACGCGTTTGCCCTGGGTCAGCCCTCCGCCCACGCCTGCAAATACAGGTATATCGGCGGCCGTCATAACCGCCTGTGTAATAACTGGTTGGGGGGTAAATGGGTAAACCGCAATAACCGCGTCGGCATTGGTGTTTCTGATAATGCTTACATCGGTAGAAAATAATATGGAACGTATGGTTTTCCCAAATATTTTAATACCCGTACATGTATTTATAACCTCGGGAACCTTAAGCATAAAGCTTCGCAGGGTTCCTTCGTATTCGGGTGCTTTTTTCTTTGCCATTTTTATTCCCCCTAATAGTAAAACTTTGGATAAATAATTATACAATCAATTGGAAACTAATACAATAATGAGTTTAAAATATAGTACTATTGTTATATAATAATTCTTAAATAATACCAAAAGGAGCTGATTAAATGTTTAAAGAAATTAATCCTACCGAGATTAAGGATAATGTTTTTAAGCTTATTTCCGAGGAATGGATGTTAATTTCAGCCGGGGACCAAAATAAATACAATATGATGACCGCAAGCTGGGGATTTATGGGTGAAATATGGGGCAAAAAGTGCGCTGTTGCCGTAATTCGCCCCCAAAGATACACTTTAGAATTTGTAAATTCACATGATTATTTTGCTTTGAGTTTTTACGGATCACGAAAGGATATTCATAGAATTTGCGGTTCAAAATCCGGCAGAGATGTGGATAAAACTGCCGAAACGGGACTAATACCTATATTTGATTGCGGAACGGTTTATTTTGAGCAGGCAAGGCTTGTGATAATCTGCAGAAAGCTGTATGTGCAAAGGCTTGAAGAAAACTGCTTTATAGATAAAAGCTGCCTTAACTGGTACAACGATAAGGATTACCATTATATGTTCATTGGAGAAATCGAAAAGGTACTTGTAAAGGATGACCAATAGCATTAACGGTAGTGCAAAAAATTTGTCCTATTTGCCCCAATTTTGATTGATACTAAAATATATTTATGTTAGAATAATACTGAATCTAATGTTTATCATGGGGTGATAACTTGAGGCGTATATATAAATTTTTATCAATTTTTTTGTCGATAAGTATTATCTGCAGTTTTTTGCCGATTTTTAATGTTTTTGCAGATGAATACACGCCCGCTACCAATCTGCCGTCCATTTATATAAACCTATACGGCGGGGCGAAAATCGAGAATATTACAAAAGAGAATTATCTTAACGGAGAATTTTCGTTGGTTGGAGCCGAAGGTTTTGACGATATACTCGGGATGAAGCTTGAGATAAAGGGAAGGGGAAATTCTACCTGGACACTTCCCAAAAAACCTTATCAGATAAAGTTGGACAGCAAAACAAATTTGCTTGGAATGGGAAAAGCTAAAAAGTGGATTTTGCTTGCCAACTACTGGGATAAGACCCTGATGCGAAACTATCTCACGCTAAACCTTGCATTGGATATGGGATTGCCCGGCACCCCCGAATGCGCCTTTGTGGATTTGTATATCAACGGCGAGTACCAGGGAAATTATCTTTTGACTGAAAAAGTTGAGATTGGCGACAACCGTGTTGAGATTGACGATGAAAACGGCGGCGTATTGTTTGAAATTGAACAGCGTTACCGCCATAACGATTGTACATATTGTTTTGAAACGCCCCTTGGTGTACACCTTACATATAAGGAGCCTGAATACGACGATGTTACCGAGCAGTTTATGAATTGGTTGATGGAGACAAACAACCAGTATATACTGCAGGTTGAACAGTCTCTGTCGCAAGGATATGATGAATACTCAAAGTATATTGACGTGCAGTCATTTGTGGATTGGTATATTCTCAACGAATTTGTTAAAAACTACGATTCCCAGTTTGTAACCAGCTGCTACTGCTACAGAGACGTAGGCGGCAAGCTTTTCATGGGACCGGTTTGGGATTATGATACCTGCATGGGCAACCAGTCTATTATTGGCTACGGTACTGTGGACGGCTGGCTTATCACAAATGCGCCATGGTATGGAGAATTATTCAAAGACAGTACCTTTGTAAATCTGGTAAAACAACGCTGGACCGAGCTTAAAAAGCAGGGTATGTTTTCAGGTTTATATGACAGTATTGAATATGTTGACCAACTTATAGGAGAGTCCCGCAAGCTTGACAATCAGAAGTGGCCAAACGCTTTGACAGATTCGATAAGAGACGACCACAGCAGGGTATACCATACCTATGAAGAAGAGCTTGATTACCTTAAAAACTATATCGCCAACCGCACTCTTTGGATAGACAGCCAGTGGAACCTAAATCCATACAGCCAGAACAATATAAAGGATAACCTTATTATCATAACCAAAGGGTTACTCCAGACCCGTTTTGCCTACACCGAAGAAAATGTCAACAAAGCATTGAGTCTTTATGCACAACTTAAGGATAAAACAACATTGCCTGCAGAAGTTAAGGATTTCGTTGAATCCGAGCTGTTAGACCAAATAAGCTCGATATTTGATGAATTATTGCCGGTTGACAGTTATTCAAAGCGCAGCAAAATAAGAAAGGCAAGGGAAATATATGATTCCCTGGATGATGAGTTAAAAGCGCTTGTGACTAGGTATCAGATTCTCCTGCAGGCTGAAGAGGATTTAATCGAGCTTGGAAGAACACTTGGATTTGGCAATGTGGCCGAAATTGATATAACCCATAATGTTGTTGCAGAATCAATAAGTGCAAGTTCCTCCGGCTTTAGAAACGAGGGAGTAGAAAACATTTTAGATGGTTCCACCCAGACCAAATACTGTGCCTCGGCCAATTGGCCAGTAGTTATTGAGTGGAGAATGAAAACACCCTCAACTATTCAGAATTATGCCATAGCCACCGCTAATGACGAGCCCGGGCGCACTCCAAAATCATGGACGCTAAGCGGTTCGACGGACGGCGCTGAGTGGACAGTAATAGATACTGAAGAAGATGGGGGGCTTTCCCGCGAGTTCTTTACCTATAAAGAATTTACCGTAGATAATCCTGGTGAGTATGTCTACTACAAGCTGGAGTTTACTTCGAATCTGGACGATGTGGGTATTATTCAGATTTCTGAACTGGTGCTAGGCGGTGAATTAGGTGAACCGGATCCGGGTGATCCAAACGACCCGAATGATCCGAATGACCCGAATGATCCGAATGATCCAAATGATCCAGAGCCACTGCCAGGAGATGCCAACTTGGATGGCAAGGTTACCGTAGCTGATATAATACAGCTTCGCAACTTTATAATGGGCCGCCAGACGCCGAGTGAGAAACAGTTTGCTGCAAGTGACCTTGATTCTGACGGCAGGATTACGGTAACAGATATAGTGTCCATCAGAAACCTGATTATGTCACAGGGGTAAATTAAAATAATCACAATAAAAAAGCGGACTTTTGGTCCGCTTTTTTTATTGGCTTAAATTCTAGGTAAACAACACCGTGATAATTAGTCTAATATATAAACTTCAACATTTCGAACACCGAAGTTAATACATTCCCCATGCGTATTAAAGTACAGGTCAACGATATAATTATTCTTTTTGGCGAATCCGCCGGTATCGGCAGCGATGGCGTAGCCATATATATAGCTGCCGTCAGCCGTTCGAATAAACAGTTTTGTCCCGTATGGTATTATTTTGGGGTTAACTGCTACATATCCCGGTCGGGGTTTTACACCTGTCGCGCATACAGAGCCCTCGCTGGCGGTATATGCGGTTGCTTTGCCTTTTAATAAAGTTTTGTACTTGACGGGTCTGCCAGTTGCGTCGAGCTCGATCGGCTTTTCAGGCACAAGGGTGGAAATGCATTTGATTTTGCTGCTGTCGGTAACGGCTTTTGGCGTGGAATCTGTTTTTGCAACCGTTTGTTTGGGCGTGTTTTGAGTAGTATTTTTGCTGCTATTGGAGGTTTTGGTGCCGATTATTGTTTTAGCGTTGACAGCAGGTTTTATTATAGTTTCCTCGACTTTATCGGTCTCGGCAATTTCGCCGTTGACCAGCTTTTTGCGGTAGGTAACAAGTTTTATGCCTGATTCGCCTTCGGCGTAATCCTTCTTTCCTTTTTCGAGCGAGGCGGAATAGACCGTCTCGGTTTTGAATGGCACGGTTTCTTCAGTGGTTTCAAATATATAGTCTATTTTAATAACATCAATAAATGTCTGTCCGGTAAGCTTTTGATTAATATCCATGTTAATTATATCGTCGTCATCTATAACTACACCGGCGGCTGACAGGGCGGTAGCAACCGTACCTTTCGTAAGGTTTACAGTTTTGCTTTCATCTCCAACAGTAATTGTAACCGGAAAAGCTCTTGCAAGATTAATAATTGTACCTTTTTGGTTTTTTTCAGTGGTGATTTCGTCGAATTCGGAATATTCAATGCCAGCGATTTTTAAAATCTCTGCCGGTTCGGTGCGGAAGGTCTTTATTTTATATATATTAGACCCGTCTACAATTGAAACGGTTTTAAGCGTGGAAAAAAGCGCCAGCAGGGAAATTACGCAAACTGTTAGAAGTGCTAATGCAGCATTTTTACGTCTTCGCAGATTCGGTAAATAGAATTTCGCCAAGATTTTTAACTTGTTAAACATCTGATATCTCCTTTTTAATCCATGGGGCATAAATAGCCACAATGCCCATGATACATCTTGACTGGTAGGATTATAGTTTTGTGGCGGTTTAATGTCAACTTTTTAAGCCGCTTTCCGCTTGTGGATTTTCTACAAAGTTTTTATGCCTTTCAGCTGAATTAACCGGGCTATATACGCCATAAAACGCACATAAGATTCAAAGAACTACATATTTGTTGTGCAAAACGACGGGCAAACTTGAATAATATTCACAAAATTAGCCTTCGTTTTAATAGACCTTACGCCTGTTTCCTCATACTTTCACCCCAGAAATAGAAGATTTCACTATTATTATGCCCATAAAATGGATTCTTCAAACAAAAAATAGAAAAACAGCAAGACAGTAGTCTTACTGTTGCTGGTTCAAGATTGCTTCAACCTCGGGTATTTTTATGTCATACACGCGGTTGTAATCTTTGGTGTTCGGGTTTTTTACCACCTCGGACTTATTTTTGCTTAATAATTTTACAATATTATAAACATCAATCCAGATTTCATTGTTGCTTTCTTTCTGGGACTCGTCGAAGACTAGCTGCATGCCAAAATGCAGATGGTGCTGCTTAATGTTGTTTGTGTTTTCTTTTGTGCTGTAACCCGTTCTGCCAAGATAACCTATTACATCGCCCGCTTTAACTATCGAGCCTTCCTTAAGGTCTTTATGATAGGGGAAGTTTTGCCTTAAGTGGGCATAGTAATAGTATCGTTTTCTATCAAGGCTTCTAATACCAATGCGCCATCCGCCATACTGGTTCCAGCCAAGCGCCTCGACAATTCCCGATTCTACTGCTATGATCGGAGTGCCCACGCTGCCCATGAGGTCGTTGCCCAGGTGTTTGCGTGTAAAGCCGTAATCCCTTTTGTTGCCAAAATCGTCGTAATGGGAAAAGTAATAGTTCTTTGCAATGGGGCAGAAGGCCTTAAGGCCATACTTTTTAATCCATTTTTTGCCCGTTTCGCTGGCCTCGTCTTTTACCTCGATTTCAAACTCTCCTAAAAACCCGGAAAGCACAGCACTGTATGCCTCAAGGTAGTATGGATAGTACTTAAGGTCTTTTGTCAGTTCCTCCATGGTTTTGCCTTCCTTTAGCTGTTTTGCAAGATTATCAAGCTGAGAGGTTTTAAACCTTTTAAAGTTCCCGCCGTTTTTGGCAGCGCAATATGCCAACATTTCAATCCAGTCGAGTTTTACCTCTTTGCCGTAAGACTCGATATCAAGCTTCATGGCCTTTTCAAGCGCTTCGTATGAAACATTAAAATCCACCCATTGGATTATACCGTCTTTATAAAGTGAAGAACCGGCGGCGAAGACCAGATTGTGAATGGCAATACTGCTTATTACAAGGCTTATACACAGCACGATAATTATTAGGGACAACAGCATTTTGCGCCTGCCTATTATTACATACATATGCAACACCCCGGTTTTTGTAGCTAAATGCAATCTCATTTACTATATATGTCGTATAATGATTTTAAATACTAAAAACACTATCAATATTTAACCGATGTGTTTTGTTTTTGGTACTGGCGATGTTGTATGTGATATATAAATAATTGTATTTTAAATATATAATTAAATAAAAAAGACTGCTGTAAACAAAATTACAGCAGTCTTTTTTTGACCCGACTTGGAAATATTAAAAACCTTTGTTGCTATATCTGGACTCTACCGCAAGATTTCTTTAACAATCTTATGTGCCAGTTTTGCGGCGCCTTTCCCACATGTGTCGCACACAAGGTAACCTGGCTTTCTCGGTGTTCGGCAGCCCACCCCTCCCAAGGCTTGGCGCCTTTTCAACCTGTAAACCTCATTTATTTTGATGGATTGAGTCGTTGTTCATTTTCAAAAAAGCCCTTCCAGGGATCTTCTTTGTCAAGCCGTATTAATGCGGTTTGCATATCAATTCCGTCTGGTGCAATTGTATCAAGTTCCTCCCAGGAAATTGGCATGGACACTCGCGCCCCTTCCCTTGCCCTTAAGGAATAGGGGGCAATGCTCGTGGCACCCCTGCCGTTTCGAATCCAATCAATAAAAATCTTGTTTGTACGCTTGGCCTTTCTCGAATTGCTGGTATAACGGTCCGGCCACTTGTGCTCCATTACTTCGGCAATCCGCCTTGCAAAATCGTAAAACACTTCCCAGGAAGCGGCAGGTTTTAGAGGTACAACCACGTGGTATCCCTTGCCGCCACTGGTTTTAAGATAGGAATTTAGTGACAGCTCTGAAAGAATGCCCCTTAATTCCCGAACCCCTTGCCGCACTATATCAACGTCCATGCCCTCATCTGGGTCAAGGTCAAATACCATCATATCCGGTTTCTCAAGCTGGTCCACACGGCTTCCCCAAATGTGAAACTCCAAGGTTCCCATCTGGGCTTCAGATATAAGCCCCAGTTCATTTTCGATGTAAAAGTAATCCTCAACAGTTCCGCCGTCGGAGGGGACAGGTGTAGCAACCACACCTTCGCCCGGGGTGGCGGGGTGTTTTTTATAAAAGCAGGTTTGTGTTATTCCCTTTGGGCAGCGCACAACGCTCAAAATCCTGTGGCTTACATATGGCAGCATGCGGGGCGCAATTTTAGCATAGTAGCTCACAACATCCGCCTTTGTGATTTTGGGGTTGTCAAATATTATCTTGTCAGGGTTTGTTATTTTGATTCCTTTAATAACAATACTTCCGTTGGTTCCCATAGCACTTTCAGCTTCCTCGTACATTGGAATTACCTCATTTTTGGGCTTTTCAAGTTGGATTTCTTTTGGACTTTTGTCTGTGCGCAGCCCCTTAAAACTTGCTTGTCTTAACAGGTTGTCTTTAGTCCATTCGCTAAATCTAATTTCTGCAACTGTATTAGGCTGAAGCCAAATTATTTTTTCATTTGTGCGCCGGCTTGGAGGATTTTTAAAAGGGGAGGAGGCTTGTTTTATATGCTCAAACTGGGCCAAAAGATCCTTAGTAACCGCCTGGCTGAATCCTGTTCCGGCCCGCCCAACATATACCAAATCCTCGTCATCATATGCGCCAAGTAAAAGCGAACTGATACCTCTTGCCTTTTTATCTGAAAGTGTAAAACCTCCGATGACAAATTCCTGCCGCTTTTCGCATTTTAGTTTAATCCAGTCTCCGTTTCGGGTTCCGCTGTATACAGAATCCGCTTTTTTGCCGATTATCCCTTCCATTCCGAGGCTGCATGCAGCCTTAAAGCACTCTTCCCCGTTGCCTTCAACATGCTTGCTGTAGTGCAGGTTGCCAGGAGCTGTTTGCATTAAGTTTTCAAGCGTTTTTTTCCTTTCTGAAAGTGTTTGTTGCCGTAGGTCCTTGCCGTCTAATGCCAGCAGGTCGAAGATTATATAAGTAAGTTTTTGGCCTTTTGGGTTTTTCATATAGTTTTGCAGCGCCTGAAAATCGGTTTTGCCTGATTGGTCTGTCACAACCATCTCGCCGTCCAGCACCATTGACCTGCCGCCCGCCCAGTCAAGAAGGGCAGAGGCTATGCTGCTGAACCTGTCTGTATAATTATTGCCATTGCGGGTCACAAGCCGGACTGTATTACCCTCTATAAACGACACTATCCGGTACCCGTCGTATTTAAGCTCGAACAGCCATCCCTCGCCGTCGGGAATGGTATTCACCAGCTTTGCAAGCTGTACATCTACTTTATCAAACGGGTTTTTTACGATCTTTTCATCCTCACCCTTTTCAATCTCTTGCATAGTACGGCCTGTACGAATACTTGTGTTATATTTAGAGATTCCATTGTCGTCCTTTGAATATTTGTCCTTCTCTTTAATTAATAACCAGTTTTCTCTTTGATCGCCTTCTTTGGTATTAATTTTAACCAAAGCCCAACCGCCTTTAAGCCTACGGCCATTTAGTATAAATTTAAGCGAGCCTTCTTTTAGACCCGTCTCCACATCCACAAGGGGTTCCCAGGTGCCCTCGTCCCAAAGCATGACCGTCCCGCCGCCGTACTCGCCTTTGGGGATTGTCCCTTCAAAGTTTCTGTATTCTAATGGGTGATCTTCCACCCTTACTGCCAATCGCTTGTCACGCGGATTAAAGGACGGCCCCTTTGGAACTGCCCAGCTTAAAAGGGTTCCGTCCCATTCAAGGCGAAGGTCATAGTGGTCGTTCCGCGCCATATGGTGCTGTACGGCAAACCTAAGAGTATCTTTTGTTTCTTCTGTTTTTCCCTGCGGCTCAAATGTCCTGTCAAAATCCCTTTTTAGGTTGTACTCATAAAGCTTTTTGGTCATGTGTTAAGCCGTTCCTTTTTCCTTTTTTGCCTTTTCTACGCTGACCTTAAGCGCTTCCATAAGATCAATGACCTTTCCGGGGCTTTCGGGCTCCGCTGCGACAATCTCTCTGCCGGCAATTTTGCTTTCAATTAGCTCGCGCAGCTTGTGCTGGTATTCGTCTTTGTATTTTGAAGGGTCGAACGGCGTATCCATAGAATTAATCAGCACCTTGGCCATATTAAGCTCAGCTTCAGACACCTGTGGCCTTGTGTACTGCCGTTGCAGCTCTTTGACTTCGTCGGCGTAAAACATGGTCGAAATAAGAATTCCGTCTTCCCGAGGGATAATGGCCATCAGCGTGTCCCTTGTACCCATAACGGTTTTGCCGATGGCAATCTTTTGTTCGGACATAAGGGCCTGGCGCAGCAGCTCAAATGCTTTCTCTCCGCCCGCCTCGGGCACTGCCTGATATGTCCGATCATAGTAAACGGGAGATATCTGGTTAAGCTGTGCAAAATGAAGTATTTGAATAGACTTTTCCTTTTCTGTTTTAATTTTTTCTATTTCTTCGTCGGTGATGATGACATATTTGTCCTTGTCGTATTCAAATCCTCTGACAATATCTTCGGGTTTGATTTCTTTTCCGCAGTGTGCGCAGGTCTTTTTATAGCGAATGCGGCTGTTGTCCTCTTTGTGCAGCTGATTAAAATGAATGTCGTTGTCCTGTACGGCAGTGTACATTGCAATTGGAATGGCAACCATGCCGAAAGTTATTACCGATTTACGGGATACCATATATAATCTACCTCCAGGGTTAGTGTTTCCTGTAGGTTTGTTAAGTATGTGTAACCCTACGGATTCAGAAATTTGCAGTCAAAAATAGTACAAATGCCACAAAAATAGCGCTTATTATGCAAAAATTTACATATTTTTAAAGTGCCCCGCATTATCTTAAAGGTATTTTTGGTTGTTTTCTTAAGGCTACCCAATAAAACGTAATATACTCAATGTTTATTTTAAACCTAAAAAGCAGCAGGTTGCAAAACCTGCTGCTTAAATTTTGTTTTTAGGCAATATCACTTCAAAACTACTGCCACTGTCAACCTTGCTTTTAACAGAGATTTTCCCGCCGTGCCCCTCGACAATAGATTTTACTATTGACAGCCCAAGGCCTGACCCGCCGGTGTTCCGATTGCGGGATTTGTCCGCCCGGTAAAACCGTTCAAATATAAAGGGAAGCTCATTTTCGTGAATACCAATGCCGTTATCCGTAACGTTGAACCCTACAGAATCATTTGTTTCAAAAATATTGATGTCTATTCTGCCGCCTTCCTTGGAGTACTTTACGGCGTTGGATATGAGGTTTATCGCCACCTGGCTGATTCTGTCCACATCCGCAAGTATTTCGGAACAATTGCCGTTTATTGATATAGCAAGATTTTTTTCTTTTAGAGCCACATCAAATTTTTTGGCGGCGCTGTGTATAATGTCCGCAAGGTTAATTTCAGACTTGTGAAGTTCTAAATTTTCGCTGTCTAAGTTATGGAGTTTTTCAAGGTCGCTGACCAGGCTGCCTATACGCTTTATTTCGTCGTTGCAGCTTGCAAGCCTTTCTTTTGTGGGTTCCCATACGCCGTCAATCATGGCTTCAATGTGAGACTGCAATATGGCAATGGGTGTTCTAAGCTCGTGGGAAACATCTTCGGTAAGCTGCTTGCGCAAAGCTTCCTGATTTTCCAAAGAAAAAGCCAGGTGGTTAATGGATTTTATAAGTATATCAATTTCCTTGGTCTTAGTCTTCTCGTTAATTCTTTCGTTGTAGTTTCCGCCTGCAATCTTTTTCGTGACATCGACAGTTTTCAAAATTGGCTGGCTAATCCTTTTTGCTAAAATTATTCCGAATAATACAGACAAGAGAAGCGAGAAAACGCCAATTAATATTAAAACTATATTTAGGGCATCAAGAAATTTAAAATCGTTTTCGCTTAAAAAATATGGCCCAAAATAGCTGATGTCTACATAACCTAAAGTTTCATTGCCGTCTGTAAGCTGGAATGTTTTTGAGGTAAATTCCCCATTCACCAATGGTTGTTTTTCTTCCATCCGTTTTGAAATATCATGTATAACCTGGGCACAAAGGCTCATATCGTGTTTTTGTGCATCCCAGATAGGGTTGTTTTCAACATCGTAAACTTTAATGATGTATCCCTCATAGAGTGCCGACATGCCTATTGAATGGATAAGGTCTACATTCCATGTGCCTGTGTTTTTGTTGTATTGCTGGCTTAACAGGGACACGATTTCATTCTTTTTAAGTTCCTGCTGCCTTAAAATATAATTGTTAAACTGCTTTTCAATGAAAACATTTGCTAAAAAACTAATAAGTGCCACTGTAATCAAAACTACCATGGCTATGGCAAAGGACAGCTTGGTCTTTAAACTGTACATATTATTTGCCCCCGAATTTATACCCAACCCCGTGAACCGTAAGCAAATATACCGGGTTTTTAGGGTCTGTTTCTATTTTCTGGCGAATATTCTTAATATGGCTGTCGATAGCCCTGTCATAGCCTTCAAAATCGCTTCCCAGGGCTATATTGATCAATTCTTCGCGGGTGAACACCTTGTTGGGATATTTTACAAGGGCTTTTAATATTTTAAATTCATTTGGCGTAAGTTTTACATCCAAATTGTTTTTCCTGACCGACCGGCTTTCAAAATCGATTTCAAGTTCGCCGTTGTTGAATGAGCATTTGTTAAACAGCAGGTCGTTGCTTGACCTGCGCAAAACCGCCTCAATCCTGGCGTGCAGGGCTTTAAGGCTAAAAGGTTTTGTAATATAATCGTCCGCACCGATTCCGAGGCCTTCTATTATGTCAGCCTCATCGGCCTTAGCGGTAAGCATTATTATCGGGACCCTTGATTTTTTCCTTATTGTCTTGCAAATCTCCTCACCCGACATACCAGGCAACATCAAATCCAGTATGATTAGCGAGATTTGTTCATTGTTGAATATTTCCAAAGCCTGGTCGGCGTTTTCCGCGGTGAAAACAATAAATCCTTTGCTTTTGAGAAACGCCTTTATTACTTCGAGTATTTTAACCTCATCGTCAACCGCAAGTATTTTCGGGGCTTGCTCATTCACATTCATCACCCGCCTTATATAAAAAGGGAGCGCACAAACCCATGAAACAGGGATTTTGTACGCACCCTTTTTTAAAATTATATCACACCGCATCCCTGTTTTTCAATCTCTTTGACGAAAGCCCTTTTAACCAGTCAAAATTTATTTTTTCCAGTTTGAAAAGATGCCTTTGGCTATATTTAAAAAGTCTTTAGAAATAATTATACTGGTTTCGGTTTCGGTTTTCTCGTCTGCAGTGATGGGAACAGGGTTGCAGCCGCCTCTGGCAACTTCCACCTCGTCCATGCTGAAACGGTTTCCGCAATTTTGGCAGACAAGAAAACTGCCTTCCTGAACATAATACCCCCTGCCGGAACTGTAACATATCTGGCAGGTATTAAATGCTGTCCGAATGGTATTGTCAGACGCCTTAACAGCTAAGACCTCCAATTTAGTGCCGTCAACTTCCACAGGATAAAACTTTGCGTTCTCGGTTATTTCGCTTTTTTGAATTATAAGGTCGCTGTTCTTGACAACAGTAGTGCTTTTTCCTGATATAATGACGATTGTCGCTATTGCAGCTATAACAACTGTCAGAAAAGAAATTGATATTGCCGCAATCTTGCCAGGCGACTTAAATAGCGAAGCATTATTAGTATTTGCTTTTCTTTTTAATTCTTTTGACCATGACATATACAGAACTCCTTTCAAAAGGGCATTATTTTAATAAAGCTTACTTGTTATCATTGCCGTTAATATCATCAACCACCAATATTTTGCTTTTAATCATACCCATCCAGCAGGTGTAGGTAAAGGTGCCGCTTTCGGTAGGGGTAAACTCTATAATATTTTCGCCGGGTACAAGTTTTTTTTCAATATTGAATTTAGGAATGAATATTTCATTGTTACAGCCGTTAATGTTCTTTGGTTCAGCCTTTATAGTCCATCTGACCGGAACGCCTTTTTGAACTGTAATTGGCTCATAGCTTCCAGGCAAAAGCTTTGTGGTGACTGTTTGAATATTATCGGATACTTTCACTTTGGCGATATTTTGATTTTGTGTAGACGTTATACTTCCATCTAAAAAGGGAAGGGAAATGCCGGAAAGGCTCATACCGTTGCCGAGCATGGATACTCCCAAAAACACAACCAAAACTGCACTTATTGTAATCATCTTATGGGTATATTTTTTGCTTAAAACGGAACTTATCGCCCCAAAACTAAACATCATAGGCACGGTTCCCAGACTGAACAGAAACATGGATACAGCACCTTTTATTCGGGAGCCGGTAGAAAGTGCGTATAACTGCATTGCCTGAAGCGGCCCGCAAGGCATTAAGCCGTTAATAAGCCCGACATAAAAGGGACTTTTGCTTTGCTTTTGTTTATTTATTTTTTTTGCAAAAAATTTAGGCATTTTGGGGTTTAATCTGCGCAGCCATGGAAAAATGTTCAGCATATTAAGGCCCATTATTACCATAAATACGCCTGCAGTAACGAGAACCACACCCTTAATGACCCCCGAGAAGCTGACAACAGAACCGATTGCTCCGACTATACCGCCTATAGCCGTATAAGATATTGTTCTTCCCAAATTATATAGCAGGCTAGGTTTAAGGGATGCAAGTTTGCCTGTGTTTTCTCCTGCTATATTGCCTTGCGGTATACACTGGGACAGGTTGATACCGCCGCACATCGCAACACAGTGCAAAGAGGTAAGCAGACCGATTATAAACAGCATCCCGTATCCCGTACCTTCTCTGGCTTGAGGGAAGTAATTAAAAATATTTAAGGCGCCAAGGCGGTTCATAATCATATACAACGCAAGCAGTATAACGGCAATTCCTAAAGCCCTGATCGCATTTGCTTTGCTGCTTTTATTTTTGGCCGCTGTTTTGGAGGCTTTTTCAAAAGCTTTGTAACCGAGCAGTTCTATGGTATTGATAATTTTATCTATACTAATTGCGTTTTCATCATAAGTAATATCAGCTCTGCCAGAGGAATAGCTTACATTGGCGTTTGTAACCCCTTTGGTACTTTTCAGTTTTCTTTCAATCCTTGTAGCGCAGCTTGGACATGTCATACCGTCAATTTTAAGTTTGACAAACTGCATAACTATCCCCCTTTTCCTTTTGAATACTAACAACTAAATATGTAGAATTTATGTAGAAAGCTTTTTAAGTCCGATTGTGCTATCTCAATAGTCTCTGAATAATAACTTTTTAAATCATAAAAAACAACCCCCAAATTAAATTTTTGGGAGTAGTTTGATTATTGGAGCAAAATGCAATAATAAAAGATTACGTGGTATGCAGGAATATATAAAAACAAATATATCAGGAAAATAAATTTAAATTAGAGTTTGACAATAAAAAATAGTTATGATATAATTACCCAAACTTTACAAAGATTGAAATTATTACGGCAAAATACATAATATATACTAAAAAATTAAATATAGCCTAAACCGTTGAGCAAGAGGAGTAGGAATAGTCTCATGCATTCAGAGAGCCGCTGGCTGGTGTGAATGCGGCTGCATGGTTATTCTGAATGGACTTGCGAGGGAAGACCGAAATCGAAAAGAGAGTAGTCGCTTACGGGGAGCCTGCCCGTTATCAGGGGGATGCATATGTTAGTATGCAAAAGTGAGGTGGGCGCATTGTGCGCCAATTAGGGTGGCACCGCAGAAGCTATAGGCTTTTGTCCCTTAGTGGGACAAAAGCCTTTTTTATATATTGTTATAAATTTTAACCAAGCTTGGTTTAAGATATAAACATTTTGTAAAAAAAAAGAGGTGACTACTATGATATTTCCTGCCTACCAAGAACTTGAAAAACTTGCCAAAGAGTACGATGTTATCCCCATTTGCAGGGAAATTTATGCAGACATCATAACCCCCATTGCGCTGCTGCGAAAAATTTCACGGATAAGTGAAAGGTACTTTCTCTTTGAGAGCGTCGAAGGCGGTGAGAAGTGGGGCAGGTACTCCTTTTTAGGCTTTAACCCAATTGCCCATGTGGTTTGCAAAAACGGTGAAATAACCTTTGAAGACAATCACGAAAAAACCGTGCGGCCTACGAAAAAGCCATATGATGAATTAAGAAAATATTTGTCGAAATTCAAGGCACCAAGACTAGATGGCATGCCGCCCTTTGCCGGAGGGTTTGTAGGATATTTTTCCTATAACATGATAGTTTACACGGAACCGACCTTGAAATTAAAAAGCAGCGAGTTTAATGACTTTGACCTTATGCTGTTTGACAAAATAATCGCCTTTGACCATCTAAGGCAGAAGATAAGTATTGTGGTGAACGTACAAAGCGGTAATTTACAGGAAAACTACCAAAAAGCGCTTGGGGATATAAAAGAGATAATCGAGTTGATAACAAAACAGACGCCGCTATACGAGATACCTGTAAAAGGCACACCCCAGTTTACCTGCAACGTCACAAAGGAAGAATACTGCGATATGGTAAATAAGACCAAGGAATATATCAAAAATGGCGATATCTTCCAGGCCGTCATCTCTCGAAGGTTTGAGACTGAATACAATGGTAGTCTTGTTAATGCCTATCGGATGCTAAGGACTACCAACCCCTCCCCTTACATGGTATTTTTGCAAAAGGATGATGTTGAGATAATCAGCACCTCTCCAGAGACTTTGGTAAGGCTGCAGAATGGCGTGCTTGCCACCTTCCCGATAGCGGGTACCAAGCCCAGGGGTAAGACAATTGAGGAGGATAAGGCACTGGAAAATTCGCTGCTTAATGATGAAAAGGAACTTGCCGAACACAACATGCTGGTAGACCTGGCCCGAAATGATCTGGGCAAGATTTCAGAATACTCAAGTGTTAGGGTTACCAACTATAAAATGATCCAGCGCTATTCAAAGGTTATGCACATTACATCCGAAGTGGAAGGAAGGATTAAAAAGGGCAAGGATGCGCTGGATGCAATCGAAGCCTTGCTTCCGGCAGGCACCCTTTCGGGCGCTCCCAAAATACGCGCGTGCGAAATCATCGAGGAGCTTGAAAAACACCCAAGGGGCATTTATGGCGGCGCCATAGGCTATATAGACTTTACAGGCAACATGGACGCATGCATAGCAATACGTATGGCAGTTAAGAAAGGCAACAAGGCTTATATCCAGGCCGGTGCGGGCATTGTGGCGGACAGTATCCCTGAAAGGGAGTATGAAGAGACCGAAAACAAGGCCAAGGCCGTAATGGAGGCCATTATCTTAGCAGGCGAGGTAGATGAATAATGGTTTTAATTATAGATAACTACGATAGTTTTACCTACAATCTGGTACAACTCGTAGGGGCTATAAATCCCAATATTCAGGTTGTGCGCAATGATGAGTTGACGATTGAAGAAATAAACAGTTTGCCAATTTCCCACATCATTATTTCCCCAGGGCCTGGGTATCCTGAAACTGCTGGGGTAAGCAAAGAGGTTGCAGTGCAAATGAAGGGCAGGGTGCCCATTCTTGGCATATGCCTTGGCCACCAGGCAATATGTGAGGCCTTTGGAGCCTCAATCGTGCAGGCAAGTAGACTTATGCACGGCAAGCAGAGCACCATTCACATTGCCAATGGAAACCGCATTTTTAAAGGCCTGCCACCCATAATACAGGCGGCAAGGTACCACTCTTTAATAGCCAAAAGGGATTCCCTGCCTGATGAGCTTTTGGTAATCGCAGAGGATGGCGAAGGCGAGGTAATGGGGGTAAAACACCGGGATTTTGAAATTTACGGCCTTCAGTTCCACCCAGAGTCCATTTTGACTCCCAAAGGAGAAGTTATAATTAAAAACTTTTTACAAATTGGGGTGAGCTAGTGTGATTAAGGAAGCCATTCAAAAACTGCTAAATGGAGAAGATCTCTCTTTTGAAATGACCGAGGCGGTAATGGATGAGATTATGAGCGGAAATGCAACAAATGCGCAGATAGCCTCTTTTATTACCGCCATGAGGATGAAGGGCGAGACCATAGATGAAATTACCGCCTGTGCCACTATTATGAGGAAATGTGGCGTTAAACTTCAACACGATGGCGATGTTTTAGATATTGTAGGCACTGGCGGGGATCAGGCCTATACATTTAATATATCCACCATTTCCTCCTTTGTAATTTCGGCAGCTGGTGTGCCGGTGGCGAAGCACGGAAATAGGAGTGTGTCTAGTAAGTGCGGAAGTGCCGACGTGCTGGAGGCGCTAGGGGTGAAAATTGACATTCCTGTCTCAAGAAGTGAGCAGATACTAAAGGAAATAGGCCTGTGTTTCCTGTTTGCCACCAACTACCACCCTTCGATGAAATACGCAGCTCCCGTTAGAAGGGAACTTGGCGTTCGCACAATATTCAATATACTGGGGCCATTAGCAAGCCCCGCCAATGCCACCTACCAGTTGCTGGGAGTTTACGATGAAAACCTGGTAGAGCCGCTGGCCCGGGTACTTTGCAACCTTGGTGTAAAGAAGGCAATGGTGGTGCACGGTCACGACGGCCTTGATGAGATTTCCCTTACCACCTCTACCACTGTCTGCGAAGTAAACGATGGCAATTTAAATAGCTTCTTTTTAGACCCGCGCCAGTTAGGGTTTGAATACTGCAAGCCCGAGGATTTAACAGGCGGAGACCCTCAGCAGAATGCAGAGATTGCAAGAAGGGTATTAAGCGGTGAAAAGGGACCTAAAAGGGATGTGGTACTGCTTAATTCGGCGGTGTGCTTATATATGTTTTACGATCACCTTACCTTAAGGGACTGCGTGAGGCTTGCGTCGGAGATAATCGACAGCGGAAGGGCGCTAGAGCAGTTAAATAAATTTGTAGAGCTTACTAATTGTGAGGTTTAACGAAAGGCGGGACTGTGATGTTTCTTGAAACCTTGGCCAAATCTGCAAGGCGGCGCGTAGAAACGGCTAAAGAGCAAATACCTTTGTCCAATTTAAAATCCCTGGTATTTGAAAATAGTGTGGTAAAAAGGTTTAACAACCGCCAGGATTTTGCCTTTGAGAAGGCGTTAAAGAACAAGGGATTAGCTTTTATATGCGAGGTAAAAAAAGCCTCACCTTCTAAAGGCATAATAGCTCAGAATTTTCCTTATATAGAAATCGCTAAAGAGTACGAGGATGCCGGTGCCCACGCCATTTCGGTGCTAACAGAGCCTGAGTATTTTAAAGGGTCCCATGTTTTTCTTCAAGAAATCAGCCAGAGTGCAAATATACCCATTCTTCGAAAGGACTTTATTGTGGATGAATACCAGGTTTATGAATCAAAGCTAATCGGAGCTGATGCGGTATTGTTAATTTGCACTTTATTGGATACAGACACATTAAAAAGGTATATTTCCATTTGTGATGAACTTGGCCTTTCTGCCCTCGTAGAAGCCCATACAGAAGAGGAAATTGACAGCGCCATGAAGGCTGGGGCCAGGGTAATAGGGGTAAATAACCGGGATCTTAAAACCTTTGAGGTTGACATAAATAATTGCATACATTTAAGAAGGCTTGTTCCCAAGGACATTATATTTGTGGCAGAAAGCGGCATAAAGACGCGGGAGGATATCCTAATGCTTGAAAAGGCGGGAGTGGACGCGGTTTTAATCGGTGAGGCACTGATGAGAAGTAAGGACAAAAAGGCAATGCTGTCCTACTTAAAAGGCGGCAATGAAACTAAGGGGTAGGGATATGGCAAAGATTAAAATCTGCGGGCTTACGCGAAAAGAGGATATAGACGCAGTAAACTTTGCGCTGCCTGATTACATCGGTTTTGTGTTTGCAAAAAGCAGAAGGCAGGTAGACGAGCACAAGGCAATGGCCTTAAAATCCCACCTTAACCCTGCAATAAAAGCGGTGGGGGTATTTGTTAATGAAGATATTGAAAAAATCATAAGACTTTGTAAATCCCAGATAATCGATGTAATCCAACTCCACGGCGATGAAAATAAGGAATATATAAACACACTAAAAAGCAGTGTCCCCAATCAGATTATCAAAGCCATCAGAATAAAAGACCATCAGGACTTAAAAACCGATTACCCATGCGACTTTTTGCTGTTTGATGCTTTTCACCCTGGGCAATACGGAGGAACTGGTAAAACCTTTGACTGGTCAATTATTTCTAATGTCAAAAAGCCCTATTTTTTAGCGGGCGGTATAAGTTTAGAAAATATATTAAAGGTAATTGAACAATACAACCCCTACTGCATAGATGTCAGCAGCGGCGTGGAGACCAACGGGTACAAAGACCCCCAAAAGATATTGGATATAGTATCACTGGCAAGGCTGTTGTAGAATTTTAAGACACATTAAAATTTATTGGGCAACTAAAAAGACCAATTTATGCTGTTAAAAAGGAGGATAAAGTTATGCCAAAGGGAAGGTTTGGCATCTATGGCGGGCAGTATATCCCTGAAACGCTGATGAATGCGGTTATAGAGCTGGAGGAAGCGTATACGCATTTTAAAAATGACCCGAAATTTCAAGCAGAGCTGGAAAGCCTGCTTAAAAACTATGCTGGCCGGCCATCGCTTTTGTACTTTGCAGAAAACATGACTAAGGACTTAAATGGTGCTAAAATCTACCTTAAAAGGGAGGATCTTAACCACACGGGTTCCCATAAAATTAACAATGTATTAGGACAGGTGTTGCTTGCAAAGTACATGGGAAAGACCCGCGTTATTGCCGAAACGGGAGCGGGACAGCACGGGGTGGCTACTGCAACCGCTGCGGCACTTATGGGAATGGAATGCGAGATATTCATGGGTAAGGAGGATACCGACCGCCAGGCCCTTAATGTCTACCGCATGAAACTGCTGGGAGCTAAGGTCCATGTGGTGACAAGCGGCACCCAGACGCTTAAAGACGCGGTAAATGAAACCTTAAAGGAGTGGAGCCGGCGCATAAAAGACACCCATTATGTACTGGGTTCTGTCATGGGCCCACATCCGTTTCCCACAATTGTGCGGGATTTTCAAAGCATAATTAGCCGCGAGGTAAAGCGGCAGATAATGGATGCAGAAGGCAGATTACCAGATGCGCTAGTTGCCTGTGTTGGCGGAGGGAGCAATGCGATTGGGTTATTCTATGACTTTATAAATGAGCCAAATGTCCGCCTTATAGGCTGTGAGGCAGCAGGGCTTGGCATTCACACCCAAAAGAATGCCGCGACAATAACCACTGGGAAGGTGGGGATCTTTCACGGGATGAAGTCCTACTTCTGCCAGGATGAATACGGCCAAATTGCCCCGGTATACTCCATTTCTGCCGGGCTTGATTATCCGGGGGTTGGTCCAGAACATGCCTATCTCCACGACGCCGGCAGGGCCGAGTATGTGGCGGTCACCGACGAGGAGGCAGTTGAGGCGTTTGAATACCTGTCCCGGGTAGAAGGCATAATTCCTGCGATAGAAAGCGCCCATGCGGTGGCCTATGCTAAAAAAATGGCCCCCCAGATGCTTAAGGACCAAATTATAGTTGTCGGCCTTTCGGGCAGAGGGGACAAGGATGTGGCAGCAATAGCGCGCTATAAAGGGGTGGAAATTTATGAGTAGGATAAAACAGGCATTTTCTAATGGAAAGGCATTTATTCCCTTTATCACCGCGGGTGACCCGTCAATAGAAATAACCGAAAAATTAGTGTTGAGAATGGCAGAGGCGGGTGCAGATTTAATCGAACTTGGCATTCCTTTTTCCGACCCGGTGGCCGAGGGGGAGGTAATTGAGAGGGCAGATGTACGCGCCTTATGCCGGGGTGTTACGGTGGACCAAATCTTTTCAATGGTAAAAAGAGTTCGTAAACAAAGCGATGTTCCGATAGCCTTTATGACCTATATCAATCCGGTTTTTGCCTATGGCGCTGAAAGGTTTTTGAAAAATTGCAGGGACGCCGGTATTGACGCGCTTATTGTGCCAGATTTGCCATTTGAGGAGAGAGAAGAACTTTTGCCCCACTGTGTGGAAAATGGGGTGGTTTTAATTTCGATGATCGCCCCCACCTCCAATGAACGGGTACATATGATCGCGAGACAAGCCGAAGGATTTATCTATTGTGTCTCCTCAATGGGTGTTACCGGCGTGCGAGAGAATATTGGGAAAGATGCAGAACATATGATAAAGCTTGTAAAAGAGGTCAATGATATTCCCTGTGCCGTAGGTTTTGGTATTTCAACCCCGAAACAGGCAAGGGAAATAGCCAAATTTGCAGACGGCATAATTGTCGGCAGCGCAATTGTCAAAATAATTGAGCAGTACGGCCCTGACTGCGTCCCCCATGTCACCGAATACGTCCGCACAATGAAAAAGGCAATTAAAACATAGTTTTTAAAGTTAATAAAAAATGTTGTATAATATGAATTGTTTAATATACCGAAAAGGGAAGATCCAAATTGAGCCCACATTCAACGTTAGCTAAAGAATTGTTTTTAAAAGGGTATAATTGCGCCCAGTCGGTTTTTGCCGCCTTTTGTGATGAAACTGGTCTGGATTTTGAAACAGCACTGAAATTGGCTTCTTCATTTGGCGGCGGAATGGGCAGGCTGCGGGAAGTATGCGGGGCAGTGACGGGTATGTTTGTGGTTGCCGGTTTAAAATACGGCTACACAGATCCGGCCAACAAAAAGGCTAAAACGGAACATTACAGGCTTATTCAGTATCTGGCAAAGCAGTTTGAAAAAGAAAACGGTTCAATTATTTGCAGGGAGTTGTTGGGCATATCAAATAAAAGAGATAATCCTGTGCCGGAGGATAGAAGCGAAAACTATTATATAAAACGTCCCTGCGCAGAGCTTGTTGAGCGGGCCGCGAGGATACTTGATGAATATATTTCAAATAATGGAACTTAAGAATAAAAGGTCCAGCAAACCTGAATGATTGCTGGACCTTTTTATTAACAGAAAGTAAAGCTGCTGACCATTGCATCTATGTATATTAATGTTATATTAGTAGCATATGTGAGTTATAATTTGAATATTCACTACTATTATTAAGCAAATGGGGAATATCAAGGTTGTGGTGGGCATGGATTTAAGAACGGTAATGTTAATGTTGGCAGTCGGTTCATTTTTGTTCGGACTGCTGTTAAATAGCATTTACATTTAATAAAAATAACCCACAGCAGGTACTGTTCTGGATTACGGCAAAAATTCTGCAGGGTGCTGGCTCCCTGATGCTTTATTTCAGGACAACCATTTATGATGGCTTCCGCTCTCTAATATGGAACCGTTCTCCATATAATAAATTTTATTAACCATTTTAGTACAATACAATCTGTGCGAAATAAGAATCATTGTCTTGTCTTTGAAATATGAACAGATTTAGCAATTACTTGTGAACAATTGGGTTGACGTTAGCGACACAAAAGTGTCCATCCTACCATTAGCCAAAGGTGCATAAAAACAAAAATACCCGACAGTCAGACGACTGTCGGGTTTGGTGGAGATAAGCGGGTTCGAACCGCTGACCTCTTGAATGCCATTCAAGCGCTCTCCCAACTGAGCTATACCCCCACATATTAACTTTTTCTCTCGCAGCGGAAAATATCATATCATATTGTCTTAAAAATTTCAAGTCTTTTAAACTGATTTTTTTGTGAATTGCTTGTTATATGCTATATTGTTTACAGCAGTTGCTTGAGCAGTTTTTTACTAGGTTTAATTAAAGAATTCAAGATTTTGCAATCTCCTTTCGAAGGCTTGAATTAAATATGTTTGCCGATTACGCCTGTTTTAATACCACTGTAGTTAATAGTCCCAACAAAAGGATATTCAAAGTTACAATTTTCAATGATAAAATGGTCACAGATTTAATTTTTGAGGTGCCAAACATCATGGGTAAAGAATTTACAATTAGACTGCTTGAAAATGAATACTGGTGGGGTGGCATAGTTGACGATGGCATTTTTATGCCTTACGGTTATATAGAGCATTCAAGGGATATGACAAACTTTAATGGCAACCAGTGCTCACCGTTGCTTATTTCTAACAAGGGAAGGTATGTCTGGTCTCAAGAGAGGTTTACATACACCTTCAAAGGTAGAGAATTACAAATAAAAAGCGATTTCGGAGATGTGGAATTTGGAAGCGGTTATAGAAATCTTAGAGAGGTATATAGATTTGTAAGTAAAAAATATTTTCCCCCTTCAGGTACTATTCCCGACAAACTGCTTTTTACAGCACCTCAGTACAATTTATGGATAGAGCTTTTGTATGAACCAACGCAGCAAAAAGTGCTGGAATATGCACAAGCTGTTATTGAAAATGATATGCCACCCGGAGTATTGATGATTGATGATAACTGGCAGCAGTATTATGGCAGCTGGGAATTTCATCCGGGCAGATTTCCAAATCCTGAAGAGATGGTAGAAAAGCTGAATGAAATGGGTTTTAAAGTAATGCTTTGGGTTTGCCCTATGATAAGCCCGGATACTGCGACTTTTCGTATGCTTAGAGATAAAGGGTATTTGATAAAAGATAAAAACGGTGAAATTGCCATTAGAAAGTGGTGGAATGGATACAGCAGTTTAATTGATTGTACAAACCCTAATGCTGTGCAATGGTTTCAGAGCCAGATGGACAATTTAATTGACAGGTATGGGATTGACGGATTTAAACTTGATGCCGGCGATCCGGAGTTTTATGAGGATAGTGATATTTGCGCTGTACCAACTACAAAAAACGGGCATTGTGAAGCTTGGGCTAAAGTGGGATTAAAGTATGCCTTAAATGAATACAGGGCTTGCTGGAAAATGGCCGGTTTTCCTCTTGTACAAAGACTTAAAGATAAAAACCATTCATGGGAGGGGAATGGCCTTGCATCTTTAATACCAAATGGCCTTGCGCAAGGGCTGATGGGGTATGCATTTAACTGCCCTGATATGATTGGCGGAGGTGAATATTTAAACTTTTTGGCAAATGCCGCCCAGCTTGATCAGGAACTGTTTGTAAGATACGCCCAATGCGCGGCACTTTTCCCCATGATGCAGTTTTCCGCTGCCCCTTGGAGGGTACTTGACAAACAACACTTATCTTACTGCGTGGAGGCAGCAAAGCTTCATGTCAATATGGGGGACACGATTGTCAAATTGGCAGAACATGCAGCCAAAACGGGTGAGCCTATTATGCGGCATATGGCGTATGTCTTTCCGGATGGCGGATATGAGAAAATAGCAGACCAGTTTATGCTGGGTGACAATATACTTGTAGCACCAGTGCTAAAGAAAGGTGCTGTTACTAGAAAAGTGGTATTTCCAGAAGGTACATGGCTTGGGGACGATGGAAGTGAGATTACGGGGCCCCGTACGGTTGAAGTCGAAGTACCTTTATCACGTCTGCCTTGGTATAGGAAGGTCAAATATTAAGGAAAACAATTCCCAATATTTTAAAATTTACCTTAAATTTTGAAAAAACTGATAATCCCATGTGCAAACTGCATTAGGGGGGTGTTTTTATCGAAACTGGTTTTTGGGCGTCCTTTGCTCATTAAATGTCTTGTTATTATTTGCTTTCTGGTCCATTTCGATATTTGGTAAAGGTTTATCTTCGATACGGTAATCCGATTTTATCCTATCTTTATTCATAAAACTTTCCTCCTTTATATAAAAAAGACCTGCTAGAAGCAGGTCTTTATTCGACTACTTCGATTACCGATACAGGGCAGCCTTCCTGGGCTTCGATTGCTTTGTCTTCGTCCTCGGCGGGGACTTCGTCCACATAAACCTCCGCAAGCCCATCATCAGCCATTCTGAAAACACTTGGGCAAACTTCGGAACAAAGCCCACAGCCTATGCAGCCGTCGCGGTCAATCTTTGCTTTCATAACAATACCTCTTTTCATTGCTTTATTTAACTTTATAATATCAAAAAATTTTTACCAATATATTAATGTTTTAAAAACATTACTGAGATTTAGCCCATTTTATATTATTAGATTTGCCCGAATTTCATTACAAATTCATTGCAAGATTTTGTCGCCCAAAGGCGAAAAAGCCCCGATAAATTTTTATCGGGGCTTAATATTTTAGATAAATGCAAGGATAACGAAATTAAGAATAAACAATAGGGAAGATACTATTAAGATCGGATGCAGCTTTTTAGCTTCGCCTTTGCAGAGTTTTACAATGCAGTAGGTTATAAACCCAAATGCAATACCGTAAGAAATGCTGTAGCACAGTGCCATGAAGATTCCGGCAAAGAAGGCGGGAATTGCCTCTTCGAGTACTTCCCATTCAATCTCTCTGAAGGAGGACATCATCAGAATACCTACAGCAATAAGGGCTGCAGCAGTTGCCTGTTGGGGAACCAATCCGGCAAAAGGCGCCAAGGGTATGCAAAGCAGCAAGCAGATTGCGGTAACAACGCTGGTAAGGCCGGTGCGCCCACCGCTGCCGATACCTGCAGCACTTTCAACATAAGTAGTGGTGTTGGAAGTACCGAAAATTGCACCGATTGAAGTTGCGATTGAGTCGGCAAACAAAGCCTTGTCCATCTTGGATTTAAAGCCGGAGCTGCTCTCCATTGCCTTTTCGTCTTCTTCACTGAAAATACCGGTTTTGCGGCCGGTTCCGATGAATGTTCCAATGGTATCAAATGTATCAGAAAGGCTGAATGCGAAAATTGTAACAAGTATTAAAGGCAACTTATTTATATCAGAGAAAAGCGAACCCATGCCTTCGGAACCGAAAGCAGCTCCGAATGTGGTGCCAAGGTCTTTGAAGGAATCGGATAGGCCACCAATGTAGTCGCCGAGTTCAATGCTGCTAAGGTCTACTACACCAATAAGGCAACCGAGAATAGTGGAAATTACTATACTAATTAAAATGGCGCCTTTAACTCTTAAAAGCATTAATACAATTGTAATTACAATGGCAATTAAAGCAAGGATAACGCCCGCGGTATTAAAATCAACCAGAGCGGGGACCGCAGAAGAGTCGGCTACAACTGTTCCACTCTCGAGAAGAGTGTATGTGCCGGGATCGGATGTAAAGCTTAAAAGTCCGGCGTTTTTAATACCGATGTAGGCTATGAATATACCTATACCACCGCCAATTGCATTCTGAAGGCTAACGGGAATGGATTTAATTATAACTTTGCGAATTTTGGTCGCAGTGATTATAATATTGATAACACCGCAGATGAATACCATGGCCAAGGCTTGCTGCCATGTGAATCCTAACGCAAAGCATACAGTATATGTGAAGAATGCGTTAAGTCCCATTCCGGGGGCCAGTGCATAGGGAACATTTGCAAACAGCCCCATAAAGAGCGTTCCAACAACAGCGGCAATGATTGTTGCCAAATATACCCCACCATAGGGTATACCGGTTAAAGATAACATAGCGGGGTTTACAAAGATGATGTAAACCATTGTGAAAAAAGTCGTAATACCGGCAATAATTTCGGTTCTTACATTGGTTCCATTTTCTTTTAATTTAAAAAGCGAACCCATTTTTTTGTGCCTCCCATTAATATATTTTTGCCAAAAAACTAAGTTAATTATATTTAAAACAATGTGGGAATTCAAGATAAAATGAATATTTTTTAAACAAATTGTTAATAATTTGTCGCAATAACTAAAGAATAAAATAATTTATATGCATTATGAAAAATTGCAATAACTCGGCGAGCTTGAAAAAGCAGGGGATAAATGATACTATTTTGAATAAATAGTTTCGAAAATTTTACTGTATATTTATAAGTTGTAGTGTTTGTAAAAGCGGGTGAAGAGATGGAAAAGAATCAGGAAATTGAGCTAATAATTACCGGTACTACCGCAGACGGCCAGGGTGTTGGCAAGTATGAAGGCATGGCTGTGTTTGTGCCGTTTGCCGCAGAGGGAGATATTTTAAGGGTTAAGATTGTTAAAGTGCTAAAATCTTATTGTTATGGCATAATTATGGATATCATTTCGCCTTCACCCAACCGTAATCCTGAGGATTGCGGAGTTTTCGGGAAATGCGGCGGTTGCGTTTACAGGCATATAAACTATGAGGCAGAATGCTCGGTAAAATACGACAGGGTTGCCGATGCCTTAAAAAGGCTAGGCGGCATTGATATTGTGCCACAACCGATAATCCCGGCAATCAGTGCGTATGAATACCGCAATAAAGCCCAGTATCCCGTGGGTGTTAACAGAGAAGGCCGGCCCGTTATAGGCTTTTATGCCCAACGCAGTCACAGAATAGTAGAGAACATGGATTGCAGACTGCATCCCAAAATATTCAATGATGTTTTAGAGGCGGCAAAACAGTGGATTGAATATACAAAAGTAAGCATATATGACGAACAAAGCCTGACTGGCCTTCTGAGGCATATATATATACGAATGGCAAAGGCTACCGGAGAAATTATGGTGGTCATTGTAATCAACGGGGACAGTCTGCCTGAAAGCGAAATGCTGGTAGAGCTGCTGAAAAAGGCTGTCGGGGAAAGCCTCAAAAGCGTTCAGATAAACATTAATAAGAAGAACACCAACGTGATTTTGGGTGATGAGTGTAAAACCTTATATGGAGAGGATTATATTATCGATATTCTGTGCGGCGTTAGAATTCGTGTATCACCATTGTCTTTTTATCAGGTAAACCGCGACATGGCCGAAATTTTGTATCAAAAGGTTGCGGAATATGCCCAGCCCGAAGGCAAGGTAGTACTGGATTTGTACTGCGGCACGGGAAGCATAGGGTTGTCCATGGCAAAAAGCGCAAAACAGATAATCGGTGTAGAAATTGTAGAGCAGGCGGTAGAAGACGCACGAATTAATGCCCGGATTAATGGCATAGAAAACGCCAAATTTTTAGCTGCCGACGCGGCCGAAGCTGTCCGAATGCTTTGGGAAGAGGGCATAAAGCCTGACGTTATTGTGGTTGACCCGCCAAGAAAGGGCTGCTCTCCGGAACTTTTAAACATTATTGCAGATAGTTTCACCCCAGAGACATTTGTATATGTCTCCTGCGATCCGGCAACACTGGCAAGGGATTTAAAACTTATGGAGCAAATGGGCTACAAAACCCAGTCTGTAACGCCAATAGACTTATTTCCACGGACGGCGCACGTTGAGTGCGTGGTGTTGATGACAAATGTAAAAAACAAATAAGCGCCTGAAAAACGGCTTGAATACAGGGTTTTCCGGCAATTTGCCGTCTGCCGAAAATGTGCTTTTCGGCGGCTGGGATACCGGGAATCCCTGTATTTTTATATGTGCGATTGTTCGAGGAAACACATCCACAGCCTTTTGAGCCAGTTTCAGGAGTGCGGGGTTGTGTAGACGGAAAAGACGGCGCTTGAAATTGTTTAATGTGTTTGCGGGAACATGTCTACTTGATTTTACATGTGTTAATACAAAATGCTGAATAGACCAGGTTAATTCCTTAAAAAGTTTCGGGTTTGCTGTCTTTTTCACATGCATAAAAAATTTGAGCCGCCCTGACAGGGCAGCTCTTTTGCTCATATAAATATACGTTCTTAAAAAACGTGAAGCATAAGCTTTCATGAAAAGCGCAATTGCCAATTTTCACAAACGCTTTCTGGTTTGTTCGATAATTACCTGCTGACGCTGTTTTCGCTCTTCCATTTCCTTCTTATTTTTTTCTTTGCGCGCCTGCTGCTCTGCCACCAGCCTTTCTTTTGCTTCTTCCACGGATTCGCCCTCCTTTGTCAGATATCTGTCCACATATTTGTCAGATACCTTATTAAATGCGCCGACAACGCCATTCTCGATTGCTTTGTAACCGGCGACAACACTGTTTTCGATGGCTTTATATCCCCCGACGACAGCTTCCTCAATTTTTTTATTTGCTGCGACTAGTTTTGATTTTGCCATGGTACCAGTCTCCTTCCAATTTGATTAATTTGGCTTTGATAGCATTATTGTACGAGGAAAATATTTGCATGGTGTTTGATATTTGTTTGTAAATTATTAATTGAAGCAAGCATAGCTATTCTCTCGGCGGATGATAGAGCTTGATATTATTCGTTTAACCGTATATAATATAGATAATTTCTATTGGGAGATGGCGAACAGCATGGAATATATGTCAACAAAAGAGGCTGCGGAGAAATGGGGCGTCTCTGAGCGCCGCATACAGAAGCTGTGCGAAGAAAACCGGATACCCGGCATTATTCGATTCAGCCGCGTCTGGGCAATTCCGAAGGATGCAAAAAAACCGGATGACGCCCGCTGCAAATTAAAAAATTATTTGCAAAGAACTGAAATAAACAATTTTTAAACATTTGCCTGCTATACTGTGATGGCTGAGAGGTTTAAATTCAGGAGGGTCTTTTTATGATAAATATACTGGTTGTTGAGGATGATTTGAAGCTTAACCAAATTGTTTGCACGCATTTAAACGACAATGGATATAAAGCAACAGGGTGCCTGAACGCGCAGGAAGCGTATGAAGCGATGTACAATTCCATCTTTGACATTATTATTTCTGACATCATGATGCCGGGAACAGATGGCTTTGAGTTTGCAAGGACTGTACGCGGCATCAACAAAACAATCCCCATACTTTTTATGACGGCCCGCGACGACATGACCGCAATGAAAAAAGGGTTCCTTGCCGGAATTGATGATTATATGGTGAAGCCGATAAATTTGGATGAGCTGGTGCTGCGCATAGGAGCGCTGCTGCGCCGTGCCAATATTGCCGCAGACAAGCGGCTTGCTGTGGGCAATCTCGTTTTGGACTCGGACGCCATGACCGCCACTGTGGATGGAGAGGAAATTCCGGTGACCGTCCGGGAATTCAATATCCTGTATAAGCTGCTTTCTTACCCCAACCATACTTTTTCAAGAGCTCAGCTTATGGATGAATTTTGGGGGATTGACAGCGAAACCAGCCTGCGCGCTGTGGACGTGTATATCACCAAGCTTCGGGATAAATTTTCCATTTGCAGCGGATTTAAAATCGTCACGGTGCATGGCCTCGGCTATAAGGCGGTGCTGCAATGAAAAAGAAGCAAATCGAAAAAGACAGCCGAGTCAAATCAAGACATTTTACATGGCGTGAAGTTGCGCTGACATATATAATTTTGCTCGTGCTTTCTGCCGGGCAGTGGATGATTTATCATGAATATGTGGATTTTGGCGTTTTCCCTCCGGAATATATCTTCGGGATGCTTGGGTATTGGCTGATTGTTACCGCTGTCTTTTGCCTTGTCACCGCGCGGCAGAAAATCCGAGCCTTTGATACTCCCATGAGAAGGCTCAGCGAAGCCGCCAGGCAGGTCGCCGGGGGCGATTTTTCAGTATATCTTGAACCTGTCCATTCTCCTGAGAAATTTGATTATGTGGATGCAATGTTTGAGGATTTCAATAAGATGGTGGAGGAACTGGGGAGCATTGAAACATTAAAAAACGATTTCATAGCCAATGTATCCCATGAGCTTAAAACGCCGCTTGCTGTCATACAAAACTATGCGGCGGCGCTGCAGAAGGAAAATCTGCCTTATGAGGTCAGAAAGGATTATTGCGACACCATTATCAATGCCTCACAAAAGCTGACGACGCTTGTAACGAACATATTGAAGCTCAACAAGCTGGAAAATCAGAAGATTGTGCCATCGCCGCAGCCTTATGACCTGTGCCGCCAATTGACCGAATATGCTCTGCAGTTTGAAGAATTGTGGGAGAAGAAAAATATTGAATTTACAGCCGATTTGGAGGATCTGGCAATTATTAACGCCGACGAAGAGATGCTGGGTATTGTTTGGCATAACCTGTTGTCAAACGCCATCAAATTCACAGACCCGGGAGGAAAGATTACTTTGACGCAGACATCCGACGAAGACACGGTTACCGTTACGGTGTCCGATACCGGATGCGGCATAAGCAAAGAAGCCATTGGCAGGATTTTTGACAAGTTTTATCAGGGAGATACCTCGCACGCGCAGGAAGGCAATGGATTGGGCCTTGCGCTCACATTAAAGGTGATCGAGCTGGTTGGCGGCTCGATTACCGTTGCCAGCGAGCCGGGCAAAGGCACGACATTTACGGTGCGGCTGAAAGCAAGTGAATAATAAATGAATAGTGATTACAACCGCAAAAGCGGTCCGGATTTGAAAAAATTCGGACCGCTTTTGCATTATGCATTAATATTTCTCAAACAATTCTCAAGCATTTCACAAATATCAGACCGGTATGATAAGAGCATCAATCAAAACAATATTTTAACAAGGAGCGATAAGATTATGAAAAAAAGCAGTTTTGCAGCGATGATTATGGGAACCATCGGAGGCATTCTCTTTGCCATAGGTATGTGCATGTGTCTGCTGCCGGAATGGAACGCATTCAAGCCAGGTGTGTTTATGGGCTGTATTGGTTTTGCCGTTTTGCTGGCCATGGTGATTGTGTGGCGCAGAATGGAAAACAAGACGCCGATTCGATTAAATGGAAAAACAGTAGGCACTGTGGCACTTGGCGTTGTTGGTTCGCTTTTGTTGGGTCTTGGCATGTGTTTGGTGATGGTATGGAGTAACATCATCCTCGGCATTATTTTGGGAATTGCGGGCATCATCTTGCTTCTTTCGCTGATACCGCTGATCAAAGGCTTGAAATAATTAAAAATCTAAGGCTGCTGTTATGGATGAAAGAAGGCCGATTTTATGGGAAATGCCTTTGACAGCAGGTATAAGGAGGATAAAAATTAATGAAAAAGACAGTGTACTTAGTAACAGGCGCAACAGGTTTTCTGGGCAGCAATGTATGCGCTCAGCTGCTTGAGCGCGGAGAAAAGGTTAAAGCGCTTGTCATGCCGAATGACAAGGCAGTAAGGTTTGTTCCCTCTCAGGTGGAAATTTGTTTAGGAGATTTGTGCAATAAGGATTCTCTGGAACAGTTTTTTTCCGTACAGGATGGGATGGAAACCATTGTGATACATTGCGCAAGCATGGTAACGGTCAATCCGGATTTCAATCAGAAGCTGATTGATGTTAACGTCGGAGGTACAAAAAACATAATTGATAAATGCCTTGAGCATAAAGAATGCCGCAAGCTTGTCTATGTCAGCAGTACGGGAGCAATTCCCGAACTCCCCAAAGGACAGAAAATCAAGGAAGTGGACCGGTTTGACGCAAATAAAGTAGTGGGGTGTTACAGCCAGTCAAAAGCGCTTGCAACGCAAGCCGTTCTGGATGCGGCGCGTGAAAGGGGCTTAAATGCCTGCGTAGTTCATCCAAGCGGAATTTTGGGCCCCGGGGATTATGCTGTCAGTGAAACAACAGGTACCATTATTCAAATCATTAACAGTGAAATGCCTGTAGGAATAAAAGGCTCATTCAATCTTGCCGATGTCAGGGATTTGGCGTTCGGATGCATTATGGCCGCTGAAAAAGGAAGAAAAGGCGAGTGCTATATTCTTGCAAACAAAGAAGTAACGCTGAAAGAATTGTGCGAAGTGCTGTCAAAGGAGAGCGGCTGCAAACCCCCGAAAATTTTTCTTCCATTGGGACTTGCCAAATTTATGGCAAAAATAATGGAAAAACAGGCGAAGAAAAAGGGTACAAAACCACTTCTGACAACTTTTTCCGTATATAACCTGGAAAGGAACAACAGCTTTGATTACAGCAAGGCTGAAAAGGAGCTGGGATATAAAACCAGGTCTTATGAGGAAACACTGCGCGATGAGGTAAGATGGTTGAAGGCTGAAAAAAATACCCTTGGAACCATCAATTTTATTGCCGGCGAATGCAGTCCGCTGAAGAGCAGGGGGTGAAGCTTCCATGGAAGCAAGCATCATCGTAGATAGCGGCTGTGATATGCCGGAGCAAATGAAAAAGGAAATGTCCGTTGCAGTCGTTCCATTAACCCTGATGCTGGGACAAACGGAATTTGTGGACGACGAATCGCTTGATTTAGCAGAGTTCATGAAAACGATGAAGGAATGCAGTGAAAAAGTCGGGTCTGCTTCCCCTTCGCCATATTTATATCAAAAAGCTATTCAAAGCACAGGAGGCGAATATGTCATAACCCTGTCCGGCAAATTATCAGGATCTTACAGCAATGCCGTTCTTGGCAGCAGCCAGGCCGAAGAGGACAGCGGTCAAAGCGCACATGTCTTTGATTCCAAAAGCGCGTCGGCCGGAGAAACGCTCATAGCGATTAAACTGCATGAGCTTATCAGGGAGGGGCTGGCTAAAACCCGAATTATTGAAGCTGTCCATGATTTTATTGACAATATGAAGACATATTTCGTACTGGAAAACTACGAAAACCTGCAAAAAAACGGACGGCTGAGCAAGGTCGCCGGCAGCCTTATCCAGATTTTGAATATAAAGCTGATTATGGGCAGCGACGGCAACGGCAATATTGTTTTATATGAAAAAGTAAGAGGAATGCGGCAGATGCTTGAGCGTCTGATGTCTCTTGTCGAGAATAGCGGCAAAAAAACGGAAGGAGAAAACCTCGTCATATCTCATTGCAACAACCTTGAACTGGCGGAACAGCTCTGCACAGAGATAAAAAAACGCTTTAAATTTAAAAATATACACATTGTTCCCACAGGCGGCCTAAGTTCGCTGTATGCGGCGGAAAAAGGCATCGTAATTGCTTTTTGACGGTTTGATAGGCAGATGATTTTGCGATTAATATTTCTCAAACAATTCTCAAGCATTTCATACATATTTCGGGATTAATATACGGTCATAAGGTTAATTGAAGTAAAAACAGATATGGAAAGGAGTTGTCATTATGGTTGAGGTTACAAAAAATGAAAACAATTTTATCGGGTATGAGTACAAGGAGATTACGGTAGACAGGAGCATGGAATCAGTATATGCCGACGGCTATGCCAACTTTGGCTGGATTTTAGTGGATACTGCTACTCCCATGCATGGCGTAGGGTCAATTACCATGAAGTTTAAACGTGACCGCAAAATCCGAAACAAGGCGGAGCTTACCCGGCTTCAGCGGCAGTTTGAATCCTGCGTCAGTCAGATAGAAAGCCTGGAACGCTCAAAAAGCAGCAGCGCCATGATCGCCGCTTTCAGCATAGGTCTTGTCGGAACCGCTTTTATGGCCGGATCGGTGTTTTCTTATCTTGCCAACATGCTGCCTCTTAGTATTATTTTTGCAATCCCTGCTTTCGCAGGCTGGATTTTGCCGTATTTTTGCTTTCTCAATATACGCAGCAAGACGACCGACAAGGTCACTCCCCTGATTGAGCAGAAATACGACGAGCTTTATGCGGTGTGCGAAAAAGCAAACAGCTTACTGTCAAAATAAAAAGCATGTGATGGACAAGGAGGCAAAATATGGATAAGACAATTTATATCTTAGCGGCAATACTGGTTGCCATTGCTGCCGGAGCAATAGGTATAAGCGCATACCGCAGGCACCGCAGTTTTAATTATTATCAATAAAGGAGAAAACAACTTATGAATGCAAAAGGGAAAATCAGCGGATTTGTTTTAAATCAGGCCATGAACTACATCTCCGGTAATCCGGAGAAAAATCTGCCGAAGCTTTTGAACTGGATAGATGCTTTGGGCATAAAGGACTTTGAAAGCCAGTCAAGGGTATTTCATGAGGTGCTTGATCATCCCGATAACGTCTGGTACCAATACATTATGGGCCTTTGGCGGGACATCGACAACGATGTTCTGAAAGCGGTATTCCGCAACTTTGGGCTGAACGCCAATATTCTCAGCTTTTCAAAGCAGAGGGAACTTGAGAAAGAACATGGATGCAACATTCCCATGACGATACTTATCGACCCCACTTCGGCCTGCAACCTCAAATGCACCGGCTGCTGGGCCGCCGAATATGGCAACAAGCTGAACTTGCCTTATGAAACGCTGGACAGCATCATCCGGCAGGGCAAGGAATTAAGCATATATTTCTACCTGTACTCCGGCGGCGAGCCGCTGATGCGAAAAACTGACATTATCCGCCTGTGCGATGAGCATCCGGACTGCCAGTTTGCCGCTTTCACCAACGGCACGCTGATTGACGAGGCATTCGCCGAAGAGCTTTTGAGGGTCAAGAATTTCATTCCCATCATCAGCGTGGAGGGATTTGAAGAGGATACCGATTTCCGCAGGGGCGCCGGGACATTTAAAAAGGTGGAGCGGGCAATGGCCATTCTCAAGGAAAAGCGTCTGCCGTTCGGCACATCCTGCTGCTACACAAGCAAAAACGTCCACATAATCGGTTCCGAGGAATATTTCGACCGTATGATAGAATGGGGCGCAAAATTCTGCTGGTTCTTTACATACATACCGGTGGGCAAGGAGGCTGTGCCGGAGCTCATGGCCACCGCCGAGCAGCGCGCATACATGTATCGGCAGATCCGCAAATTCCGGGAAACAAAGCCTATTTTCACGCTGGATTTCTGGAACGACGGCGAGTACGCCGGGGGATGCATCGCAGGCGGCAGGCGGTACCTGCATATCAACGCAAACGGGGATATGGAGCCATGTGCGTTCGTCCATTACTCCGATTCCAATATACATGAGAAAACGCTGCTTGAAGCGCTGAAATCTCCTTTGTTTATGGCTTACCGCAACGGTCAGCCGTTCAATGAAAATCATCTGCGCCCCTGCCCGCTGCTGGATAATCCCGACGCGCTTGCGGGAATGGTTGAGGATTCGGGCGCTTATTCAACTGATTTGCAAAATCCCGAGGATGTGCGGGAGCTGGCCGCCAAATGCAAAAACGCGGCGGAAAACTGGGCAGATGTTGCGGATGAGCTTTGGGGATGTTTCGGGCATTGCCAGGGATGCAAGAACCATCAAAACGCTTAATTATACATAATATTAAACTTCAATGATTTTTCAGGAGGAGGTGGAGCAAATGCCAGCACCTGTTATTGTTGTAGTAATCAGCGTAATTTGTCATTGACACCGCCTCCAAAAGCAAATGCCAGCACCTGTTATTGTTGTAGCCGTTGTTGCGGTTGTAGTTATTGTGGTCGGAACAGTCATCAAAAAACGCAGAAAATAGGAACAGCAAGTTTTATGGAAAGGGGGTATGGCCGTGAAAAAATTGCTGGCCCGATATATTGAGTCCTCTTATCAGGAGCGGACAATTACAGCAACCTCTGCGTCATTTGCCATAAATGCGGTTATGGGGCTTGGCAAATTGCTACTAGGCATATACCTCCTTTCCCCATGGTTTGTAACGAATGCAGTGTATTATTTGATTCTCTGCATTGCGAGAGGGCAAGCACTTAAAAAATATAAAATGAGTGCGCGGTTAAAAGACGTAAAAAAGCAGTATGATTTGGAACTTGCCGCTTATAAGCACAGCGGCGTATTTATCTGCATATTAGGGTTCTCTTATTTGTTCGTTTGCCTGCGCATGTTTTTTGCGGGCGACTCCACTCCATACAAAGAATTCTATCTTATTTATGGAGTGGCTACGGTATCTTTCACCAAACTGGGATTTGCAATTCATGGCACAGTGGTTACCAGGCATCTGCATAGTCCTATTGTCTCTGCAATGAAGGTGTTTAATTTTACCGACGCTTTTGTATCGATTGTCGTGACTCAATGCGCATTGCTGTCCATGATGCAGGTCAAAAATGCTGCAGGTTATAGTGCAATAACCGGGATGGCTGTCAGTGTATTTTTTATATTTAGAGGAATTCTGATGCTTAGAAAAAAGAAGCTCGTTACCACTAAAAAACAAAGTCAGCCAATCGTTGTTAACGAATAAGCCGTTCAAGGCGGATTTTGTTATTTTGATTGCTGTATGATGAAATAAATTATATGTATTTAAAACTTTTTTCTGTAAAAGAAAAGCTGTTGTTACAAAGAAAGGAGAAACCATGTTTCAGTTGCATATAAAACTAAAATATACGTAAAAATCGCCTTGAATCAATAAAGCCTGATTCAGGGCATTTTCTTTCCAAATTGACGAAAAGTGACAATTATCATATCACCAAATAGAAAGGCGGAATTTACATTGCACCATATTTCGCAAAGTAAAAATGAAGAAATATACATAAGCGAAAACAAGGAAAATTCGGCATGACAACACCTGCCGGACTTAAATAGAAGCTGAGCGTATGGCGGGTGCTGCCGTGTAGGTTGGAGCTTAAGAGGTTGATATTGTATGGTATGTATTTCATGCAATATCAAGCGGTTCTCTGCCAATATACATAAGGCAAAAGCTATACGCCGTAAAAGATTCCATCCCCGTATAAAAAGACAATACAGCGCAAAAAGCGATGACGACCCTTAGGCAGGGCGCTGCTTGATAGAATAGTTTTTGCGGCCGAGTTTACGAATTTCAGTAAACTCGGCCGCTTTTGTCTTTGCGCCTTTTTCCCTGGGTGCCGCAGTCCTCCATTCCTTCCTTTCCCTTGAACTTTCGGGAAAGGAGGTGGAAACGGATGGACAAAGAGTATTTCATTGAACTAAACGGCAGGCAAATTCCGGTCAGCAAGGAAGTATATTATGCCTTCAAGCGCCCTGCCTGGAAAGAGCGCAAGCGCAGGCAGGTTCGCGCTGAAAAGGAGCTTTCGCTTGAAGCGTTTGCGGAAGCCGGGTTTGAGATTCCTTCCGGTCAGGCGCTGGTTGACGAGATCGTCGAGGACAAGCTGCTATTGGACATGCTGTCTCAAGCGCTTAAAGAATTGACCGACGATGAGCGGTTTCTGATTGACGAGCTGTTTTACAACGACAAAACGGAACGTCAAGTAGCGAAAGAAACCGGAATACCACAAACCACACTTAATTATCAAAAAAACAAGATAATTAAGCGGCTGAGAAAAAAGTTAAGCTTAGAATAAAAAATTTTCGTTCAACCGCCCCTTCACTTTCCTTTGGATTGTGAGGGGGGGTTTCTTTTCCCCCGAAACGGAGGTGAAGGGCATGAGAAAAAGCGTAAATGCCGCTTTGGCGCAAAGCGAGGAAACGACGGAAGAACTGGTCGGTATCCTGAACGCCATCAGCGTGGTGTCAAAGCGGCTGGCAAAAAAGCTTGCGATGATTGAAAAGCCGCCTGATGAAGGGAGGGACAAAACGGATGGAACAGCCGAAGCCGCTGCTGCCCATGCCGATTAAAGCCGCACCGTATAAGCATCAAATCAATGCGTTCAATTTTGTTTGCGAGAAGCTCGGGCTTGTTCCCTTCAAAACCATGCCGTCCGCTTGCGCGGCTCTGCTCATGGAAATGGGCACCGGCAAGACCATAACAAGCATCGCGGTCGCCGGCGCTCTGTATCAGGCGGGCAAAATCCGCAGGGTTCTGGTAGTTGCGCCTCTCTCCATTTTAGGAGTCTGGAGGGAAGAGTTCGAGAAATTCGCGGATTTCGATTACAGCCTTGCGGTTCTTGAAGGCAGCGCAGCAAAGAAAATTGATACCCTTAGGCATATGCGCGGCTCTCCTCTGCAAGTCGCGGTCATCAATTATGAATCGGCATGGCGGCTGGAAAAAGAGCTAGCCGCATGGAACCCCGACATGATTATTGCCGATGAAGGCCACAAGATCAAAACCCACAACATTGCGGCATCCAAGGCCATGCACCGGCTGGGCGCGCGGGCAAGGTACAGGCTTCTGCTTACCGGGACGGTCATTACCAACAAAGCCATAGATGTATTCAGCCAGTACAAATTCTTGAACCCCGCCATCTTCGGCCAGAGCTTCTATGTGTTCCGCAACAGGTATTTTGATATGGTCGGCTACGGGAACCACACGCCGGTGCTGAAAAAATCAATGGAGCAGGATTTGATGAAAAGGCTCCACAGCGTCGCCTTTCGGGCGACCAAAGCAGAATGTTTAGACCTGCCGGAAACCACCGACATTGTGCGGTACGTGGAGCTGGAGAGCGCCGCGATGAAGATCTACAGGGATCTGGTCAGGGACAGCTATGCCGAGCTTGGCAAGGGCGACCGGCGAGCCGCCGGTGGCAATTCGCGCACCAACCAACTGCAAGACGATGGCTTTTCTGCCCGCGAACAAGGTTCAGCGAATACGGAAAGTAGCATTACCGTCACCAATATACTTACGCGCCTGCTCCGGCTGTCGCAGATAACCGGAGGTTTTATAGGCGGCGACGAAGGCGGCCCTGTGCAGCGCGTCAGCACAGCAAAGCAGGAGGCGCTGGAGGACATTATCGAGGATGTTTTGCAAAGCGGCAAAAAGCTGGCGGTCATGGCGCGGTTCATTCCGGAGATCAACGCCATCTGCAGGCTCCTTGAGAAAAAAGACATCAGATATTCCCTCATCATGGGCGGCGTAAAAGACCGGGAGGAGCAGGTGTCGGCGTTTCAAAACGACCCTGAGGTTCAGGTGTTTGTCGGACAGATCGCGACTGCGGGACTGGGCGTGACGCTGACAGCCGCCAGCACCATGGTGTTCTATTCCCTTGACTACAGCATGAGCAATTTCGAGCAGGCCAGGGCGCGTATCCACCGCGTAGGGCAAAAGGAAAACTGCACCTATCTGTACCTGACGGCAAAAAGCACCGTCGATGAAAAAGTGCTGAAAGCTTTGAGGGATAAGGCGGATCTGGCGAAGATGCTGGTGGACGATTACCGGAGCGGGCTCAATCCTTTTGCGGCAGGGGGGTGAAAAAGCATGAACGAGCAAGGCGAGAAAATGTTTGAACTGGCCGAGCAGCTTAAGGAACTCAAAGACTTGAAGAAATCCGCCGAGCAGGAGCTCAAGGAAATCAACGACAAAATCGACGAGACGGAATACCGCCTGTCGGAGCTGATGGCGGAAACCGAAACGCAGAACTTTACCCGGGGCGGCGTGATGTTCTACCTGACCGGCACGACGAGGGCGTCGGCTGCCGCGGGCCGGAAAGAGGAGCTGTACTTAGCGCTCAAAAAAGCCGGGTTCGGAGATCTGGTCTATGAAACGGTCAACGCCAACTCCCTGTCGGCCTTTGTCAAGGAGCAGATGGAAGAAAACAACGATGAGCTTCCCGGCTGGCTATCGGGTCTTGTGAACGTCTTTGAAAAGACCTCGGTCGGGATGCGCAAGGCTTCAAAATAATCAATTTAGGAGGTTTTCAAAATGTCAAGCAAAAAAGAAATGTCGTTAACAAAGCAGGATAACGGTTTTATGAGGCTTGCCGATTTCAATATGGCTGGGATGATGGCGGAAGAGCTGGACGGCCTGGATATGAGCTTTGAGCGGATTAAAATTCCGTCGGCTGGCAGCACCGTCTTTGAAGTGCCCGGCGAAAACCCGGGCGAGCCGGATACCGTCAAGGAATTTTCGGCGGTGATTTTGTACCATCATCCGCTTCATGCCTACTACAAGACAAAATACACCGGTGGAAACCAGCCGCCCGACTGCGGCAGCTTCGACGGCATAACCGGAGAGGGCGACCCGGGCGGGAATTGCAGCGCCTGCCCGCTGAACCGGTTCGGCACCGGCGAAAACGGCAGCAAGGCGTGCAAGAACCGCCGCAGGATCTATGTGCTGCGCGAGGGGGAGATTTTCCCGCTGCTTTTGTCCCTCCCAACCGGCTCTTTAAAGGAGTTTACGAAATACGTCAAGCGGCTGCTGTCCAAGGGAAGGAAATCCAACAGCGTGGTGACTCGCTTTTCGTTAAAGAAAGCCACCAACAGCGGCGGTATTGCTTATTCGCAGGCGCAGTTTGCCATCGATAGGCCGCTCACTTCCGAGGAATACGCGCTTATCGGCAGGTTGTCCGAGCAGGTCAGGGAGTACAGCAGGCGGGTCGGCTTCGAGGCGGACAATACCGTGGAAGCGGACACTGATGAAGAGGCATTTGCGGATCCCGAAACCGGCGAGGTTATAGAGCCGTTAAAATAAGATCCATGCTTGGAGCGCGGGAGCAGGATTTAGTCCTGTTCCCTGCTCCGGGCGGCAAGGAGGGACTATGGAATACAAATGCGTGACAGATTTAGCTAAATTGCAGGACTACCTCGGCGGAGCGCGGCTGGTCGCATTCGACTTTGAAACCGCGCCGCGGGAGGAATACCGCAGGGATGAAAAGGCGGCGCTGGACGCGCATAAGGCGGATATCGCCGGAGTGAGTTTTTCGGTTTCCGAAGGAACGGCAGTTTATGTTCCGTTAAGGCATAAAACAGGAAGGAATGCCGGTTCGCCGGATAAGATCATGCAATGGCTGGCAAAGAGTGTGTTTGAAAATAAAGAGATTGTGAAAATAGCGCATAATTTGAGCTTTGAGGCGATGTTCCTGTACGCCCTCGGCGTCGTGCTGCAGCCGCCCTGCTATGACACCATCGCGGCGGCGCAGATGACGCTGAAAAGCAATACAGCTTTCAGAACACTGTCTGACAGCGGCTTGAAAACGCTGGCGCAGGAGCTTTTCGGCGAGGAACTTCCAGGCTTTGAAATGGTGACGGCAGGTAGGTATTTTGACGAACTGGATCCGCAGGCCGAAGAAACCGTCCGCTATGCCTGCGCCGACAGCGACTTTACCTTACGGCTGTATCACCTCTTCAATAGCTGGTTTGACCGGTATCTGCCAAAGCACCGATTCATTGTTGAAAAGCTCGAATCGCCCGCGGCAGTTTACTGCGGGCTTATGAAGCATAACGGCCTGCTTGCGGATAAGGAACTGATGCTTAAAAAACAAGCGGAGGCCGATGCAAAGCTTGCGGAGCTGCGGGATAATATCGCCTTTATGATCGGCGACGTGAATATTGGGGCGAATGCCAGCACATCGGCTTTCAAGAAATATCTGTACGGCGATTTGAAGCTGCCAGTGTTCAAAACGACGGCCAAATACCAGGAGGCCATGGACGACGATGCCATGATCCTGCTTTCCGAGTGGTGCCGCGAAAACAGGCCCGAGCTTGCGGCGCTGTTTGAACTGGTGCAGGAATACCGCAGATGGGGAAAGATCAAATCCACCTACATAGACGGGTATTTGGAGCATATAAACAGCGCCACCGGCAGGATCCACCCGGACATGTTCCCGCTGGGCACCGAGACGGGGCGCTTTGCGGCAAGAAATCCAAATTTGCAAAACTGCCCCCGCAAGGACAACGATCCTGTCGGCGTGCGCAATTTCTTTATCGCCCCCAAGGGGAAGGCGCTGCTCTCTCTGGACTTTTCCCAGATCGAGCTTCGTGTCGGAGCTTTTTACTGCCGGGACGGGCGGATGCTGGAAACCTACCGAAACAATGGAGATATCCACGCCCAAACTACATCCGTTATCTACCGCATCCCTTTCGAGCATGCAGCGGACAAAAGCGCGGAGCATTACAAGGAACGCCGTGCCATCGCCAAAAACTGCAACTTCGGCGTGTTCTACGGTCTGTTTCCTAAAGGGCTCCAGCGGAACCTGAAATTCAAGGCGGGACTGGACACGCCTCTGTCGGAATGCGAGCGGATTATAGCATACCTTAAAGCAGGTTATCCAAGACTTGTGCAGTGGCAGGAAGAAACCAAAAAGCGCGCGGCGTCAAGGCGGTATACGGAAACCTGGCTGGGCAGGCGGCGCTATCTGCCGGACATCGCTTCCTCTGACTGGGGAAAAAAGAGCTTTGCTGAGCGGTGCGCGCTGAACACTCCGATACAGGGAACGGCGGCGGATATTTTGAAGCTGTCGCTTGGACGCATTATTGAAGGCCTGCCGCAGAGGCTGTGGCTGCGCCCGGTTTTGCAGATCCATGACGAGCTGGTGTTTGAGCTTCCGGAGGACAAGGTGCGCGAGGCGGCGTCTTTTATTAAAGCCTGCATGGAAGAGCGGCCTTTTGAGGAGTTTGACGTGCCGATTGCTGCGGAAGCGGCAGCCGGAGAAAGGTTTGGGGAATTAAAGGAAATAACTGAGGAGGGTTAACGCATGGGAATAAGCAAATACAACGCCGAAGGATACCTTGATCTGACGGCTTATGAAGCGCTGCTGGCCATTGAACGGGAGGCAAAAAAAGCGGCTTTCCGTCCGCTGGTGTTCATCTGCTCGCCGCTGGCAGGAGACGTTGAGCATAATTTGGAGCGGGCAAGGCGTTACTGCCGGTTTGCAGTAATGAAAGGCGCAATACCGCTGGCGCCCCATCTGCTGTTTCCGCAGTTTATGGACGACGGCGACAAAACTGAGAGGAACCTGGCTATCTTTATGGGATTGGTGCTCCTCTCAAAATGCCATGAACTGTGGTGTTTCGGCAATAAAATATCCCCCGGCATGGCGGTAGAACTGGAAAAGGCAAAACGACTCGGCATCCCAATCCGGCATTTTAGCGAACAATGCGCGGAGGTGAAGCAAAGTGCGCGAGTATAAAACGCTCAATATTCCCATCGAAGAGTTTTTGCGCCCGTTTTTCGACGCGGGCGAAACGGTCTGCCTGCGGGTATTCAGCGACCGGAAGGACCCGGCCTTCAAGGGCGCGAAGCTTGAGTGCCCGGCGGGCAGGATCGGCAGCATGATGGAAACACTGAAAAAACATAACGCAAAGAACCGGGGCATTTTCTTTGTCGTCAACTATGGCGGCCATGAGGATGCGGATATTACCCGCATCAACGCCCAGTTTGTGGAGTGCGACAGCCTGAGCTTCGAGGAGCAGCTTGCGGCGATTGAAGCGTTTCCTGTCGAGCCGTCGCTTATCGTCAAAACTAGAAAATCATTGCACACATACTGGCTGATGAAGAATGGCAAAGTCGAGGATTTCCGCCGGGTGCAAAAACGCCTGATTGCCAAATTCAACGGCGATCCGGCCTGCATCAACGAGAGCCGGGTGCTGCGCCTGCCGGGCTTTTACCACTGCAAGGAAGAGCCGGTCATGGTGGAGTGCATCAAATTCAGCCCTGAGCTGCGCTACACGCAGGCGGAGCTTGAAGCGGCATTGCCGGAGATCCGGGAAGAGCCGAAACCCGGCGCGCCCGCTCCGAAAGGAACGCGAAAAGGCCTTGAGCTGGTCGCCAGGCGGTGTCTGTTTATTCGGCACTGCAGGGACAACGCAGAAACGCTCCCGGAGCATGACTGGTATGCGATGATTGCAAACCTTGCGGTTTTTGAAGGCGGCGACCGACTGATCCACGCCATGTCAAAGCCATATCCCAAGTACAGCCGAAAAGAAACGCAGGACAAGATCACTCATTTTCTGGAGAGCGGCACCAAACCCATCACCTGCAGAACGATCGCCGAAAAGGGCTTTAGGTGCCCGAGGCTTGAGGACAATTCCTGCGGCTGCAAGTCCCCGGCCGCCCTCTGCTACAAGCCGCTTTCCGTGGAGGAACTGCGCGAATTTCTGTCCGGACAGCCGGTTGCAAAGTCGGCGGTGGACAACGTGCAGAAAGCGCAGGATTTTGTCTGGGATTTTTTATACAATGCGGATCCGGTCGTTGCCGGGACGTTCATTGAATACGAGATGAAGGAGCATTTCGGCCTGAAAGCCGGAGCGGTGAAATCCCTTTCCGCATTGCAGAAGGATCTTTTCAAGGAATACCGGGAGAGCAAGGAAACAAAGCGGGAAGCCATGGGAGAAGATCTGCCGGACTGGTACGAACCCTCCGGGCGCGTCGGCCTGCGCTTTATCCCGGGCCTGCTTGCAAGCCACATGGCCAAAAACGTCAGCGCCTTTTACGGTGCGGAGAGCTATTACATTTACGAAAACGGCGTATACAAAGCGGCGTCCGATCTGCAGGCGGCGGCCAGGGTGCGCGGGCATCTCATCGAGCGGTACGCCACCATGTCCGCGATCAACGATACGGAGGGCCAGTGGCGGATGCTCATTTACAAGCCCATTCGGGAAATCAACTGCAATCCGTTTATCATCAACCTGAAAAACGGGCTGTACAACGTGCTTGACGGGAGCTTCAAGGCGCATACTCCGGAGTATTATTCTACGGTGCAGCTTAAAGCCTCATACAATGAAAGCGCAGAGTGCCCGAAATTCATGGCCTTCCTTCAGGGCATTCTGGGAGACGCGGAAATCTATCTGATGCAGGAGATCTTCGGGTACCTGCTCATCCCGGTCAACAAGGCGCAGAAGAGCTTCGTGCTGGTGGGCGCACCCAACGCGGGAAAATCGACGCTTCTTTCAGTGGCGCAGGAAATCCTGCTCGGGAGCGAAAACGTAAGCAACATCCCGTGGCAGTCGCTTTCAGACCGCTTCAAGACGGCGGAGCTGTTCGGCAAGCTTGCCAACATCTTTGCCGACCTGCCGTCAAAAAGCGTGGACGACAACGGCATTTTCAAGGCCTTGACCGGAGAGGACTACATCACCGCCGAGCGCAAGAACAAGAATCCTTTCAGCTTCAAGCCCTACGCCCGGCTGCTGTTTTCCTGCAACGAGATCCCGCGCAACTACGGCGACCGCAGCGAGGGGTTTTACCGCAGGCTCATCATCATCCGCTTCGAAAACCCGGTGCCGCCGGAAAAGCGTGATCCGAACCTGATAGAAAAGCTTGCCTCAGAGCGCGACGGCATATTTATGTGGGCGCTTGAGGGGCTTAAGCGCCTGATTGCAAACGGCTATGCGTTTTCGGAAACTGAAAGCACGAAAGCGGAGCTTCAAAGATACAAGGTGGAAAGCAACAGCGCCCTGTCGTTCGTGGAGGAATGCTGCATACTGGAAGACGAGGCGGAATGCGTCCGGGAGGAGCTGTTCCAGGCGTATCGGGACTATTGCCTGAAAAACGGCTTCAAGCCGATGTCGCAGGCCAATTTCAACAAGGATATTGAAAGCCTGGGCGAGCGGGTGGAGCGCGGGCTCGAGAAGGTCAGCCGCCGCAAAACATGGCGCGGCATACGCTTGAACGGGCAATGATATGAGAACACGCAAACATATCGAACGGGTCCGGGGCAAAAACGAACGGGCCGCGAACCACTTTAAAACGCATAAAAGCCTTGTAATATCGGGCTTTGAACGGGGTGAACCACTTTTTCCTATTTCTTATATAGGAACCAGAACAGCAAGGGGTATATAGAGAGAAAATAATATATATAAAAGAATATGGATGAAAACCCGTTCAACCCGTTCAAACAGGCATAAATACTGGATTTTCAGCGCCTAAAACTGGTTCGCGACCCGTTCGCTCCCGTTCAGGAACTAAGGAGCGGAGTTATGGCGGAAACAGATATCGTAAACGCAATCATGCGGTATTTAAAGTCTGTGCCGGAATGCTTCTGCTGGAAGGAGCATGGCGGCATGTACGGCACAGCCGGTCTGCCGGACATTATCTGCTGCTTTAAAGGCAGGTTTGTCGCCTTTGAGGTGAAAACGCCGTCCGGCAGGCTGACAAAGCTTCAGGAAGCGACGATGCGTAAAATCAGAGATGCAAAGGGCGAAGCCTTCAAGGTAACAAGCGTCGAGGATGTCAAGGTTATTCTTGATGCTTTGGAGGTGCCTTCCCATGATGATAGCCTGGGCATATTTGGACAAGAAATCGGCGGCGGTTGACGCGCTGAAGGATTACGCCAGCATGAAATATATCATCCAAAACCATCACTGCGAGCTTGAGGAGGCCATGGAACGGATGACTTCGCTTCCATCCTCCCTGCCGGACGGGCAACCGAGGGCGAAAAACCCGAAAGCGGGCGAAGCGCGGCTGGCGGCTTCGCTTGACGAGATAGACGTCCTTAAGGAGCGGTACCGGAGGGCGCTGGAATACATGGAGTGGTTCCAGCCCGCCTGGGACGCCCTGACGGAGGACGAGCAGTTCGTCCTGTCGGAGTTTTACTGCGTCGGCGATGCGCGGCAGACCGACGCGGTCGGGAACATCTGCGAGCGGTTCCACATCGAGCGCTCGTCCGCCTACAACAAGAAGAACAGGGCGCTGGCCCGGCTGGCGCTTTTGCTGTACGGAAAATGAGTAATTTCGCGGACGACTTTTGCATTTGAAGGTGCTATACTGGTAGCATGAAACAGCATGATAATGACACGGAAGCCTTTGGGGCAAACGCCCTGAGGGCTTTTTCTGTGCATGGGAGATGGAGCTATGCCGAAAAAACCCAAGCGCCCGTGCAGCTATCCGGGCTGTGCGGAACTGACGGACGAAAGATACTGCGGGAAACACCAAAAGGAAATGGACGCAAGATACAACAAATATGAGCGCGACCCGGCAACACGAAAACGCTACGGCAGGACATGGAAGCGCATCCGGGACAGGTACATGGCGGAGCATCCGCTTTGCGAAGAATGCAAAAAGGCCGGAAGGCTTACGCCAGCCGAAGAAGTGCATCATATTATCCCTTTATCCAAAGGCGGAACCAATGAGGACGGCAACCTTATGAGCCTGTGTACGAGATGCCACTCTTCGATCACTGCTCGCGAAGGAGAGCGATGGGCAAGATGGTAGGGGCGGTCAAAATCTTCGGTGGATATGTTTCGTGCAACGGGCGTGGGGTCGCGCGCGAAAAATCGCAGTTTCAAACGGGGTATATCCCCTGTTTATTTTTACATGAATCGAGGTGATGTGTATGGCAAAGGACGGTACCAACCGCGGCGGGGCACGTATCGGTGCAGGACAGAAGAAA
>DULI01000011.1 GCA_012840445.1 Clostridiales bacterium
GAACAAACGGATTCTGAAGTACAAGGCAAAGTTTGCTGCATAAAAAGAGCTACCACCATTTGGCAGTAGCTATTCAATAACCATGTTTTAATTATTTCCCTGGTCTACATTGACAGGGGCGGATCACCCCGTTAAATCGGCAGTAGTTTTTATTAATGCGCCGAAAGACAGCGGGTATGTGCTTGGCAATGAAAAAAGCATACCCACCGCATCGGTAAAACTGGAGCTGAAATCGCCGCTTGAACCCCAGCAGGTAAGCGGAATCAAGCGGCTGGTAGCCCACAGCGGTGTACCAAATCTTACCGCTGAAAATGTTGCGGTTATTGATTCAAACGGAAATGAACTATCTGCCGAAGAGGAAAAGGAGCAGTCCCAAGTATCCTTAACCGATTTTAAAACCCAAATAGAACGTGAGTTTCAGCAGGATATAGAGAAAAAGGTTAAAACCCTGCTGGGTTCGATTTATGGCGGAACCGAAAATGTTGAGGTTGTAGCCAGCGTTAATATGGATGTCGACAAAAAAATCCGTGAAATTATTACATATATACCCTCCGAAGAAGGGGAAAACACAGGAGTAATTTCAAAGGAACAGACAAAATCGGAAATGCAGGTTGACCCGTCTGGCACTGGCGGAATTCCCGGTACCGATACCAATACCGACATATCCATTTATCCAAATGTTACGGTTGAGGGCGATTTGATAAATGTAAAAGACGAAAAATCATATGAATATCTTGTCAGCCAGGTTACCGAGCAGATCCAGAAAGAAGCTGCAGAGCTAAAAAGCGTTACAATAGGCATTACAGTTAACAAACAGCATATGGATGACCAGGAAAAGCAGGATGTTTTAAACCTTGTATCCAAAGCAACCAATACCGCTGTTGAAAACATTGCGGTTATGAACTATTCCTTCTCTATACCCACCAATCCCACCGACGTTCCACCATCTGCGGATGAATGGCTTTCCGGCTGGAGATTGTATGCGTTTATTGGCGCTTTGGCACTGATGTTTACCCTTTTAACCTTGACACTGATATTCATATTCATAAGCAGGGCGAATAAGAGAAAACTGCTGGAGCTTCAGCAGCAGGAGATACTGGAAGCAGAAGATGAATTTGAAGAGCTCAAGCCGCTGGGCTCTGAAACTCCAAAATCCAGAAGCAAAGCTATGCTGGATGAAATCAGACGCTTCGCTGACGAAAATCCTGAAATTACTGCACAATTAATACGTTCGTGGTTGAGGGATGAGGACATTGATTAGAAGCAGGTATTTAAACGGTTCTCAAAAAGCGGCAGCGGTTATTATCGCATTGGGGACTGAAAGTGCCTCAAGAATTTATAAGTATTTAAGAAATGACGAAATTGAGCAAATTACCATGGAAATTGCTCATATGTCCAACCTGTCACCAGAAGATACTGAGGATATTCTGTCCAGTTTTTATCAGGTATGCCTTACCCAGAAGGTAATCACAGAAGGCGGCCTGGAATATGCCAGAGCAGTCCTCGAAAAAGCATTCGGTCCCCAAACGGCTAATGCATTGATTGAAAGGATAACCAAGAATTTGCAGACAAAGGCCTTTGAGTTCGTTAGGAAGGCCGACTACAAGAATCTGCTGGCATTAATTCAGAACGAGCATCCACAAACCATTGCGCTGATTCTTGCCTATGCCAGGGCGGACCAGGCTGCCGCCGTAATAGCAGAACTTCCCAAGGACAAGCGCATTGATGTGGTTGAAAGAATAGCCAAAATGGACCGTGCGTCACCCGAAATAATACATATTGTGGAAGAAAAGCTGGAAAGGAAATTCTCGTCGGTAATATCGGTGGACTTTACGGAAATTGGCGGTGTAAAGTATATCGCCTATGTAATGAACCATATGGACCGTTCCAACGAAAAGTACATATTCGACGAGCTAAGCAAAAAAGACGCCAAACTTTCAGACGAGATACTCAAAAACATGTTTGTATTCGAGGATATTGTCACACTCGACAATTTGTCTATACAAAGGTTTATCAGGGAAGTGGATACCAAGGATCTGGTATATGCACTCAAAGGCGCAAACAAGGAAGTCGCCGATGTTATATTCTCGAATATGTCCCAGCGAATGGCCGAAACCATACGTACGGATCTGGAGTATACACACAACGTGCGTCTGCGTGATGTTGAAGAGGCCCAGCAGCGTATTGTTGCTACTATCAGGCGCCTTGAAGAGGAGGGCGAGCTGGTAATTACCAAGGGCGGAAAGGATGAGATAATTGCCTAAAATTATCAAATCCGGGCAGTATTCTGGCATCTTGAACGAAGTACCGATTTCCGAGCTTGAGCATGAGGAAGGCTCGGAAAGCAGTTCGCTCTCTGATGAAATCCTGCTTGAAGCTTTAAACAAATCCAAAGAAATTATAGACAAAGCCCAAAAATACAGTGACTCTTTGGTTGAAGACAAAATGCAGCAGCTTGAACAGGAGTGCGAGAAAATCAAGGAGCAAAGCCGCAAGGAAGGCTACTACGAGGGCTATGTGATAGGTGAAAAAGAGGGTTACGAAAAAGGCCATTCTGAAGGATATCAAAAAGGCATGCAGGAGGTTCAAAAATTAATACAGGATTTACAGAAGGTAATTCTTGAAGTGAATCGGTATAAGGACAGCTTGATAGAAGGCAGGGAGGCAGAGATTGCCGAATTTGCCTGGGAGGTTGCACGCAAGGTTCTGCGGACCCAGCAAAAGCAGCAGCCTGAATACATAATTAAACTTATAAGCTCGGTACTTGAGGATTACAGAAGTGAAAACTGGATAAAGCTTCATGTTTCAAAAAACACCGCTGACTTAATAAAAAACTGCGGCGACCAGGAATTAAACAATCTGCTGTTTAGTTTAAAAAACTTTGCAATCGAACCGGATTTGGAAATGTCCGACGATGAATGCATAATAGAAATTCCTGAAGGCTTTGTAGATCTCGGTGCCGAAACACAGTTTGTTAACCTAAAAAGAGCATTGGATGCATAAAAGACTTTAGGAGTACGCCATGAACTTTAATTCAGCCATACGGCAGATGCGTAAAATCGACACACTTACCTACATGGGAAAAATCCGCAACATAACCGGCATGATGATGGAAGCCTGCGGTATGGAAGCTAAGATTGGAGAAATCTGCACCATCCATACCGATGACCCCGACAAGGTGGTTACCGCCGAGGTGGTCGGGTTTAAGGACGGAAGGTTGCTTTTGATGGCGTATGATGATATTAAGGGCATTGGCCCCGGCAGCCTTATAAAATCAACCGGCAGCAAGCTTAAAATCCCAGTATGCGACGGGCTGATTGGCCGCATAGTCGATGCCATGGGAAGGCCCATAGACGATAAAGGGCCGCTTAAAGCCTCTAAATACTACGAGGTGCATAGCGGATACAAAAACCCCCTGTACCGGCCGAGGATTGACTCTTATTTAAGTTTCGGTATCAAAGCTATAGACGGGCTTCTTACCATAGGCAAAGGGCAAAGGATGGGCATTTTCGCGGGAAGCGGTGTTGGTAAAAGTACCCTGATGGGCATGATTGCCAAGAACATAAAATCTGACGTGAATGTTATTGCCCTTGTTGGTGAGCGCGGCAGGGAGGTTAAGGAGTTTATTGAAAAGGACTTAGGTCCTGAGGGAATGGCGCGTTCGGTCCTTGTGATTGCCACCTCTGACCAGCCCGCCATGTTAAGGGTAAAGTGTGCGCTTGTGGCCACCACTATTGCTGAATACTTTTGCGATAAAGGAAAAGATGTGCTTTTAATGATGGACTCTCTGACCCGCTTTGCCATGGCGCAAAGGGAAATCGGCTTGGCAGTCGGGGAGCCGCCCATAGCGAGGGGATACACGCCATCTATTTATTCCGAACTGCCAAAACTGCTTGAGCGCAGCGGTAAATTTGAAAACGGGTCGATTACCGGAATATACACTGTTTTGGTTGAGGGAGACGATACCAATGAACCTATATCCGATACTGTCCGCGGCATATTAGATGGCCATATAGTGTTAAGCCGAACCTTGGCAAATCGAAACCATTACCCTGCGATTGACGTTAATGCCAGCATATCAAGGCTTATGTATGATATTGTATCGAAGGAACATCTTGACCTTGCAGCAAAGATACGCAATTTGCTTTCTGTCTACTATCAAAACTATGATTTAATCTCGATAGGCGCGTATAAGCATGGTATTAACCCCAAATTGGACGAGGCTATTGAAAAAATAGACCGGATTAATTCCTTCTTAAGGCAGAAGGATGAGAAATATTCTTATGAAGAAACGCTGCAACTAATGAGGGAGATTTAATCCTTCAAGAGAGGCGGAAGCAGTATGAAAAAATTCAAATTTACTCTGCAAAAAGTATATGAGTACAAACAGCAGGTATTGGATGTGCTAAAATCCGAGTATGCCAGCCTGAATGAAGAAATCAACAAAGTTACCGCGTCTATTTGTGAGCTTGAGGAACAATACAAAACGACAAATGCAGAGCTTAAAGAGAAACTCAGTGGCGGCATGAGGCCAAATGATATTTCGGTGTTTAAAGCTTATCTCGCAAGGCTAAATGCTCAGATTATCCAACTATGTATACGCAAAAGATTTCTTGAAGGAAAGCTTGAGCAAAAACGCAACGAGATTATATCGGTTAACAAGGAAATTATGACACTTGAAAGTCTGAAAGCCAAGCAACTTGAAGCATACAGAAAGGCGGAACTTAAAAGCCAGGAAATTTTGATTGAGGAATTTGTCAGTTCTGCACGGGCTTTAAAATCAGGTTAAACCCGTGCTTGAATAAAATCAGAAGTAAGGAGGTGGTAGATTGAATTTAATACAACTGTTGCAGGCCAGCTATCTGCCTGGATCGGTTAACAGGTCCAATATTGGGGCGCGGGGTAAACCGGAAGGTGGTTCGTTTTTAGAACTGCTGATGAACACCAAGCCGGACGCATTAAATGGCGGGGATTTGACAAGCCCTGAGATAAATGCTGAAGCTAAGGCAAATCCAAAACTGTTAAGAAGGCTTCTACCCGTAATGGTGCAGCTGCCCGAAGGCGTTGTTCTGTTTCAATCCGCGCAGGGTATTGAGCCTGAGCCGTCAGGAATGCTTGATTTAAATGTCAGCGCGGTTGGTGTTATGCAAACTGCTGATACTATCCAGGCGTTAATACGGGCGCCGAAACATGCCGCAACACCGCAGATGGCCGGGCAAATTGTAAACCTTGAGACTGTAGCGAAATCCCCGCATCCCGTGGCTTTTGACAATGTCGTTGTACCGGCAGGGGTAAAAAACAGTGTTAATGGAAATACTGCTGAAGTTGAAAACACAGCACAGAATGAGGCGGTAAATTATTTAAATTTACAACCTGCCGATGTGCTTAAACCGGTAAACTTTATAGTGAACAGTGCTGATGAAATATCTACTCACAAGGATTACACGCCGGTTGAAAACGCCTGGCCGCAAAAGGCTACTGTGCAGGCGGATGGGCCAATCCGGACAGCAAAACCAGGCGATGGTATACAGCGCATACCACAGGCAAATGTGACCAAAAGCCATTCAGCACATGACACTTTGTCAGGCGCCGGGCAGTTAAATCTTAAGTTTGAAAGCTGGGCCGATTTTATGCTAGATGTCAAACATGATGCCGCTTTAGCAGAGAAACATGCCGAGATGGATAACACAAACGCAAGATATGAACAAAAGGCTGTGTTTGATACCGCGGGTTTCATTTTTGGGAACGACAAAAGTATTGTTAAAATATCCGATACCGCTTCAAGAGTTTCTAACAAATCAATGGCGGTGGATGTAGCGACCACGATTATAGTAAACATTAAGAAAGACAAACCCGAGTTTGAAATGCAGCTTCAACCCGAGCAACTCGGCAAAATTAACGTGAAGTTAAGCTACGAAAACGGCCGTGTTAACATCGAAATTACTGCTTCAAGGCCCGAAACACACAGTTTGCTTGCGTCATCGGCGGATGAAATAAAAGCGATTCTAGAAAACAACGGGGTGCGGCTTGACGGTCTAGTTGTAAACCAAGGGGAGCGTGATTATCTTGAAAACCAACCTGACAAGCATTTTGGACAGGGCGGTCAGCATAACCGGCAGGATAATCACAAGGAAAGACGTGATCAGTTAAATACGGTATCCTTTATAACTTTGGTTAACGGACTTAGCACCTAGAAGGAGGCAGGATAGTGGCAAATATCTATGCATACAATGGAATCAGCGGGCTTAGCAGTGCAAATGTAAAAACTGTTGGCTCCGCAAGCAGAAGTTCAGACGGAAGCCTTGGAATGGATGACTTTATGAGGCTGCTAATAACACAGCTTACCAACCAGGACCCGATGAGTCCGATTGAGGATACCCAGTTTATCGCCCAGATGGCGCAGTTTAATGCGCTGAAAATCGCGCAGACCCAGGCCGAAATCTCCCTTACCACACAGGGGATATCGCTTGTTGGAAAAGAGGTAATAGTGTCAGACTACGACAATAACGGTGGTACCGAATCGGTCAGAGGTGTTGTCGAGTCGGTAAGGTTCTTTTCGGGCGAGTGCCGGGTTGTCGTAAACGGCAAAGAGTACCCGTTATCCAGAATAATGGAGGTTGTAAGCCGGGCGTCAGCAGAATAGCAAAGGAGGTGTCCTGTGCGCGATATTAATTTTGAGCGAAGCTACAATGCATTAATTAGAACGCCTATAGTCGGCAATGCACAATCTGCTGCGGTAAAACCCAGTGTTAACAAACCTTCAGTAGATTTCTCCGAAATATTAAGGCAAAAGATTAGTGATAACAGCCTTATAATCTCCAAGCACGCCAACCAGAGGATTACCGACCGGAATATCAATGTTACCGAAACGGTCATCGAGCGGCTGAATGCCGCGGTTGACAAGGCGCGTGAGAAGGGAATCAGGGATGCCTTAATTTTTGGGAATGACATGGCGTTTATTGTAAACATACCCAACAACACTGTTATTACTGCTATGAACAGCAAAGATATGCAGGAAAACATTTTTACAAATATTGACGGAGCCGTTATGCTTTAGCTGGACCTTTTTTGGAGGCTAATCGGGTTTTGATGACAGAGAAACCCGGCGGTTCCGAAGAAAAAGGAGGATATTTTATGTTAAGAGCAATGTTTTCTGGAGTATCAGGATTAAAAACCCACCAAATTAAGATGGATGTTATCGGTAACAATATCGCTAACGTAAACACTCCTGGCTTTAAGGCTGGATATGCTAATTTCAAAGATGTGTTTTACCAGACACTTACCGGTTCTGCGGAAGCTACCGCTTTAAATGGCGGTATAAATCCATCTCAGGTCGGATATGGCACCCAACTAAACTCCATAGAATTAAATTTCAGCAATGCCGGATATATGACAAGCAGTTCACCGACCCACTGCTACATAAATGGTGAAGGTTTCTTTGTGGTTCAAAACAGCGCCGGCGAGTATCTCTACAAACGCCTTGGTGATTTTAGATTCGACGGAAACGGAAACCTTGTTGACAGCAGTGGTAATTTTGTAATGGGTTATCCGGCTGCTTTGGCAGATGCCGACGGGAATCCGGTTACCCAGGTGCCGCTGCTTGATGGTAGCGGGAATCCCGTGCTTGACCCTGATGGCAATCCGGTAATGACCTGGTCTGCGCCCCCTGTTCTGACTGTGGTTGACAATTCCAATTTGCAGGCATTGTCGCCAATCAAAATCCCTTATTATGACAAGCAGACAGGAGAGTTTTCAATAAACGACGGAAGCGATCCTTCTAAAATAGCCGAGATAACTAATCTGCAGATTAATGCGGACGGTAAAATAATCGCTTCGGTTGGCAACAAGATAGTAGAACTTGGCCAGATTTGCATAGCCTATATACCCAACGCCTCCGCTCTTGTTCAAAACGGAGATTCCAGCTATGTAGCCCGTGGCAACACCGGCGTTATAACCTATCACACTGCAGACGACGGCACTGCCGGCGGGGTTATTTCGGGAGCGCTTGAGTCTTCCAACGTGGACCTTGCAAATGAGTTTACCGAAATGATTATTACACAGAGGGGATTCCAGGCTAACTCCAGGATTATCACTGTGGGCGACGAGATGCTTCAGGAACTGGTCAATCTAAAACGCTAAAAACAGGTAAAAATTCGGCGGGCTAAAACATAAGTTTTAGCCCTGCCGAAACCAATAAATTGAGGTGAGCGTGTATGATCGAATTGACAAAGCTCAACGGTACGCCTTTTGTACTTAATTGTGAACTTATTGAAAAAATTGAGCAGATTCCGGAAACAAAAATCACATTGCAGGACGGAAAGTATTACCTCGTTTGCGAGGACACGGCGACCATTATTGAAAAGGTGATAAATTATCACCGGCAAATTTACAAGGACCAGATTTTAAAGCTGGTAAGTTTCGATAAAGAGGAAAAGTAAAAAGAGGTAGTAGAAATGGATTTTACAACAATTCTTTCTTTGCTGGCCGGGATTGCGCTTATTGTTTTCGGTATATCATTTAACGGCACTGGATTTGATCTTAATAAGCTTTCACATTTCTATGACCTGGCATCTATAGCTATAACATTTGGCGGAACAATAATGGCGACCATTATGTCCTTCCCGTTCTCAATTATTAAAACCGTTCCCAAGCAGATTGTTATTGCCTTTAGAAGGAAAAAGCATGATCCGGTAAAATACATAGATTTGCTTGTGGAATTTGCGCAAGAGGCCAGAAGAAAGGGAATCCTGGCGTTGGAAGACAGGGCAATGCAACAGGAGGACCGTTTTTTGAGAGACAGTGTGATGTTAATAGTTGACGCAATTGAACCGGAAAAGGCAAAGGAAATTTTGGAAAACGAACTTGACTGCCTTGAGGAAAGGCATGCAAGGGCGCGACTTGTATTTGACAGGGCTGCCGCTTTTGCACCCGCTTTTGGTATGATTGGTACACTTATTGGTCTTATTAATATGTTACGCGGTTCGGACATTACGGTCGAGGGCGGTGCCCAGCAGATGGTTGCCGGTATGGCGGTAGCGTTGATTACTACCTTTTATGGTTCTATATTTGCAAATCTTGTGTTAACTCCGATATCTAATAAACTAAGGACGCGCCACGAGGAAGAAATGCTCTGCAAGGAAATTATTGTGGAGGGCGTGCTTGCAATCGGCGCAGGCGATAACCCAAGACACATCGAAGAAAGGCTTTATGCTTTCCTTAAGAGTTCTGAAAGGGAAAAGCTAAGCAACAGTAAGAATCAAGAAGCCGCTCCAGCAAGAGGAAGAAGATAGTCTACCAAAATCCTTTTAAGGGAGGCAGCTTTATGAGTAAAAGGCGCGGCGGATCAGATTACGGCGTCGGCTATTATTGGATGGATACATACGGTGATATGGTAACCCTATTGCTTACTTTTTTCGTGTTGCTTTATTCAATAAGTAGCGTTGACACGAACAAATGGAAGATTCTTGCGCAATCAATTGTGGGAGAAATACAACATGATGAGCCATCGAACATCATTGGTGTCGGCGGCTCCGATGAAAACGGAGGGTTTGAGAGTATCGACGAGACTCCGCCCGATGAGGTTACCGACTTTTCCCAGCTGTATGCCTACTTGAAAAAATATGTGGAAGACAGAGGCCTTCAGGATTCCATTTCGCTTCATAGGGATGACAGCAATATTTTAATAACCTTTAGCAACCACATATTTTTCGACGGAAATAGTGCAGTTATAAGGCAGGAGGGCAAGGAAATTCTGGATTTTCTTACCGACGCTATGAAAAATATTGGCCACCAGATTGGAAAGATAAAAACCTATGGCCATACCGCAAGAGTGGAAAACAACAACTTTGACCCATATTTTGATGATGAGCTGTCATGTTTAAGGGCTGCGCATGTGTGTACATATATGCGCATTAAACTGGACGGTATAGTTCCTCCACAAAAGCAGAGTGCCGAGGGTATGGGCGAATGGTGGCCGGCGGTTCCGCATGACGGTACTGAAGAAACCAGAAAAATCAACCGGCGTGTAGAAATATGCATAGCAAAAGAGGGCGGCGGCTATATAGACATAGACCGTATTTATAATGAATTGAGAAACTCTAAAAGTGAATAGCCCAAAGTTTATTTTGACCAGCAGTGAAGGTGGGATTAAATGGCTGAGATTTTATCACAGCAGCAGATTGATGAAATGCTGCAGCAGTTAATGGCCGGCAATGTTGACATTGAAAATATAGAAAAAGAAAAGTCTAAAAAAATAAAAGAATATGACTTTAGATCTCCCAAAAGGTTTACAAGGGAACAACTAAAACTGCTTAACAGCATATTCGATAACTTTGCCTGGCTGTTCTGTCTGCAGGTGTCAAGTCTGCTAAGAGTCAGTTGTGAAATGGAAATAGTGGCAATTGAAGAACAGCAGTTTCATGAATATAACAACGCACTTAATGATTCGGTGCTGGTCGGAAATTTTTCGTTGCTTAAAGGCCAACATGGCGAGGATAAACCCTTATTGGTGGAAATTTCGCGTGAGATTTCCTTTAGCATGATAGACAGGTTGCTCGGGGGAAGCGGTTACGGTTATAATGTCCAGCGGGACTACACCGAAATAGAAATTGCTATACTTGAATACCTTTTCAAACAGATGGCAAATATGATTAGAAATGCCTGGCAAAACTATGTCGAAGTTGTGTCTGAACTTATTGGTATAGAAACCAATGCACGGCTTTTGCAGACTGTTTCCCCGGATGAAACTGTTGCAATAATTATTTTTGATATGGTTCTTAATAATGATTTAACCGGAAAAATGAGCATTTGTATTCCAGCTGAAACGCTGGAATCGGTATTTAAGGTTTTTAAACTTAAACATACCAGGCAGAACAAAAATATAAGCAATACTGTGGACGACTCAAAAAGAGATCATATTTTCGGTGCATTAAAAACATCTGATCTTGTTCTTAGTGCTTATCTTGGCAAAACAGAAATCACTTTAAAGGATTTATTAAATTTACAGGTAGGTGATATAATTACGCTAAATACCCAAATCAAAGAAGATCCTGTTATGATTGAGATCGAAGATGTGCCCTGGTACCAGGGCAAACTGGGAATCAGCAAGAAAAACTACGCAATAAAGATAAGCAAAGTGTTAAAAAAATAACTACGGCAAGAAGGTGTACTATTGGATAGCAGAAACAGGTTCTTTTCAGATATGGAAATTGATGCCCTTGGGGAAATCATGAATATCAGCCTTGGTTCATCCGCCACTTCAATTTCTGAAATGCTTAATCAAAGGGTTGAAATTACAACGCCAAGGGTAGAGATTTCAAGGGTCAAGGATTTTACCTACAAACAACTTGAACCGGCAATAGGTGTGAAAATTAAATACAGCACCGGGTTGGTTGGAACAAATATTTTGATTTTAAAAAGGTCCGATGTCCGAATTATAGTAGGTCTGTTGCTGGGCACAGAAATAGATGAGGAAAGCTTTGAACTGGATGATATGAACATAAGCGCTATTTGTGAAGTCATGAACCAGATGATGGGCGCTTCTTCAACTGCACTTGCGGAGTTTTTAAACAGGCCTATTAGCATTTCGGTGCCGGAACCATTTATGATAGACAACGACACAGAGTTTAAAAATCAGTATCTGGTCGATTACGACAATGAAATTGTACATATAAATTTCGATCTTAAGATTGGCGAGCTTGTAAACAGCGAGTTCATCAGCATCTACTCTATCGATTTTGCCAAAGAGCTGCTGGGCTATTTTGGACTTGAAAGTGCCAGGGCGGAGGAAGAAAGTATTAATCTGCCGCAGGAAAGGCAGACTCAAGCTTTCGCTCCCAATATTGTTCAAGAGGCAGTACCGCCAGTCAATGTTAGCGCAGCTCAGGCACAGTTTACACAACCGATACATCCGCCACAACCTGAACAGCCAATACAGGCACAACAGCCGGCGCAGCCGGTACAACCTGTACAGCCGACACCACAGCCTGTATCACAGCAGCCTACTGTTTATAATGCGGGTAATAATTTTAATTCGGAAATAAAACAGCCAGTTTTCCGAAAGTTCGAGGAGGTAGAGCAAGTGCAGAAAACAAATGACAGCAACCTGGATTTAATAATGTCTGTACCCCTGCAAATATCGGTTGAAATTGGAAAAGCCCGCAAAAAGGTCAAGGAGATACTTGAGTTTGGTATCGGTACTGTTGTTGAACTGGACAAGCAGGCCGGCTCCCAGGTAGACATTTATGTAAACGGCAAGCAGATTGCGCGAGGCGATGTTGTCGTTGTAGACGATTACTACGGTGTAAAAATTACCGAAATTTTAAGCAACAAAGAAATAATGGATATTATATAAAATTTTCGGAGGGTCTTAAATGGGTAAAAAAATCATGCTGGTTGACGATGCAGCATTTATGAGGATGATTATAAAAGATACTTTAAAGAAAAACGGTTATGAAGACATCATCGAGGCTTCCAATGGCGAAGAGGCAGTAGAAAAATTTGTGGAAGAACGGCCTGACCTTGTGGTTATGGACATTACCATGCCTATTATGAACGGTCTGGAATCACTTAAAAAACTTAAGGAAATTGACAAGGATGTCAAGGTAATAATGTGTTCTGCTATGGGCCAGGAAAATATGGTGCTTGAGGCGTTAAAGCTTGGTGCGAAGGATTTTATTGTCAAGCCGTTTAAAGCCGACAGAATTATGAAAACTATTTCGAGCCTGCTCGAGTAGTTGATATTCAGGGAGGATTTCGGGTTTGAGCGATTTTTTACAGCTGCTGGTGCCGCTCATTATGATAATTGTGGTGCTGGTGTTGTGCTATTTCTTTAGCAGATACATCAGCCGGAAAATGAGTACGGTGACAAACACCAGCAATATTAAGGTAATTGAAAGGGTACTGCTGGGTCAGGATAAGTACCTAGCTATAGCCCTTATCTGCAACACATATTATCTAATCGGTGTGACAAATCAGAATATTCAGATATTAAAGGAACTTGATGAGGCTGAAATTTCGAAACCGCCTAAACCCGCCGATTACACATTTCTTAATATGCTTAAAGCTGCCATGAAGGGCAAAAAAGCGGGTGACGGTAAATGAAATCCTCTCGGTTTGGATTTTTTAAGAAGCACAAAAAACACATCCTGGCTGCGGTTATGTTAATAGGCTTATCAGCCCTGTTTACATCATCGGTTACGGCCGCGGATGTGGATATTAATATAAATCAGGAAAGCTCGGACACAATTGACGTTTTAATAACTTTAACCGTGCTTGCGCTGTTGCCCTCTATCTTAATCATGATGACCAGTTTCACTCGAATTATTGTTGTGCTGTCATTCTTAAGGAGTGCTTTAGGGCTTCAGCAGACGCCCCCGAATCAGGTGCTGATAGGCATAGCGCTGTTTCTTACGCTGTTTGTCATGTCTCCGGTGCTAACTGAAATTAACAATACTGCATATGAGCCATATAAACAGGAACAGATAACAAGGGACGAATTTTTGAACAATGCGTCTATCCCCTTAAAAAAGTTCATGCTAAAGCAGACCAAACAGCAGGATCTTAAACTTTTTTTCGATATGAATGGTGGAAGCTTGCCAGAGGGGGATGAACAGGCAGTTATTGAAAATACACCCATGAAGGTGGTCATTCCGGCGTTTATTACAAGCGAGCTAAAGCGCGCGTTTTTAATCGGTTTTTTGCTTTACATACCATTTGTCGTCATAGATATGATTGTCGCAAGCACGCTTATGTCTATGGGAATGATTATGCTGCCGCCAACCATGATTTCTATCCCATTCAAACTTATTCTGTTTGTGCTGGTTGATGGGTGGAGCCTGCTGTTTAAGTCGCTGGTTCAAAGCTTTAATTTATAATAAAAGCTGGGATATACATGACTATTTCGCAAATAATGGAGATATTACAGGCTGCGATGCTGGCAGCGATCAAAATAGCCGCACCGATACTTATAACAAGCATTGCGGTAGGATTGATTATCGCTATATTCCAGGCTGCTACCCAGATTCACGAGCAGACCATTACCTTTGTGCCAAAACTGTTTGCAATTGTAGTCGTCCTGCTGGTTATGGGTTCTTGGATGCTGCAGGTTCTTGTAGACCTTGTGAATTACATTTTTAATATAATAGTAAAACTTAATTAGGTGTTTTAAATGCAGTCGGATTTTAATTTCACTTTGCTGATGCTTGTATTTATGAGAATGACAGGCTGCATTGTATTCAGCCCTGTTTTTGGGCGGAGAAATTTGCCGGTTATGGCAAAGGTGGGGCTAAGTCTTCTCCTGTCGGGAGCGGTATACCCGCTGGTGCCTGATACTGCTGTGGAGATATCTTCGGTAATTGTGTTGATGATAACGGCCACCAAGGAGCTTTTGGTAGGGTTTATAATCGGGTTTATAGTAAATCTGTTCATCTCGGTTATAGTTATCGGCGGCGAAGTAATTGACCTGCACATGGCTATGTCCATTGCCCACATATATGACCCTACAAGCAATGTGTCCATGCCGGTTTCGGGTTCGTTTTTTTATATGATGTTCATATTTATCTTCTTTGCTTCAAATGCCCACGGGACCCTGATAAGGCTTTTTGCCGAATCCTGTGTGGTTGTGCCGTATGGTACGGAGTTTTTTAATACCTCGACACTTGGCGTTGTAGTGGGGCTTTTTTCCCGGATTTTAATTTACGCAGTTCAAATGACCATTCCAATGTTTGCTGCAGCATTAATTACCGAAGTGGGGATGGGACTGCTTTCCAAGGCCGCCCCGCAGATAAATGTGTTTGTTACAAACATTCAGTTTAAAATCCTTGCAGGATTTTTTGTATTATTTTTATTAATCCAACCGATGTCGTCATTTTTGGAACGGTTAATAGGCTTAATGCTTGATAATGTAAGCAATGTAGTTAAATTGTTGATGTAGTATTTTTTAGGGGGGACAGGCAGTTGCCATCAGCAGAGAGTAGAACCGAAAAAGCCACCCCTAAAAAGCGACGGGACGAGCGCAAAAAAGGTAATGTATTTCAAAGCAAGGATATTGCAAGTTCGCTGTGCCTGCTTACCTGTTTTATCGTATTAAAATTGATTTTCCCATACATATTTTTGCAGCTTGATAATTTGTATTCAAAATGTGTCGGGCTCATCAGGGGGGCCACCGAGGTCAGCGAAACATTTTTATTTAATGTTTTAAAAGACACGGTTTTGGTGCTTGTTATATGTACAGGCCCAGTAATGCTTACCTCGGTTTTTGTAAATATCGTGGCTACCGGCGCCCAGACAAGGTTTCTGTTTTCATCAGAACTGATAAAGCCGAAGTTTTCAAGGCTAAGCCCGATAAACGGCATTAGAGGGCTTTTCTCGCTTCGTTCGGCAATAGAGCTGATGAAATCCCTGATTAAAGTTGTTGTAATCGGCTATTGCATATACGACAGCGTTAAGGATGTGGTAAATTACTTTGAAAGGCTTGTTTTTTTTGATTTAAAAGAGGCTGTGGTATTCGTAGCCGATACTATCATGGACATGATTATCCAGATGTCAATTGCATTTATTACGATTGCCGCGCTTGATTACCTGTACCAGTGGTGGGAGTATGAAAGAAATCTGCGCATGACCAAGCAGGAGGTAAAAGAAGAATTCAAACACCTCGAAGGTGACCCCCAAATCAAAGGTAGAATCAGGGAACGACAGCGAAAGATGGCCCTGTCCCGCATGATGCAGCAGGTCCCCAAAGCCGATGTAATAATCAGGAACCCCACGCACTATGCTGTGGCCTTAAGATATGATTCAAGCAAAGACGCAGCCCCCGTGGTAATTGCAAAAGGCAAGGACCACGTGGCTTTGAAGATTATAGAGATAGCAGAAAAACATGATATACCAATGACCGAGAATAAACCGCTTGCCAAGCTGCTTTATGACACTGTGGAGCTGAATATGGAGGTTCCGGCCGAATTTTATGAAGTGCTTGCTGAAATTTTGGCATGGGTATATAAGCTCAAGAATAAGGAGTCGAGATAATTTTGAAGCTGCTCAATAACGCTGTTGCAGTGTTTGTTATTTTAATTATCGCACTCATATTGCTGCCATTACCGCCAGTTTTGCTAGATATGATGTTCCTGTTGAACATCACACTCTCGCTGGTTATTCTGCTTATAACCATGTACATACGAGAGCCACTTCAATTTTCGATTTTTCCGTCCTTACTGCTTATTTCCACCATATTCCGCCTGGGCCTGAACATATCCTCTACCCGAAGCATACTCGGCAACGAAGGTAATGCTGGAAAGGTAGTTAAAACGGTTGGCGACTTTGTGCTTGGCGGCAACATGGTTGTAGGGTTTATAATATTCATCATAGTTGTACTTGTGCAGTTTATTGTAATCACCAAGGGTGCCGAAAGGGTATCCGAAGTCTCGGCAAGGTTTACGCTCGACGCAATGCCCGGCAAACAGATGTCGATAGATGCCGACCTTAGTTCCGGGCTTATTAACGAGGAACAGGCAAGGGAAAGGCGCCGCAAGATTGAACGAGAAGCTGAGTTTTACGGTTCCATGGACGGTGCCACCAAATTTGTAAAAGGCGACGCCATTATGTCTATAATAACCGCCCTAATTAATTTTGTCGGTGGAATAATAATCGGCATGGTTCAGAGCGGGGCCGGTTTTGACGAAGTGCTTAGTACATATTCCATTTCCACAGTCGGAAACGGTATTGTGGTACAGATACCCGCGTTGCTGGTTTCTACCGCTACTGGTATGATAGTTACAAGGGCGGCTTCCGATTCGACCCTTAGCAGCGATGTTATAAAGCAGTTTAAGGCACAGCCCATTACCATGATAATCGCAAGCATAGTTCTTTTCTTTATGTGCTTAATACCCGGAATGCCAAGGATACAGTTACTTATATTGGGAGCCGGATTTCTGACACTCGGACTTGTTGTGCAGCGGAAAGCGGTCCTGGTGACACCTGAAGGCAGTGTTTCGGAAATTGATGCGCTGAAGCCTGAAGAGCCAATTAATGAAACCGAGTATTTTAAGGATATAGACCATATATATGAAATTCTTCCTATAGACGCCATAGAAATGGAGTTTGGATACAGCCTTATACCACTTGTCGATGAAAGCAGCGGAAGCAGTTTTATCGACAGGGTAGTTATGTTCAGAAAACAGTTTGCGCTGGATATGGGAATGGTTATACCGGCAATCAGGCTCCGGGATAACGGCATGCTTAACCCCAACCAATATGTGATAAAATTAAAGGGCGAAGAGGTAGCAAGGGGAGAAATTTTGGTTGACTACTATCTTGCCCTTGATCCTGGTAACCTGACAGGAACTGTTGACGGCATTGACACAATCGAGCCGGCATACGGCATACCCAGCAAATGGATAACCCCTGACAAGCGGGAAATTGCCGAAATATACGGCTACACTGTCATAGACCCATTGTCGGTAATAGTCACACACCTTGCGGAAACAATCAAAAAGCATGCCTATGAGCTTTTGTCGCGCCAAGATATAAACCAGATACTTGAAAATGTAAAGAAAAATAATCCAAGTCTTGTGGAAGACGTCGTGCCAAACATGATTTCTGTAAACTCCCTCCAGAAGGTGCTTTGCAACCTGCTGAAAGAAGGGGTTCCGATCAGGGATATGGAAACCATACTCGAGACAATATCCGATTACGCATCCTCCGTACGGGATGTGGAGGTCTTGACTGAGTATGTACGACAAGCGCTAAAACGTACCATTACCCGAAAATGGTCTGAAGGCGGCCAGATAAAGGTTATTACTTTGGATTCCGAAATAGAAAAGAGCATTATAAATTCTATCAACAAAAATGAACAGGGGACTTACCTTGCACTCGACCCGCAGCTTACTCAAATAATTATATCCAATCTAATGGATTGCATTGCAAAAGTTAAGGACCTTATAAATGTCCCGATAATTCTCACATCCCCTGTCGTTAGAATTTATTTCAGTAAAATGCTTGAGCAGTTTTACCAGGAAGCGGTTGTACTCTCGTATAATGAACTTGATTCCAGCGTACAAATCCAGGCGGTTGCAAATGTTACACTTGACTAACCCATAAGTGGCCGCTATACATGCCAAATGACAAGGAAGGGTTTGTTTTAGATGTTAAGTTGCAAAGCCGATATGAATGCTTATCCGGATTTATGGGAACAGTATAGGGCTACCAGAAGTATTGAAGTCCGGAATAAGCTTGTTGCAAAGTATGAGCATTTGGTCAAAATCTCGGCTGCAAAGATAGTGGCAAACTACAGGTATTTCAACTTCCTGGAAGACATTATTAACGAAGGCATTATTGCGCTGATAAATGCGGTGGAAAAGTATGATGTTAATAGAAATGTAAAGTTTGAAACCTATGCATCCATTAAAATAAGAGGGGCGATGATTGATTACATAAGAAAACAGGACTGTCTGCCACGTAGGATCAAAACAATCGCAAAAAAAATAAACGAAGCTAACATTTACCTTTGCAATAAGCTTGGCAGGATGCCGGATGACGATGAACTGTCAGAATATTTGCAGATTTCAAAGGAAAAGTTTGAGAAATTGCAGGTTGAAACTCACTTTTTGAATGTGTTATCTTTTGAACAGACATTGGAAGAGCAAATTACAGAAAGCGATAAAATTAAGCCGATTAATCACGGAAGCATAGAAACGCCTGAACAGTATATTTTTGAAAAGGAACTGCTGGAAACCCTTTCAAAATGCATTGATAAACTGAACGAAAAGGAGAAAATGGTGATTTCTCTTTACTATAAAGAGCAGCTTAAAATCAAGGAAATAGCCGAAGTACTTGATGTAAGCGACTCAAGGGTATCGCAGATTCATTCCAGCGCCTTGCGAAAACTTAATTTAGAAATGAAAAAGTATATGGGGTGAGCAGAATGGTTAGAGGATTTTATACTTTAGGTTCCAGCATGATGACCAACACGCAGACCTTGAGTACCATAAGCAATAATATTGCCAATGCCGAAACCATAGGGTTTAAGAAGGATATAACCCATACAGCTGCCTTTGGCGACATGTTGGTCAGCAGGTTGGATTCCGAAATAAACCCGCTCGGAAATATGTCTTTGGTACGTATAGCCCAAGAGAACGATACAATCCACTCACAGGGTACAATTAAGGAAACCGGAAGGAATTTGGACTTTGCAATTACCGGTTCGGGCTTTTTCGGTATTAATACGGGAAACGGGATTGCTTATACCCGCAACGGCAGTTTTAGCATTGATAATGAGGGGTATCTTGTTTTAAAGGATGTCGGAAGGGTAATAGGGCAGGATGGCGAGATATATATCGGGACCGATGAATTTACCGCCGACAGCTATGGCAACCTGTCTATTAACGGGGCGTTAATAGACAAAATCCAGGTGTATGATTTTGAAGATTATAATAATCTTGAAAAAGCCGGAGAAGGATTGTATACCGGGCAGGGTGCTTTTGTTAACCCGACCCCGAATTTGATCTGGAAGGCCCTTGAAGGCTCCAATGTGGATATGGTTGAGGAACTGACCAATGCGATATCTGCCACCAGAAACCTGCAGTCCTGCTCCCAGGTCCTTCAGATGTATGATGTTGTGCTCTCAAAAGCGGTGGAAATCGGAAAACTATAATTTAAGGCGGGGATTGAAAAATGATCAGATCTTTTTATACTTCATCGGTTGGGATGAAACAAAACCAGCATAAATTTGAAGTAATCGCAAATAATGTCTCAAACATTTCGACAGTTGGATACAAACCCTCCAGGGCAGAATTTTCCGAACTGCTTTACACAAATCTTAAAGAAACTGACGATTTGCAGGCGGGCAACGGCATGAAGCTGCAAAAAACCGATGCAAGCCACTCAGCCGGCTCGTATATTACCACCAACCGAACGCTTGATTTTGCAATTATGAGCAATGAAGGGTATTTTGGCATACTTACCGATGAAGGGGTAAAATACACGCGCGCCGGCAACTTTTCATTGTCGCAAGGCCTTGATGGGAACTTTTATCTTGCATTGCCGGGAGCCGGGTATGTGCTGGGCCCGGACGGCAATCCCGTTGCGGTATCCAGTGAACAGGACAACGTTAATATTGGAGTATTCAGCTTTGCAAACCGCGACGGTTTGCTAAAAGACGGCAACAACCTGTTTGTTGCCACCGAGAACAGCGGACAGGCCTTTTCCATTGACAATTCCTGTGTCAAAAACAATACGCTGGAAGGGTCAGCTGTTGATCTCGCCACCGAGATGTCCGAGCTTATACTTGCGCAAAGAAACTTTCAGTTTAACTCCAGGATGGTCCAAATGTCTGACGAAATAATGCAGACAATTAACAATTTACGCTGAAAACTAGGTGAAAAATATGGCGGATGATCGCTCTTTGTTAAACCGGCCTGATTTTGATCCCAACATTGACCTTGACAAAGTGGCAGAATTGGACGTGGATTCCATAATTGCCCTGTTGGAAGGAAAACAACAGCAAGTAGAAGCTGATGATAAAGGTTCCGAACCGGAAACCGGGCAGAACAATACCGATGAACAGAATCCTGCAAGTGTTGACGACCCGGTTTTCGAACTAACCGTTTCGTCAGACAAGCTATATGCTTATGTTAAGGTCAAAATCGATATACCCGAAAGGGAAATCACAAAACAGGATATTTTAAATTTTCTAAAGCAAAACCATGTTACATACGGAATTTGTGAACAAGAGATAGAGGATTTTTGCAGAAAGAAAGAGTATTACCGGGAGCTTATTGCTGCAAAAGGAAAACCGCCTGTCCACGGACAGGACGGGAAAATAGAGTACAAATTCAGCAAAAGGGTTGAGTTACAGCCCACAGTTAGAGAAGACGGTTCGGTTGACTACAAGGAATTGGGATTTGTTCAGAATGTTAGCAAGGGCGATGTTTTGTGCGAGTTGATTCCCCCTACAGAAGGCGAGCCGGGTATCGATGTATACGGGAACCCCATCCCCAACCAAAGCGGGTCCGCCCCCGAATTCCCGCCGGGGGAAAATACCATTGTGTCAGAAGACGGCACAAAGCTGCTTGCGGCTATTGACGGTTGTATCGTTACCAGTTCTCATACGGTATCGGTCAAGGAAATTTTTGTGCTCGATGGCGATGTTGACGCTTCATCGGGCAATATAAACTTTATTGGCACGGTAAAAATAAATGGAGACGTGCGCGAAGGTTTTACCGTTAAGGCCGGACAGGATGTTATAGTAAAAGGCGTAGTGGAAGGCGCGTTTATAGAAGCGGGCAGGGATATTATTATTTCTGAGGGCGTAAATGCCATGGGAGTGGGCCGGCTTTATGCAAATGGCAATGTTGTCAGCGCCTTTATTGAAAATGCCAATGTCGAGTGCGGCGGCGATATTACTGCAAATGTGATTATGAATAGCAATGTCAAGGCTGAAGGCTCAATTAACCTTAAAGGGAACCGCGGCTCAATAGTTGGCGGTTCCTGTACAGCAGGCAAATCTATATTTGCGAAAAATATAGGTACAGAACGTTATACACCAACCAACGTATCGATTCAATCCCCCATCCTTAACGAGCTGTTACTTACTGGAGAGGCGATACATCAATATAACAACAATATGCGCATAATTAATGAACTTAGCGGTGAGTTGGATAAGGCCTCCGAGTATATTAAAAAACTGGAAAACCAGCCTGCTTTAAGCGAAAAACAGGAGCTGATTTTACGTGCATTAACAACTAAGTATAATGATTTAACTAAAAAACTTGATGAAGCCCAGCAAAAATTAGAAGAATCCAAAAAAGAGCTTATCAGGCTGCAGGATTTTAAAATTGTCGCGGTCAAAAATATGTATCCGGGTACCAAAATCAGCATTGGTTGTTTTTATAAAATCGTTGATAACACCGAGCAGGGCGTTAAATTTTATGCAGATGTAAACGGTATAACAAAAAGCCCGCTTAGCATAGCGGAAAAATTCTGATTTTTGTTAGTATTGCGGAGCAATTAAATTTTTTACAAATTTTGCTTTATAGGAGTGCTTTAATGCCAATTTATAATTTGCATCAGTTGAACGAATTGCAAAAGGACGCGCTGCGGGAAACAGGAAATATTGGAGCGGGCAATGCTGCAACAGCTCTGGCTGAGTTGCTTAACAGCCATATACAAAACAGCATTCCGCAGGTTCGGGTGCTTAAAATACAGGAAGTGTTCGATGTTTTAGGTGGACCAGACACTGTTGTTGTGGCAGTCTTAACATCCATTGCGGGTGACCTCGATGGGATGGCAGTTTTAATAATGGGTACCGAGTTTGCCGAATTTGCATTAAAGGCCATGCTTAAAACCCAAAAGGCTTCGTTTGACAACATGTCCGAAATAGAAGTGTCGGCAATTAGTGAGCTGGGCAACATACTGCTTGCCACCTATATCAGCGCGATTTCTAACCTAGCTGATATGAAGATAATTTTGTCGGCACCGTCGGTGGGTATTGATATGATTGGCGCTATCATGAACCTGCCCGTAATGATTATGGGGCAGACCTCCGACGATATCATTTATATCGAGGATAATATCTCCATAGATGATAAAGACATGGTTGCCAACATTTTATTGATACCAAGCATTGAATCTGTAAACAGACTTTTGGAAAAGTTGGGATTAACGCAATGAGTGAATCTTTTAATATAGGCATGGCCGAGATGAGGATATTGCGAAACGGCGAGGTGGGCGTTATTTTTGCTCTTGGTTCATGTGTGGGTGTATGTCTGTATGATCCGTTATTAAAAATTGGAGCCATAGCGCATATAGTCCTGCCTGAAAGCCCCGACCTAGCGTATGAGCAAAACAAATATAAATTTGCCGATACCTGTATACCTGAAATGGTTAAGCAAATGACAAGTCTTGGCTGCAGCTTAAAACGAACCTGGGCTAAAATTGCGGGCGGCGCGCAGATGTTTAATTCAAATTTAGGATCCGCTTTCGGTGATATCGGAAGAAGAAATATCGAAGCCGTTAAATCGGCTTTAGGCGAATATAATATCCCGATAATTGGCGAAGACACAGGGCAAAAACACGGCCGGACGATGTATTTCTATTCTGGGAACGGCGAGGTTCAGGTAAAATCATTCAGCAAAGGCTGTTTGACTTTATAATCTAGAAAATATTAACTTTTGTATTTTTTTGCCGATATTTATTTTTGAGATGGGTTTTATCAGGATGTGCATTTATGATGGATAAAAAATTAAGCCTTGAATATCTTGAGTTTTTGAAAAACTACATAAATGTCTTAAAAGAGTTTATTGAGGTTGAAAACAGAAAATTTGAAATACTCTCTTTGAATCAGCTTGATATGTTAGATGATTGCGTGAAATTGGAAGAGGTTTACCTGCTGAAAACAAGGGGACTGGAGCAGGAAAGATTAAAATACATGGAACGTCTGGGCCACCCGGATCTTAAATTCCGCAAATTAATACCTTTGCTTCCGGAGGAAGTAAAAGAGGATTATACAAAAGTATTTGAGGAAATATCCGACACGGTTAAAGAGCTGAGAAGAATAAATCTCCAGGCCAATTCTGCCGCCAAAATCAGGCTTCAACAGATAGAAAAAGTTATCGATAAGCTCGAAAACAATAATACAGCTTTGAAAAACAGCTATAATAGGGAAGCCCAAAAGGAGAACAAGGCATCAAACTTCATTTCTAAAAAGATTTAAAAGAAAGGTCTGATAGGATATGAGGCCAACATTTTCTGGTTTTGAGGTTGCAAAAACCGGCATAAATGCTGCAAGGGCTAATTTGCAGGTTGCTGGCCAGAATATTGCTAATGCAAATACTGAAGGTTATACTCGGCAAAGGGTTGATTTATATTCAATAGCCCCAAGCGGTATTAATATGCGCTATAATTCCGGGAACACATTAATAGGCGAGGGTGTAAAAATCGGCGGTATCAGCCAATACCGCGATATCTTCCTGGATACCCAGTACCGACAGCAGAACACCCTTTTGGCCGGGTCCCAAATTGAAATAGATGTGCTGGAAGACCTGGAAAGCATTTTTGACTCGGTAGTCAATTCAAATATCAGCGATGCATTGAATACCATATTGGATGCATTGAACGAGTTTTCAAAAAATAATTCCAATTATTCCTATGACAGTACCGTAAAAAACGCAATGAAAAACATGCTGGGGCTTTTGGATTCCCTTAATACCCAAATCGAAAGGGTAATAAGCCAGCAAACCTCCTATCTTGAGACAGGCGCGATTAAGGATACCAATAACCTGCTGCAGAATATAGCCTTTTTAAGCGATCAGATAAAGAAGTCCAATATTAGCGGAAACGGCGCTTTGGAACTGCTCGACCAGCGCAATCTTATGCTGGACAGATTGTCGTCATACCTCGATATAGAAGTCGTGTATAATATCGTTTCGGTAGGAAGCGGTGTAACGGTCGAAGAGATTGAGGTAAACCTTTTAGGGGACAATGGCGAGAAATTTAACTTAATTAGTAATTCGGAATATCGCCAGCTTGAAATGGTTAAGGCCACAAATGGCGACATTCTGATACGCCTGCTAAACAAAGACGGTTCGGCAGTTGCTGCCAGCGATAGTGGTAATGTGCAGCTCGATGGCGGGCTTATTAACCATCATCTTAATGCCGGAGCCATCAGCTCTTATCTTAAGATGCTCAACGAAAACGGCGCTTACGACATCAATCACGCGGATATTTTGAATCTGCATAAAAAATTCATGCTAGGTTCGGATTTGCTTGATACCGGAGCGGTTGCCGAAGCAAATGCCATTTTCGCAGGATATGACCCCTCCAACTGGCAACAGGTATTAAGTACATTAAAGAGCCTTTTTGGCAGCGATGCAGTTAGCATTTCGGCTGACAGGACTGCTATAATATTAACCGACAAAAACGGGAACACATACCGTCTGGTGGACAATTCGGGACATGCCGTGCTAACTTTCAGCGGAAATGATGATGAGGGTTATGTTTTAGGTCTTACCGACGCGATGGGGGAAACCGTTAACTTGAATGACATCCTTGAAAACGGTGATTTTGCAAGGTCACTTGTTGCACTGAATTCCAAAGAAGTATATGACACAACTGTAGCCACCGCAAAAGGCATTGGATATTATAAAGGAATGCTTGACACATTTACATATACCTTTGCCGAAATGTTTAACTCGATAAACAGCACCTCTGGCCCGCCTTACGACAAACCTCTGTTTGAGTCGATAGACGGCGGCCCCATTGCAGCAGGAAATATTAAAATATCCGAACAGTGGGAAAATGCGCTTGATGTGTATCTTACTGCTACTAAGCAGACCGGAACCAACGAAGTTTTCGATAATGTTCAGAAAATGATATCATTGCTGAAGGACGGAACCGAGTTTGATTTCTTTGCCCCTGCAAATACTGCAGGGTCTGGGCACCTGCAGCAGTCAATCCCCGGCGCTTTGATACACCACAGCTCATTTAAATCCTTTTTTACGCAAATAGGTGTCGATATTGGTCTTGAGCTTTCCACAATCAACCAAAAAGCTACGATGTATTCAAACAGCCTTGACAGTATTGACAGCAAGAGGTACGCGCTTTCCGGGGTCAGCGAGGACGAAGAGGCTATTAACCTTGTTATGTATAACAGGTCTTTGGCAGCTGCTTCCCGTTTCATGACCACTTTAGACGAAGCATTAGAAAACATTATTAGCAGAATGGGCATTGTCGGACGCTAATAGCCGGAGGTGGACAATATGCGAATTACAGCAGGAATGATAGCAAGACATTACAGCAAAAATTTAAACAGGTCCTTAAGAAGGCTAAATGACGCCAGCATCAGGGCAATCAACCGCAGAAAATTCAGCAAGGTTTCGGAAGACCCGCTGGCGGCTATTAAAGCCTTCCGAATACGCAATGAATATGATGAAAACCTTATTCATATAAGCAATGCACAAGATATCCAAAGCGTTATGGTGGCGGCGGAAAGCTCCCTTATGACCATAAACAGCATGATTCAGGAGGCAAATTTCGACGATCTGGTAAAGGGCCTAAACGGCACCATGCAGGAAACCGACCGTTCAGCTATTGCCAGCAAGCTCCGCAAAATCCAGGAAGCGGTTGTTACTACCATGAATACCAAGTTTGGCGACCAGTATCTGTTTGGCGGTGCCACCAAAAACGAGCCTCCATTTTCGGTTGAAAATGGTCAGCTGTATTACCGGAATATAAATGTCAACACCGGTCTGTATAAGGAAGTGCCTGCCAAAGAGGCGGTAGCAAATATCAGGGGCATGAGGGTACATTTTGGCGTTGAAAATGGTGCGGCATTAAATGGATATACCCTTAATGTCCAATTGGACGAAACGTTGTCGGGTTCCGGATATGCGGTTTTAAATGATACTAATAAAACAATAACCGTGTATCTTGGCGGTAACGCCACAAATGCGCAACTGCAGGATGCTCTGCAGAATATGGCAAATGCCCCGGCAAGTGTTGACCTTTCGAAGATTACCGTGGACAACCCCGCAAGCCTTGTTTGTTTTGGGAAAACATATATAGACGGGGGAAGTTACGGTATTGCAGAAGGCACTCCCGGTGACCTTACACTGCTTGCAAATGAGGCTGCCTATATTGATATTGGCCTTGGCCTTAAATTCAATGGCCAGGAAATTTTAGACAATACGGTCTACAATTCGGCATTTCCAGGCATTGATTTTATTGGCTACGGGACTACTGAAAACGGAATCCCAAAGAATTTCTATACCCTTCTTGGCGAAATCGCAAGCCGCCTGGAATCAGCGAATTTTGATGCCGAAGGCACTAAACCGTATGTACAAGAGCTGGAGAAACAGTACAACGAATTCCTTACCAAGTTAACCGGATTCGGTGCCAAGTCTAATTTCATTGAGAACACAATTAAAAGGCTTGAAGATTTGGACTATAATTTGATTGAAAAATCCGATGCGGTTGAATTCGTTGACCCGACTACCGCGATAATGGAATACAAACTAATGGAGTATTCATATAACGCAGCCCTTCAAATGGGCGTAAACCTACTGCAACCAACCCTGCTTGATTATCTTAGATAAGATAAAAAGTTGGAATTAGAGGATGTTGCGTATGGAACAATTAATCAGAATGCGGACCATCCCCCTTTCGTTTGAATTCAAAGTTCACCCGGTCAGATTAGAACTTAAAACCGAACCTGCCAGCTACAGCGTTAAACGCGACAGGGGAGCATTTGAAATAAATAGTACCCCGGCACGGTTTTATATTGATTCAAGAGCTATGCGGGCAAGTACCGGATGGTTCCCCAACATTACCATGTTTAATAAGTATATAGCCCAAAAAGGGGTTAAGGCGGCATTTGAAGAGGTCGGACGACTTGTAAAGGAGGGGAACAGATTGGCAGACATATATAAGCATGACAACCCGATAGCCCAAATTGCTAGGGAAAGTACGGATACAAGAGTTGAAACCGTGCTTGGCTTCTCGCCGTCGGAACCTCTCAATATTAAATGGGACCCGCATAATTTATCCATCCGCTATGAAATGGACCGGTTGTTTTTCGAGTGGAGAACCAATCAAAAGCCGGAGCTGGAGTTTATCCCCGCAAAGATAGAATTTGTTATTAAGGAATATGCCAGACTTGAGGTGGAATACATAGGAGGGCCCATATACATCCCGCCAAGTGCAGATCCTTCCTATGAGCCTAAACATTTTTCAAGTGTCGCATAAATTAATTATGACAGATAACAACCGCAAAAACTAAGCAAATGTGGAGATAATATGAGTATTACTGAAGAAATAATTCCCTTGGGCAGAGAAAACGCAATTAAATTTGTTGAGGGAATATACGGATTTGAAAGTATTAATGAATATTATTTGGAACCGGTTGGCGATGACCTTTCGGTTCTGATATTGCAGTCGGCCAATACAAGGGTACCGTCCTTTGTGGTTATTAATCCTTTCCTGATTACCGATGATTATTGCCCAGTACTTTCTGATGAGGAGATAAAGGCGCTGGGAGCCGAGTCACAGCAGGAGCTGGCCTTTTATGTGATTGCGGTGGTCAAGGAGGACTACAAAAAGACGGTAGTAAATTTAAAAAGCCCCATTGTTATCAATCCTAAATCAAGGCTTGCTAAACAGATAATTCTTGACAATTGTGATTATCCAATTAGATTTGCGATCTTCGGCAACGAAGGTTAGGGGGAGTTTCGTGCTTGTAATCAGCCGCAGAAGAAACGAGTCTATAATCATTGGGGATAATATTGAGATTATAGTGTCGGAAATAGGTTCTGACAAAGTTAAGCTTTGCATAAATGCTCCTAAGGGAATAACAATAACCCGCAAGGAACTGTTGGAGACTAGCGATCTTAATAAAGAAGCAAGCATAATCCCCCGCAAGCAGGTACTTGATAATCTTGGCAAATTGCTAAAATAAACAACTGCACCTTTAAGGTGCAGTTTTTGTTTTATGGGGACTTCTAAAATTTAGAGCAATATGTTATAATTTTCTAAACAATTAATAGGAGACGATTAGCTTGGAACTGTATGCTTACAAGGGAAGTTTATGTGAATTAAAAACCGAATCAAATTATTTTCTTGGTTCCGGTTTTGTTTCCAAGGTAACCGACGAGTACATAGAAGTTCAGAGTAAGCAGGGCGACATGCCCATTTTGCAGGCCAACTTAAGGGTTAAAATATACCTGTATAATGAAGAGGCTGGCAATATTGTGGTTATGGGGACTGTTTACCTTTCAACCAGGGATTTTGCCAGGATTATTGATGTTCGCACTTTAAGTGAATATGAAAAGCGCAGTTTTTACCGTGTCGAGATACTTAAGGAAGCGATGGTATTCCTGCTGCATAAAGACCCCGAAAAGGACCAGGATGGCAATACGATTTGGCGGGTTGTTGACAGTTTCGCAGCCATGATTTTTGATATCAGCCTTGGCGGTGCGCAGATTAGAACCTCAAGACTTATTCCTGAAAACAGCTATTTGCGCTTCGGGCTTGATATTAACGGGACAATAGTAGAATATAACTGCGTGGTAAGGCGCAGGCGCGAGCTTAAAAAGGGAATTTTCCAATACGGGTGTGAATTTTATGAATGCCCAAGCAGGGATCTTGATAAATTGAGCAGGTTTATCATTGCAAAGCAAAGGGAACTTATCCGCCGCAACAGAAATGATTAAAAAATAATCTATTTGAGCCGATATATATATTAGTATCATTACTGCTGAATGGGAAAAGGGGCATTGTCATGGCTCAAGCTAAATTGTATGATAAATTAAAAGAGTTTTTTGAAACCAGTTCTGATGAAAATTTTGTTGCGGACAAGTATTTAACCTTTATTAGCCACGACCAGCTTTTCGGTGTGCCAATTGTACAGATTGAACAAATTGTCAGCATGCAGGATGTTGTAGCCGTTCCCGAATTTCCGGAATATGTGCGTGGGGTTATGAATATTAGGGATAGAATAATCCCTGTAGTGGACTTAAACCTCAGGTTTGGCAAACCAGCAAAATTTGATGTGCACGAGACAGTAATTATTATAAATGCTTTAAAACAGAAAATCGGGCTTGTGGTTGACGATGTCAACGAGGTTGTGACCATAAAGGAAAGCGATATTTACAATCCGCCCACCCTTTCCTCTGATAAATCCTTTTCGTACCTTAGAGGCTTCGCAAAATACAATGATAAAATTGTGCTTCTTATGGATACCGACAAAATTTTAAGCAATAAAGAATTAAAGCTGATAACAGGAGAACGCTTAAAGCAAATAGCTGCAGAACTAAATTCCAAAAACTAAATAATAAACACAGGTCGTAAGGCCTGTGTTTTTTTAATGTCTTGGGTTTTTCCTGACTGTAAGAACTGCTTTTAGTATTGCGGCAGTAGCCTCGCGGTCATTGATTGAGGAGGCAATGATATTTATTTGATCCGGCTCGCAAACCATATATTTGGCCGGCAGGGTATTAAGCGCAATTGCCGCAGCGTCTTTTTTGCAGCGGTCGCACTTGCAGCAGTTCATGCGGGAAAACACGTCGTTGATTTTGCTGGCCACCACGTGCTCCATTATGTTTACAAGCACGGTATTGTTGATTGAATCGAAACTAACGGGGATTTTAGCCCCAAGGGGTTGGTTTTGTTTGCGGGTTTCGGTTTCGACTTTTATGGTGGGAGCGGCTTTGGTTTCGGTGGCTGGAGTACTGGTGTTTGGCGCCTGATCCTTTTCAAGAAATGCCGAGGGCATTATTTTTTTATACATATATTCCTTGTCATAATCTTTGTTTGTTTTAGCCATGTGATCTTCTCCTAATAGAATTTCTTAAAGCCTGCTTAAAAACTCGTCAACAAAAGCTATATAATCATTGACCGCTTTGTTTTTGGGGTAGCTTTCTATCATGTCCCGCTGGGTTATTTGTGATTCACTGATGGCTATACTGTTCCTTATAGATGTTTTAAATAAATATATTCCAAATTTTTCTGATATCATTTCAGCCGTGCCCCTTACTTCTTTAGCAAGGCGGGTGCGCGAATTAAATTTGGTAAGCAAAATACCAGAAATTTTAAGATTTGGATTGCAGTAGCTTTTGACCCTTTCAATCGTATCATACAGTTGGGTAATTCCCTGAAGGCTAAATATATCTGACAGCATGGGGATAATAATATAATCGGATGCCGTAAAGGCGTTGACAGTAAGTATGCTTAAGGCCGGTGGAGTATCTATCAATATAAAATCGTACATGTTTTTAATAGGTTCAAAGGCATTTTTAAGCAGGAACTCCCTGCCGTGCCCTGTAAATTCAAGCTCTATGCCGCTAAGCAGTATGTTTGAGGGTATAACATCCACCAAGGGTGTATGCTGTATGGCAAAGGAGGTTTTGATTTCGCCTTTTAGAACATCATATATGGTGGCGCTCATCTCGGTGTTGGCGCCAACGCTAAAACTTAGATTTCCCTGAGGATCCATATCCACCACCAGCACCTTAAAGCCAAGTTTTTGAAGCTGGTAGGCCATGGCGCAGGTAGTGGTGGTTTTAGCTACCCCTCCTTTTTGATTAGAGAAACAGACAATTTTTCCCATTAATTATTACCCCTTCGATTTTTACAAAATCCATTATATTGTAACATATTTATACAAAAATAACAATATAAGCGCAACATGCAGCTTTTTACAAGCCTGCAAAAATTAAGCGAATAGTCAGAAACCTCTGGCTATTCGCTTAAAGCTAATTGATGGGTATTCTTCTTGAGTTGCCTTTATTACGGTCCTTTTTGGGACAGTGAATGGTTAATACGCCGTTATTCATTTCGGCACGGATCTCGTCGGGTTTTATGTTTTCAAGGCTGAAACTTCTTCTCAGCTTACCTGTGCGGCGCTCTCTTCTGATATACCTGCCGTCATTATGTTTAACCTCTTCGCTCTCATCATACTGTGCCGAAATGGTAAGCATGTGGTCGTTAACGTCAATCACCACATTTTTCTTATCAATTCCTGGCATGTCGGCGTCTATGATGTATTCATCATCGGTCTCGCGTACATCGATCTTAAAACCGCCGAAACCCCCAAAGCTGAAACCGTCAAAAAGCGATTCGCCGAAAAAGTTAGAGAACAAAGTCGGAATCAATCCGTGATATGGATTGTTGTAGATGGTAATATCCTTGTCCTTATCCCGGCTCATAGAATACCTCCTTTAATAATACCTTATTATATATTATGTTAAAATATACTAAGGTTTATAAGGAGGCATTCAATAAACTACAATGCCCTTAAAGATATAAGGGATGTTATTACTGTAAAGAATAGCTGGTATATGATAATCCAAAGCGCTGTAATAAATGTAAAATGGCTTGTTAACACAAAATAGGCGGCAAGCGCAATGCCTAGAATTACTCCGAGTATATGTACAACCGTGTTGGCGGCAATTGTGCTTTTTAGCTTTATGCATGCGGTGAGTGCCGCTGCAAACCCGCAAACCGTATCAGTGTATAAGGCTAAAGCGTTTGTGTTCTCTTGGTAGTTTGCCTCCTGTTTGTATAACTGTACAGCTACGGGGTCCATTATTTTAATTGAATCGACATATAGGCCGAAATAATCACTTAGCATTTGCTCAGTAATGTTGGGGTCGTTTGAGTTGATAAGAAGCGTCATTCCGGTATTGCAAAGGCGCCGGAGCTCCAGGGTGATTTCCTCGTTTGCCTCATATCCTACAACAAACAATAAACAGGGTGCGCCGCCGCTTGATATATAAACCGGGAAAAAGCCGTTTCGGAGTATTTTGCGGTCCACCTCGATAGGAGGAACAGTAACGCCGTGGGCTTCCATTAGGGTCCGGTTGCCCACAAGTATTCGCTTGTCTCCAATCCAGCCTGACAGGCCCATTTTATCTTCATAGGTAATTGAATCAACTACCGGCAGCTTTGACCTGTCGTATTCCAAAATCCTGTCAAAAATATCCGTAAGCGTGCTTTTAGCGCCAATTGCCAGAGCGGAGGCCTCGATTATGGTCTGGTCAACTGGATTGTTGTTTAAAAGATGCATGTTGTATAATTTTACAGTCCCCGCCGGGAACAGGTCTAAAGCGTCGAATACAACAGCATTGGATTCGCTGAGGGTTTCCACCGCGTCATATCCGGTTATTGCTGCCTTGTAGTCCCCGAGCCGAACGGATGCAAACCTTAAAGGCAGATTGCTTAATAGCAACGATGTGGGGGGGCAGGCAAGGCAGAAAACTGTAGTGGCAAGCGTTATTGCTGGAATAATACAGCCTGACATAAAGAAGGCAAGAAGTCCGAAACCGGCAGAGGCAGCGGTGGCAATAGCCAGGAGTTTCGGGATTAACCGTTCAAAGGGGTCTACACAATAGGAATTTCTAAGGTAATGGGTGATATTGGTTGTCCGCCGGCCTATGCCGATTAGCGCGTCCCCATAGACAGCCCCTCTTGCCATGCTGGCCGCTGCCATTTCGTTTTCAACAAGCTGGATTCCGTATTTGGGATCGGGCGTTGCCACAAATTTAAACCCTTTGCGTATTCTTGACACAATGGCAAGTTTGCCAAAGGCATTAAACAGCAGTGCGACCGATGCAACGGACGATAGCTGGGGGATTGAATCGCCCGCATTCAGGGCAAAACCCAATACGCTGTGAATTAATACTGCAAATACCGCAAGGGCCGCGGGGGTGTCCATATCAGGCTTCAGGGTGAAAATCCCTGCAAGTCCTTTCATGGTATTTATGTTTATTAGTGAGCAAAGTGACAGCAGAAGTATGTTAGCCAGCAAATACATATTGTAATTGGCCGCCTTGATAAATTCTGCAAAGGGTGTGGCTAAAAAGACAAGTAAGGCGACGATAATAAAGGTGGGGATAATCCTAAATATCAGCCTGCGCCTGTTGGAGTTCAGCTCAGCCCATACCGAATTTGCGTCGTCGTAGCAGTTGTAGTCATCAATTTCAAGGTCCTCTTCCTGCTCGACTGCCAGGCGCACCTCGTCAGGGAAGTTGTCTTCTTCCTCGTCGCCAAATAGAGAGAACTTTTTGGCGGTGGAACGTCTGCGTTTTTCAAGCTCTATTTCCCAATCTGATTTTTCGTTTTGGTCAAATATTTCATCCAATTCCTTAAAATTAAAGGCCGTTGTATGTGCGGTGGAACTGGAAGTATCAATGGGGCTTTTTTCAGTGATTGGGATATGCAGTTCTTTGGTTTTTTCATTAGAATTGCTGTAATCGGATATTTTTATGTTTTCATCGGCATAGCTGAATTGAAAGTTTTTAGCCTTTATGGCGGCGTTATTGCTGGGGTTCTCAAACTGTTTATTTGTTGCTAGTGTGTCGGTTTTCTGATTTGGGTCAACAAACGCGATTTTAACCGGCACCTCTTTGGCCTCTCTTGAAACAGCTGGGCTGCTACCCGGTGTGTTTTTTGTGAACCTGCGTGGAGTAACCTTTTTTATCTGTACTTTATTATGCTGTTCGGCAGGTTTTTCTTCGTCTGTTTTACCCTTCATATTTTCGCAGGATGGCGCCTCAATCTCTCCCTTAATTGGAGGCTGGGAAATGCCGGGCTTGCGATTGGACAACGGGTCAATGAACTCCAGTTTTAAGTTGCTTATACCGTCTTCTTGGGTGCCGTAGATTTTTGCAATCCGCTCTTGTGCTTTCTTTTCGGCAGAGCGTATTATTTCTTCCACACTCTCCAGCTGGTATTTCGGCTTGCGAAAATATGAATCGGGGTCCCCGCTGTCGGCTATAAAATCCCTCATTTTATAAAGCAACGATGTGGTAGGCTGTTCAGGTGGTCTATATGTAGCCTGGGTGCTAGTCCCGGTCTTGGTTTGGTTTATATTCCCAATTTTTTCAGATAGCTGTTTTTTAGCTTCAAGCAGTTTATAATACAGGGTTTGGGAATCTTCCTGCCGTGTGGAGGCCTGAGGTTCATGTTTTTCCATTATAATATTTTCCACACTATGTTCGGGGGTATTACGGTTAGAATGCATAAGCTCATCCGGGGTAAGCGCGTATGGTGCGATTACCCTTTTTTGGGTAGAAATATTATTATTTTGGTTTAACATAGGGATGTTTTCAATATCATATGGCAGAATGCTATCACTAGGTCTTTTTTTACGAAACCAGCCCATTATTAATCCCCCGTTTTACGGTTATATTATGCGTTCACACTTCTTTGGCGGGCGACCTCATACATTAAAATACCCGCAGCAACAGATGCGTTAAGCGAATTTATTTTGCCGAACATGGGTATAGATATTATATAATCGCAGTTGCGTTTAACAAGCTGACTTAATCCCTTTCCCTCGGAACCTACCACGATGGCACAAGGGCCGGTGTAGTCTTTACCGGTCCAGGGCTCTCCGCCCATGTCAGCGCCGTATATCCACAATCCCTTATCCTTCAGCTCGTTTATAGTAGATACAAGATTAGTAACCCTTGCAACCTTCATATATTCAAGCGCGCCGCTTGCCACCTTTGAAACGGTAGCTGTAAGTGACGCCGAGCGCCTTTTGGGGATGATTATCCCGTGGACGCTGCTCGCTTCGGCGGTGCGGATTATTGCGCCAAGGTTGTGGGGATCTTCAATGCCATCGCATATAACAATAAAAGGAGGTTCTTTTTTTGATTCAGCTAAAGTTAGAATATCCGAAACCTCGCAGTATGAATGAGAAGCAATGATTGCGGCAATACCCTGGTGCTTGGTGGTGCCGCAAATATTATCAAGCTTTGCTGAGGCAACCTCTTTGACGGGTATTCCTTTTTCTTTGCATTTTGCGATGGCTGCCGTATGTGCACCGGAGGCTGTGCTGACAACCAGGATGTAGTCGATTTCCCTACCCGAGCGGAGGGCTTCCAATACCGCATTCCTGCCTATTATCAGGTTTTGGTTTGGGTCCTGTGGCATAAATAAAAACCTCCGGATTTAAGACATTTGTTAAAAAAGTCATAATTTGTAGTTTACCATAAAATTATAACATATGGCGCAAAAAAAATGAAGTATGTAAAACTAATTGTTTACATACTAATATTTTTAATACAGTTCACTTATTTAGTGTAAAATAATATTTATATAATATACAATTAAATTAAAAAAATGTTATATAAAACGGAAAATTTTTCTGTTAGAATACAAAAAGTGTTTACAAACTAAAATATTCTCATATAATGGATATTGTAGTTTTACAATTTAAACTTGCTTTCGTCTTACTCCTTCTTTTTAGAAGAACACCCTCGATGCCATAGCGCCCGAGGGTGTTTTTCTTTAATCTTTTTTGGTATGCTTTTTGGAATACATTGTTGGGGCAACGCCGAATTTTTGCTTAAACATTTTGGAAAAATTGAAAATGTCGGTGTATCCTGCGCTTTGTGCAGCTATGCTGGCAGGATATCCGTAGGTCGAAATCAGCTCGGCGGCTTTTTGCAATCTTACATCTACAAGATATTGCTTAGGTGATTTGCCGATATATTTTTTAAACGCGGCACTGAAATAGCTGCGGTTGAGATTTAAGTATCTGGCAAGTTTTGAAATAGAAATGGGTTGGGAATAGTTGGAATCAATATAGTTTTTAGCCTTTAGAATATGTTCGTAGGTTTTGTCGGAAATTTCGGGCTGGTCGAACAGGGTCATCAGGGTATAAATTTTTCCGCAAATATAATATTCCCTTTGGTTTTGTACCTTGTCGCAGTCCTTTAAATCAAGAAAGATATGTTCGGCCTGGGGCAGGTCGATAACGTCGTTATTATCAAGGCAGGGTTGGGGAAGAGTGCTTTCAAAACCCACCCAGCTGTAGTACCACGGCTCTTTTGTGTCGGCCCTGTAGTTTACAATTTCGTTTGGCCTTATAATAAAAATCTGGCCCTTCTCTACGGTGTATTCCCTGGAATTTACATAATAATGCCCCTTACCCGTAAATACATAGTGAAGCAGGTAGTAGTCTTTGGATATTGGTCCTACACTATATCCCGGCGAACAGTCCTCTTCGCCGCATTCACGGGGGTTTATGTCTTTTAACATTTTGTTGGTTATAAGTATTTGTTTTAGCATAATCGCCGCCTTCTTAAGGGCAATTTTTTATGCGTCATGACCGGAATTATCGGATTGCTTGTACTGTTCCCGGTAAGCAACCCTGAACTGCGAAGGGGTCATGTTATAGACCGAAGTGAAAGCTCTGTTAAAGGTGCGGTAGTTGTCAAATCCCGACTGGAAGGCGATCTGTGTTAAATTGTCATTGGTTTGTTTTATTAGCTGAACCGCATGGCGGGAGCGCAGTATATTCAGGTATTTGTTAAACCCATAGCCAAAATAGGAGTTGAAAAAACGGGACAGGTAGTCTTTGTTGTAGCCAAAGCGCTTTGCCAGTGATGTAATGGTTATTTTGTTAGTGTAGTTTTGTTCAAGGTATATCAATATTTCACGCGCCAGGGTGCTGTTGCTGGTTTTGGGGCTGCTTTTTAAACCTAATTCCCTTATTAAAGTTCCTAAAATAACATACAGATAGCCCTTTGTTTCCAACCAATCTGATTTTTTGTATTTTAAGATTTGCTGCAGGGCATAGTATATTTCGTCAGAGCTCTCGCCCGGGTTTAAAAACGGGCTTGCAAAGGTTTTGCCCCGGATTTTAGTGTTATAGCTGTGAACAGTATCGATTGGGACAATTAGTATTAATGTGTGTGATTCTTTGGGGGTGTGGTAAGAATGTATATCATAGCTGTTGGCGACCGAAACGCAGCCCTTTGACAGCAGGCGGCTTGTACCGTTGATGGTAATTTCAATCTCGCCGTCTAAAACATATACAACTTCTATGTTCGAATGAAAATGGGGCATGCATGCATTCTGCCAGCTTTCAAAACAGGCAAGCGAATTTTCGAGTTCGCGGTATTTTTCAAAATAAGCATCCATAGGTTCACCTCTGATTGCTTGCATCTTTCTTTTCAAACACAAAGAACTTGGTGAACAAAAATGTTAGTGGAACGCCGATAATTGCAGCTATTGCGTAAGCTGTAATTTCTTTTAATCCCAATAAGTTGTGGGCAATTAAAACCGTTATAAATTGTATTATGAAATTCGGGATGTAGGAAATGCAAAATTTAATGTATTTTTTAAACCCCGGGCGCTGTTTAAAATTGACCAGTGAATTCAGCAAATAGGCAACAGTAAGACTAATAGCATATCCAGCAACAAAAGCCATGTTGGGATGGCTTATTAAATACCGCTGCAACAGCCCGGAAATAATCGTGCAGTTAAAGGTATTAAAAAAACCAATTATGACAAAAATGAGAAAATTTCTTGAAAAGAAAATTTTAAACAATTTTAAAATTAACGATGAAATATTTATAAAAACACCCCGTTTTTAACGGATATTTATGTAAATTATATCATTTGTGGCTGCTAAACGCAAGATTATGTCACCTGGCATTTTTGATAGGCATCCATATGCAATAAAGCTTTATTAAAGCATAAACAGCAAGGTTTCATGATTGGCAGGCGTACTTGAATCAAAACCCGAAAAATAGTATAATAAACGAGTAAATATTTTTTTGGGAGATTATAATGTCTGTTAACATAGATAAAAACAAAACAACCGTTAATCTTGACGAACAAAAGGTTTATATGTCCCGAGTGGCTAAAATTGTAAAAAAACGGTGGGAAAGGCCGGCTGCGTGCGTGGTTACCTACGGTTGTCAGCAGAATGTAAGCGACAGCGAGCGCATCAGGGGTATGCTAATGTGCATGGGTTTTGAATTTACCGACAACACGGGCGATGCTGATGTGGTAATATTCAATACCTGTGCCGTGCGCGGCCATGCCGAGAACAGGGTGTTCGGAAATGTGGGCGCGCTGAAACACATAAAGCAAAAAAAGCCGGATATGATTATTGCTCTGTGCGGCTGCATGATGCAGCAGCAGCATGTGGCTGAAAAAATTAGGCGCAGTTATCCGCATGTGGACATAGTGTTTGGAACCCATGTAATGCACCGGCTTCCCGAGTTTTTGTGGAACCGGCTCACAGGGGCTTCGAGGATTTTTGAACTGCCCGATTCGGACGGCGAAATAATCGAGGGCCTTCCGGTACACCGTGACGGTAGCGTGCGGGGTTTTCTTTCAATAATGTACGGCTGCAACAACTTTTGTTCATACTGTATAGTTCCCTATGTCAGGGGCAGGGAACGCTCAAGAGACCCCGAGGTTATTATCAGGGAAGCCGAGCAAATGGTCAAGGCGGGTTACAAGGATATTACCCTTTTGGGCCAGAATGTAAATTCCTATGGGAAAGGCGAACCCCATGGCGTGAATTTCGCAAAGCTCTTAAGGCTTCTAAATGAAATTGAGGGGGATTTCAGAATCAGGTTTATGACATCCCACCCGAAGGATTGCACCATTGAGCTGCTTGATGCCATGAAGGACTGCGAAAAGGTCTGCCGCCATTTGCATCTGCCTTTCCAGTGCGGGTCTGACCGGATTTTAAAGCAGATGAACAGGCACTACACCAAGTCTGATTACCTTGCGCTTGTTGAGGCAGCCTATGAGAGGATGCCCGATCTTAACCTTTCAAGCGATGTTATTGTGGGCTTCCCCGGCGAGACTTACGATGACTTTCTTGATACCCTTGACGTTGTAAAAAAGGTGGGATTTACGCAGCTGTTTACCTTTATTTTTTCACCGCGGCAGGGCACTCCGGCCGCACAGCTCCCTGACCCTGTAAGCCGCGATGAAAAGGTTAAATGGTTTGAGGAACTGCTTAAAGTTCAGGAGGAGATACTCCAGTCCAAAATGCATGATATGGTTGGCAAGACCTACCGCGTGCTTTGCGAAGAGCCGGGGCGCATGGAAGGGCTTGTTTGCGGCAGGACCAGCGGCAATATGGTCATTGAATTTAAAGCAGACATAAGTTTAATAGGGAGTTTTGCAGACGTTAAGGTTACAAATGCCTCCAATGTGATTGAAGGCGAGCTTGTACAAAAAATATCCTAATTTTTTTGGAGGTTTTTTAATGAAAGAGATTATTGAAATTACCAGGAAACTTGGTGCAGCGATACAAAAGGATGAATGTTATCTGGCATATTTAGAGGCTAAAAAGCGCAACGATAAAGATGTGCAGCTTCAGGAAGATATCGGTGCTTTTAACCTTGCAAGAATGTCGCTGGATAATGAGCTGTCCAAACAGGACAAGGATGAAGAAAAGGTAAAAGAGTTAAACAACAATCTGCGTCAGATATATTCCAAAATCATGTCTAATCCTAATATGATTAATTTTAATAATGCCAAATCCAACCTTGAGCGGCTGGTAAACATGGTTCATGGCATGCTAACCGAAATGGTCAACGGTGCCGATCCTGAAACGGTTGAGCCGTCCCTGTCTAATTGTTCAGGCAGCTGTTCCGGATGTTCGGGCTGCAATTAGAGGAATTTATTTAACTTATATTTTTTAAACCCAGCCTTTTCCTGCCGAAAGGCCGGGTTTTAATAAAATTTTCGTGGTTCCATTGCCAGGTGGAGGGATATTAATGGCCGAGTTGACACCCATGATGAGGCAGTATCTCGAAATAAAAGATAAATATAAAGACTGTATTCTGTTTTTTCGCCTGGGCGATTTTTATGAAATGTTTTTTGAGGACGCCAAAATCGCCTCTGAAGAGCTTGACCTTACCCTTACCGGTAGGGACTGCGGGCAGGAAGAACGCGCCCCCATGTGCGGAGTGCCGTATCATAGCTGCGAGGCTTACATAGCAAGGTTAATTTCTAAAGGTTACCGTGTGGCAATATGCGAGCAGGTAGAGGACCCGGCAACCGCCAAAGGGCTTGTTAAGCGCGAGGTTGTAAGGGTCATTACCCCTGGTACCGTAATTGAAGATAGCATGCTTGATGAGTCTAAAAACAACTTTCTGGCGGCTATCAGTATCCTTGGCAATAAAGCCGGCATGTGCTTTGTGGACGCCTCCACCGGGACGCTTAACCTTACCGAGTTTGACTGCAAAGGCACCGACCAGCGTATTATAGATGAACTGGGCAGGTTTAACCCCAGCGAAATTTTGGCGGATGAAGGTATTGGCAAAAGAAAAGAACTGGTCGAGTTTATAGAAAACAGACTTTCCTGCAGAATTACCAAGAGAAGCGAGGAGGACTTTGATCCTGAAAAGCTTAAAGAGGTAATTCTGTCCCACTTTATGGCGGAAAAACTGGATAACCTGGGGCTTAAAGACGGCAGCGCTGCCGTTTCGGCTTTGGGTGCGGCGCTTAAATATTTATACGAAACCCAGCGCACTGGGCTTTTAAACATTAATGACATCAATTTTTATGAAGAGTCCCAGTTTATGCGGCTTGACCTTTTCACCATCAGGAATCTTGAGCTGCTTGAAACTATGCGCAACAAAGAAAAACGTGGTTCGCTTCTGTGGGTGTTGGACAAGACCAAAACCGCCATGGGAAAACGCAGGATAAGGACATGGATAGAGCAGCCGTTGATTAGCATACCCGAAATCGAAATGCGGCTTAATGCTGTTGATGAGATAGCCGGGGACACAATACTTCGCGGCGAAATTTTAGAACAGCTTGCGGGCATTCATGACCTGGAAAGGCTTATGACCCGGATTGTGTACGGCACGGCGGGGGCAAGGGAACTGAAATCCTTATCCAGCGCCATAAGCCGGCTCCCTCAGCTGAAAGCTCTGCTGCAAAATGTAAACAGCAGGCTGCTAAAAGAAATTTATGAAAATATTGATTTGCTGGAAGATGTATATAATTTAATTGAATCTGCAATTATTGACCAGCCGCCTGCAACAATCAGGGAGGGCGGAATAATCAAAGAAGGGTATAACAGCGAAGTAGACCAGTTAAGGGATGATATTAACGACACCAAAGGCGTTTTGGCACGAATTGAAAATCAGGAAAAAGAGCGCACGGGAATAAAAACCCTTAAGGTGCGCTACAACAAGGTTTTTGGATATTATATTGAAGTTACCAATTCCTACAAGTCAATGGTCCCTCCCGATTACATACGCAAGCAGACCCTTACCAACTGCGAAAGGTTTATCACTGAAGAGCTGAAGAATCTTGAAAGCCGTATTTTAGGGGCTAAAGACAGAATAGTCCAACTTGAATACGAGCTGTTTGAAGAAATAAGAAAACAGGTCGCAAACCAGTTTGAAAGGGTGCAGTCGACCGCTTCGGCGGTGGCTGTGCTGGACGTGCTGTGCTCTTTTGCCGAAACAGCGGTTAAGAATAACTACTGCAGGCCGAAATTAAATAACGAAGGGCGTATCTATATAACAAACGGCCGCCATCCGGTTGTAGAAGCGACCCTTAAAACCCCTTTTGTGCCCAATGACACAATTCTGGATAATAAGGATAACCGTTGTATCATAATTACAGGACCCAATATGGCGGGTAAATCCACATATATGCGCCAGGTGGCGTTAATCTGCCTAATGGCGCAGATGGGCAGTTTTGTGCCTGCCCAATCGGCCGATTTGTGCATTGTGGACGCAATTTTTACCCGCGTTGGCGCGTCGGACGACCTGTCAGCAGGGCAGTCGACCTTTATGGTCGAAATGAGCGAGGTGGCGTATATACTTAAAAACGCCACCAGCAAAAGCCTGCTGATCTTGGATGAAATTGGCAGGGGAACCTCTACTTATGACGGTATGTCAATCGCGCGCGCTGTACTCGAGTATGTGTCGCGAAAGATTTGCGCCAAAACCATGTTCGCTACCCACTACCACGAGCTGACAGTGCTCGAAGGCCAGATTGAGGGCGTAAAAAATTACAACATTGCCGTTAAAAAACGCGGAGATGAAATCACGTTTTTGCGGCGTATAGTCCGCGGCGGTGCGGACCGAAGTTACGGAATAGAGGTAGGAAAACTTGCAGGTATTCCCGACGCGGTAATCGAGCGGGCTAAGGAAATCCTGAAACTCATTGAGAAAGACGGCGTATCCGCAAAGAATACTCCTTACGGGTACAATTTAAGTGCAGATGAACCTCAGGTGTCCTTTGAAATGCAGACCGCCAAACTTCTTGCCGATGAGCTGAAACGGCTGGATGTAAACACCTTGACGCCGATAGAGGCCATGACTAAGCTGTTTGAGCTGGTCAACAAGGCTAGAAACCTCTAGATTTTTAAGGAGATGAAGTGTTGGGCAAGATAAATCTGCTAAGCAAACAGACCGCAGAGCTGATAGCAGCCGGCGAGGTGGTCGAACGGCCCTCTTCGGTTATAAAGGAGTTGGTGGAAAACTCCATTGATGCCGGCGCGACTGCCATTACGGTTGAAATAAAAAACGGCGGCATAGTTTACATTAGGGTTACCGACAACGGCAGCGGAATTGCCAAAGACGACGTAAAGCGAGCGTTTTTGCGCCATGCGACCAGTAAAATAGCAAGAGAAGAAGACCTTAACAACATTGGCACCTTGGGATTCCGCGGGGAGGCTTTGGCTGCAATCTGTGCGGTGTCTAAAGTTGAGCTGCTTACCAAATACGAGTCAGAGTCAATCGGAACCCGGTATATAATAGAAGGCGGCCAGGAGGTTTTATTAGAGGATGCAGGATATCCCAAGGGCACCACAATAGTTGTAAGGGATTTGTTTTACAACACACCTGCCAGGATGAAGTTTTTAAAAAAGGATGTTGCCGAAGCAAATGCGGTGGCATCAGTGATAGACCGGCTGGCACTGTCCCACCCCGAAATAGCCTTTAAATTTATAAGAGACGGCAATTTAGTCCTTTCCACGTCGGGTGACGGGATGTTTTTATCGGCCATATATTCCGTGCTTGGCAGGGAGTTTGCTTCGGGACTGATTCCAGTTGATTATGAAATGTATGGTATTAAAGTCTCCGGTTATGTTTGCAAGCCGATAAACTGCAGGCCTAACCGCAAAATGCAGTACTTTTTTATCAACAGCCGTTTTGTAAAAACGGGTACAGGAAGCGCCGCACTTGAACAGGCATATAAAAATTCTGTTATGTCGGGCAAGTTTCCTTCCTGCGTGCTAAATATCGTGTTGCCGTTTGATGCGGTAGATGTTAATGTGCATCCCGCCAAAATTGAGGTGCGCTTTGCAGATGAAAAACGGGTGTTTGACAGCGTTTACTATGGTGTAAAATCGGCGCTGGAAGCCGGGGATTCCCGCCCGGTGCTCGAGCTTAAGCAAAACAAAACTTTTAAAACCGAGCCTGAACCGGTATTGCAAAAAACTACGAATTATGAATTTAATCCTGAAAAAAAGGAAATTATTATTAATAAAACTATAAAACCCGTTGAATCTCCCAAAACACAGCCGGAATTTAGTAGAATTAACCGATTGTCTGATTTTGCCCAAAAACCTTCCCCACAGAAAATTGCAGAGGTTCTTGATATTCTTAACGAAACCGCTAAACAGGTAGAAAAAGCTGAAGAATCGAGCTCTCCAGAACAGCCCGGGCGACAGGCAATTGAAGAAAAACCCGAAACAAAGCCCGATGACCAGGAAATACTGTGCATTGGCGAGGCTTTTGGGACATATATTATCGTGCAAATGGGTAAAAAGCTTGTTTTTTTGGACAAGCATGCCGCCCATGAAAGGATTATATATGAGGAATTAAAAAGTAATACCCAAATAGGACAGCAGCAGCTTTTAACCCCGATTTCGGTAACGCTGTCAAAAGAGGAGTACTCGGCGCTGCTTGAAAATAATCAGTTGCTGTCGTCCGCCGGGTTTGAAATTGAGGATTTTGGCAACGGCACGGTGCTGGTAAGAGGAATTCCGGCGGTATTGAGTGAAGAAAATATAAGCGGAGTAATAGGTGAAATAGCGGGCGGCCTTATTGATAGCCCGGTTGTGAGAGTGTCTAAACTTGAGTGGATATTTGAATCCATAGCCTGCCGGGCGGCAGTGAAGGCCGGTGATAAGCTTTCGTTGTCCGAAATGCAGGCAATAGCCAAAAAGGTATTGTCAAACAACGATATTTTATACTGTCCCCACGGCCGGGCAGTGGCGTTTGAAATAACTGAAAGCCAGCTTAAAAAACAGTTTGGAAGGTAGCCGATATGAAGGACCAAATTCCGTTAGTAGCCGTTGTTGGCCCTACGGCTTCGGGAAAAACGGTGCTCGGAATAAAACTAGCCCACCATTTTGACGGTGAAATTGTATCCGCCGATTCGATGCAGATATATAAAGGCATGGATATTGCAACCGCAAAACCGACAGAAGGGGAAAAAGAGGGTATTCCCCACCATTTGATTGATTTTTTGGACCCTTCTGAAAGTTTTTCGGTTGCCGACTATGTAAAGCTTGCTCGCAGGGTGATTGAGGATATTCACTCAAGGGGGAAACTCCCTATATTGGTAGGGGGGACAGGGCTTTATGTTAATTCTTTGATAGACAACATTGAATTCCAGCCTGAACCTGAAAACCTTAAGGTGCGTGAAGAGTTGGCAAAACAGGCCGAGCAATTGGGAAACGAGACGATGCTTGAAATATTAAGGAGTATTGACCCTGAAACCGCCTCTAGGGTGCATCCAAACAACATCAGAAGAATAATAAGGGCACTGGAGGTTTACAAAACCACTGGCATTACCATGAGCGAGTATCAGCGCCTGTCCCGCCAAAAACCGTCGCCTTACAATGTCTGCATGATAGGGATAGGCTTTAGGGACCGTAAAGTGTTGTACGACAGGATAAATAGACGCGTGGATTTAATGGTAGAGAATGGGCTTATTGAAGAGGCAAAAAAGGTGCTTGATTCCCCGATTAGCACTGTCGCAGGCCAGGCAATAGGGTACAAGGAATTAAAACCCTATTTGATGGGTGAGATACCGCTTTCAGAGGCAATAGAGAATCTAAAACGCGAGACCCGAAGATATGCCAAGCGGCAACTTACATGGTTCAGAAGGGATAAGCGGATAAACTGGATATATGCCGACCAGACTCAGGATTTAACCAGATGTGCCATAGATATAATAACCAAAGCTTACAGCAGTTAATAATTGTCTTTTAGCCGGGGGTGAGGAAATTGAAAAATTCATTTGTGTTGACCTTCGTAAAATGGGCGGGCGCCCTTTTTGTGCTTGCCTATCTTTCGATTCAGGTATACAACTCGCTGTACAATCCATTCGCCACCGGCACGGCAATATATTACGAGGCCTATGAAGGAATCCCCATAACCGCCGTTGCCATAAGGAATGAAAGCATTATAAATTCAGATGCGACCGGAGCACTTAGCTATATGATAGAGGAAGGCGGCAAGGTGGCAAAGGGTGGCGTGATTGCGGAAGTTTTCCCATCCGAGCAGGACGCCAGCGTAAATTTACGGATACAAGAGCTTGAAAGGCAGATTGAAGATCTTGAGACAATAAAAAAGCATAATAACATTGAGGCTTTAGATTTGGAACTGCTTAACACCCACATTAACACAGAATTTCTCTCGCTGCTAAATTACGGCGAATCGGGGAGGTTGGGCGGCATACAGGAAAGCTATAACCGGTTGCTTAACCTGCTTAACCAAAGAAAAGCAGCAACAGGTGAGCTTAGCGGAATTGAAGATTTGATAAATAATTTAAAAACCGAGCGGGATAGTTTAAAAAACAACTACAATCCTGTTAAAAGTTACATAAAGTCTGATGTCTCAGGTTATTTCATATCAACGATTGACGGCTGCGAAGGGGTAATTCCCACGGACCGGCTGGATTCCATTTCCCTGGAAGAGTTAAATGCAATAAATCCGCAACCGGCAAGAAAAGAAGGGGTAATAGGAAAGGTAGTTTCGGATTATGAGTGGTATATCGCAGCGGTAATTTCCTTTAATGATTCCTTGAAACTAAAGGAAGGCGCTTCCCTGAAACTGCAGACCCAGCTTGAGTCCATACCCGAACTGCCCGTGACGATAAAATATATTAATAAAGGTACAAAAGGAGACAAATCGGTTGTTATATTCAGCTGCAAATATATGAACGGCGAACTTGCTAATATTAGAAAGCAGTCCATGACGATACTGCTTAACAAATACGAGGGGCTGCGGGTCAGCAGTAAAGCAATACGCGTAGTTGACGGGGTTAAGGGCGTTTACGTGCTTAAAGGTAATGAGGCCAAATTTGTGCCGGTAGAAATAGTCTACTCAACCGAAAGCTATGCCATATGCAAGGAGCAGGGAGCCGGCAGCAAAGGCTTAAGGCTTTATGATGAGGTTATTATAAAGGGGAAGAAACTGTATGACGGAAAGCTTGTTAAGTATTGAGAACAAAAAGCAGCTTTTCGATGAAAACTTTAAAGCAATAACTGAGAGAATAGATATTGCGGCGCAAAGCGTAGGAAAAAAGCCGGATGATATTATTCTGCTTGCCGCTACAAAGACTGTTGATGTGGAAGTAATAAACCATGCAATAAGCAAGGGTATTAAATATATTGGCGAGAACCGAGTTCAGGAGTTTTTGGATAAATTTGACAGGCTGCAATCCTGCCACCGGCATTTTATCGGGCATTTGCAGACGAACAAGGTAAAGTACATAATAGATAAGGTCGAAATGATAGAATCGGTTGATTCTGTTAAGCTTGCAAACCAAATTGCCAAATACTGCCGCAGAATTGGCAAAACAATGGATATATTGTTAGAAGTAAATATTGGAAAGGAACAGAGCAAATCGGGCTTTTATGCCGAACAACTGGAAGAGGCGGTCGAAAAAATATCGAAGATTGAAGGCATTTGTATTAGAGGATTGATGACCATACCGCCCATTTGCGAAGACCGCAACCAAACAAGAAGATATTTTGAACAAATGTATAAACTGTTTATTGACATTAGAGGGAAAAAAATAGATAATAGTAATATAAATTTACTGTCTATGGGAATGTCCGATGATTTTGATATTGCAATCCAAGAAGGGGCAAATATTGTAAGAATTGGTAGTGCCCTTTTTGGGAAAAGAGATTATTGATTTGTTGGGAGAGATCACATTGGGACTGTTCGATAAAATTAAAAACATTATGAGTGTTCCCGAAGACGATTACTATGATGACGATATTCTTCAGGAAGACAGCAGTTTTCTAAACAAGCCTGAAACAAAATATGATGACTACAGCAGTACCATAGACAAGGAAAAACGCAACAAAGTTGTTAATATCCATGCTACGACACAGCTTAAAGTGGTGTTGGTAAAACCCGAGCGTTTTGAGGATGCACCGTCAGTCGCCGACCATCTTAATGCCAAACGGACTGTGGTGCTTAACCTTGAGTCTGCCTCAAGGGAAGTTTCCAGGCGCATTGTGGATTTCTTAAGCGGCGTGGCATATGCCAACAATGGCCAGTTTAAGAAGGTCGCTAACAATACCTTTATTATTACGCCTTTTAATGTGGATATTATGGGCGATCTGGTTTTAGAAGAACTTGAAAACAGTGATATGTACATCTGATGGGTTTTCAGACAGGTTTTATTCAAAGACGGGTTGAGGATGCGGTTAGGCTTTGCCAGAAACACGATGCCTGCCGTTTTTTGGGTTTCTTGGACTCAGCCGAGATAATTGAAGCCAAACGCACTGTTGAGAAGTATAAAGTAAAGCACAGGTTTTTTGCCGGATATCCCGACGGGGAACGCATGGTATTAGGGGTGTTTCCTGACTGGTGCGAACCGGAGGACTCTCTTTTCCCCATATCACCGATTACTGCAGTCTTCCGAAAAGGCGAGATGTTGTCGCACAGAGACTTTTTGGGAGCTCTTATGAGCCTTGGTATAGAGCGCGAGACTGTGGGCGACATTTTGCCCGGCGACGGTTTCGCGGTGTTTTTTGTGCTTAAGGACATATCGCCCTTTATACTTACACAGCTTGATATGGTGGGTAAAACAGGTGTAAAACTTTCGGAAGGTCTGCCAATGGGCCTTCCTCTTGGACAGGGTTTTTTGGAAATATCTAAATCTATCGCCTCAGAGAGGCTTGACTGTGTGGTAGCTGCCCTTTGTAATACCGGAAGGTCAAAGGCTGCCGAATTAATAAAAACCGGTTTGGTAAGCGTTAATTCCCTTCCTGCGGAGAAGCTGACAAAACAGGTATCAAGCGGAGATAAAATAAGTATTCGCGGCAAGGGGAAATATTTAATCCAATCTGTCGATGACAGGTCCAAAAGAGGTAGGATAATTTTAAAAGCTCGGAAATACTTATAATTTCTAAGGGGGAATAGGCTGTGCGTACAGCAGACGAAATTCGCACCATGGAATTTCAAAAAGCGACTGTGGGTGGATATAAGCAGACAGATGTTGAGATGTTTTTGGAGGAAGTAGCGCAAACCGTTGAAGAGCTGAATCAGAGAATTGCTGAATACGAAAACCGCATTAACCAGCTGAACAAAAAAATCCAGGAATATCACGATTCCGAATCCAGCATACAGAATGTGCTGCTAAGCGCACAGCGCCTTGCCGACCAGATTGTCAAGGAAGCCAACGATATGGCAGAGGATATTGTTGGCAAAGCCAAAGAAAAGGCCACAAATATTTTGGCTGATGCCGAACAAAAGGCACAGGCTAAATTGGATGAAGCCAACGCCAAGGCTACCAGCATTCTTAATTCTGCCGTTGCAAAATCCGAAAGCATGATTTCTGCTGCACACGACAGCGTGGCCAGGCAGCAGTTGTTGTTTGATAAATTAAAGGTAGAGGTATCGCGCTTTAAAAATTCTATGATGCCCAAATTTAAGGAGCTGTTGAACCTTTTGTCTACCCTTCCTGATGAGGTGCCCTTCGGCCCGCAACGTGCGGCTGAAGCAGTCGTGTTTGAGTTTGAGAAAGCACCTGATTTTAAAGAAATCGTGGCAGAAGTAGTTAAGTCCAATAAATTGATGGAGGAGCCTTTAATACAAACACAGCCTCATGCAGAGACTGAAGATCAACAGACTCAAGCGGAAATGTCGGAACCTCCAACAGTGCAGGAAACACCTGAAAAACCCGTTATTCAGGCGCAGCAAACTGCGAATCAGCCGGATTTTGTGAATGCTCCCGATGAGGAACAGCCCAAGATAAAGGGCTTTAAGATAATTGTTGATGAAAATGAAGATGACGAAGCCTTGTCGGACAGTTTAAACTTTGTAGAGACCGATTCTGAACCTGAAAAACAGAGGGGCCTCTTTAGAAAACGCAAATAAAACAACGCTATCTTTAAGGAGAGTTTTTATCAGATGGAACAGGATTATAACAAAACGCTGAACCTTCCTAAAACCGAGTTTCCAATGCGGGCTGGGCTTCCTACCCGTGAGCCTGAGACTTTAAAAAAATGGTACGATTTAAAACTTTATGAAAAGCTTGTTCAAAAGAACCAAGGCAAACCCAAATATATACTGCACGACGGCCCTCCTTATGCTAACGGAATAATTCATCTTGGAACCTCACTTAACAAAATTCTTAAGGATTTTATTATTCGATATAAAAGCATGACTGGATACCAGGCACTGTTTGTGCCAGGGTATGATACACACGGCCTTCCCACAGAGCTTAAAGCAAGGCAGAAGGCCGGAATCGATTCCAATACCGTAGTATCGCCGTTAGAGCTTAGGAAGATTTGCAAAGAGTTTGCCCTTAGCTATTCCAAGGACCAAACAGAACAGTTCAAACGCTTAGGCGTTTTAGGTGAATGGGACAATCCTTACCTTACCCTTTCAAACGACTTTGTTGCCAAACAGATTGAAGTATTCGGGAAAATGGCCGAGAAGGGGTATATTTACAAGGGGCTAAAACCTGTTTACTGGTGTGCGTACTGCAGAACCGCGCTTGCAGAAGCTGAAATTGAATATCACGAAGACCCCTGCCATTCCATATATGTAAAATTTGCCGTAACCGATGATCTCGGCAAACTATCCGCATTGGGGGCGGATATCAGTAAAACCTATTTTGTTATTTGGACCACTACCACCTGGACATTGCCGGGTAATGTGGCAATTTGCGTAGGCCCGGAATACGAATACAGCCTTATTAAGGCAAATGGCGAGTATTATGTAATCGCCAGCGAGCTGGTTGAAAATTCACTTAAAGCTGCTGGAATTGAAGAATATGAGATTTTAGGGACATTAAAGGGCAGCGAGCTTGAATATATGAAGACTGCGCACCCCTTCCTTGACAGGGTTTCGCTTGTGATTGTGGGTGACCATGTAACGCTGGACAGCGGTACCGGATGTGTCCACACCGCTCCTGGCCATGGCGTTGAAGACTTTGAGGTATGCCATAATTACAAAGATCTCCCTGTTGTAGTGCCTGTTGACCACAGGGGCGTTTTGACCGATGAGGCAGGGGAGTTTTCGGGGCTTACCACAGAACAGGCCAATAAGGCAATAGCAGAAAAACTTGAAAAAACCAACAACCTGTTTGCCATATCCAAGATAATCCACCAGTATCCCCACTGCTGGCGTTGCAAGGAACCGATTATATACAGGGCTACCGAGCAGTGGTTCTGTTCGGTTTCTGATTTTGTGGACCAGGCGATTGATGCCATAAAACAGGTAAAATGGATCCCCGCCTGGGGCGAGGAACGCATCAGCAATATGGTAAAGGACCGCAGCGACTGGTGTATCTCCCGCCAGCGTGTTTGGGGAGTTCCAATCCCGATATTCTACTGTGAAGATTGTGGCAAAGAAGTTATTAACAATATTACAATTTCTCATGTCGCCGGGCTTTTCCGCCAGCATGGTGCTGATATCTGGTATGAGAAAGATGCGGCTGATTTACTGCCCGAAGGTTTTGTTTGTCCGTTCTGTTCGGGCAAGCGGTTCAAAAAAGAAACCGACATTATGGATGTTTGGTTTGATTCGGGAACCACACATGCGGCCGTATTGGACGAGCGGGATTATTTGGAATTCCCAGCCGATCTGTATCTTGAGGGTGCCGACCAATACCGCGGCTGGTTCCAGTCCTCGTTACTGACATCGGTTGCCACAAAAGGCGTAGCCCCATATAAGAGCGTAATTACCCACGGCTGGGTGGTCGACGGCGAAGGCAAAAAGATGTCGAAATCTATTGGCAATGTAATCAAGCCCGAAGACGTGGTTGACAAATACGGGGCAGATATTTTACGCCTTTGGGTCGCTTCATCCGATTATCACGCCGATATCAGGATTTCCCCCGATATTTTGGCCCAGCTTAGCGAAGTATACAGGAAAATTCGCAATACAGCGCGCTTTATACTTGGCAATCTGGGGGATTTTGACCCGGACAAGGACATGGTGGACCCGTCTGAATACCGCGAGATTGACAAATGGGCTTTAATCCGGCTTGATAGGCTGGTTAAGAGATGCCGGGAGGCATATGACAATTTTGAATACCACTTAATCTTCCACGCGGTTCACAACTTCTGCGTTGTGGATATGTCCAACTTCTATCTGGATGTATTGAAAGACCGTTTGTATGTTGAAAAGGCGGATAGCGCCTCCCGCAGGGCTGCGCAGACGGTGATTTACAGGATACTTGATACTTTGGTAAGGCTCATCGCGCCCATCTTGGCCTTTACGGCCGATGAAATCTGGCAGTATATGCCGCATGAATCGGGAAAAAATACTGAAAACGTCATGTTTAACAACATGCCCGATGCAACGGGTGAATATGACGAGGAATTTATGGCTCGATGGGATAGAATCCTTGAAATACGCGAGGATGTGAAAAAGGCGATTGAGATTGCACGCACCTCCAAGGTAATCGGTGCCTCATTGGAGGCAGAGGTAACGCTTTATGCCGAAGGTGAGCTGTACGAGTTTGTTTCTTCGGTAAAATCCATGTTGCCTGAGATATTTATCACATCCGGAGTTAATTTGATTAATGGCAGCGGCGGGGAATATAAAGGTGACCTTGACATGGGAATTACCGTTACCAAGGCCAAGGGAGAAAAATGCGAACGCTGCTGGGTATATTCCGAATCGGTCGGAAAGGTCAGCGAACATCCAACGCTTTGTTCCCGCTGCGTTAGTGTAATAAAATGACGAACTATCGGGTTCGGTTTTAAGGGGTATTGCTCCATGACTTATGCTTTGGCCATCATCAGCGCCCTAATTCTGCTTTTTGCTGACCAGCTTTCCAAGTACTATATTTCAAGCAACTTCTATTACGGGCAATCGGAGCCAATAATAGATGGGGTTGTGAATTTCACCTATATCCATAACAGGGGAGCTGCGTTTGGAATTTTGCAGGACCAGCAGTGGCTTTTTCTGTCGCTGACAGCCATAATCCTAGTGCTGTGTTTGGGAATGCTTATAAAAAAGACCTTCAACAGCCGGATGATGTTTTGGGCTTTGACATTGATAATAACCGGCGGTCTTGGCAACCTTATTGACCGCATATTCAGAGGCGGCAATGTTGTTGATTTTATCGACCTTCAGTTTGTTAAGTTTGCAATATTCAATATAGCCGACTGCTGTGTTGTTGTCGGTGCATCTTTGGTTGTGCTTTACTTTATTATTGATACTTTTAAGGATTATACAAAGGGCAAGCCGGTAAACACCGGGGAGGAAGGTTAAATATGCGCACTGTCGAACTGACAGTCGATGCTTCCCAGCCCATGCGGATTGACCAGTATATTGCAGGCGCTCTAAATATAACGCGTTCGTCCGCAGCCAAATTAATTGAAGAGAATTATGTGTTATTAAACGACAAACCGGTCGCCAAAAAGACTAAAGTAAAAACTGGCGACCGGCTTGCCATTACTATGCCCGAACCCAAGCCCCTTGAGGTGGAAAAGCAGGACATTCCGCTTGATATTGTCTATGAGGATGACTGGCTGCTTGTGGTTAACAAACCAAAGGGAATGGTTGTCCACCCGGCCCCTGGAAACCCAGACGGAACGCTTGTTAATGCGCTGCTTAACCACTGCGGCGACAGCTTGTCCGGCATAAATGGCGTGTTAAGGCCTGGGATTGTACACAGGATTGATAAAAACACCAGCGGGCTTTTGGTGGTGGCGAAAAATGATATTGCCCATAATTTTCTGTCCCGCCAGATTAAGATGCACTCCTTTACAAGGGAGTACGAGGCGGTGGTTATCGGGAATTTAAAATCCGACAGCGGCAAAATCGACGCGCCAATCGGCCGGCATCCGGTAAAACGCAAGCAAATGGCCGTAGTTAATAAAAATTCCAAACATGCGGTGACATACTATTATGTATTAAACCGGTATAATGGGTATACCCATGTAAGACTAAAACTCGAAACCGGAAGAACCCATCAAATAAGGGTGCATATGGCATATATCGGGCATCCTGTCGCAGGCGATGACGTATACGGACCTAAAAAGGATAAAACCGGGCTTAATGGGCAATGCCTGCATGCAAAAAAAATTGGGTTTATACATCCATTTACAAAAGAGTATTTGGAATTTGAATGCCCGCTTCCGGACTATTTTACTGATTTTTTAAATAAAATTTCGAGTACTATATAGCATATTACTTTTAAGGAGTTTTTGGATGGGAAAATTTGAAGGGTGTCTGTTAGTATCTGATATTGACGGAACCTTAGTACACGATGGGAAAATACCCCAGCCGAATATAGAAAAAATTAAGGAATTTATAGAGCACGGTGGAAAATTTACCATTGCTTCGGGCAGGTCTTATATGGCTTGCAGGGTTTATTATGAAGAATCAGGATGTAACTGCCCAGCCATTACTTTTAACGGCGCCGTGGTTTATGATTATAAAAATGAAAACATTATTCATAAAGTGAAGTTGCCAGATGAATGCAAACAATATCTTCAGCTTGTGCTTGAAAGGTTTCCGTCTATTGGTGCTGAAGTGCATTCGGTTGACAAAATATTCGTTTTAAACCGCACTGATATAATAGACTGGCATTTGGAATACGAGAGCCTTATGGCAAAAGATAAAAAATTTGAGGACATAGTCGACTGTGAATGGACAAAGGCGCTGTTTGCTTCCTACAACCGCGAAGAGTTGCTTGAGGCTTTTGAATTTGCCAAGAAACTGCCCTTTGAGGGGGCATATTTTCTGGAAACCGCCCCTGTGTTTTTTGAGCTGACAAGCAAGGAGGCAAGCAAGGGTACTGCCTTGAGGAAACTGGCTGAATACTTAAACATTGAGCCTTGCAAGGTCTTTGCAATAGGGGACTACTACAACGACATTGACATGATAAAGGCTGCCGGAATCAGCGCCCTTGCAAAAGAAGCCCCGGAGGATATAAAAGGGCTTGCCGATTATATTGCATGCGGCTGTTCGGAAGGGGCTGTCGCCGATTTTATTGAGTATTTAGAACATAATATGGACATTGGCGGCAACTGATTTAGGACAGTATATCTATTGATTTATTGTCATTAAATAGTGTAATATTATATTGCAAATTGCTATAAAAGGTTTACAACCGGAGCCGGAAAGGGATGGTTAAATTAATGGATATTAAAACCAAAAAAAGGTTAATGCAGACCGCTTGCAAGGTTAGGATGGGGATTATCGAAGGAACATATAATGCAAAATCCGGCCATCCGGGCGGTTCCCTGTCGATAGCCGACATACTGACCTACCTTTATTTTGAAAAAATAAACATTGACCCTAACAACCCACAAATGCCAAACCGAGACAGGTTTGTGCTTTCCAAAGGGCATGCAGCTCCTGCGCTGTATTCTGTACTTGCCCATCGGGGATTCTTTTCGGTTGAAGAACTTAAAAGGCTAAGGCACATTGGGAGCATGCTGCAAGGCCATCCGGATATGAAAAACACTCCCGGTGTGGACATGTCTACCGGTTCTTTGGGTCAGGGAATTTCGGCGGCGGTCGGAATGGCGCTTGCGTCGAAACATTTTAAAAGCGGGTTCAAAGTTTACTGCGCGGTTGGCGATGGGGAGCTTGAAGAGGGCCAGGTTTGGGAAGCCTTTATGTTTGCCGCCCACAAAAAGCTCGACAACCTTATCGTATTTGTGGATTTAAACAACCTGCAAATTGACGGCACGTTGGATGATGTTAATTCACCTCTGCCCGTTGATAAAAAGCTTGAAGCTTTTAACTGGCATGTAATCACCATTGACGGGCATGATTTTGACCAGATAGAACAAGCGGTTGAGGAGGCTTTGGCTGTAACAGGAAAACCGACTGCGATAATTGCCAATACGATTAAAGGCAAGGGAGTTTCTTTCATGGAAAACGCGGTCGATTGGCACGGCGTTGCGCCGAATTATGACCAGTACAAAGCTGCAATGGCAGAGTTGGAAGAATATCTTAAATCTTTAGAAGACTAAAATAATGCCGACTTTTTGGCGGAATGGAGCGAACAATGGCTGAGGTAAAAAAGGTTGCAACCAGAGACGGGTATGGCATGGCACTGGTCGAGCTTGGCAAAATCAATCAGGATTTTCTGGTATTAGATGCCGACCTTGGAGCCGCCACAAGAACCGGAATGTTTAAAAAAGAGTTTCCCGACAGGTTCTATAATTGCGGTATTGCTGAACAAAATATGATAAGCCTCGCAGCCGGTATTGCGTCAACCGGAAAAAAGGTATTCGCGAGCACTTTTGCAATGTTTGCCGCTGGACGTGCCTTTGAACAGATTAGGAATTCGGTCGGTTATCCCCGATTAAATGTAAAAATCGGCGCTACACATGCGGGTGTGTCGGTAGGCGAAGATGGTGCCACCCACCAATGCTGCGAGGATATCGCACTAATGAGGACAATACCGGGCATGATTGTTATAAACCCTGCCGATGTGGTTGAGGCCAAAGCCTGTGTGATTAAAGCTTTTGAGGTGGACGGCCCGGTTTATATGAGGTTTGGAAGGCTCGCAGTACCGGTTATTTTCGATGAGGATTATGAATTCCAAATTGGTAAGGGAATTGAACTTCGGCCCGGTACCGATGTGACTATTATTGCGACCGGACTGATGGTTGCAGAGGCTTTGCAGGCACATGAAATTCTTGCTGCCGAAGGTGTCAGCGCTAGGATAATTAACATGGCGACAATAAAACCGATAGACAAGGAAATTATTATTAAGGCAGCAAAAGAAACCGGCCTTATTATTACCGCGGAGGAGCATTCGATAATCGGAGGGCTGGGCTCGGCTGTTTGTGAGGTAACAAGCGAAAAGTATCCTGTAAAGGTAATCAGGATAGGAATAAAAGACACCTATGGAATTTCCGGCCCCGCCGTTGATTTACTAAAATATTATAATCTTACAGCCGAGGAAATAGCAAAAACCGCTTTGCAGGCTGTAAAGTGCAAATAAAAAATTGCCGAAATCAGTTTTTACTGATTTCGGCTTAAATTTTTAAATAAAAAACCGCTGGTTAAAAACCAGCGGTGAATTTTTCTATTTTGCGTAATCAATAGCCCGGTTTTCTCTGATTAAATGTACCTTTATTTGACCCGGATAATCAAGATCGCTTTCAATTCTTTTCACGATGTCCCTTGCGACCAATACCATTTGATCATCACTGATAACTTCAGGCTTAACCATAATCCGGATTTCGCGGCCGGCTTGTATCGCATAGGAACGATCAACGCCTTCAAAGGAATTGGCGATTTCCTCTAATTTTTCAAGACGTTTGATGTAATTCTCAAGATTTTCCCTGCGCGCTCCCGGTCGGGCTGCAGAAATTGCGTCGGCTGCCTGTACCAGGCAGGCAATTACAGATTTGGGTTCCACATCGCCGTGATGAGCTTGAATTGCATGGATAACAGCTTCATTTTCCTTGTACTTTTTAGCGACTTCCACACCAAGCTGAATATGCGAGCCGTCATGTTCGTAGTCAAGAGCTTTGCCAATGTCATGCAACAGACCTGCACGTTTTGCTAAATCAATATCCTCATCAAGTTCGGCAGCCATTAAGCCGGCCAAATAACAGACTTCCAATGAGTGCTTAAGCACATTCTGGCCGTAGCTTGTCCGGTAATGCAGTTTTCCAAGCAGTTTGACGAGTTCAGGATGCAAATTGTGTATTCCGGCTTCGAGCATAGCCCGCTCGCCTTCCTGTTTTATTGTATTATTTACCTCTGCTTCGGCCTTTTCCACCATTTCTTCGATTCTTGCCGGATGAATGCGGCCATCGGCTATAAGCTTTTCAAGTGCAATCCTTGCAACCTCACGCCTGATGGGATCAAAACAGGACAGGGTAATAGCTTCCGGCGTATCATCTATAATCAGGTCAACGCCTGTCGCCGTTTCAAGAGCCCTGATGTTGCGCCCTTCTCTGCCTATTATCCTTCCTTTCATCTCGTCATTCGGCAGCTCTACCACCGATACAGTAGATTCGGATGAATGGTCGACTGCACAGCGCTGGATGGCTTGTACAATAATATCACGTGCATATCTGTCGGCTTCTTCTTTGAACTGAGCTTCAAAATCCATGATTTTGACTGCTTTTTCGTGGGTAAGTTCACTATCAAGGCTGTTTAACAGGTATTCTTTTGCCTGTTCGGTAGTAAAACCGGATATTCTTTCGAGCAAACTGATTTGGTTTTTCTTAAGTTCTTCAATTTCCTCTAACTTCTGCTCGATTTCACGGCTTCGCTTGTTAAGCTTTTCTTCCTTTGCCTCAAGGTTATCCATTTTGCGATCAAGGGTTTCTTCCTTTTGCATCAGTCTTCTTTCCTGACGCTGGATTTCAGCACGCCTTTCACGCAATTCCTTATCGGCTTCTGTTCTTAAGTGGTGTATTTCGTCTTTTGCTTCGAGTAGCATTTCTTTTTTCTGGGCTTCAGCGTTTTTAATTGCCTCGCTCAAAATTCGGCGGGCTTCTTCTTCAGCCGAATTTATGGTAGCCTCGGCGGTCTTTTTGCGATGCAGGTGACCCAAAATAAAACCAAGTATGCCAACCGCTAATGTTACAACGCAAAATATGACATAAACAATAGCACTGGGCATTAATGCACCTCCTTATATGAAATCGCAGTTAAGGTCGCGTTCCACCTTGATGTGGGACTGCAAAATTAAAGATGCGCCATCATCAAAGTATAATTATGCAATCTAACCACATCATAGCTATTCTATTACCATATTAATTGTATGTCAAGTACAAATTTGTTAAGGTTTTTCTAAAAACCGAAACAGCGAGGAAGGTAACTTCACTCGCTGTTTCAGTACGAAATATAAGGGATGTTGGAGCTGCATGCTATTTTAGGTACATGCTATTTTAGGTAGGTGTTTATAATCCTAACCATCAGGTCATTGAGCTGTTCCGCCTCAAATTCGCCGATGGTTGGCTTCAGTTTGGATGGGATATTCTCTGACGAATCAGTAAAAAAGACATATGTGCCTCCGGATGTAATCGCTAGAGAACGCATTAAAAATTCAGTATCCAGAGAGATGCCATTTGTGGAAACTGGAATAATGCGGATTCCTTTTGCAGAGATATCCTGAATCAGTTTGTGAAGTTTTTGTTTTGTAGCCTCATTGTTGTATGCAGGAGAGTCATGTATCAAAAACAACAGTTTTGCGGTGGAAGTATCCGACCAGTTAAGATTATACACAGCTTCCTCAAGGGCTTTATCAACAGCATCGGGATATTCATTACCACCGCCTGCTGCCTGTTGCAGCTTTAAAAAGGCGTTAGCAGCATTGATTTGTTCTTTACCGTTTACAAAGGGATAGGAACGTACGACGTATTCATCGCCCTCATCACGGTAAAATATGTAGCTTAAGCGTAAGTCTATGTTTTGTTCACTAATTCGTGAAACTACATCCTCAATTTGTGACTTAATATAGCTAAGCTCATCATACATAGAGCTGGTAGTGTCAATAGCAAACATTAAATCAAGAGATTTGGGAAGACGGATTGCTTTTGACACTTCTACAGATACCTCATCCTGCCCATATGACAGGCGAAGGGTTTTAGTAGCAATGCCCGATATTACCTGCAGTTTGAAAGGCGGGTTCTGGCTGTTATCATAAAGGTTGTAGAATAAATAAGCAATGCCGTTGTTATTGGTGACAGAGGTCCAGATAGTATTGTTTTTTGAATCGATAAGTCGAATTTTTGCGGCCTCAACAGGTTTGCCATCACATGTGACCGTTACGGCAATTCGCGAAGTTGGGGTCAACCCCCAGCCCAGCAAATACTGCTTAAATGATGGTTGTTCGCTTATTAGCTGCTGGAAAAAAGACCAGTTAAGATTGTCGTTCCATTCACCTGCAGTTATGACTTCGAAGTCAAACTGCTGATTAGTATTTATTTTAGGATTGTTCTGAGTGCTTTTTCTGTCCGAAATGTCAATGCAGTTATTCCAACCAGAAGAATAATTACCCGAATCAGACAAACAAGCGGTATGCATGCAAGCCCCCATTAAGCCATTGGAGGAGGAAAGGTATGAAATGACTATGTATATTGCCAGGACAAATGCGATAGATAGGGACATTGCCCTGATTCGGTAAAGAAACAAAAAGGCATTTTGTTTTTTTGAGTTGCGCAGCTTAGCCTCCTTAATTATTTTTTCGCTATTCATAAACCTTGCTTTTTTGTATTTTTCGTCGACAAAGTCTTTAAGCTGAGCAGATAGATATTCATTGCGCATCAGACAGACCTCCTCGGATTGGCTCAGTAGTTTGTGGAATATACGCAGAGGGCTCGTTTTCTACATTTGCTCAAAGCTTTTTTATGGTACCATTTAACCGTAGATTCGGGAATTGACAGAATTTTTGCGATTTCTTTAAAAGTAAGGTCAGAATAATAATGTAGTATCATAACCTGCCTTTCCTTATCAGAAAGTTTGGATAAAAGCTGTTCAACAAATACGCTGTCGTCGTTATTTGAATAGCAAATCTGTTCGGGAAGCTCTTCGGTGAAAATGTGATTGCTATGTTGTCTTTTTATTTCCAATGCTACATTTTTGCAGATTTTTAATATGTAAGCCTTTGCATATCCTTGCGGGGTGTAATTCCTGCTCAAGCTGTAAAGACGGATAAAGGTTTCATTAACTGCATCCTCTGAAAGTTCGATATTGGTTAAAATACTGTAAGCGCACGCAAAAACATCCTTTCTCAAAAGCATATACAGCGTTTCAAAGGATTCTGGGTCGCTATATATGCTTTTAAGCAAAGAGTCCACATATGTGGAGTCGTACATTAGTAATCATTCCTTCAGTAAAGACTCTGTCGACCCAAGTCTTCAATTATATATGATTTTAGAAGCGAAAAAAGTTGGCGATTATTGTAGATTTTTATAGAATTACTAAAAAAACTATTAATATTATTATAATAATAGCTAAAATCCTAAAATATTTCAAACCGTTTTTAAAATTAAGTACAAAATACTGTTAAAAGAGTAAGCGGCTTGACCGTTGTATTTTATGTTAATATAATAATACATAAACTAATAAGGGGATAAATATGGGCAACATAAAACTGGGAATAGGAATGCGAACCACCAAAACGGCCATTGCTGTTGCAATCTGCATACTTACTTTTAATTTGATAGATTTTTTGGGGCTCCTTCCGGATACCGGCTACACTGCATTTTTTGCCTGTATTGCTGCTGTGGTCTGCATGAGCAACACGGTAGAAAGCACGATAAGCCTTGGAATCAGCCGGCTTATGGGGACTGTAGTTGGCGGCGTAACAGGCTTGTTGATTCTGGTTGCAAATGATTTAGCACCAGTCGACCTTCCCGAGGTTATAAAAATTGGCGTGGGAATATATATAAGCATTATGTGCTGTAATCTCCTTCGGCGTCCGGAAGCGAGTGGGGTATCCTGTGTTGTGCTTCTGGCTATTTGCATGAACAACAGCGGTGCGGACAGGTATGTATATGCCGCCATAAGGCTGGTCGAAACGGGTTACGGCGCACTGGTTGCAATTTTAGTAAATAAATATTTTAACCTTCCTAAGGTTTTCAAACGCAATTTTAAAAATAAAACAAAAAAAGAGGCAGAGACAGACTGATGAAAAAATATTTCATTTCGGATCTATACAAAGATAAAGGTTTGATTAACCAGACAGTTACGGTATCCGGGTGGATAAAGACCTTAAGGGATTCGAAGAATATTGCCTTTATCGAAATTTCAGACGGCAGCTGCTTTAAGGGGCTTCAGGTGGTAGTTGAAAGCGATAAGGTAGGCAATTATAAGGAAATTGTCTCGCTTAATGTCGGTGCTGCGATTACGGTAAATGGCAATATTGTCGAAACGCCCGGACGACGCCAGCCGTTTGAATTGAATGCGGACAGTGTCGTAATTGAGGGGTTGTCTTCGCCCGAATACCCGCTGCAAAAAAAGCGCCATTCAATGGAATTTTTAAGAACCATTGCCCACCTGCGTCCCCGTACAAACACTTTCCAGGCGGTTTTCAGGGTAAGGTCTGTGGCGGCCTTTGCCATACACAAGTTTTTTAATGAAAACGGATTCGTATATGTGCATACCCCGATTATCACGGCAAGCGACGCCGAGGGGGCGGGTGAGATGTTCAGAGTCACCACCCTTGACGCCACGAATCCGCCGCTTGATAAATCCGGTTTGGCGGATTATTCCAAAGACTTTTTCGGAAAAAAGACTTCCCTTACGGTATCCGGGCAGCTTGAGGGCGAATGCCTTGCTATGGCTTTTTCAAAAATTTATACCTTCGGGCCAACTTTCAGGGCCGAAAACTCAAATACCACAAGGCACGCAGCAGAATTCTGGATGATAGAGCCCGAGATTGCGTTTGCCGATCTTAAGGATGATATGAAGCTTGCGCGGGACTTAATTAAATATATCATTTCCTATGTTTTGCAACATTGCCCCGACGAAATGGAGTTTTTCAACACCTATTATGATAACGGGCTTATCGAGAGATTAAATAATATAGTAACATCCGAATTTGCGCATATTACCTATACCGAAGCCATAGATATATTAAGCCGTGCAGACGGGCAGTTTAACTTCCCGGTTAAATTCGGGTGCGACCTTCAGACCGAGCATGAGCGATATTTGACCGAAAAGATATTTAAAAGGCCGGTATTTGTAACCGATTATCCAAAAGAAATAAAGGCGTTTTACATGAGGCTTAATGACGACGGGCGAACGGTTGCAGCCATGGACCTGCTGGTACCGGGGATAGGCGAGATAATTGGCGGAAGCCAGCGCGAAGAGCGGCTGGAACTGCTTGAGGCCCGTATAAGGGAATTGGGGTTAAAACAGGAGGATTATTGGTGGTATCTGGACCTGCGCAGATATGGTACCGCCAAGCATGCCGGATTCGGCCTGGGTTTTGAGCGGCTTATTATGTATCTTACCGGTGTGCCGAACATACGTGATGTTATACCGTTCCCGAGAACCGTAGGCTGGGCTGAGTTTTAATGCCTGCTTGACAATGGTGCTCATTGGTACTATACTATAAACAAATGAATAAGCTAAAGCGTTGAGAGGGAAAGTAGCTTATATTCCGAGTCCCCAGAGAAGGGCGGCCACAGGCTGGAAGCCGCCCGATGAGGGTATAAGTGAAGACCACCCTTGAGTGTCCGCCGAAACAAGGCGGAACGTCGGCACCGCGTTACTGGTGTGTAGAGTGGCATCGTTTTAGATGCAAATTGGGTGGAACCGTGGAGCGTCAGCTTCATCCCATTTCTGGGATGAAGCTTTTTATATTAAAAGCTGGTATTTAACTTTCTTTATATATTAATTAAAATGCGGAGGAAATAACAATGGTGAAAATTACTTTAAAAGGCAATGTGGTTAAAGAATATGAAAGTGGAGTTACCCCCGCTATGGTGGCGACAGATTTAGGTGCCGGGCTTGCAAAGGCTGCCTGTGCGGCGAGAATAAACGGGAAGACGGTTGATTTGAGAACCCCCATTACAGAGGACTGCAGCCTCGAGATTCTTACCTTTGATGATGAGGACGGACGAGTGGCCTTTAGGCATACCGCGTCGCATATGCTGGCGCAAGCGGTAAAACGGCTGTACCCCGACGCAAAGCTTGCAATAGGACCGGCCATTGAAAACGGGTTTTATTATGATTTCGATGTAAAAACCCCCTTTAATAAAGCCGACCTTGAAAAACTCGAGGAAGAGATAAAAAAGATTGCAAAGGAAAATCTTGCGCTTGAGCGTATTGAGGTGCCAGCCGATGAGGCCATCAGGATTATGCAGGAGCGGGGTGAGGGTTACAAGATTGAGCTCATAAAAGAACACGCCGCAAAAGGGGAGAAGATTACATTATACAAACAGGGTGAGTTTATTGATCTTTGTGCAGGCCCCCATCTTATGAACACCGGTGTGGTAAAAGCTGTCAAGCTTACCCAGTGCACGGGCGCTTATTGGAGGGGCGATGAGTCGAATCCCCAGCTTTGCCGTGTGTATGGTACTGCATTCCCCAAGGCGTCAATGCTTGAAGAACACTTAAAAGCCCTTGAGGAAGCAAGGAAGCGGGACCATAATCTGATCGGCAGGGAACTTGGATATTTTACAACCGTAGATGTTATTGGACAGGGGCTTCCGATTCTGCTGCCCAAAGGCGCAATGGTTATCCGCACGCTGCAACGCTTTGTGGAGGATGAAGAGGAAAGAAGAGGCTACCTGCTTACCAAAACTCCGTATCTTGCCAAACGCGAGCTTTATAAAATTTCGGGACACTGGGACCACTACCGTGACGGGATGTTCATTTTGGGCGACCCACAAAAGTTTGAAGAACCCGAAGCCGAGATATTTGCGTTGCGCCCAATGACCTGCCCGTTCCAGTTCCAGTCATATCTTACCCGCACCAGAAGTTACAGAGACCTGCCGCTTCGCTATAACGAGACCTCCACACTTTTTAGAGACGAGGCCTCGGGTGAAATGCACGGGCTTATACGCCTGCGCCAGTTTACAATTTCGGAGGGTCATATTGCCTGCACACCAGAGCAGCTGGAGGAAGAGTTTGCGGGCTGCCTTGACCTTGCAAACTTTATGCTCAAGGCCGTAGGCCTTTCTGACGATGTTTCATACAGATTTTCCAAATGGGATGAAAACAATCGTGAAAAGTATATTGGCGACCCGGAAGAATGGGAACGCGTGCAGAATACTATGAGGACCATTCTGGACGACCTTAATGTAAACTACACAGAAGCCGACGGCGAGGCAGCCTTCTACGGGCCGAAACTCGATATACAAATTAAAAATGTCTACGGCAAAGAGGATACCTTAATAACCATTCAAATAGATTTCCAGCTTGCCGAACGCTTCGGAATGGAGTATGTTGACAGAGACGGTATCAAAAAGCATCCGTATATTATTCACCGCACCTCTATCGGATGCTATGAGCGCACGCTGGCTCTGATACTTGAAAAATATGCCGGAGCACTGCCAATGTGGCTTGCGCCCGAACAGGTAAGAGTTCTGCCCATATCCGAAAGATTAATAGACGCTGCAGGTGAGGTGGTTAAAAAGCTCAAAGCTGCAGGTATAAGGGTAAAACTTGACGACAGAAATGAAAAAATTGGTTATAAGATCAGAGAGGCGCAGCTTGAGAAGATTCCATATATGTTAATAATAGGCGACCGTGAGGCCGAGTCGGGTACTGTGTCGGTGCGCTGCCGTAAACGCGGGGATTTGGGTTCGGTTGAGGTTGAAAAATTTATTCAGCAGGTGCTTGAGGAAATCAATACCCGTAAATTAGATTAAAAAAAGGCAGGGAAATTCCTGCCTTTTTGTATTTAGAAAACCCTTCATAAGATGCGGTATTCATAATAACAATGATGCATAGGTTAGAACAGACAAATACAAATGTTCACAAATCGCTCATTTACTTCTGTGATGTGTTGTGTTTTCACTCGCTAATTCGGAGATTATTCGGTGGGTCGATTTGTAATAATTGACGTATTCTGTATTATGTTCTATTATTAAACTAATAAGATCAGCACTGAGTCATCTAATAAAAACCGGCAAATGCTATATGAAGGGATGAAACAATGAGTTCAATAAAAAATCTTTAGTCTTCTGCTATGGCTTTAATATTGTAGTTTTTTAGCAATTTTTTTATTTGGATTGCTCAGTTGTGACCCTTGTGGACTAGGTTATTACATTATTAGCTACTTTATTTTATCGCCTTTAACATCTTTAATAACATCGATAATTTAGTTAAAATGGTTGTTTCCTGTTGTTTTCGGGGTTTTAAGTATTTTAATCCCATCACTGGTATTTGGTTATACTCCATTCGATTTACAGGTTTTAATACAAGGAATGTTTCATTCGTTTATTCCTTCACTAATTGGTTTAGGAATAGGAGTATTAATTAAGAAATTAAAAAACAGAAAAAATTCGCTTAAAATTGGATGAAAGTCGCGCGCCAATAACTGGGCGCGGCTTTTTCTATATAAATAAACATCCACGCATTATAGCGTGGATGTTTATTAATCTTCTTCCTGTGATATGGGAGTACTTTGGTTGCCGCTTTGGTTGTTTCCGGGAGAAAGTATGTCAGATACCACGCTTTCGGTATTAGAAACTACCTGGCTTATAGTGCTTGAAATCAAACTATTCGCATTTGAGATAACACTCGAGTATCCTCCGCCTCCGCCGGCAACGCTTGTCTGATTATTATCTTTATCCTGTGTCTTTCGTTTACATCCTGCAAACGATAAGGATATCGTTAATATAAGCAGTAATATAATTAGCAGTATTAAAGGCTTGGATTTCAACATTATTACACTCCTTTAAAATAATTGCAATAATATTCTAACCCAAGAAAAACTAAATATCCCACAACAAAAAATTTTGTTGTGGGATAAATTATATTTAAAAGCCCATTATTCTGCTGATTGCGTTTTCAAGAGTATCGGCAATTTTAATTGCCTGCTCCTTATTTTCGGATTTGCAGGAAATATATACCTTTATTTTGGGCTCGGTTCCCGACGGACGGATGATAACCGAAGCGTCGCCTTCCAATCTAAAGGCAAGCACCTTCGATTTTGGCAAGGTTATTTTTTCAACCTGCAAGGTCGCAAGGATTTTTTTCTCGGAAGTTTGGTAGTTTGAAATTTCGGTTACTTTAAATGGCCCAATTTCCAAGGGCGGATTTTCGGAAAGGCTTTTCATGATATTTTCCATGCGCTGCATTCCCGAAACACCCTCGCAGGTATAGCTCTTTTGCCTATTTAGGAAATTACCGTGCTCCTTGTATAACTCTTCCATCCGGTCAATCAGGGTTTTACCCTGCGATTTGTAGAAACAGGCCATTTCACAAATCAACATGGATGTAACTACGCCGTCTTTATCCCTAACATAATTGCCGGCAAGATAGCCGTATGACTCCTCAAACCCGAACACAAAGCGGTTTGACTCGCCCCTTGACTCCAGCAGCGAAATCTGTTCACCGATAAATTTAAAGCCGGTGAGTACGTCAATTATTTCACAACCGTATTTTTTAGCAATACTGTTGCAGATTTCGGTGGAAACTATTGTTTTTACCGCAATCGGGTTTTTAGGCAAGGTGCCTTTTTGGCTGCGCTGGCTTAAAACATAGTCAAGCAGCAGTGCGCCAACTTCGTTCCCGGTCATAAAAGTATAGCCTTCGCCGGACTTTACCGCAATCCCCACCCGGTCGCAATCCGGGTCGGTCGCAAGCAGCAGGTCGGCATCCTGAGTTTTGGCAAGATCAAGTGCCAATTCAAAGGGCTGCTTAATTTCGGGATTGGGATAGGGGGCGGTGGGGAAGTTCCCGTCAGGCTGCTCCTGCTCTTTAACAACAGTAACATTTTTAATACCGATTTTGTCCAGTATTGCCCTTACAGGTTTGTTCCCAGAACCATGCAAGGGGGTGTATATGACTTTAAGGCTGCTGTTTTTGCAGATTTCGGGATTAATGGATTGCTTATATACATTCTCAAGATAATCGTCAATAACCCACTGCTCAATATACTGGATTGTACCGTCTTTAAGGCCATCGTCAAAATTGATTCTTTTAATTCCCCTGAATGTGTCAACCTTATTGATTAGCTCAAGCACCTTGGCGCTCGCTTCCAGGGTAAGCTGGCACCCGTCCGGACCATAGACCTTATAGCCGTTGTAAATGCTCGGGTTGTGGCTGGCGGTGATTACTATACCCGCGTCGCAGCCAAGCCTTCTTACCGCGAACGAAAGCATGGGGGTTGGCATCAATTCGGAGTAAATAAACACTTTTATACCGTTCGCGGCGAGCACCGAGGCAGTGGTCTCGGCAAACAGCCTTGAATTAATGCGGCTGTCATAGGCAATGGCTGCGCTGCCGTTTTTGGTGATGGAATTAATATAATCGGCAAGTCCCTGGGTTGCCTTGCCGACAGTGTATACATTCATGCGGTTGGTGCCGGCGCCAATAATGCCCCTTAGTCCACCGGTACCAAACTCTAAATCTTTGAAAAACCGATCCTTTATGGCTTCTTCATCACTTGCTATGCTTTCAAGTTCTTTTTTTAACTCGGTGTCGTTTACCTGTTCACACCATAATTTATATTTTTCAATAATATTCATTATAAAACCCCATTTATAAGTAAAACTGCAGTACGGTAATAAATCTATTCTATATTATAATTTATGCCTTGATTTTTATATTAATCCTGTAGTATAGTTTTGTCAATTATCGATTTTAATTAAAAAATTTGGAAATGTATTCGTCTTTGGTAAAAAATTTACAGTAGCACTACTTGACAGAACTATTTATTTAGTGTACACTTCCTAAGTAGAACTATATTTTTATAGGGTGCGGCATGAGTCAGTGGTATAATCAGGAACTTGATTCCTTAGATGACAACCAATTAATCGAATTGGCTCGTGAAAATGATGAGCAGGCTATAGCCTGTCTCATTCACAGATACGCACCTTTGGTAAGTTCCAGAGTGGCGGCTTTTTGCGGTTCTGGAATAGAGTATGAGGATTTGGTTCAGGAAGGGCTAATAGGACTATTAGGTGCAATCCGTGTTTTTGATTCCACTTCTTCCTCTTTTTTCACATTTGCAAGGATTTGTATAGACCGCATGCTCATTACTGCGGTTAGGTCTATAAGTCGTCAGAAGCAAATCCCAAAACACAGGATTTTGAATTTTACAGAACCCAATTTCCAAACAATTGATGAAAATGCTGAAAACCTGGTGGATGATCCCGCAGAAATCGTAATTGCACGCGAGGAGTTTTTCAAGTTTAAAGACAAGGCATTGAATTCATTGTCAAAATTGGAATATGGTGTTCTTTGCTCGTTTCTGAAAGGTTACAACTACGAGGAGATTGCCCGGCAACTTGATATATCCACAAAGTCTGTGGATAATGCTCTCCAGAGGATCCGGCGCAAGCTAAGGTAATTTTAATCGACAATCGGCTAAGCCGTTATATATGCCCAAGTAGCTTAAGTAGAGCGTTGTTATCAAAGGTGTCGGTGCAAATCCGTCCAGGGCAAAAAACCATATCGAAAGAGGTACAAAAAATGTTCGAAGACAAGACCCTTGTGTGCAAAGACTGCGGAGCTGAATTTGTATTCACCGCCGGTGAACAGGAGTTTTATGAGTCCAAAGGATTCGTAAACGAGCCTCAGCGCTGCAAACCCTGCCGCGACAAGCGCAAAAATGCTGGCAAAACAAGGCAAATGCACGAAGCGACCTGCGCATCCTGCGGCGGCGTGGCAAAAGTTCCTTTCGTTCCGCGTGACGATCGCCCCGTATACTGCAGCGAATGTTTCGCGAAAATGAAGGAATCTTAATTAGTATACTTTGCAACACATGGTGCCATTTTGAGTTTTCTCAAAATGGTGCTTTTTTTAAAGAAAAAGTTTATGGGTTTGTAATTATTAACAATTGTTTAGTTGACAGTTGGAATTATTACTGTTAAAATATACAGGGGTGTACTTAATCGCTATTTGTAAACATCTTTAATCCTGTAGCAAATGTTTTGTCCACCCTGTAGAATCCCGCAAATTGAACTTTATTAGACAAAACATTTCTGATTTTTCGGAAATGTTTTTATTTTTGGGGTGAAATGTGGTTTTGGATACGACTAATACGGTTAATCTGCCCAAAAATCTTATAGAACAGCTTGAGGGTTATGGCATTTCTGCTGATAGCATTTTTATATCAGCATTGGCTGATATGAACTTAGACTGCCAATATGAACCGTGCTACATAATTGTCTGCAAAGACAAACTTGTTATGGCTCTTGGCACAACTAAAAAACGCGAAACCCATATTTACGGAAAACACAGGGATAGTTCAAAGCTGTTTCAGTCATACCAATGGGCGGTTAAAATTTTTGATTTGAATAAATATGACAGCCTTGATATCCAGCCGCTAATTTCCGGCGGGGTGCTTTTTGGCGTAAAAGACGAAAACCCCGTAAGTTTGGTGGCCTTTTCTGGAAGCCAGATGGGGGATTTCCGCCGCCTTGTTAACGTTTACAACAAACTCGCAAAAAATGAAGAATTGACTGACGAGGATCTAAAACCGGAAGATGACGATATATTCTGCCCCAAATGCGGCGCGATTTACCCGGACAGGGCTAGGAAAATCTGTCCTAAATGTATGGATAGGCGTTCGGTTTTTTTTAGAATGCTTGCCTATTTCAAACCGTATACGGGCAAAATTGTAGTTATGATGTTGTGCTATCTTGGAGCGGCCGGTTTGAACCTTGTTTGGCCCTATCTGAACGGAACGGTGCTGTATGACAAGGTGTTTGGCAAGAACGAAGAATTTCTGCGATTTGTAGGTCTTCCGGCGGGAAAGTTTACCGTGCTACTTGCCGCAGTAGTTCTGAGTATGGTTATTACCAAATTTATAGGACAGGTCCTTGGTATTATTCAGGGCGTTATGACTGCGAAAATTGTGCCTGATGTGGTGAAAACGATTAAATCGCAGGTATTTGACAGCATGGGCAGATTGTCCATTAATTTCTTTACTTCGCGCCAGACTGGAAGCCTGATGACCAGGGTTTTGGATGATGCCAACTTTATTACCGGCTTCTTTATTGATGGACTGCCCTACTTTTTTATTAACGTTCTTACCATTATATCCACCTGTACAGTTTTAGTAATGATTAACTGGAAGCTGGCAATTGCAAGCCTGATACTTTTGCCGCTGCTTACATTTGTCAGCTACAAGTTACTGCCAAGGCTTTGGCATTATTACGGCAAGCGGCACCGCGCATCAAGAAGCCTGTACGGCCAGTTGAATGACAACCTGACGGGTGCGAGAGTAGTAAAGGCATTCGGACAGGAAGACCGGGAAATAAAAAGATTTGAAAGGTATAATTCCCAGATGAGAGACGCCGAGCTTTCCTTAGTAGGGTTTGACAACCGCTTTTATGCGTTGTACTCGGCTGTCCAAAACATTGCCTCGTTTATAGTCTGGGGCTTTGGTTCAATAATAGTCCTATATACCGGGGATCTCGAGGTCGGAATGCTTATTAGCTTTGCGGGCTATGTAACACAGCTTAACGGACCGCTTGATTTTATGTCGCATATTTTTAGATGGTGGGCAGAAAGCGCCAATTCCGCACAGCGCATTTTTGAAATTATCGATTCCCACCCTGAAGTGGCCGAGAGGGATAATCCGGTGCATATGCCCGAAATAAAAGGCAAAATAAAGATAAATAATATGACCTTTGGGTATGAGCCAAACAAACCGGTATTAAAAAATATAGACCTGGAAATCAAGCCGGGAGAGCTGCTTGGCATCGTGGGAAGGTCCGGTGCGGGCAAGTCCACGCTTGTAAACCTTATATCAAGGCTTTATGACCCGGATGAAGGAGATATCTATATTGACGATGTAAATATTAAGGATATGTCCTTTAAGGATTTGAGAAGGTCCGTCGCCATGGTATCCCAGGAAACTTATATTTTCATGGGTACGGTAGCCGAGAACATAGCTTACAGCAATCCGGACGCAACGCCTGAACAAATTGTCGCGGCGGCAATTGCCGCCAGTGCCCACGACTTTATATGCAAAATGCCCGACGGGTATGATACGATTATCGGTTCTTCGGGTAGAGAGCTTTCTGGCGGCGAGCGCCAGCGCATTTCCATTGCTAGGGCAATACTTGCAAATCCCAAGATACTGATACTTGACGAGGCCACCGCGTCGGTTGATACCGAAACCGAAAGGGCTATCCAGCGCTCCCTCGACCGGCTGGTTAAGGGAAGAACCACAATTTCAATCGCCCACAGGCTATCTACCCTTGCGAACGCCGACCGGCTGGTAGTGCTGGACGAGGGCAGGATAACCGAATGCGGCACGCATGAGGAGCTGATAAAGCTTGAGGGAACCTACTATAAGCTGGTCCAGCTTCAGAAAGAGGCGCTGACTATCAGGGGAATAAGTGAAGAGGACATATAAGCGGAGGTAACTTATGAGTACAATACATTGCCAATCCAAGCCAAAAGGGACAGAAGCAAAAACAGAGCAATCTGCCTATACCGACGATATACTAAAAATCAAATATATAACCAAGGGCAATGCCAAATTTAAACGTACGCCAGGCGGATTTGTTTCGCTTGAGTTCGAGGGCAAGTTCTACAGCCGTGTAAGCGTTTACAGGGCATTTCCTTTTACTAATCCCGACAGCTTTATATCCATCCGTCAGCCTGACGAAAAGGCCGAAGAAATCGGAATTATTCGTTCGTTGAACGAACTTGATAAGGAAACGGCTGAAATCATCCGTGAACAGCTAAATATTAGGTATTTTACGCCCGAAATTAAGAAAATTATTGACATTAAAGACGAATACGGCTATGCCTACTTTGATGTGCTTACCGACAGGGGAGCATGCCGATTTACTATACGCATGAATACTTCGTCGGTTATAAGGCTTAGCGAGACCAGGATTCTGATTGTTGACATAGATGGTAACCGGTTTGAGATACCCGATATTACCAAATTGTCAGCGGCAGAGCTTAAGAAACTCGATTTGTTCATATAAGGGGGTATTTGGTTGAATTTAAAATACGAGCTGCCCAAGAAGCTTCTTGAGTTTATGAAGCTTGAAGCAGACGAGGAAATACGTTACTGCGCCCCCTATGATCTTAGCACCGACGGGAATTATATAAAGGACAGCTATGTGGCGGTTACAAACAAGCGCATTGTGGTTTTTTTTAAGTCACAAATAATACATAATATCAGCCTTTTTGACTGCCAGGATATTTTGTGCGAAAAATTGGTAGACAATGGTGTTTTATCGGTTATAATTGGAGGCCAGCCTTATCTGCTCGCCCGCTTTTCAATGCGGCATGTGGCACGCTTTGCCTATATTGCAAGAGGTGCAAAACTATTGGCTTCAGGGCAAAACAAGATGGTAGTGAGCCTTGAGCAGGAAAGAATCTGTGAAAAATGCGGAAGGGCAATTCCGGGTACCCGCGAATGCCCCCACTGCGATGGAAGAAGGGCTACATTAAAAAAATTCTGGCAGCTTTGCAGCCCGTATAAATTTAATCTGCTGTTTATTTCGGTTTTAATGGTCGCAACCTCGGCTTTTAACCTTGTGATACCGTATGTGCTGAAGGAGTTTATAGACAGGGTGCTGTACCCGCGCGCGGGCGGGTTTTATGAGGTTCTGATTTTTATTTCCGTAATCCTTTCGCTCACTATTTTGCTTATCACGTTTAATATAGCCAAAAACTGGTGGTGCGCCTCGTTAGGTGCTAAAATCAGCATGGATTTAAGGGCTAAGCTTTACCACAAAATACAACAGTTGTCATTAAGCTTTATTAACAGCCGCAAACCGGGTGACCTTATGAACCGCGTTGTTGGCGATACCAGCAATATACGGCGGTTTATTGAACAGGCCATGGGCAGCATGCTGACCATTTTAATTACCATGATAGGCGCCCTGGCGTTAATGTTAAGGTCCAATGCGATATTAACCCTGATTTCCGTTGTCTTCCTTCCTGTTGTAATTGTGCTTTCGCGAATGTGGCGGAAGCACATAAGAAGATTGTTCAGAAACCAGCGCTTCCACAGCGACAGGGTTAACAGCTTGTTGCAGGATGTAATATCCGGAATGAGGGTTGTAAAGTTATATGGCAGGGAAGAGGACGAAATCGAAAAATTCGACCATTTAAATGAGCGGTTTGCTTCGATACAAAAGCGTAACGAAGTGTTCTGGGCAAAATTCTATCCTATTTTGACTTTTATTATGGGCCTTGGGCTTTATTTTGTCACATATTTTGGCGGGCTTGATGTATTAAAGGGCAATATGACCCCCGGAGGGCTTACGCAGTTTGTATCCTATGCAGGAATGCTGTACGGGCCTTTGGGCTGGATGACTCACCTGCCACGCATGATAATGCAGTTGGTAACCGGGCTGGAGCGTATATATGATGTGCTTGACGAAGAGCCTGAAATAGCCGACCTTCCAGACGCCATTGACCATGAGATTAAAGGCGATATTACCTTTAAGAATGTAAGTTTCGGGTATAAGGCCTACGAGCCGGTGCTTGAAAATATTAATCTTGAGGTCAAAAAGGGGGAAATGATTGGCCTGGTTGGTCCTTCTGGCGCTGGGAAATCCACAATGATAAACCTGATCATGCGGCTTTATGATGTTGATGAAGGCCAATTGCTTATCGACGGGATAGACATAAGAAATATAAAAACAAGCTCGCTGCATTCCCAAATAGGGGTAGTATTACAGGAAACCTTTTTATTTTCGGGTACGATACTTAACAACCTGCGCTTTGCGAAGCCTGACGCAACACTTGAGGAAATAATTATGGCGGCCAAAATGGCAAATGCGCATGATTTTATCTGCAAACTACCCGACGGTTACAACACCTATATTGGAGAGAAGGGAAACAGGCTTTCGGGCGGAGAGAGGCAACGACTTGCAATTGCAAGGGCAATCCTTGTAAACCCCAGGCTTCTGATTTTAGACGAAGCCACTTCAAGCCTTGACACCGAAAGCGAGTATTTGATTCAGGAGGCATTAAAGCGGCTGACTAAAGGCAGAACCACCTTTGCGATTGCCCACCGGTTATCAACCCTTAGAAATGCCAACCGGCTGATAGTTATCGACAACCATACCATAATTGAATCGGGTACCCATGACGAGCTTATGAGGCAAAAAGGTCTTTACTATAAGCTGGTAAATGCCCAGCTTCAGATGGCCGCACTGCAGGAGGCAAATGCTGGCCATACCCACGGGCGACGCGGTGGGCCGGGAGGACCGCCTCCACCGCCTAGATGAATATTAAGCTATTGTTTGAAGTGACTTGTTAGTTTTACTTGAGGGTTGAGATGGAACTAAAGGAGTTTTTCCCGATTTGGGGCAAAATTTCACAAAAGGACCGAGAAATCCTGGCTGGCTCGGCTGTATCAAGGTCAAGCAGACAGGGTATGATTTTGCACAACGAAAACAGTGACTGCGACGGGTTATATGCTGTAAAATCCGGACAACTAAGAGTCTTTATTTCGAGGGAAGGAAGGGAAATCACCCTTTTTCGGTTGCTTGAAAGGGATATTTGCCTTCTGTCTGCAAGCTGTATATTATCCGATATACAGTTTGATGTGCTGATACAGGCCGAAAAGGATACAGAGTATTACACCATACCCTCGAAGATATACAAACAACTGATGAACACTTCTGTGGAGATTTCCAACTTTACCAATCAGATTATGTCTGCAAGGCTTACAGAAGTGTTGTGGTTAATTGAACAAATTGTCTTTAAACGCCTGGACAGCCGACTTGCAGAATTCCTGATAGATGAGTGTCATTTTGAAGGCTCCGACAAATTGAAGTTAACGCACGAGCAGATTGCCGCGCATCTTGGAACCGCAAGAGAGGTAATAAGCAGGATGCTTAAATATTTTGAGTCGGAGGGGACCGTTAAGTTGTCCAGAGGTGTTATTACACTCACAGATATGGAAAAACTTAAAAGCATTTCGCAAATGTGACCAAACGCCGTTGGGTTTACCAACGGCGTTTTTATGTGACAAAGTTACAGAACTTTAAACTTTGCCTGTATATAATCTATTAGAACATCAGAGTAGGTGGTTATATGGCAGTTGTAAAGGCAAGAAGAAAGGCAATAGTTGACAAAAACGCCTGTGTGGCGTGCGGGTGTTGCGTTAAAGTTTGCCCCCGCGGAGCGATTTCGGTGTTTAAAGGCGTGTATGCCGCGGTTGACATAGGCAAATGCATAGGTTGCGGGAAATGCAAAACGGCCTGCCCTGCCTCTGTAATCGGGATTGGGGAGGTACAGGCATGAAAAGACACTGGTACGACTATTTGTGGATTGCTTCGGCACTGTATTTGATTCTTGGGTTTTTCAATATAATGTTTGCGTGGCTTGGAATGCTCTGCTTTATGATTCCGTTGTTGATTGCTGTATTTGGCAAAAGCAAGGCTTATTGCAACCGCTATTGCGGGAGAGGGCAATTGTTCCAGCTATTGGGCGGAAAATTGAAGCTTTCAAGAAACAGTGAAATTCCCAGATTTATAAAAAGCAAGACTTTCCGCTACGGCTTTCTGATTTTTTTCCTTGCCATGTTTATTTCAATGCTTTTTAATACCTATCTTGTGTTCGCGGGCAGGGAACTAAGCCATAAAGTGACGCTTTTGTGGACATTTAAACTGCCCTGGCATTGGGCTTGCCACGGTACGGTATTTGCGCCATGGGTTGTGCAGTTTGCCTACGGCTTTTACAGCATTATGTTGACCTCTACGTTGCTTGGAGTTGTTACTATGCTGCTTTTTAAACCACGCTCCTGGTGCGTATACTGCCCTATGGGAACCATGACCCAGCTAATATGTAAGGCAAGAAACAGGAAAGAATTAAATTAAAGGTACTGCCATTATTAGCAGTACCTTTTAAGGTTAACTGGCAAAATATAAATAACTAAATTGATATAAATTATGCTATAATAATTCAAAAACCTTATTGGAGTACATTTATGGATAAAACTAATAAGTTAAGGGAAAGAGAGAAAAAAGTAATCACCCTCATGATTTCGGTTTACTGCAGAAAGAAACATAAGACCAAAAGTCAGCTTTGCGGCGAATGCAGCGAGCTGCTTGATTATTCATACCAGCGCATAGACAAATGCCCGTTTATCGAGACCAAGACCTTTTGCAGCCAGTGTGAGGTAAAATGCTACAGGCCCGAAAAAAGCGAGAAAATCAGGCAGGTGATGAGGTTTTCGGGCCCAAGGATGTTATATCACCACCCCGTTTTGGCCGTGCGGCATTTGTATTACACATTAAAAGGAAAAAATAAAAATAATTAATTACATATTCTCAACTTTACCATGCATTTTGCGATATTCCGACGGCGAACAGCCGTAATGGGCCTTAAATACACGCAAAAATGTCTCGTTAGAGCTGAAACCTACATCAAACCCGATTTTGGAAACAGGGTCATCGGTAGTAAGCAACAGCGATGCGGCGTGGAAAACGCGGATTTCCCGCAAAATTTCGGTAAAACTCTGCCCCGTTTGGGATTTTAGTATATCCGACAGGTAGTTTTCATTATAATGGAACTGTTTGGCGATATCCGCAATGGTAATATCATTTTTAAAGTTACGGTGTATATAAAAAATTATCTTTGCGTCGATGTAGCTTGGAAAGACCAAATCGTATTCGCCCGCATATTTTTTGCGGTAGTTTATGGGCGACATCCCTTTTATATTTCTGAATGTCCGATAGAAGGTTTCCTCCGATTTGTACCCTACCTGCGCCGAAATCACAGATATCGGCGTTTTGTGGTAAATCAGCATGGCGCAGGCATTGCGAATGCGGATGTCGGTAAGCAGTTGTGCAAAGTCAAGGCCGGTGGCGCTTTTTAGCCGCCGGTTTAGTTCTTCCGGCTTGTAGTTATATTTTTCTGCAGTGTCTTTTAAAGTTATGTCTTTATGAAAATTCTGCTGTATATATTCAACCGCATCCCAAATATTTGCGGGGAACAACTGCTTGCCGTCATTATTCTGGCTTCTAGCCCTGTCAAAACGGACAAGCAATTCGGTAATTTTTGCGAAAAACATCATTTCTTTAAAGGCAAAATCAGACGAAAACTCTTGCTCAAGAAATAAGAAAATTTCGGACATTTCTTTCTGCTGGTCCTGGTCGAAGAAAACAAACGGCGGCTTTTTTAGGTCGAATGCGATATCCCTTAACTGGTAAAAGGGGCTGTTGCCCTCTAAAAACAACTCCATGTTAAAACAAACCTTGATAAAAGTTAGAGGGTCGTCACTGTCCGGCCGCAAATCGTGGCAGCTCCAGGGAAAAAGCACACTTAAGTTGCCCGGACGCAGCTCGTGGACAATTCCGTTAATTGTCTCATACCCGTGCCCGGACAACAGGTATTCCACCTCCACAAAATCATGCCTGTGAAGGTCAATGTATATATCTATTCTATCCCTGCTAACATAAAAGGGAAAACTCATACCAAGACAATTATTTGATTTAAGATGCATAGGGGAATCCTTCATACCCATCATCCTGCTGCCGCTTTTTATTAATTATCTCATTATTAAAAAATACTGTCAAGAAGGCTTTGGGACGCAAAAATTCCGCCCCTTTTCGGGGCGGAATTTTTTTGTGTTTACGGATTCATTATCATATATCGGAGAGCGACTATATCGGCAACGGTTATTCTGTTGTCTCCGTTTATATCACCAAATTTCAGCTCGTCAGCCGATGGGCCGGAATCCGACATAGCCGCCTTGCGCAGTCCGACAATATCAACTACCGTTATGTTGTTGTCGTTATTGAAGTCCCCGATTGAATAATATGTATCTTCCGCTATTGTGATTTTTGCAGTATCAAAGATTTTTTCGTTGTTTCGGGAGGCAGCAATCACAATAAGTGTTTGAGCGGTTTCGTCTGCGCCGATAGTCAAACTGCCGTTAGACATTATTTTGGTATCCGAGGAGGTCGCGCCCATTACCGAAAAGACTATTCCCTTGGCATCGGGATTACTGGACTGGGCATTAAACTTTAAAGCACCTCCCGGTTTAAAACTTGCGGTTTTTGGGGAAATAGTGATATCAAAATCGGTGTCAATACGTTCGAGTTCAATATAGTTGACATTAAATCCGCCCTGAGGAAATTCATATTTTAACTCGCTCTTACCCTGCGGTAGCTTTATTTCGGTATAGGGCGTGTAGGTCCATTTCTGCCAGTCGCCGGTACTGGTAGTATTCCTTACTTCGCCTACAACGATCCCGTCAACGATCATCCTAATTATACCGCTGCCATTAGGGCTTGCGACCCTTGCGCGTACTTTGTAAACACCGGCTTTTTTTACATCAATATTAAATTTCAGCCAGTTGCCCTCATAGGTATTAGTCGGGTTATATCCGCCGTCATCATCCTTACAGGCTTCCGTACCAATGCCCGAGCTCTTCCAGGAGTATTCCACTGCCTTGATTTTAGTTGTTCCGGAATCGGAGATTTCGTGAAACTTGGGATTTACTATCTTTCTTTCAAAAGCATCGGTTTTAAGGATTAATTCGAGTACGCGTCTGACATTGCGCTCAAGCTCGGCCCTTGTTATAAAACCCTTTTTCAGAGCGCCCAGTAAGTTGGGAATATCACCGGTTGCCATTTTTACATCTTGCCCAGCCTTAACCTCCCTGTAAGCGCAGCTGTCGTTCCACCAGTCGGACATAACAAGTCCTTTGTATCCCCACTCATCGCGAAGGATGGTGGTAAGCAGGCCGTAGTTTTCGCTGGTCTCTACGCCATTTAGGTTATTATAGGAGGACATTACACACCAGGGCTGCGCTTCTTTGACTGCTATTTCAAAACCTTTAAGGTATATTTCTCTAAGCGCGCGTTCTGACATTCGGCTGTCACTGTATCCGCGGTCAGTTTCTTTATTGTTCGCAGCAAAATGTTTAATAGTTACACCAACATTTTGTGATTGAACGCCCCTAGTAATGGCGGCAGCCAATTTACCCGTAACCAGCGGGTCTTCCGAATAATACTCGAAGTTACGTCCGCATAAGGGATTGCGCTGTATGTTCATTCCGGGGGCAAGCCAAATGTCTACGCCAAAATGTCTGGCCTCTTTGCCTACTGCTTTGCCTACTTCTTCAAGCAGCGCCACGTCCCAGGTGCATGCCAACAGAGTCTCGACCGGCCATGCGGTAGCAGTGATCTGAAGCCTTATTCCCGCAGGCCCGTCGGAGGTCTCTATCTGCGGGATTCCAAACTCGGGCAGGTTACCGATGCCGCCGGTTCCGCCCGGAAGATTGGCTCCCTGGCCGGAAGACAGATGGGCTAATTGATAGTCGGACAACTGGGCAATAAACCTGTCCATAAGTACCGGGTATTTGGCTACGTCGGACAGCATTATGGGTTTTAAGTTAGCGCCGCTGCTGGCAGAGGTTAGGGTGGCTCCGGAAGGTGCTGCAGCAGGCGTGGATATCCTGGTTAATTCAAAGTAATCGACATTTCCCATGCGGTTTATAACTACAAAGCTTAAAATACATTTGCCTTTGGGCAGTGTTATAGTGCCTGGTTCAAATATATGGAAATTAAACCACTGGTTGCCGGGTACCGAAGTTGTAGGAAGCTCGAGCCTTATATTTGGTTGCTCAACCTGGTTTACGTAAACCTTCATGCCGTTTGAGGTGGGCTCAAGGCCGTTGGCAATTTTCATGGTAAGTTTATATGTTCCGGCCTGTTCCACATCAAGAGCATAATTTACATAATAACCTTCGGTATGCAGATTCTTAAGGGATCTGCCGCCTGTGTCGGGACCAACTGTTATATCCTCAATGCCCACATCGTCGTGTTTGGTAAAAAATTCTTCGGCTTCTATATGGTTGGTTCCGGCGCCTTTTATGGTATGGTATTTATCCGGCTCTATTATAAAATCGCCTTCGCCTTTTTGCAGGAGGAAATAATCAACTACGCCGGTGTAATTGTCACCCTGTTTAAACTCAATTTTAACAAGGTTTATACCTTCGGATAAATAGATTCGTGCAGGGCCGCACTGACGGAAAACCCATTTGTGGCCTGTGGAGGGCATCTCGACTCTTACGCCTTGCTGAATAAGGCCGTTTACATATACATTGATTCCGTCGCTGATATTGCCCTTGTCGTTTGAAGCTGAAAACGCAAGCGAATATACGCCCGCTTCGGCAACATCAAGCGCGAAGATCAAAAAGCGGTTTACTCCGGTATCCGAAGTATACATTTCGACGCCGCATATTTCGGCATCATCGGAGAATGATACATGGGCATGATAATGCTTTTTGAAGTAGTTTTCGGCCTCTATTTTAAGAACTCCCTCTGCCGGAACTTTAATTCCGAAATCCTCCGGCGGGGCAATTGTTTCATAGGTTCCGTCTGCCAACAGCCTTCTGGTAAGCAGCGTTGGCGGGACTTGCTCGGTAAGCTGTTCTACAATTATAGTGGAATTTACTTTGTATGTATACCTGACCCCGTTTTGTCCGGCATTTTTAACGGAGTTGCCTACATAAATTTTGTAGTCGCCGGCCTCCAGAATGTAGGCAGACTTTTGGACTTTTCCGACGTCATCATAGCTTGACATGTCGCTGATAGGGAAGGACATGTTCAAGGTTTGGGTTTCACCAGGCTGTAAAAGCTTGGTTTTAGCAAAAGCCGCCAGCTCTTTCCCGGGTTTGCCAAGTATGCCCTGCGGAGCGCTGAAGTAGACCTGAACTACCTCTTTGCCGGCATAGTTGCCGGTGTTTTTAACATCGGCGGAAACATATATGTTGGTATTGTCGTGGGAAACCCTTACATTGCCGATTGAGAAAGTGGTATAGGACAGGCCGAAACCAAATTCGTAATTTACCTTCGTGTAATTCGGGTCAAAGGTTTCAAACCAGCGGTATCCTACAAAGATGTCTTCTTCGTAATTTACATAGTCTCTTGACTCATTGAATGTGGCAGAGGACGGATAATCATCGTAGGATTTCGCAAAGGTGCAGGCGAGCTTGCCAGACGGGTTTACGTCACCACAGAGCACATCGGCCGTGGCAAGACCGCCCTCCATACCAGGCTGCCAGGCAACCAGAACCGAGTTAATCTGCGGATAGTTTGCGATCCAGCTGGTATCTATGACCCCGCCTATATTTAAGACAACAACGACATTCTCGAATCCGGCGGAGGTGACCATGTTGAGCATGAATACTTCGGCGTCGGTCAGCAGGTAATCACCCTTGCCGGCATTGCGGTCGTATCCCTCGCCCGAATGTCGGCTGATAACAACAATTGCGGTTTGGGAATTATTTTTAGCATCGTTTACCATCTGCTGGGTTAATACCAGATTGCTGTTTGCTTTATAGGCATCCGCAAGAGGCTTGTAAATCGTGATTTTGCCTTCATTCTCTTTTATTTGCATGCCATCAAGCAGGTTTCTGACATATGGGGCGTTCACATCTCCTGAACCTCCGCCGCCCTTTACAAAATCAATCTGTCCTTTTCCAAAGATCGCCACAGTGCTGCCTTTGGCTAAAGGAAGGGCGTTGTTCTCGTTTTTCAGCAGCACCATACCCTCGGTTGCCGCTTTGCGCGATAGCGCAATATTCTGGTTAAAATCAAAAGTATCATCGGATTCAGCGGCATTTAAAACGGGTGCACTAATAGTACAAAAACTTGCCATTATACACGCACTTACAATTATTGAAGTAATTCTTTTCAATAATTTCACAGTGCCAACCTCCCAAATTGTTTCTTGAGTTAATTTTAACGGAATTTATGCTGTTATAAAAGTAATTTAGTATTATTTAATAGACAAAAACTGATTTTTAAGTACATCAAAAGTGGATACGTTACTGCTCAGGCATATAGTTACCTTTATATGGAGAATACCAAAAAGATAAAAAATACCCCCCACAGAAGGGGGGATTTTATCCGATACTATATATTCCAAGCTAGTTTCACTATAATTTGTACAATATGTAACAAATGTAAACGGTGGTAATACGGTTGAATAGGCTTTATTAATATGGTATATTGAAACAAAACTTGTGGGGGAAGCTTATGTTAGTCGCACAAATACTTAAAATATTGGAAAAAATAGCGCCGCTTGAAATTGCGTTCGATTATGACAATGTGGGGCTTATTATTGGCGGTACTCAGAAGCAAGTAAGGCGGGCTTTGCTAACGCTCGACTGTACCAAAAATGTAGTGGAATATGCCATTGAGCACAAAGTCGATGTGATTATTACCCATCACCCTGTGATTTTCAACCCTATTAAAAGCATAGACTCTGATACAGTAGTCTACAAGTTGGTTCAGAATGATATTTGCTGTATTGCAATGCATACAAACCTGGATTTGGCAAACGGCGGGGTGAATGACCGGCTTTGCGAAAAACTGGCCCTAAAAAATCCGGTGGGCATTATACCCGCAAAGTGCGAAGGCTATTATCAGGCAAGATTAGCAAAACTTGAAAGCGAATTTGATGTTGAAGAGTTTGTAAATTATGTAAAACAAAAGCTGTCCCTTAATTCGGTCAGGTTTACAAAAGGAGAAGGACCAATAAAAACAGTGGCAGTGTGTTCGGGCTCTGGTGGGGATTTGCTTTCAGAGGTAATAGCCTCAGGTGCGGATGCGTTTGTTACAGCGGATGTAAAACACAGTACATTTGTTAAGGCGGACGAGCTTAAGTTTACATTAATCGATGCAGGCCATTTTGAGACGGAGGATGTGGTAATTGAGCCTCTATTGAAAACATTACAGGAACAGCTGCCGCAAATTGAGTTTATGACATATCACGAAAATCCCATAAAGTATTTATAATTATTTAGTCGGAGAACGTTTTCTCCGGCATTTTTGTCGTACTTAACTTAAAACTGATATTAAAATTTAGTAAAATAAATAAATCACATAAAACTTCTGAAAAAAGATTGTTAAATTCATAAAAAAATAGTATATTATTTGTGAATGTCAAAAAGCGCAATATTTTGCTTGTATACCAGGAAGGATGAAGCCCTATGAACATACATAGAAAGTATGTATTGAGTTTATTGACCTTTGTACTTGCCATATGCCTGGTTTTTTCCGGATGTTCGGGCAATAAAACCAACACTTCCTCTGACGGTACCAGTTCCCGATATATAATAGACCATGAAACCGGCCAGGTTATAGATACAGAAACAGGAGAGGTTGTCAGCAACGCGATTATAGATTCTTCTACGGGAAATATAATTGATGCAAGTACGGGCGAGGTTATCTACACGCCTGGGCAGGAATCCAAACCTAGCATTGAAAGTAAGGCCGTAAGCGACATTGTGGTTGAATATGACAGCAGCGACGAGGCTGCCAGCTGGGACACGGCAGAACAAAACCATATAACACTAAATGGGGGCTCTATTGAATTTAGCGGCGAAGGCGCTTCGGTAGCAGGCAATATCGTGACAATAACCAAAACAGGGACCTATTTGGTCAGCGGAAAACTAAATGACGGGCAAATTGTGGTTGATACGGCTGAAAGCGATAATGTGCAGCTTGTTTTAAACAATGCCGATATTAGCTGTTCTTTCAGCGCGCCCATAAATATTAAAAATGCCAGCAAAACTGTAATTGTTCTTGCAAATGGTTCCAATAATAAGGTTACCGATGGCAACTCATACAATTTCGATCCGGCCGGTGTGCCAAATGCCGCTATATTTTCAAAAAGCAATTTAACCATTAATGGCTCGGGTAAACTATTGGTTAATGCAAATTACCGCAATGGCATTGAGAGCAGGGACGAACTAAAAATAACCGGAGGAAACATAACCGTTAATTCCGCAAACCACGGACTCCGTGGCAAAGATTGTGTTGCTATTAAAAATGCGGATGTTACTATTAATTCCAAAGGCGACGGTATTCAGTCCGACAACGAAAAAAGCAGTGAAAAAGGTTATGTTGTGATAGAGGGGAACAATATTAGAATAACCTCGGCGGAAGATGGAATCCAGGCACAGACCAGCCTTGCTATCAAGGGAGGGAACCTGACAATTGTGTCTGGAGGCGGTAGCAGCGCTTCTCCGAGTGATATAAGCACTAAGGGAATAAAAGCAGAGGTTGACATAATAATTGAGAACGCAACGATTAACGTTGATTCCTCTGATGATGCCATTCACTGCAATTCAACTTTAAGTATTAACTCTGGTAATTTACAATTGGCAACTGCCGACGATGCCATACATTCAAACGTAAGTATAGACATTAACGGAGGAAATATCAATATAACTAAATCGCATGAAGGGCTGGAAGGCGCAGTTATAACCATTAACGGCGGCAACATCCGTATACAGTCTGAAAACGATGGCATTAACGTTTCTGGCCAAAATCTTAATGGAAATGTAAAAAACAGGACTTTAATAATTAATGATGGTTATCTTTATATTAACGCCGGCGACGATGGTATTGATTCCAATGGAACAATAAATATTGCAGGCGGAACAGTTATTGTAAACAGCTATGGAACCGAAAGTGAAGCGATAGATTACAGCGAAGGATTAAAAATTACGGGCGGATTTGTCGTTGCCGCTGGATATGACACCAAGTCGCATAAAGTTGAAACAGGTTCTGATCAGTATTCCATTAGAATTAAGCTTCCGAAACTTATGACAGCCGGTACTGTTGTGCATATAGAAAGTACCAACAAGGAAGAAATTGTAACATTCGTTCCGGCGAATAATTTCAAAAGCTTTTTCATAAGCTCCCCCAAACTGAAAAAAGGCGTTACCTACAGCATCTATCTGGATGGCAAAGTGTCGGGCAACAGCCAGGACGGTTTGTATTCGGGAGGATATTCCGGCGGCACAAAATATACCCAGATAACTATCGAATAATGAGTCAAAAAACACTCCCGCTTTGCTACGGGAGTGTTTTTGCTTAATATTCTGTAAGATACGCTTTTATTATTTTAACCTCTTGTACAGGTTTGTCGTTTTCGTCCGTCTCCACCTCGGCGATTTTGTTTACCACATCCATGCCTTCAAACACATGGCCGAATACGGTGTGACCGCTTGAATTAACAATCCCATCAAGGTGGAAGGCTCCGCCGTGTTCGTAGTATAGCTGCTTAGCTTTTTCAGAATATACTTTATCCAAGCCCTTGGATTTAAGATCCTCTTCGGTAACCTTGCTGCCTTGAACTATAAAGAACTGGCTGCCGTTGGAATTGGGTAGTGATGAATGGGCCATTGAAACCGCGCCTTTGAAATGCAGCAAGTTTTTATTGAATTCGTTTTCAAAACCCTTGCCCCAGATGCTTTCTCCACCATATCCGGTACCCTCAGGGTCACCACCTTGAATCATAAAGTCTTTTATGACCCGGTGGAATATAACGCCGTCATAGTAGCCGCTTTGAACCAATGCTTTAAAATTGGTAACCGCAATGGGCGCGCTCTCTTCAAACAGCCTCATTTTGATGTCGCCCATGGTGGTGTTCAGCACCGCAATTGTCTCGCCCTTCTTTGGCATATCAAACTGGAACCCTACCTCGTCCTGGGTTCTGGAACCGTCATAGGTAGGCACAATATAATCCGGTTTTTTGGGCGTTTTGCTCTGGCACCCTGCCGAAAATACAAGGCACAAGGCCAATATACCGCAAAAAAATCTTTTGATATTCATTTTACCACATCCTTTTATATTTTTTACCTGAACCGAGCGGCTATTCCCTCAAATTTCATAGGTTCAAACTTGTTGAGCAAAACAAGTTCGTCCGATACTGCCTTAATAAACTTACGGCAATCAGGGAGGCTTACAAGCACCCTTCCTGCGTGCCGCACTGCCCGCAAAAAACGCCTGTCGGGTTTTATTGTTTCTGGATAGGCAACAATAGGGCAAATACTCATTGCGCGCATATCATACACCACCCGGATTTTACCATCGTCAAAAAGCCTTGGGAAGAAAGGAAACATGCGGCATGCCAACGGTCGGTTGTGGCGCTCACAGGTTCCGTTGCAGACGGCAACTAGCCCTTTTGGGGATTTAATAATATTAAACTGTGAAATATCGAGCGCTGATTCTTCGTTCGGGAAAAGCAGCATACCTTTGGAATCAGGGCCTTTGCAGCAAGCTTTATCGCATAGCCTGCCGCAGTCGCCGGGAACTGGTGTAAGCCCGTCAATAATGCCATAAACCCGCCGGTAGAAGGCCCGAAAGTCTGTGTTCGAATACATAATATGTCCGCCTTTGAAAAACTAAAGATATATTATCAATTTTACCATACAAATGCAATAATAAAACATCTTGTAACCTAACATTACTTATGATATACTCAAACAGGAAGATTTTGTCTTGTAGGGCGGAAAGGAAGAAAATTTATGAAGTGTCCGTACTGTGGCTATGAGGAAAGTCGGGTCATAGATTCCAGGCCTACTGATGAGGGCGAACGCATAAGGCGCAGAAGAGAGTGCTTAAGGTGCCAAAAGCGCTTTACCACCTATGAAATGGTGGAAAACCTTCCAATAATGGTAATAAAAAAGGACAAATCGCGTGAGCCGTTTAACCGCGACAAGGTACTTAACGGAATGCTGCGCGCCTGCGAAAAGCGGCCTGTTTCGCTTGAAACCCTTGAGCACATTGTCAATGAGATAGAAGCTTCAATCCAGAATTCCCTGGACAGGGAGGTCACTTCCGAAAAAATTGGATCCATGGTTATGGACAGGCTCAAAGAGGTTGACGAGGTAGCATATGTAAGATTTGCTTCGGTTTACCGCCAGTTTAAGGATATAAACACCTTTATGGAGGAACTTAATAAACTGCTTGTCGAGAACAAATAATCATACCGCCTTTACAAGGCGGTTATTTTTATTTATATAATTACTTAAATTTTGTGCATTTAGATTAATAAAATAATAGACGAAAACACATGATTTTATTGACAAAACTGCGCCGTTAGTATAATATTTACTTATTATAATTAGTTGCAAATTACATAAGAAAAGGGGTATCGGAAAATGTTCAAGAGATTTTTGGCAACCGTTCTTTTACTTGCTATGGTTGTCGCAGTTATGGCTTCTTGTAAGAACGAATCCACAGCAAAAAATGAATTTTTAATTGGCGGCATTGGCCCGCTTACCGGTTCTGCAGCTACTTACGGCACATCGGTAAAAAATGCGGCCCAGCTTGCTATTGATGAGATTAATGAAAATGGCGGCGTTAATGGTATGCTGCTAAAACTGAATTTCCAAGATGATGCAAACAATCCTGAAAAGGCTGTTAATGCCTACAATACTCTTATGGACGCCGGTATGAAGGTGCTTTTGGGCACTGTTACAAGCCAGCCTTGTATCGCGGTTGTTGAAGAATCGCACAAGGACGGAATTCTTCAGATAACTCCCAGCGGTTCTGCGGTTGATTGCATTAAATATGATAACGCATTCCGCATCTGCTTTAATGACCCCGATCAGGGAACCGCTTCTGCTACTTATATCGCAGAGAATCTGGACGTTAAAAAGATCGGTGTAATTTATGACAAGTCTAATGTTTATTCAACCGGTATTTTTGAAAAATTTAAGGCTGCTGCCAAGGAAAAAGGCCTTGAGATAGTTTCCGAACAGGCCTTTACCGACCAGAGCAACACCGATTTCAGCGTACAGCTTCAGAATATCCGTGAATCTGGTGCAGAGCTTATTTTCATACCTGTTTACTATCAGGAAGCTGCTTACATTCTCACACAGGCGAATCAGGCTGGTATGTCTATTCCTTTCTTTGGATGTGACGGACTTGATGGTATTATCCCACAGCTTGGCGACAATGCTCAGATTGCAGAGGGCGTTATGCTTCTGACACCCTTTGCTGCCGATGCTCAGGATGAAAAAACCCAGAAGTTTGTAAAAGCATATAAAGAAAAATACGGTTCAATTCCGGACCAGTTCGCTGCCGATGCCTATGACGGAATTTATACCATTGCTGAGGCTATCAAGAAGGCTGGCGTAACTTCTCCCGACGATCCTGATCTTAACCAGAAACTTATAGACGCCATGACCAAAATCGAGGTTAAAGGTCTTACCGGAACCATGACTTGGGATGCAAGCGGCGAGCCGAAGAAAGAGCCCAAGGCAGTTAAGATTGTTAACGGCGCTTATAAATCAATGCAGTAAAATCTTTATATTCTGAGTTTAATGTTATTGTGGCATTAATGAAAAGGAGGCTTTTGTCTCCTTTTCATTTTAATATCGCAGGAGCCTTTCAACTCGAGGGGGATTACAAATGAGCTTTTTGTCTCAGCTTATTAATGGCCTTAGCGTCGGAAGCATTTATGCGCTTATTGCTCTTGGCTATACCATGGTATATGGTATAGCCAAGATGTTAAACTTCGCTCACGGCGATGTTATCATGGTCGGCGCATATACAATTTTTACTGCGGTTTCAATGCTTGGGCTTGATTATTGGATTGCAATAATACTTTCCGTCGTGTTTTGCACAGTTTTGGGTATTGTTATTGAAAAAATTGCATACAAGCCATTAAGAAAGGCTTCACCGCTGACGGTGCTCATTACTGCCATCGGTGTCAGCTATTTGTTGCAAAACATTGTACTGTTAATTTACGGTTCTCATCAGAGGCCTTTTCCGAAAATAATTAGTGTCAAATCAATTAAAATTGGCGAAAATTTGGTTATATCAGGCGAAGCCTTTTTCACCATGGTTATTACAATAGTTATTATGATAATACTTACCCTTTTTATTAAGAATTCCAAAACCGGACGGGCTATGGTAGCCGTTTCTGAGGATAAGGGTGCGGCAGAGCTAATGGGAATTAATGTAAACAGGATCATATCAATTACCTTTGCCATTGGTTCAGGCCTGGCGGCAATAGCAGGTTTGTTTTTTGCCTCTACCTATGGGTTTATAGGGCCATATTCCGGAGCCATGCCTGGCATAAAAGCCTTTATTGCCGCTGTTTTAGGCGGTATTGGCAGCATACCGGGCGCCATGCTTGGCGGTATTCTGCTGGGTGTTGTTGAAGGACTGTCAAAAGCATATATATCAACCGAACTTTCCGATGCCATTGTGTTTTCGATACTTATAGTAATACTGCTCTTTAAGCCATCCGGGTTATTGGGCAAGAATGTTACCGAAAAGGTTTAGGTGATTATATGGGCGCAAAATCAGAAAAAAACAAACCGTTTCCGGGTGGTATCGGCAGATTCAGGCAGAAGTACGATAACAACTTCCTTATTAGTTTTGGAATAATGATAGCGATCTTTCTGTTTTGCTTTTTAATGATAGCGACCGGAAACGCTACAAGGCATTTTAAAAGTCTGTTGGTTCCTGCCGGAATAAACATTATTTTGGCAATATCATTAAACTTGGTTGTAGGAATATTGGGCGAATTAAGCCTTGGCCACGCGGGTTTTATGTCCGTTGGCGCTTATGCCGGCTGCCTGTTTTCCATATACACACAAGAGCTATTTCCAATTGGGGTTAGGTTTCCTTTGTCATTGTTAGTGGGTGGTTTGGTGGCAGCCTTTTTCGGGCTGGTAATCGGTGTTCCGGTACTGCGGTTAAAAGGTGACTATTTGGCTATTGTGACCTTGGCTTTTGGGGAAATTATCCGTTCGGTTATTATAAATCTAGACTTTACCGGCGGCGCTGCCGGATTAAAAAATATTGAAAAGCATACCACTTATACCTCTGTTTTCATAATAATTCTAATAACCCTGTTTGTAATACTAAACCTTATAAATTCTCGGCACGGCCGCGCTATAATGGCAATACGGGACAACCGTATTGCGGCAGAGTCGCTTGGTGTAAATATAACCTATTTTAAACTTTTGTCCTTTATTCTTGCGGCATTTTTCGCAGGCATTGCGGGCGTGCTGTACGGTCACAATATAGGAAGCCTTACCGCCGCACAATTCGACTACAACCGTTCAATCGAGATACTGGTTATGGTAGTCCTAGGCGGTATGGGGAATATCAAAGGTTCGATTATTTCGGCGATCTTAATAACGATTATTCCCGAAATGCTTCGTGGGGCCGACAAATACAGAATGCTGTTCTATTCCATCATATTAATAATCATGATGCTGCTTAATGCATCGCCCAGATTTGCCGAATTCAAGAGAAAAATAAGGATTAAAAATTTAGCCAGCGCCTTAAAGTCAAAATCACGCCAAAAGGAGGAAGTGTAAATGACCATATTAGAAACCAAAAAATTAGGTATTTCCTTTGGCGGATTAAGGGCGGTTGACGATTTTAGTATCAGTATTCAAAAGGGGCAGTTATACGGATTAATAGGGCCTAATGGCGCTGGAAAAACCACCGTTTTCAACCTGCTTACCGGCGTATATAAGCCAACTGACGGGTCGATTACACTGGACGGAGAGAACATTACCGGCAAAAGCACCATTGAAATAAGCAAGGCGGGTATTGCAAGGACCTTTCAGAATATTAGACTTTTTAAGAATCTGTCGGTGCTTGATAATGTAAAACTTGGCCTTCACAACCGGGTAAAGTATAATCTTTTAACTTCAATTTTTAAAGTCGGCAGCTATTCAAGAAAAGAAGAAGAAATGAATAAAATAGCTTTGGAGCTGCTTAGGGTTTTCGGGCTTGAGAATGAAGCGCAGCTTCCCGCTTCCAGCCTGCCTTACGGGATGCAGCGCAAGCTGGAAATAGCCAGAGCCCTTGCCACTAATCCAAAACTGCTTCTGCTTGACGAGCCTGCGGCCGGAATGAACCCCAATGAAACAGCTGAACTTATGGAAACCATAAAGTTTGTGCGTGACGAGTTTGACATGACCATATTGCTTATCGAACACGATATGAGACTGGTTGCCGGTATTTGCGAAGAAATTTGCGTGCTTAATTTCGGCACCGTTCTGGCTAAAGGAAAGACAAGCGAAGTGCTAAACGACCCAAGGGTTATTACGGCCTATTTGGGCGAGTAAGGAGGGTAGTGGCATGGCAATGTTGAAATTGGAAAATGTAGAGGTCTGCTACGGTGTAATCAAGGCCGTAAAGGGGGTTTCGTTAGAGGTTAATCAGGGCGAGGTAGTGGCGCTGATTGGCGCTAACGGTGCCGGCAAGACTACCATCTTGCATACTATTACCGGTCTTATCCCCGCAAAAAGCGGTAAGATAGAATTTAACGGCCATAATCTTCTTAAGACCCCTGCCCATAAGATTGTGTCCATGGGAATGGCCCATGTTCCGGAAGGGCGCAGGGTTTTCCAGGGCCTTACTGTGCTTGAAAATCTGAAACTCGGGGCATATACAATCAAGAACAAAGCACAGATTAGCGAATCATTGGAAAGGGTTTATCAAAGGTTCCCAAGGCTTAAAGAGCGCCGCAACCAGATAGCTGGAACTTTAAGCGGCGGCGAGCAGCAGATGCTTGCTATGGGAAGGGCGTTAATGTCTTCGCCGAAAATTATTTTGATGGATGAACCCTCCATGGGCTTGTCTCCATTGCTGGTAAATGAAATTTTTGATATAATAAAAGAAATAAGTTCCAGTGGCACTACTGTTTTGCTTGTGGAACAAAACGCCAAAAAAGCCCTATCTATCGCAAACCGTGCGTATGTTTTGGGGACCGGTCGCATAACACTTGAAGGTAACGCGCAGGAGCTTCTTAATAACGAAGCCATTAAAAAAGCCTATTTAGGTGAATGACAGGGGGCTTTGCCATGTCAAACTTTGTGATAACCATCGCAAGGGGTTATGGTAGTGGAGGAAGAACTGTCGGCAAAATGCTGGCTGAAAGGCTTAATATCAGCTACCACGACAAAGATTTGATTAATCTGGCATCAGAAGAAAGTGGTATTCACGTAAGCCTCTTTGGAAAGGTCGACGAACAGCCGCCTTCCAGAATTTTTAGAAAAAAGAACATATACAGAGGGGAGCTTTTCCACCCCGAAAGTGATGAATTTGTATCCGAAGACAATCTGTTTAATTACCAGGCCAAGATAATTAAGGATATTGCCAGCAACAGTTCGTGTGTTATAGTAGGCAGGTGCGCCGACTATATTTTAAAGGATTATCCAAATTTAATAAGATTGTTTATCTACGCCGACCTTGAGACCTGCATTAAAAATGTGGTCGATATGTACTCGATTTCGCCTGAAGAGGCAAGAAAGCGGATTAAGAAGATAGATAAAGAGCGCAGCTCATACTACAGGTACCATACGGGACATGACTGGAACAATGCCTATAACTACGACCTGTGCCTTAATACAAGCCGCATGGATTTTGAGACCTGTGTCGAGATTATCCTGTCGTATATTAGAATTAAATTAGGAAATATAAATGCAGGTTAAACAAAACAACATTCATACAAACTAAAAGTTTGTATGAATGTTGTTTTAAAAATAGCTAAAAAGGATTGGGCAGATGAAAAGAAAGGCATTAAAAGCAGCTTTTTCGTCAACAATTCCCGTATTTGCGGGATTTTTATTTTTGGGTGCTTCGTACGGATTTTTAATGAATTCCAAAGGATTCGGGACAGGCTGGGTATTGCTTATTAGTGCGACCGTATTTGCGGGCTCTTTGCAATTTGCCGCATTAGAACTATTAGTTTCGACCTTCAACCCGCTATATGCGCTTGTTCTTGCGCTGATTATTAATGCAAGGCACCTGTTTTACGGATTTTCAATGCTAAAGGAGTACCGAGGGATAAAGAAAATCAAACCTTTTTTAATATTCGGATTGGTTGATGAGACCTTTTCCATAATTGCATCAAAGGACCCCGGCGAGGAAATTGATAAACCTTGGTACTACTTTTTCGTTACCTTGCTGAATTACATCTATTGGGTCGGCTCCTGCGTTATTGGCAGCCTGCTAGGAAGCATATGGGGAGCAGAGCTTGAAGGCGTTGAATTTGTGCTGACGGCGCTATTTATAGTGCTTTTATTAAACCAACTGACCGAGCAAAAAAAGTATTCATCAGCGCTGACAGGTTTTATATGCACTGTAATTTGTCTTGGGCTTTTTGGCAGGGATATGTTTTTATTGCCCGCCATGCTTTTAATTGTTTCATCGCTGCTGCTTTTTAAACGGCCAATTGAAAGGAAGTGGCAGCAATGACAACGGCACAGACTGCAGTTACGATTGCGGTATTGGCGCTGGGGACACTTATAACAAGAGCCCTTCCGTTTATCTGCTTTCCTGAAGGAAAAAAGATACCCCCGATTATTGAATACCTTGCAAACACCCTGCCTTGTGCGGCAATGGCGTTTTTAGTAGTTTACTGCTTTAAAGATACCAAGCTTCTAAGCTACCCCTATGGACTGCCAAAAATTATTGCGGCTGCGTTTGTTGTAGTTGTTCATTTGTGGAAGAAAAATACCTTGTTTAGCATTTTCGGTGGCACAGCAGTTTATATGGTTTTGTTGAGAATTTTTTAATCCTACATATAAAGGGTAATTATTCACACGAATAATTACCCTTTTTTAAATACGTAACTTTTTTTGAGCGTTATTAGTTGTATCCGGTAAGATATTTTTTTATGTCTTCTAAAAACTGATTCCACACCGTGCAAGTTCGCCAAATACACGGTTTACTCCATATTCTGTGGTATGGAAGGAATATTGCGTCGGCCTTTTGTGGCGCATCGGAAACGAAGATGAAATTTGATATATCTGAAATTATATGTTTTATCTAAGAGCACAATTAAATCTAAATCAAAAAAATAATAAATAGCGTTAAATACCGCTGGACAGCATTGTGGAGCTTTTAGAGCAGTTTTCGCCATGGTCGTTTATAACTGAAAAAATGACAATACAAACATAAATCTATGGGTTATAATCAAAATTAACAAGAAAAGATGGAGGGATTAATAATGCCTATAATCCCGTTTAAAAAATTTTTAGCTGTATTCCTTGCTGCTGTGGTTTTAGTAACTTTGGGAAATACGGCAATTCCGGTTGCTGTATCTGCAGACAGCGGGGAACAGGTTACCTATTTTATTACATCATTCGAAGCAGGAGAAGGAAATATGCTTGAATCGCAACTTGAGGAAAATCGCGTAAAAAATGTAGGTTTCGTTGCCGATGTAGGGCGTCTAGTAGGGGATGTTACATATCTTGTGCGTTCGGATACACTTTCTGGAAGCCCCGATTATAAGCCTGAAGAGGGAAAACACAACCTGTTTGACTACAATACCGGCAGCAAGTTTCTTACGGCAATGAGGCCAACCTCACAGAACCCTGTGGAGGTGGTTTTAGAGCTTGAACAACCTGTAAAGGTGGTAAGCTACCTAATAGCTTCTGCCAATGATGAATCGGGGCGAGACCCTGTAGCTTGGACTATTTCTGGCTCCAATGACCGAAACACATGGACTTTGCTCGATAACAGAAGCGGAGTCACTTTTTCATCAAGGCAACAAAAGAAAACCTTCGAGTTTGAAAACACAACTGCTTATAAATTCTATAAAATTACAATTACCCAGAACAATGGTGCCCCAATGACCCAGTTTTCCGAGCTGCAACTGGCAGACAGAAGGCAGCCAGGTATAGGAACTGATTATACTGGATTGGTCGATTTAGATTCGCTTTCGGGCAGCGATGATTTCAAACCCGAAGAAAGCAAACCAATGCTTTTTGACCATAATACATTCAGCAAATTTTTAACCAATAAAAAGCCTACCACCAACGACCCCGTTGTGGTGGCGTTTAGGATGAAAAAGCCAGTGCCTGTAAGCACTTATATAATTGGGGCGGGACCTGATGAGCTAACAAGAAACCCGAAGAGCTGGAGGTTTGAAGGCTCCCAAAACGGTACCAACTGGGTGACTCTTGACCAGCAGTTTGGAATAGTTTTCAAGGCAGAACAGGAAACCCAACGGTTTACCTTTAGTAATCAGACCGAATACTCTTACTACCGTATTGTAATCACCGAGAACAACGGCGCCCCAATGACCCAGTTTTCGGAACTACAGCTTTACGGCGCTGCTGAAGAGCAGACTCCCGGAGAAGATGACAGTGATATTAACTCGCCCATGAAGACCCGCAAAAGCCGAGGGCCTGCGGCCTCGTTTAACACATTGACCTCCACCGGATGGACCGGCTGGGGAGCTTTGGAGGTTTTAGGCAGACATATAGGCAGCCAAGAAGCGTACTGTTATAACGTAATTTACGATGGGCTTTCAATTCCAGTTACTAAAAATACACGTTTAAGTTATGTCTTTTTCCCGGCCCTTTATAACCCAAATGATTATGATTTTGACTTCACCTCCCAGCACATGGCGGTGGATTTAAAATTTACAGATGGCAGCTATTTAAGCGAGCTTCAGGCAAAGGACCAGAACGGCACGATAGTAAGCCCACACGCACAAGGTCAGTCTGGGATTTTGGCATACATGCAGTGGAACCACATCTATTCAAATATAGGTGAGGTAGCCGAAGGAAAGACCATCGAGAAAATACTTATAGGCTACCATAAATCCGAGAACCCCAGCGGTGAGGATAAAGTATTCCTCGGATATTTTGACGACATTGTCATCGAGGATGTGCCTGAAGTCGAGTATGAGCACCTGTCTGACTATGTAAACATCTTGCGGGGTACCAATAATACCCTTATGTACTCAAGAGGGCTTACTACACCACTTGTCACCATGCCCCATGGCTTTAACGCCTATGTTCCAATGACCGAGTCAAAAAGCACCCTTCCATACTATTACCAGTTGGCGGGGACCAAAACCAAACTAAGGCATATGGGGATTACACATGCCGCTTCGCCTTGGCTTGGAGATTGGGGTACCTGGCAGTTTATGCCCAATACCAGCATAAATATTAACGATGTAACCCGTGGTGATGATATATCCGCAGACAAGCGGGCGGCCGATTTTACCCATGCAAACGAAGTGGCAAAGGCCCATTACTACAGCATAACCTTTAATGATGGCTCTGCGGCATCCGGGGTAAAAATGGAGGTAACCCCCACTTCCCACGCCATGTATGCGCGGTTTACCTTCCCTGCAAATAGTGCCAACCGCAATCTGATTTTCGACTGCGAGTGGGCAAGCGGAGGCCTTACATTTAACAGTGATGGCAGCTTTACCGCCTATTCCGACCATATTTACGGCCATGGAGAATACAGCCCCAACCGTGTCAATGGCGCCACAAGGATGTACATATACGGCGTTATTGACCAGAATTATGAGGACGCCAAGGTAGTAAACAGCAAACAGGGCATTGTCTCATTTGGCAGTGGAACTACTGTAGTTACAATGAAATTGGCCACCTCGTTTATAAGCGCTGAGCAGGCCAAGAAGAACCTAGAATTGGAAATTGGCACAAATGATACCTTTGATACCATCTTCCAAAAGGCCCAAAAGGCTTGGGATGATCAGCTTGGTATTATCGAGGTCGAAGGTGCCACACATGACCAGCTTGTGACCCTATATTCCTGCCTGTACAGGATGTTCTGCTATCCAATCCTGTATTCCGAAAATATTGGAACTGCGGAAAATGAAAATTGGGCCTATTCCAGCCCTTACAGCGGAAGCCTAACCTCTCCTAATGTTAAATCGGGAAAAATGTATACCATAAACGGCTTCTGGGATACCTACCGTTCGGCCTGGCCGGCCTATTTCCTGCTTACCCCCACAATGGCGGGAGAAATGCTTGATGGCATCGTTGAACATTATAAGGACAGCGGCTGGGTTTCACGCTGGCTTGCCCCCGGTGCCATTAACTGCATGGTGGGCACCAATATAGACGCCATCTTTGGCGATGCAATGGTAAAAGGGATTAAGTTTGACTATGAAAGCGCATTTGCCGCATCTTTAAAAAACAGCGCCGTTGTATCCAATGATATTAACAAGGGCGGGCGCATTCAGACCGTTACCTCAATTTTCAGAGGTTGGACGTCCACCTCGGTGCACGAGGGATTCTCTTGGGGAATGGAGGATACAATAAACGACTTTGCCATTTCGAGAATGGCCGAGATTTTGGGCAGAACTGACGAAGCTGAATATTATAAAAACCGTGCCTTATATTATGTAAACTACTTTAACAAAGACCTCGGCTGGTTCATGGCGAGGAATGATGACGGAAGCTTTAGGTATAGCAGAATAGAAGACTTTAATCCCAGTGCATGGCATGAAAGGTCTTACTGGGATTACTGCGAGGCCAATGCCTGGAACATGTCATTTACGGCGGTTCAGGATGTACAAGGCATTATAAACCTATATGGTGGCAAGGAAAAGGCCATAGAGCGCCTTGACAATCTCTTTAACGCCGACCTTCGCGGCCAGGATGTGGGAATGCGTGAGATGCGGGAGGTACGCCTTGGCCAGTACAACCATACTAATGAGCCGTCTCTGCATTTAATTTATATGTACAGCTACCTAGGCCAGCCCTATAAAACCCAAAAGTATGTGCGCAGTGTCCTGTCCAGATGCTATGCGGGAAGCAGCATCGGCCAGGGTTATTTGGGCGACGAAGATAACGGCCAGATGTCTGCCTGGTATGTGTTGAACGCTTTAGGCTTCTATACTCCGAGCGTTGGTAATCCCGAATATGTAATCGGCTCCCCGTTATTTAAGAAGGCCACAATTCACCTTGAGAACGGGAAGGATTTAGTAATCAGCGCACCCAACAACAGCCGCGAGAATATATATGTTCAGAGCGTCAAGTTTAACGGCAAGGAGTACA
>DULI01000025.1 GCA_012840445.1 Clostridiales bacterium
ACTGAATCATATGGAAGATGTAAATGTTACTTATAACCCATACAGTGACATAGACCGTCAGAAAAACAGCTGGTCCTATAACGCCATCATCAGGCTGACATATTTCAATATATTTGTAGGGGGTCCGGATGGAACCTTCGGTGCAGAAGACTACACCACCAGAGGTCAAATGGCAGCCCTGATGGACAGGATCACCGTTTACCTGGGCAGCAGCCTGGTATTGGCGGAAAAATAGTTGGAAACAACCGCACGGAACTTTCTGCAGTAATTTTACTGCGAGAACTGGTCTGCCGTCCTAAAAAGCATACAGAGAGTGGTCAGTAATATAAATGGCAGTCTGATACCACTTTTTGTCGGGAACATATAATGTACTAGGACAACGGACAAGGAGGGTTGGATTTGGCTACAACACTGTTTAAACTCGCTATCACCGCAGAGACACAGACAAGCGTTCAGACCAAGCCTGAAGTGAAAAAGTATTTCTATGAATTGGATCCGTCGGATATTACCGCAGGAACCTTGACAATTCCGGCAACTTCTTTTGTAGACGAGCAGGGAAATGCTGTAACCGATATTACTTTGGTTACGCCGGACAACGGTTATTATCTGCTGTTTATAAACGGAGTTCTGCAACAGGATTCCTTATACACAGTATCAGCAAACGATGTTGTAATACCGAACGTAGCAGACGATATCGAGGAAGAATCGCCAATTATATTGGTAGTTAACAACTTCGCACCTACAGCCGATTCTGTAACAACGGTAAACACATAATTGATATGGGGGGTGGACACTTAATGCGGAGTGTTCACCCTTTTCTTATTGTAACTTGGATAAATAAACAAGAATAAAATAATCATGAAAGTTGAATCGGAGCAAGGAATGATGTCTCGTTTAGGATCGATAATATGTTTCCTGACCGATGAAAACGGGAATATTTTAAATCCGTATAAACCTGATGCGATTAGTTACACCTGTATCAATCCCCGTAATAAGTTTGTTCGGAAACAGGTTCTGACAAGCCATGGAAATTATCCTGGCAAGGACAAACTGATTGTGTTAATTAAAGGCTATGTATCTCTGTTTATGGACGGCATACGTATCTCTGAGCCAATATTGTTTAAGGCCTGTAAAAAAGTTTGCCTTCATATGCCAAAAAAGTCTGACTTACTATTCAGAGTGCATTATTTTAAATGTTCCATTGAAGACATTTACGCCGAAAACAATTCGCTTGGCATAAAAATCAAAGTGACGCTTGCCACAGTCGTGCGCTCGGCGGCTGAAACTGATTTATTAATCCCGGTAACAGATGAACCAGAAGACAATATTGGTGAAAATAAAAACAAGACTGTTTGCATTAGAGTTACCAGGGTTTTTGACAAATGCTTTTTTGAAAATGAAATATATATTGAATACAAGTACAGGGGAGAAATTTTCAAAGCCGAAGTATACCAGTATAATGCCATATCTGACGGTATCAAAAAGGAATATACAGATGAGGATGAGCTGACCAAATACGGCAACCGAGGTATCCCTGATCCTGAAAGTGTTTCTTACTATATCCTTTATATCAACGGGGTTGTTCAGCCACGAACCAATTATGATATTGAAAAAGGCCTGCTTAAATTAAAAACGGCAGACGCGCCGCTGAAAAATGCTCCGATAACAATCTGTTTCGTTACTTTCAAAGATAGGAACAATGCTGTTTTACCGGCAGAAGTATATCATTACAATACGATTTCTGACGGTATAAAGAAAGAGTTTACCAACGATGATGAACTAAAGTGTTATGGGGACAGGGGCATCCTTGATCCTGGACGGGTATCTTTTGTTAATCTTTATATTAACGGCGTATTGCAGCCTTTTGTCAACTATTCAGTAGAAAAAGGACATCTGTCTTTATTGACCTCAGACATACCCAAAAAAGGGGTACCGATTATCCTGGAATTCATAACGATCAAAGGAACTGACGGGAGGGTCCTTAAGGCAGATAACCATTTATACAATGCTTTTGCCTATGAAAGCAATATTTATACAAATAATGACGAACTGAAAGTTTATGGAAGCAGGGGGATTCCTGATCCTGAAAATGTTTCTTTTTATAATCTTTTTATTAATGCTGTTATACAGCCTTTATGCATTTATTCGGTTCGCGAAGGAATGCTTACTTTAAACACCCATGCACCGCCATTAAAAAATTCGCCTGTTTCCTTGCAGTTCATCACTATACCTTCATCAGCCGGAAATGTCATCGGTTATGTATGCAATTGCTGAACCACAGGAACCGTTTCGGCAATTTGAATAACTGGCAGATAATCTGTTTGACTATATGCCGGGAAAGATATCATTTGATATCTATGGAATGATATAAGGCTATGATATTTTTTCCAAATCGTGGTCGATGCCCTCGAATATCCTGTATTCATGCGGGATATTCAGCGAATCTAAATATAAATGCATAATTTCATTATCACAGAATAATATATCCGCTGTACCGATATGGATATTAATTTTCAGCTTGGACCGAATTTTGTCTGCGTTTTGCCGTACCAGGCATAAAATATTGTTTTCCTCCAGGTACCATTCCTCTCTCATCATCTCTTCGAATAACTCGATGGCTTTTTCCGGTGCTACCCCAACAGTACGGTATCCTTTATTATAAAGATGGTGATAAGTTCCAGCGTAAGCGGTTACCGAGCCAAACAGTCCGGTATGCTTAACGGCATAATAAAACGCCATATTTCCGCCCATCGAAAACCCTGACAGCATCCTGTTTTCGCGGGTTATGTCTGTTCTGTACCGTCCATCGATGTGGGGAATCAGTTCATTGATAATGATGGATTCAATCTGCAATAAGGATTCGAAATAACTTTCTTCCGATGAGACTGCGTTTACAAAAATAGTAATAGCCCGTCTGCCTTTATATACCTTTTCCAGTGGCCAAATCTCAGTAGACTCATTACCCATCCATCCATGTATGTGGTATACGACCGGATATCTTTCACCACTGTCTTCGTACTCAGGCGGAAGATAAATGTTATAGCCTATTTCGTGATTCAGCACCTGGCTGTAAAATGTTTTATGAGTAACATATTGGGGTGATTTCGTTGGTGGGTTTATATAGTTCATTCAATTTCTCCTTCCCGGACTTTCTACACGGGAACATATCAATATATAACGACCCTTATGTCCAGTTGATCGGAAAATCTATCGCATCACTTTACTTGCTCTATGATATAACTGATGTTTTCTTCAACAGGTTTTGATCCATCAACTCGGATAATGGGACAGTTTATATTCTGCACAGCCCTTCGAACAACTGCTGCAGCTTTGATTACAAATCATCGCTCATTTTTTTGCTTCTTTATTTAAATTGTTATTATTTTTCATCTGCTTCTTCCCGTTTCCTGGCTTTACTTTTCAGCATAAAAAGTGCATATCCAAGTGACACACCAACCATATTTAGTATTAAATCATCAACATCGAAACTTCCTCGTAGTGTAAAAAGCTGGATAATTTCTATAAGAACAATAGTAATTCCCAAATATATGACTGTACGATTGTACTTCTTGCATCTTTCAAAAATCCATGGAAGAAAAAACCCGTATGGAATAAACATCACAACATTACCCGCCAGATTGATAATGCTGTGACGGATCAGATAGGCACTTGATGATGTATGTAATGTATTAACAAACTCCCGGACTGTATGGAAAGGGACTAGATTTAGCTTAACACCGTCGAAACCGTTCTCAATAATATCAATTGATTCTTCTGTTCTTTCATCTTTATCTTTGCGTCTTTTCAGTATCTTTACAAATATTGACAGCATAATTCGGTCTATGCCCTTTATTTTTTTTAACGGTAAACAACCGCCGCGCAAATAAAAAAAACGGTATACCTTCAATTTTATTCCTAACAACAATCGTTTCAACATCAGGTTCAGCAGTTCGCCCTGTGCCAGATCCACAAACAGCTATGACATTATATCTACGTACTTTATCCAAACCTTGTATTATCCCAACCTTCATCCATCCAAGAAAAATAATTTCTTCATCCTTATTAATCATTGAGATTTCCTTTACATGAAATACCTTCAGTGATGTTTTCATAGCAAGCATTTCAGCATACCTTTTAGTAAACCCCGTTTTTGATTCATAAACTATTACCATTCTTCATCCTCCCTTGGGTAACTACCTATTATTTACGATGTTTCACACTCCCAGGTTATTTATATTAACCCCGTAAAAGCTGTTTGGAAATGATGTAAGCAAACACCTATTAATATCAGTCATAATTCATTCCCTCCGTTACTCTCATATATTTTCAGGGTTTCTGTCGCTTATGCGATTAAATTATTTTCGTAAGGTTTTCCCTCAGATTAACTCCTGTTTCAAGATAATCATTGGCTAAATTATTGAATTTCTCGCAGGTTCCGTCTATGTACTCCTGGCATTCATAACAGTAATTGACTCCCCTGGCATTTGTACATAGGACGATCTTGCATCCGTTCCCCCATCATTCCGGAGTCAGGGCACCGCATCCATTACATGTAACTTGCTCTGTTCTGCAATTGCAGCTTTCCGCAATCCTGGCCCTCCACTCCTGGTTATCTCTTTCCGCCCTGTAAATAACACATGCTCCGCAATACAGACCACATTTCCCTACCAGATCCATAACGCTCATCCCTTTTCCCTCCTGATGAATGCTTTAATAAACATCTTTTGAATATAAATATATATCATCTCTCCTGG
>DULI01000022.1 GCA_012840445.1 Clostridiales bacterium
ATTCTATATAAAGCTGATACGTTTTATGAATAAGTTGCCGGAGAAGTATGTAGAAGAATACAATGCTTCCTATCAAAAAGCAGCAAATCGGCTCGTTCGTGAGTTTACTCAGCTATTTTGCTGTAAAGATGGTAGCATTGACTGGGAAAAGCTTGTGAAATTTAATTCGGGAAAGAATGGAGAGGTGAATATAAGTGGCTGAAAGGAAAAATGATAAGCCGCTCTATGATTATAATATTTATCGTATATTCCCTGAAAAAGTCGAAAGCTTCATATCTTTTTTAAAAGAACGTGGTTTTGAAAACGTACCAATTAAAAAAGAGAGCATTCGCAACCATTCTGGCTATAATTTTACACTTATGTTTTGCGATAAAGACAACCAAAGAGGATCACCGTGGATAAATTTATTAAATACATGTACTGAAAGGGATTTAACAACAAAATTAAGAATATATGGTGCAGCACTGATTTGTCATCGGGAGGATTCGTGTTTTGTTGTAAGTTATGGTAATGCTCATTTTTATTTAAGTAATTTCTGTGATTACAATTTTGGGATATCTATTGCAGAAAGGTTAGTTGATTTGGATCGAGTTAAGGCTCAGCAAAATATTTCGCATGGTAGCAAGTTAAGTAAAATGCACATGGACTATTTGGGTGGCACAGTTTTATCTTATCGAAGCGGAGAGATACCCACCTACATACGAGGTACTAGTTTGGATCCAAAATGGGGTGCTACTATCAACTGTGGAACTTCTGCACAATTTAAGTGGGAAGAAAAGCCAACTGAAATTGGTCAAAAATTAGACTCATTAGAAAAAATAATAAAAGATAAGTGTAAAGTGTCATTACCCAGACTAACATATTTAGATCCAGAAGAAGATGCTGAGAAAATTTCTGAACTATATCATCAATTGGCCAATGCTATTGAACATTATGATGATAATATAGTTAATGGGAATTTAATTAATGTACCCTCTTTTTATGTAATGGGAACAAAATTGATACAAAACGATTCTGTCAGATTTAGGCTAAGCTGTAATCGCAAATGGGCTAATTATGATGGAGAATTATCAATACAAACAATAAATGATTTTATTGCTCGAAAAGAAATATGTCTCCATAAGGATATTCAGAATATTAACATTACCATAGAATATGCAACTGATGCTTGGACAAGTTTGAAGCCTATTACTGAGTATCTTGAGTTTATAACTGAGAATAATTTTTGTTTACGGAATGGAAAATGGTGTTCGTTTAATACAGCATATCTTGAGAGAATTTTTGAAGAAGTTAAAAAAGTTGAATTTGAAAATCATGATCAAGATATTTTTTCTTTATCCAAAAGTGATGTTATTAAATTCGCACAAGAAAAAGGAATTTATAAGGAAAATGATAAACGCCAATCATATGAAACCTACTATAATTTAAATATAGCGGAATTAATAGAAGCCACCTGTTTACATACACTATTAATGCCTATTGATTCTCAAGAAAGTGGAAAGTATCGATATGAAGTATGTGACTTCTTTAAAGATCAAACTTTATTTTTCTCAAAAATAGGACAACCCAATGATTTTGCCTATGCAATTGATCAAGCATTGTTAACACTTGATAAATGTGAAGCTAACATGAGTAAATTAAGTTTACCAGGAAATTTGAGTATTACTCCCAAAGAATTTAGGTTGATTTTAATTTTTAATGGGCGTGCAACTAAAGTAAAGACATGGGAAGACGTTCTCTCTATTAATTTTCTTATCCACTTAACAGAGTTAAAGAGGCGTTTGAGTACCGCGGGTATTTCACTTAAAGTCGATTTTGTTTATTGGTAACCTTACGAGTAACCTTATACCTCAGAATGCCGATAACAGCTACGGCCCCATGCCCGCAGGCATCTTGGCGCGCGAATGCGCATCCGCCGGAGGCATTCCGCTTTGCCCTTGTAGATGTCGCTTTGGGTGCCGTAGAAACCTAAGATGGCCGCAGTAACTTTTGGGGACGCAGTACCCCCCACTCCCTTTCTCAGCAAAAAGGCCGGGCGTATGC
>DULI01000012.1 GCA_012840445.1 Clostridiales bacterium
CCGAGCGTAAATGCTACGCAATGGAGTTATCCCCTGTTTACTGTGATTTAGCTGTTAAGCGCTGGGAGGAATTCACCGGTGAAAAAGCCATCAAACTGGAGGGTTAAGATTTATGGATATACTGAATATTTGAGACATGTTATCCTCCCAGTAATTGTCTACGCCAATCCATTTTATTATACTTTTTTGTAAATTGTTGTCGATAGCTTTCAATTGTTTTATTGAGTTAACAGCTCCAACCACTAAAAGTAAGTGCCATTCCCCCCGCTTTATTGAAATATACTTAATTTATATCGGCTATAAAGCGATAAGATATCCATACATTTAACAATCTTCAGGTAGATATAGCAATCCTGAACAGTGGAGAAAGGTTATGACTATTGAGGAACAATTTAATTTGGTTGCAAAGGAATATGATCGCAATCGCAGAAAGTTTATACCATGTTTCGATGATTATTATGAAACCGTTACCAGACAAATCCTTTTTTATATTGATCCGCCAAACCGGGTGTTGGACCTGGGAGCTGGAACAGGATTGCTTACCTATTACTGGCATAAAGAATGTCCCTCGGCGGAATATGTATTAGTTGATATCGCTGATGAAATGTTAGAAATATCAAGAAAAAGGTTTACCGGAATAGACAGAATACAGCATATAACATTAGAATATACAAAGGAATTTCCCGAGGGGAATTTTGATGCCATAATATCTGCATTGTCAATTCACCATTTAGAGGATATCCAAAAAGAAGAACTGTTCAAGCGTATTTACAACAAGCTACCAAAGAACGGAGTTTTTGTTAATTATGACCAGTTTTGCGCAGGAACAACTAAAATTAATAATTGGTTTGAGGCATATTGGGAAAAGCAGTTATTTAAAAGCGGTTTGACAAAGCGGGATATTGAATTATGGAAAGAACGCAGAAAATTGGATAAGGAGTGTTCGGTTGAAGCAGAGATTGAAATGCTATATAGATGTAATTTTTCAGAGGTAAAATGCTTGTATACGTATCACAAATTTTCTGTAATCATCGCTATAAAATAAAAGATAAACTTGAACAGTAACTATATTGCCACACACTACAGGTGTGTGGCAATTTTTATATAATAAATGTGGATTATAAATTGCGGATGTTATTAGGATCGGCATAAAAAAATTAATTGTTTTAACTTGAGCCATGCGGGTTGACTGGATGGCAATAAATAGTAAAATATTAATTAAAAACTTAGGAGGATTTAAAATGAAGGTCGCCTTTTTTGATACGAAGCCCTATGATATTCCGGGCTTTGAAAAAAGTATCGAGAATACCGGTATTACAATCAAGTTTTATGAGCCAAAGCTTTGCCCGGATACGGTGCAGCTGGCAGAAGGGTACGATGCAGTCTGCGTATTTGTAAACGATACGGTAAATAAGGAAGTCATAGATAAGCTTTATGGTTACGGGGTGAAATTGATAGCCCTTCGCTGTGCCGGATACAATAATGTGGATGTAAAGCATTGTTACGGAAAAATCCATGTAGTGCATGTGCCGGCATATTCGCCTTATGCGGTCGCCGAGCATGGCATGGCACTGCTTTTGTCCCTGGTCAGAAGAATACATAAAGCTTACAATAGGACAAGGGAATTTAATTTTTCACTTAACGGTTTTACCGGTTTTGATTTACATGGCAAAACGGTTGGAATTATTGGCACCGGAAAAATCGGATGTGTTTTTGGCGATATCTGCCGCGGATTTGGCATGCGCACGGTTGCCTATGATCTTTTCCCGAAGGAAGATGCGGGCTTTGAATACCTTTCTCTTGATGAATTGTATGAGCAAAGCGATATTATCTCCCTTCATTGTCCGTTGACTGCCGAGACTAAGCACATGATTGATGAAGAAGCGATTGCCAAAATGAAGAAGGGTGTTATTATTATCAACACATCTAGAGGCGGATTGATTGACACGGAAAGCTTAATCAAGGGAATAAAGGAGCGCAAAATCGGCGGCGCATGCCTTGATGTATACGAAGAAGAGGAAAATATCTTTTTCAACGACTTTTCCGACCATATTATGGATGATGATACGCTGGCGAGACTTATTTCCATGCCGAATGTGATTGTAACCGGGCATCAGGCCTTTTTAACCGAGGAGGCTCTTAACAACATTGCGCAAACCACGGTTAATAATATTCTCTCCTTTTTCAGCAATGGGATCTGCGAAAACGAGCTTTGTTATCACTGCGCAGATGTGGAGCAATGCAAAGTTATTAGGAATAAGAAATGTTTTTAATAACAAAAAGGATTAAATTGAAAAACGAACTTAATCGCTTTGCGGATACCTTGTCCGAAGAAGTTTTTCAAAACTTCCGCAATCGTAATTATACAGCAATCGCCGGACTGGTGGCCATAATTATCATTTAATTCCTTAAAGAAATCAACATCTACAATTATCAGCGATAAGGCTGTCGAATGCCGCTTGCACCTATTCCATTCGTCCCTAATTGCTGTTTCAAAGCCCAATCTATTGTAAATGCCTGATAAACTGTCAGTTATAGACATTTTTTCCAGCTTCCAATTAACTTCCCGCAGCTGTAAGTTCATCTGCTTCAACTCTTCGTTTTTCTTAACATAAGCAATCAATCATAAAAACAAACATCGCTATCCGTATACTTTGCTGGAAGTTGTAAGTAAGACCATAAAAATATAAGAAACCTAACTCAAGTAAACAATCTTTGAGATAACGCATAGAATATATATGTCAATGACAAAGGCGTCATGTAAGTGGCGCCTTTTTATTTTTAGGAGGGCGTTTATGTGCGGAATTGCAGGTTGGATTGATTATAATCGGAATTTAAGAGATTATGAGAGTACCATAAACAAAATGACAAAAACATTGGTGCGCAGAGGGCCTGATGATCAAGGTGTTTTTCTAAAGAAAAACGTGTGCCTTATGCACCGGCGGCTGATTGTTATTGACCCTGAAAACGGAAGGCAGCCAATGACATTGGAAAAAGGCAATACCAGCTATACCATTGTTTATAACGGAGAGCTTTATAATACAAACGAGCTTAGAGACGAGCTTTTAACTTTCGGATACTGCTTCCGGGGGCATTCCGACACCGAGGTTCTGCTAACGGCGTTTATACACTGGGGCGAATCTTGTCTGGAAAAGTTAAATGGCATTTACGCTTTCGGTGTTTGGGACGGCACGAGCGAAACCCTGTTTTTAGCCCGCGACAGAATGGGGGTAAAGCCATTATTTTTCTATACCTACCCAGATGGCATTATTTTTGGCTCTGAAATAAAGACTTTGCTGGCAAATCCCTTGGTGAAGCCTTGGGTTGACAATGACGGCCTTAAGGAAATCTTTCTCCTGGGGCCTGGCAGAACAAGCGGTAAAGGAATTATCAAGGATGTGAGCGAATTAAAACCCGGCGAGTTTTTGACCTTTGAGAAAAAAACAGGATGTAAAATTAAAAAATACTGGAGCCTAAAGGCCTGTGAACATACCGATGATGTCCGAACCACCGTTGAAAAGACAAGATTTTTAATTACCGATGCGGTCGAGCGCCAGTTGGTATCAGATGTACCGTTATGTTGCTTTTTGTCCGGAGGGCTTGACTCCAGCATTATCTCTAAAATCGCTTCCGAAAAATATTTGTCTGATAATAAAGGAGTGCTTCATACATATTCAGTAAACTATATTGACAATCAGCAATATTTTGTAAAAAATATTTTTCAACCAAATTCCGATGAAGAATATATTCAGATTATGGCAAATGATATAGGATCCCAACACCATGAAGTTTTGCTAGATAATGAAGATTTGGAAAAGCATCTTAGCGATGCGGTGCTTGCCCGTGATTTGCCCGGCATGGCGGATGTGGATTCTTCTTTGCTACTGTTTTGCAAGGAAATTAAAAAGAAGTTTACCGTTGCGGTTTCCGGTGAATGTGCGGATGAAATATTTGGCGGTTATCCGTGGTATCACAACAAAGATATTTTATTCAAAGACACCTTTCCCTGGTCACAATCTTTGGATTTAAGGCGAAACATATTAAAGCCGGGTTTGCTAACAGATGGCGAAGAATATGTAAAACAGCTGTATAGCGATACCATAAATAATACGGATACATTACCAAGCGACGGGGAACTAGAGGTTCGCATGAGGCAAATGTTTATGCTAAATCTTTATTGGTTTATGCAGACATTGTTGGACAGAAAAGACAGGATGAGCATGTTCAGCGGGCTCGAGGTAAGGATACCCTTCTGCGACCACCGCTTGGTGGAGTACGCATATAACATGCCTTGGGATATTAAGTCGCTTTACGGCAGGGAAAAGGGGATTGTAAGGGAAGCCATGAAGGGCATTTTGCCGGACGAAATTATATGGCGCAAAAAAAGCCCGTATCCCAAAACACACAATCCCAAATATTTAAATGCGGTTAAGTCAAGTCTGCAAAAAATACTGAATGATTTTGACTCTCCATTGTTACAGTTGATTAACAGGCAAAAGGTACAGGAGATTATCGATTCCGATGGAAAGGCGCTCTCAATGCCTTGGTACGGGCAGCTTATGACCGGTGCGCAATTAATGGCATATTTAATTCAGGTTGATATCTGGATGAGAACGTATAAGATTGAAATTATATAAAAATATGCCATAGTGGCAAACCTGTATAAGAAAATAAAGCCCCTCAGCGGCGATGTTTGAACGTGAAGGGGCTTCAGTTTATAATTTGAGATATTTACGTTATTGTGCTATATTAACATTAAAATGGATTTGCAGATTATTTTTAAACCGTTTTTTCTTTTATATACCCGTAATATGGGCAAAGAATTAAGGGATAAAATGAAGTTTGGATGGATTAACCTGTCCGGAGCTGTGATTGTAATCGCAATGCTGGTGCCCAATTTGTTATATGCAATAAAGAACAGAAATTTTTCAAACAAGTGTACAAACAAGGTACTGAACTTTTTTGAGCAGATAGGAAGATACGGCTGCATTATTTTAATGTGGTTACCTGTTTTGTTTGGGAGTTTAAGATTTCAAATGTATACATGCTTATTATTTATCTTATGGGAAATGGTCTTCTTTTGCTTTTATATATCTTTTTCTGGATATTATACTTTAATAGACAAAGTACGAAAACTGCCATAGCCATTGCCATTATACCCACAATTATTTTTTTAATAAGCGGAATACTGTTGTATCATTGGGCTTTGGTTGCATTTGCGGCTTTATTTGGATTAGGGCACATATACTCTACTGTAGTAAATGTAACTAATTGAATAAAAAATCAAAACTATGCATTTTACTAAGGGGATATATGTTATTTAGAGTCGCCAATTCGTGTTTGCTCATCAATCCACGCCAAATATGCTGCAGCCCCATTTTCCACATCTACTAACAAAATCTCAGGGGTGTCGTATGGATGGATTTCTAAAAGTTTCTTTTCTAACTCGGGATATAGCTCCTTTCGGGTTTTTAACAACACTAAAACCTCATCTTCATGGCAAAGCTCGCCCTTCCATGTATAATGGCTTTTTATCTTAATCTCTTGAACACACGCTGCCAGTTTGCATTTTATTATTTCATCTATTACAGGCGCTGCCTGCGGCTCGCTTTCAAATGTTGTCAAAACTATCCCGTATTTGCCCATCGTTATACCTCCTGATATTATGTTTTTAAAATTGTAGCATGGTAACGGCTTTGTTTAAATAGCTTTGTTTATAGTTTGCAAACGAAAAGACTATACATAAAGTCCAGCAATCCGTATGGTTGCTGGACTTATTTATATTAGCAAAAAATATATAAGCATAAACAAGGCTTTATTATTTAAATTCTACTTTTTGCGGTACGCAACCACATCATACAACCTCTTAACTATAAAATAAGTTAAAAATCAAGAGTTGATTATCCCTAAATATCATACAACCTGGAAAATATAAAATTTAAGATAGCTTGTTTCCGGCACATTCCACAGAATGGGGTGGTCCGGTGCCTGCTGGCGGGCCTCAATCTGCCGGAGGGATACGGAGGCATCCTTTGCGGCACTATCCAGTATTTCACGGAACAATTCATCGGTCATGAAGTGGCTGCAGCTGCAGGTGGCAAGATACCCACCCCTTGGCAGCAGCTTCATGGCCTTTAAATTTATCTCCTTATACCCCCGAGCAGCTGACCTGACTGTCTTGCTGGATTTGGTAAATGCAGGCGGGTCGAGGATGATAAAGTCATAGTCGCTGCGTTTCTGTTCTGCAAGTCTGGTCAGCAGGTCAAACACATCCTCGCACACAAAGTCCATTTTTTCCTCCAGCCCATTTCGCACGGCATTTGTTCTTGCCATGTCGATGGCGGACTCTGAAATATCCACGCAGGTTACATGCTCTGCTCCACCCAGCGCCGCATTAAGGCCGAAGGAGCCGGTATGGGTAAAGCAGTCTAGTACCCGCTTGCCCTTGGCAATACGGGCCACGGCAGCGCGGTTGTACTTCTGGTCAAGAAAGAAACCGGTTTTCTGACTGTTTTCTACATCTACCAGATATTTCACGCCATTTTCAATAATTTCCGTTCTTGCGGATTCGGGAATTTGGAAGCTTTCGGATTCATACCAGCCCTTATACTCCCGCAGCCCCTCCCGTATGCGCATAGCGGTATCATTGCGCTCATAAATTCCGGTTACTGTTTCGCCGTTTTCTTTTAGCACATCCCAAAGGGCGTGGTAGACCGTATCCTTTATTAGTTCCATGCCAAGGCAGGTTATCTGCGCGGACAAAATGCCGCCATAGCGGTCTACTGTCAGCCCCGGCATTTGGTCGGCCTCGCTATGTATCAGGCGGCAGCAGGTAAAATCTGAGCCGGGCATTACGGTTTTGCGGTAATGTACGGCGTATTCCACACGGCGGCGCCAAAAGCGGGCGTCAAACACATCGTTGGCGTTGCGTGAAATAAGCCGGACGGTAATCTTGCTTTTGCTGTTGTAAAATCCGGTGCCCATATAGGCCTTTCCGGCGAATACATCTACAAGCCCTCCATCTATTGGCCCGCCTTCAATATTGAGGATTTCTTCCCCGTATATCCACGGGTGCCCATTCTTGATACTGCGCTCAGCCTTGCGGGATATCATAACTTTGGGATACTGCCGTTCCTGTTTCATATATGCCACCTTTATAATTTTTCTCGCAGATTATAGCATATTTTTCTTTCTCCTTCAACGCGGTACCATCAATACATCTGTTTTGCAGCTTTTTGTTTTTACATATGTGCGCATAAACAAAAATAAAATTATATTAGAAAGATTATGAGGACGAAAATAAGAAAGTTGAAATATTTTAAGAAGTAAGATATAAGAAATATAAATGTTAAGTGAAATATTAACTTGCAATCTTTGGGATTATATATTAATATTTATATATAATTGGAGGTTATTCATAAAATTATATATAAAAGGTGCACAAAAATTAACGATTGCGCTGTATTTAATGGTTACAAAATAGTGTTTCTGTGTGCTATAAAAGGCACTTATGCTTTTTTATATTTTTTGTCCCGTATATATACAAACCAGGTGGTACGAGAATCCGAAGGTCTAAAAATATGTACATAGGAGAAATATTATGTACAGGCTGATTGTGGTCGATGATGAGGAAGAAGTCAGAAAAGGCATTATTGAAAAAATAGAATGGAACAAATATGGCTTCGAGATTGTCGGTGAAGCTGACAACGGCATTGAAGCAATGGAAGCTGTTGAAAAGGTCCTTCCTGACGTTGTTTTAACTGATATTAGAATGCCATATATGGATGGCCTTGCACTTGCCGAGAAATTAAAAGCAAGGTACCCTACAATTAAGATTATTTTCCTCACAGGCATAAACGAATTTGAATGTGCCCAGATGGCTGTAAAGCTGAATGTAATTGATTACATATTAAAGCCCGTTTCGTCGGTTGAGCTTACCGAAATGCTGCATAAAATAAAGCAAATCTTAGATTCGGAAATAGCCCGGAAAAAAGATTATGAAATGCTAAGAGAGCATTACAGAAGGAGCTTGCCGTTATTAAGGGACAAGTTTTTAAATCTGCTTATAACAAACAGATATAATTCCAGTGATGTTTCAAGGAAGGCTAAAAGCTTTGGGTTTGAGATTGATAGCAACGGATTTATTGTTTCGGTTTTAAGGATTGACTCGGACAAGGTTTTTAAAAATAATTTAAGGGAAGAACAAAAAGTTGTTTCTGAGGAACCGGAATCCGGAGTGATTGATGATCGTGAGCTTTTGGAATTCGCGGTGCTTAATATATCCGAAGAGATAACCGGAAAGTACAAGGCCGGCGTAGTGTTTACGCATAATGAGTACATAGTATTTATATTTACATTAAAGGATAGCAACAAAGAAGATTTTATAAATAAAAGCTTTTCGATTCTTGAAGAAATCCGAATTAGCATTGAGAAATACCTTGAAACGCCCGTAACGATAGGAATAGGAAGATTTTGCCTCGATATCAGTTTCTTGCCTTATTCTTATGAAGATGCCGTCACGGCTCTGGATTACAGTATGGTATTAAAAAAGAACCATGTTATATATATTGAGGATTTAGAGCCGGACAATTGTAAAAAACTTAATTTTGACGAATTAAAGGAGCGCTCCCTTACAAGCTGCATAAAAGTAGGCACTCCCGGAGAGATTTCGGCGGTAATTGACGGCCTTTTTAAGGAGATAATCCAGGCCCAAATATCCTTTAAGGATTATCAGATTTACCTATTGGAGATGCTGACGGTTGTGCTTAAGGTTGCAAAAGACTTAAATGTTGATATGTTTAATCTTTTTGGGGAGACCAATAATTTAATTTCCGAAATATATAAGTTAAAGGAATTGGATGATGCCAGGGAATGGTTGACTAATATTTGCATAAAGATTAGAAATTGCATATCAATTAACCGCCAGGATACATCCAAACAAATTGTAAAAAAAGCGGTTGAATATGTTAATAGCAATTTTCATGACAGTGAAATTGTAATTGAAAAGGTTTGCAAACACCTGCATATTAGTTCTTCATACTTTAGCACCCTTTTTAAAAAGGAAATGAACATGACATTCAATAATTACCTGACTAAAGTCAGGATGGAAGCTGCAAAAGAGCTTTTAAGGACAACCAATATGAAAACCTATGAAATTGCCCAGAGGGTTGGCTTTTCCGAACCGAACTATTTCAGTTACTGCTTTAAAAAGAAATTTGGAATTTCACCGTCGGAATTCAGGAACAAGCTGAATAACACTTAAAGGGTGTGATGGCTTGAGCAAAGACTTGGGAAGTCAGGCCGGCTCATGCAAAGATAGCAGGAAAAGTTTAATTAGAAAAACTATTAATTATTTTCATAAAATAACAAGCCGCATACTGAATTCTCTTAACAAAATGAGCATTCAGTTTGTAATTACGGCTTCCTTTATATTTGTGACATCCATCGCAATTGTTTTTGTCGGCATAGCGCTGACAAACCGGGTACGGGTCCTGGCTGAAGAGAATGCCATCGTTAATACCAGGCAGATAATAAATCAGGTAAACTCCAACCTTGATTATTATCTGAGAAACATGATGGATATTTCAAACCATTTGGTTGATGTTATAAAGAGCAATAAAGATACGCCCAACACAGAACTGGCACAGCAGATGAATTCAATCATGGCTACAAGAAAAGACATTGTCACTATGGCCGTGTTTTCCTCCGAAGGGGAACTAATTGCCTGCGAGCCCTTTTATAAGTTAAAAAAAGATATTGATATTACCAAATATGATTGGTTTACTGCTACTATTGATAACCCAGAAAACCTGTTCTTTTCTTCGCCACATGTTCAAAACATTTTTCAAAAGCAGCACAGCTGGGTAGTATCCTTAAGCAGGGAAATTACATTCAAGCGGGATGGAAAAACGGAAAAAGGCGTTCTGTTGGTAGACATGAACTTCAGTGCCATTGACCAGATGTGCCAAAATGTGGTTTTGGGCAAAAAAGGATATATTTACATATTGGATTCAGATGGGAACATTGTATACCATCCTCAACAACAGCTTATCAATGCGGGGCTTAAGTACGAGAATACCAACGATGTGCTTAAACATGTTTTTGGATGCTTTTTTGACAAGCATAACGGAGAAAAAAGGCTTATTACCATAGAAACAGTTAATTATGCCGGTTGGAGAATTGTCGGTATTGCCTACATGGATGAAATAGTCTACAACATGAACGATATAGGAGTCTATGTGGTGTGGATACTGATATTCGGCATACTGTTTTCGGTATTTATCTCATTCTTTATTTCATCGAAAATATCGCAGCCTATAAAAAGGCTTGAAAAATACATGAAGATGGTGGAACAAGGAAATTTCGATGTCAACATTGATTTTAAGGGCGGCGCCGAGGTCGCCAATCTCGCCAAAGCCTTCAATCTGATGGTTACAAAAATCAGGCAATTGATGGATCAGATAGTGCACGAGCAGGAAGCGAAGAGGATCAGCGAGCTTGAGGCCCTTCAAGCGCAGATTAATCCCCATTTTCTTTATAACACTCTTGACTCCATTGTCTGGATGGCGGAAAAGGGCAAAATGCAGGAAGTTATTACTATGGTCACATCTCTTGCAAGGCTGTTTAGAATTAGTATCAGCAAAGGAAGGAATATAATTACGGTTGAAGAGGAGATAGAACACGCCCGTAACTATTTAATTATCCAGAAAATCAGATATAAAAACAAATTTAATTTTATAATTAACGTTAATGATAAGGTATTAAAATACAAAACATTAAAACTTGTGCTGCAACCGATTGTTGAAAACTCAATATATCATGGAATTAAATATATGGTTGATGAAGGCCTGATAATAATTAATGCTGAAGAAAGAAACGGAATGCTGTTGTTTGAAGTGATTGACAACGGCCTTGGGATTATGCCAGAAGTTTTGAAGAATATTTTAACCTTTGACAATCGTGCCGCCAAAGGTTCCGGCGTTGGATTAAAAAATGTGCATGAAAGAATCAGGCTTTATTACGGCGAAGACTACGGCATCCAGATTGAAAGTGAGCCAGAGGAAGGGACGACTGTTAGAATATGGCAACCCATTGACTGTTATGAAGAAGGGATGTCGGATTTAAATGAAAAAGGTTAGTTTGCTTATAAAACTTATATTGGCAGTTGCTTGCCTTGCCTCGTGCGCCAAAAATAACGACATCAGTATTAAAGAAAAGTCCAAGATTGCCCTTGTTTTAAAAATGAATACCGGATATCACTGGAGCACAATAAAACAGGGGGCAGATACTGCCGCTAGAGAGTTTAACGTCAATATATACTTTTATGCGCCGACACGGGAAGAAGATGTCAATGGTCAAATTGAGCTTGTAAATCAAGCGTTGGATGCAGGCGTTGATGGCTTGATACTCGCTGCCAGCGATTTTAAACAGCTGGTGGAAGTAACCGAAAAGGCCTATGATAAAAAAATACCTATTATAATAATTGATTCACTTGTAGATACTAACAAAATACATAGCTACATTGCAACAGACAATCTTGATGCAGGACGAAAGGCTGGCCAGGCCCTTGTGGAAATAGCGGGTACTAAATGTAATGTTGCTATTATGAGTTTTGTAAAAGGTACCAGCGATGCAGACGATAGGGAAAGGGGGCTTTTTGAATTAATCAACCAATATCCCTCAATCAATGTTGTCGCCAAGGAATATTGCATGTCAAATATGAACCGGGCAAAAATGCTTGCAAGGGAAATAATATCAAAGAATAAAAACCTGGATGCGATTGTTGCCTTAAATTCAATTGCATCCGAAGGGGTAGCTCAAGTGGTTGAGGAACTTGGGCTCGATGGAAAGATTAAAATTATTGCATTTGACGGTACGATTAACGAAATAAACTACCTTGAAGAAGGAATAATTCATGCCACTGTGATTCAAAATCCGTTTGCAATGGGGTATCTTGGGGTAAAATATGCGGTGGATATGCTTAACGGGAATAAGATAGAGAATTATTATAAGATAGAAGCTAAGGTTATTACAAAGGAGAATATGTATCTTCAGGAGAACCAGAAACTTTTGTTTCCTTTTATAAAATAAAATTTTTCAATGCGAAATTTTTTTTGAAAATGTTAGAAGAATTTTTATATATTTTAATAGGATTTTATCTTCAAGATAATGGAATTTTGTTAGATAATAATAATGCAATAAATTAATGGAGGGATTTATGATGAAACGGCTAGTAACTCTAGTTCTGGCAGTATTGTTAACGCTTACCTTTGCCGCATGCAGCGGTGGAGCAGGTTCGGGGAAAGTAAAAATAGGCTGCGCTATTTACAAGTTTGACGACACGTTTATGACAAGCGTACGTAACCACATCTCTGATACAGCCAAAGAAAAATCTGACGTTGAGATCGAGATTGTTGACAGTCAGAATTCCCAGGCTACACAGAATGACAAGGTTGACCTGTTTATTACAAAGAAGGTTAACAGCCTGGCAATAAATCCTGTTGACCGTACCGCTGCCGGCGTAATACTTGAAAAAGCAAAGGCAAAGAACATTCCTATAGTATTCTTTAATAAAGAGCCACTGCCCGAAGACATGAAAAAGTGGGATAAGGTTTACTATGTTGGCGCAAGGGCTGAAGAATCCGGAACAATGTCAGGTGAAATTTTAGCTGATTACTGGAAGAAGAACCCCAGCGCTGATAAAAATGGCGATGGCAAAATGCAATATGTCATGTTAAAAGGCGAGCCTGGCCACCAGGATGCCGAGCTTCGTACCGAATACTCCGTAAAAGCCATTCAAGATGCGGGTATTCAGGTGGAAAAACTAGCCGAAGATACGGCAATGTGGGACCGCGTAAAAGGCCAGGAAAAAATGGCTGCTTTCCTTGCAAAACATGGTGACGCAATTGAAGCCGTAATTGCAAACAATGACGATATGGCTCTTGGTGCTATTGAAGCGTTAAAGGCTGCCGGATACTTCAAAGACGGCAAATTCATGCCGGTAGTTGGCGTTGACGCCACAGCTCCTGCTCTTCAGGCGCTCGAAGAAGGAACACTTCTTGGAACCGTTCTTAATGACGCGAAAAACCAAGGAAAAGCTACATTTATGCTCGCCTATGTTTTGGGTAAGGGTGAGACCCCGACAAAAGAAAACACCGGATACGAAATCACCGATGGAAAATATGTCTGGGTACCTTACAAGAAGATCCTCAAAGAGAACATCAATGATGCTAAATAATTTTCTCTGGTATAATTAATATTTTAATGGCAAGGAGCAAGTTCAACTTGCTCCTTGCTTTAAAAATGCGGCATATGAAATTCGGTTAATACAAGAGGACATTGATACAACGTTTTGTTAGTATCCAGAGAGGACGATGATATGAATACAAGTGAGTATGTACTTGAGATGAAAAACATAACCAAGGAGTTCCCTGGTGTTAAAGCCCTTGATAATGTTTCTCTCAAGGTGCGCCCTGGGACTGTTCACGCGCTCATGGGTGAAAATGGTGCCGGGAAGTCAACCTTGATGAAATGCCTTTTTGGAATATATAGACCGGATTCTGGCGAAATATATTTAAACAACCAGAAGGTGGATATTGTTAATTCAAAGATAGCCCTTGACCATGGAATTTCGATGATACATCAGGAGTTGCACCCCGTACCTCACAGGAGTGTAATGGAGAATATTTGGCTTGGCCGTTTTCCAGTTAAAAGAATAGGACCATTCAAATTTGTTGACCATAAAAAAATGCGCAAAAAAACCGAAGAGCTTTTTGAAAAAATAGGTTTGGATCTTGACCCTGAAATAATTGTCCGTAATTTGTCGGTATCCAAAATACAGTCCATGGAAATAGCAAAGGCTACATCCTATAATGCAAGAGTAATTATTATGGATGAGCCCACATCTTCACTTACGGAAAATGAAGTTGATCATCTGTTTAGAATAATCAATAGTTTAAAATCTGAGGGAGTAGCTATTATATATATATCTCATAAAATAGAAGAAATCTTGCAGATAGCAGACGAAGTTACAATAATGCGAGACGGCAAGTACATTGGAACCTGGCCTGCCGGTGAGATTACCAACGATTTTATAATTTCGACAATGGTCGGCCGCAGTTTGTCAAACAGATTTCCCGAACGCACAAATGTACCCGGCGATGTTGTAATGAAAGTGGAAAATTTTTCGTCGCCGCTTCCCAAGTCTTTTAAAAATATTTCTTTTGAACTTCGCAAAGGCGAAGTCCTGGGTGTTGGAGGATTGGTTGGCGCGCAGCGAACCGAGCTTGTGGAGGCACTGTTCGGCTTAAGGCAAGCCACCGGAAATATTTATATTAATGGCAAACCCGTCAGAATTAAATCCCCTGTGGATGCTATCAAGCATAAAATAGCTCTTTTGACTGAAGAAAGGCGAACTACCGGAATTTTCCCTGTGCTTCAGGTCCTTGAAAACATTACTATCGCAAATCTGTCGAGTTATTTAAAACCCTATCTTTTGTTGGACGAAAAAAGGAGGAGAAAGGCAGCCGAAGACAGTATAAGGCTTCTGCATATTAAAACTCCGTCTTATAAAACCCTTATAAAAGATTTGTCAGGAGGCAATCAGCAAAAGGCACTAATAGCCAGATGGCTATTAACTGAACCGGAAATTCTTATTCTTGACGAGCCAACCAGGGGTATTGATGTTGGCGCCAAGTATGAAATATACACAATAATCAATGAACTTGCCAGCCAGGGAAAGAGCATTATCATGATCTCGTCAGAAATGCCCGAACTTATTGGAATGTCTGACAGGATCATGGTAATGTGCGAGGGAAAACTTTCAGGTATCATTGATGGCGAGGATGCAACTCAGGAAGAGATAATGAGGCTTGCGACTAAATTTATTGCGTAACATAGGAGGAAATAAGATGCCTAAGCTTGAAGCAAAAAGGATTAGAAATTTTTTAAGCCAAAACATTATATATATGGTGCTGGTAGTTCTTATAGCCGTAATTGCCATACTCGATCCTTCGTTTCTATCTTTACAGACATTCAGGGATATTCTGCTTCAATGTGCAACTAGGGTTATAATCGCGTTGGGTGTTTCTTTCGTGCTTATAACCGGTGGAACTGACCTCTCGGCAGGGCGCGTTGTCGGGTTCGCTGCTGTTATTTCGGCGTCTATGCTTCAAACTCAAGATTATCTCCGCAGATTTTACCCTGACCTGCCTGATCTTCCGTTAATAGTTCCCATATTGATAGCAATTGCTGTCGGTATTTTGTTTGGTTTATTTAACGGTATTGTTGTTTCAAGATTTAATGTTCCGCCCTTTATTGCAACCCTTGGAACAATGGTTATTGTTTACGGTGCAAACTCATTGTACTTTGATTTGGAACCCAACAATTCACAGCCTATAGGCGGTCTGCGGCCTGATTTTACCAATCTTGGGTCGGGTTCGATTTTTTCAATTCCCATAATAGTGATTATTGCTCTGGTTATAGCGCTTTTAGTATGGATAGTATTTAATAAAACCCGGTTGGGCAAAAACATGTATGCAATAGGCGGAAACAAGGATGCTGCCGCGGTTTCTGGTATAAACGTAGGCCGCACGCTTATAATCCTTTATGCAATTGCAGGTGCCCTTTATGCTATCGGAGGAACCCTGGAAGCAGCCAGGACAGGAGGCGCTACAAATAACTATGGCAATATGTATGAATTGGATGCCATTGCCGCCTGTGTTGTTGGAGGAGTTTCAACAACAGGAGGTATTGGAACAGTCGCAGGCGTCCTTGCTGGTGTATTAATATTCGGCGTTATAAATTACGGATTAACCTTTATCGGTCTTAATCCTTATTGGCAGCAGATTATTAAAGGCATAATTATAATTTCGGCCGTTGCGGTAGACATCAGAAAGTATTATGCCAAGAAGTAATGCCTGTTAATACGTTTTTTCTTGGCAATCCAATCTACTTTCTTTACCATTGTTGTATTCAAACAAATCAGCAAGTATAATGGCAATATCGCCAAACTGGATTCCATTTAAATGGAATCCAGTTTGTTAGTTTTTCAATAAAAATGGTATAATTGTAATAAACCAAAATTTATTTAGTAAGGGGAATAGAACTGTGACTCATTATGAGAGAATGACAAAAGGGCTTATTTATGATCCCGCGGATGAAGAGATTTTAAAGGAACAACGCAAATATCAGGATATGCTTTGGGAATTTAATCGGCTTAAGCCATCCCAGCTTAACGAAAAAATAAAATATATGAAAGAAGTTTTTGCCGAATGCGGAGACAATTGCTATATCGAGTTGCCTTTCCATGCAAATTGGGGCGGCCGCCATGTCCATTTTGGGAATGGAATATATGCAAATTTCAATCTTACAATTGTAGATGATGGTCACGTATATGTGGGCGATAAAGTAAAGTTTGGCCCAAATGTGGTCATTGCCACTGCAGGCCATCCGATTGAACCGTCACTCAGAGCAAAGGGATTGCAATTTAATAAAGATGTATACATCGGAGAGAACACATGGATTGGAGCAGGTGCAGTTATACTTCCCGGAGTCCGTATAGGAAAAAATGTAGTTGTTGGCGCCGGAAGCGTTGTTACAAAAGATATTCCCGACAATGTGGTTGCGGTTGGAAACCCATGCAGAGTGCTTCGGGAGATTAACGATCGCGACAGGGAGTATTACTACAAGGATGAAAGAATAGATTGGGAAGATATCAATAATTGGTAGTAAAGCACCTAATCTCGCTGTGCTACAGCATTTGGGGGTAATACCTCACTGGCATTTGTTGTAATGATTAGGAGGGGCAAAATGAAAAAAGTTAAAATTACCGTTATGAAAACGGCCTGCTATAAAGACCTGATTGAGAAATACGAAAATCCCATAGAACACGCCTGCGATATGAAGGTTGGGCAGGTGTTTGTGGCAAACGGATGGAAAAAGCCCGTAGGTTTTTGTGACAGCGCATGGGACAGCATTTCGCCCTTTGTCATGACCCTTGCCCACGGCGGTAAAGATATTTATAACGGCTGGATGAAAAATAAAAAGTCTGCCATGATCTCATGTAACGACGGCTTCCGCCCGGTCAGCTTTCTGCTGGAAACTTTGGACGAGGATGCAGAGTAAAAATGAATCCTCATTATATGCAATGCCATTTGCTATGTTTTTATAAAATGACATTATGCAATTTAAAGATTTTATGGCAGATTTTAGCTTTTATTATAGCTTTTTAATCGTTTCTGCTGCCTAATTGGCAGTATTATTGTCGTATTGCATATGGACAAATAAGTATACATTTTTTATAATTGAGGTGGCATGGATAATTTAGGATATCATTTAAATAGATAAATTAGTCAAGATATCAGTGCACCCATATTTTAGCAAGGGTTCTAAATTGGGAGGTTAAGATATGGAAAAGTGCCTGTTATCTGTTGATTGGGACTATTTTATCTATACCAAAGAATACTGGGGCAGCTATCTGGAAAACAACAGGAGCATAAATGACCTTTGGTACAAAAGATATATTCAGGCTAAAGTCAGGGGAGAGGATATAATAAAAGCATTTTGCCTTTCTCCAAAAGCAGAGACCTTCTGGGCAAAAATTAAAAACCACTTTAAATTTGAAGAGAATACAAAAGTTTTTGTTTCGGACTCCCATGCCTTGTCGCATAAAATAGCCATAGAAAACAGCTGCAAAGTAGTGTTCCTATTTGATGCGCATGCCGATCTTGGCTACGGTGGCCCGGCGTCTTTAAACTTTGAAGTCAACAGTTCCAACTGGCTTGGCAAACTTTTAAAGGAAAAACAAATTAAACAAGCAAATATTTTTTACAGCCCCCATACATCTGAAAAGCCTGAGTATTTCAACTGGGTAAATAATATCTACGACATTAGATATCTTGATATAAACAATTTTGACAAATGCGTTGTGGTTTCAGTAATTCATTTGTGCAGATCCGGTGCCTGGACTCCCCCGTGGCTGGATGATAAGTTTATTCGGTTTGTCAACAGCTTGGGTATCCCTTATAAAATAATAGACTGCCCCAAAAGGAAATGGGACCCGCACAACATCAGCTTATCAGACCAAATTAACTATTTAATGGCGTGAAAATTATGACAGGATTAACCAAAGCCAGCCCTGCTTACCTCTCTAATGATACATAGCAAATTACATTAAAAAGAAGGGTAATACTATGCGTATTGCTGTGATCCCCGCATATAAACCACAAGAGATATTTATAGATGTTCTTAAAGCCGCCTTTGAGGCTGGATTTAAGATTATAGTTGTAGATGATGGTAGTGGACCGGGATATTCAGATATATTTGCAAGGGCCCGGCAATACGCGCATGTAATAAGCTATCCCGAAAACAAGGGAAAAGGATTCGCATTAAAAACCGCCTTTTCCCGCATAATAGATACATATGAATATGAACAGGCAAACGTTGTGACCTTTGATTGCGATGGCCAGCATAAAATAAAAGATGTTATTAAGGTGTGCGAGGTTTCGGAATCCAACCCCAAAACATTAGTATTGGGAAGCCGCAAACAGTCAAAATCATCCCCCTTAAAAAGCAGGGTTGGGAATGGCATTACCAAACATATTTTTTTTATGTCCACGGGAGTAAAAGTTGAGGATACCCAGACTGGCCTTAGAGCCTTTGAAGGCTCAATTTTGCCGATGTTTGTAAAAATCAAAGGAAAGCGCTATGAATACGAGATGAATGTGCTGCTGCGGCTGGCGAAATCATCAATAAAAATTATAGAGGTTCCAATCGAGACCATATACATACAGAACAATGTGGGGTCCCATTTTAAGGTAATGAGGGATTCTGCCTCGATTTTTGCAGAAATATTGAAATTTTCAGCCTCGTCTTTTATTGGCTTTTTGGTTGATTATTCGTTTTATAGTTTAATTCTTTGGCTTTCGGGCTCAAAGGCAATTCTCTTAGCTAATATTTTAGCGAGAGTAATTAGTGCTACAGTAAATTTTACCATTAACTATAAATTTGTCTTTAAATCTAAAGAATCGCTGACAAAGAGTTTAATGAAATACCTTGTACTTGCATGCTTTATTTTGATATGTAATTCATGCCTTTTATATTTGTTAGCTGCTATTGGAAAAGTTAATCCGTTTGTTTCCAAGGTATTAGTTGAATTAATTCTTTTTATAGCAAGCTGGTTAATTCAGCGTACGTTTGTTTTTGTAAAAGGAAGGGGAAGTAGTAATAAATAATATGGGTATTTTATTTAGAAAACGTGGTTTTAGTATTATATATGGCCTTTTGCTGGTTGCCTTTACAACTTATGCTTTGTTAGATGTATTTTTAATTCCACACCGAAAACAAAAGGTGGAAGATACACAACAGATAAATGGCTACAGTGACAACAATTCTTCGAGCTTTAAGATAGTTACTGAGACGGAATATAGGGATGGCAACATAAACATATCCCTTGCCACATATCGTGTGCATGACACTGATATTTATGTGGCAGATGTATCCTTGGCATCACCTGATTATTTAAAGACAGCATTTGCAAAAAATACTTTTGGTTTAAATATAAAGGAATATACCTCTGTTATTGCTGAAAAAAACAACGCCATACTCGCAATCAATGGTGATTTTTACGGAGCTCAGCCGGAAGGATATGTAATACGCAACGGAGAACTTTACAGATCATCGGCAGTTAAAAAAAATGAAGATTTAGTTATTTATGCCGATGGCACATTTGGTATTATTAAGGAATCGGATATTAGTGCAGAGGAGCTGTTAAATGCAGGTGCACAGCAGGTGCTTGCATTTGGACCGGCTCTGCTTAAAGATAGAGAAATATCCGTATCAGAAAAATTTGAAGTTGACAAAGCCCTGGAAAGTAATCCGAGAACCGCTATCGGCTTTATAAATGACCTGCATTATGTGTTTGTTGTATCTGACGGCCGCACAAAAGAGAGCAAGGGATTGTCTTTGTACCAGTTGGCCGAGTTTATGAAAACCCTGGGGGTAAAAACGGCATATAATCTTGACGGCGGTGGTTCTTCCACAATGTATTTCAACGGCAGGGTTATAAACAGGCCTACCACCGACGGCAAGACATTTGAGGAAAGGAGAGTCAGCGATATTGTCTACATCGGATATTGAGAAGGCTCGGGCTCTAAAGAGGGCTAAGATATATATTCCAATAACTTTATTCTGCATGCTGTTTGGATTTATTTATGAAAAGTACAGCCATGGCGTATATTCAAATTTTATGATATATGCCTTTGTATTTCCCTTAATAGGCGGTATGTTTTTTTGGCTGCTGATTGGGACAAGCAGAAAAAGTTTTCATTTTAACAGGCTGTTTTTAAACTGCCATGCCGCTTCGATCGCTACGTTTACGGTTGGATCCATTTTTAAGGGTGTTCTGGACATCTATGGGACTACAAGTAAACATTGCTATGTATATTGGATAGCAGGTATTATATTTGCTTCTATTGCAGTAGTTTCTTATCTTAGAACAAGGCGTATTGGACGATATGGCAAAAAGGATTGCAACTGAAAAGAATAGGGAATTCTCATGGCTTGCTGAGACAGCAAAACAGGGTATGTTCTGTGTTTTCGACAAAGCCACGGAACTCTCCCATGTCTTGTGTTTTAAGATAGTATTGCTACAGTATTTTTTATACAAACTTTAATGAGCATGATGTAAAGATGTAACTGCTACTTTCTATTCATTTACTGATAAACCAAGGTTTAAATATCGTCATAGGTCTTATTGGCGGTAAACACCTGTGTGTTAAATTTATGAAAGGGGACAAGTTATGAAGAAGTTTAATATTGCAGATGGGATATATATGCTTACTTTGAATGTTGATGACATACTGTTCGAAGGAATTTGGGAAATAGCAAACGGGGTAACCATTAACTCATATATAGTCCAGGGAGAAAAGACTGCAATAATTGACGGTGTTATTGGTTGGGACGGCATACCTGAAACTCTTTATAGTAACTTGAAAGAAATAGAAGTTGACCCTAAAAGTATTGACTATTTGATTATAAATCACATGGAACCCGACCACTCGGGATGGATTTCCAATTTCCGAAAAATTAAAGATGATTTCACAATAGTATGTACGGACAAAGCCGCAAAAACGGTATCTTCCTTTTATGGTGAGGACAAAATACTGGTTGTGAAGGAAGGGGACACTCTTGACCTTGGAAATGGTAAGGTATTGAGCTTTCACCCTGTACCAAATGTCCACTGGCCGGACACTATGTATACCTATGAAAAAGGTACAAAAACCCTCTTTTCCTGCGATATGTTCGGGGCTTTTGGAAGAATGGGGAACCATTGCTTTGATGATGAGCTGACACCCGAAGAGATAGACTTCTTTGAAGCGGAAGGAATAAGATATTATTCCAATGTAATGGCAACCTTCACGCCCAGTATAAGAAAGGCAATTGGGAAAGCAAAGACGCTTGACATAAATATAATTGCGCCAGGCCATGGCCCGGTGTATAGAAAAAATCCTCACAAAATCATAGATGATTACTCAAGGTTTGCCCGTTATGCCGACGGGGCAGGTAAAAATGAAGTAACTATTTTGTGGGGATCCATGTATGGGATGACCGCCAAAGCGGTTGATTACGCCGAAGATATACTTAAAAGAGAGGGCATAAAATACAACAAACTGCAAATGCCGCTGGAAAGCGAAAGCGAAATGGTGGCAACTGTTTTTAAGTCCGCAGGGGTAATTATTGCGGCGCCTACCTATGAGTACAAGCTTTTCCCGCCGATTGCCACGGCTATAAATGAGCTTGGCAGAAAGAAGATTACCGGGAAGGCAGCCTTTAGATTTGGGTCATATGGCTGGTCCGGCGGCGCGGAGAAGGAACTTAAGGAAATAATAGATAGAAATAATATGAGGTGGGATTTTATTGAATCCGTCGAGTTTGAAGGCGCACCAAAGGAAGAGGACCTTAAAAGGGTAGAAGTCGGGGTATTAGAGCTAATAAATAAGATACGGGACAGGGTAGTAGAATAATTCTGTATATTCAAAAAATGCGAAAACTTGGAAGTGTAGTTACTAATGTGGTTTATATTTGCTATATTGTCTGCAATATTTGCTGCGCTTACTTCTATACTGGCAAAAGTGGGTATCGAAGGGGTCGATTCCACGCTTGCCACAGCTATCAGAACGGTTGTGGTAGTACTAATGGCATGGCTTATGGTTTTTCTGACCAATGCGCAGACAGGTATTGCGAATATTAGCAAAAGAAGCTGGATATTCTTAATCCTTTCAGGTCTTGCGACAGGTGCTTCGTGGCTTTGTTACTACCGGGCTTTGCAGCTTGGAGACGCCTCCAAGGTTGTCCCAATTGATAAATTAAGTGTAGTAATTACTCTGATTCTTGCTTTTGTATTCCTGCGTGAGGAATTTACATTAAAATCGTTGATTGGTTGTGCATTAATTGGGGCCGGAACATTATTTATGGTAATGTGATTTGTAATCAAGGGTTTGTTATTCATTCAATTAATGCAGCTGGCAGTTGTTTTGCAAGGCGGAAAGGGGTAGGGAGGCGAAATGTGCGGTTCTGGAGTAAATATGGTGTTGGAATTATCTATGGTGTATGGAAGTGTGCAGTATAACCTTAACAGCGCAAAAAGAATAATATGTGAAGCAGTCCATAGTGTATTGATTTAGTGCTTCACCAATGATAAGAAAGGCTAATAGATATTAAACCCTCGATATGTGTATTTGTAAACAAACATATCGAGGGTTATTCTTATTAGCAAAAGTAAAATAGGTTGAATTGAAAAACAAAAAGGGTTTGTTTTACAACGTGCTGATCATAGACGCAATAAGAAAAATATGGTATTATTGTATTAAATACATATGAGGAGTATTTTATGGAAATACAAAAAACTAAAATGCTTTATTCCTATTGTAAATATTAATGCAAAGAAGTTAAATTTGGCAGCGTTGAAATAAACAAAATGGGGGCTAACAATGAATTTATACGACAAGGCAAGCACCGGTATAAAAGGGTTTGACCAGGTAATCGACCACCTGCGGTTTGGGGATAACGTGGTCTGGCAGGTGGATTCGGTTGCGGACTATAAAAAAATGGCCGAATTTTTTGCAGAAAACGCAAAATCCGAAAACACGAGGTTTGTATATATTCGCTTTGCCAACCATGAGCCAATATTGGATGACTGTGAGCATCATAAGACCTATTACGTTGATGCCAAAAAGGGCTTTGAAAGCTTTACAATCGAAATACATAATATTATCAACGGAGAGGGCAAAAGGGTTTTTTATGTATTCGATTGCCTTACCGATTTATTGGAATATTGGCATTCAGACCTGATGATCGGAAACTTTTTTAAAGCCACCTGCCCCTATTTATATGAGCTGGATACCATCGCATATTTTGCAATTAAGCGCAATTTCCACACCAACAGCACCATTGCCGGCATCCGTGAGACCACCCAGCTGCTTTTGGATTTATATCAAATATATGACAAAACCTATATTCACCCGCTTAAAGTTTGGCAGCGTTATTCACCCACCATGTTTTTCCCGCATTTAATTCAAGGGCAGGAGGCTGTAAGCATCACCTCCAGTTTTGATGCTTCAGAGCTTTTTACAAGTATTAACCGCGGGGAAATAAGGCTTGACCATTGGAACACCGTATTTAACACTGCAAAAAGGTATTTAAACTCTTCCCGCAGGCAGCAGGAAACAGTAAAAAAGCGCCTTATGCACATGCTTATCGGCAACGATTCCCGTTCCAGAATGTTTAAGCTTTGCGAGCGGTATTTCACCTTAAAGGACATCCTCGACATCGCCTCCAGGGAAATTGGAACAGGCTTTATTGGCGGTAAAAGCGTGGGAATGCTTTTGGCAAGAAAAATACTGGAGGTCGAAGGCGCTGACCGCTTTACACCATTTTTAGAGCCACATGATTCCTTTTATATAGGTTCCGATGTCTTTTACACCTATATTGTCCAAAATGGTTGGTGGGAACTGCGTACCAGGCAAAAAACGCCCGAAGGGTATTTCAAATATGCAGCAGAGCTAAAGGAAAAGCTTTTGCACGGTTCTTTCCCAAGGGATATTCAGGAACAGTTTTTCCAAATGCTCGAGTATTTCGGCCAGTCCCCCATAATTGTGCGTTCAAGCTCCCTGCTTGAAGACAACTTTGGAAATGCCTTTGCGGGCAAGTATGAAAGTGTCTTTTGCGTAAGCCAGGGTACACCCCAGGAACGCTATGAAGCATTTGAACAGGCCGTGCGTACCATATATGCAAGCACAATGAACGAAGATGCCCTAACATACCGTATGAACCGTGGCCTGTCACAGCAGGATGAGCAAATGGCCATATTGGTACAACGCGTATCAGGGGACCGGTATGAAAACTATTTCTTTCCCCATATTGCAGGTGTGGGCAATTCCACAAACCTTTATGTTTGGGATGAGAGCATCGACATGAATGCAGGGATGCTGCGCCTGGTGTTCGGGCTTGGGACCAGGGCGGTAGACAGAACCGACGGGGATTATGTAAGGGTAGTATGCCTTGACGATCCATTAAGGCTCCCCCCGATGAATTATGAGGACCAAAAGAAGTTTTCCCAGCACAGGGTGGATCTTTTGTCGCTTACAGACAATGCCTTTGTAAGCAAAGATTTGGACGAGGTTTTATCCATTCCTATTAAAGTAAACAATAATTTGTTTGCAAGCCCCGACTACGCCACCGAAGCCCGTCTGCGTGAGCTTGGATATACCGACCGGAAAAGGCCTTATCTTTTGGATTTTAAAAAGCTTTTTACCGATACCAATTTTGCTGTAATTATGCGGGAAATGTTAGCCCTGCTTTCAAAGGCCTACGCTTATCCGGTTGATATTGAGTTTACAGCAAACTTTAAAAAGGAAAACAGCTTTAAAATAAACTTATTGCAATGCCGCCCGTTGCAAACCAAGGGTCTGGGCAGGACGGTAGAAATACCGGAAATAAAGAATAAAAAGGATTGCTTCTTCTCAAGCAAAGGCAACTTCATGGGGGGAAGCGTGCGCCTGCCTATTGATTATGTGGTATTTGTCAGTGCTAAAGCCTACCTTGAACTTAGTGAACATGAAAAATACGAGGTGGCAAGGCATATAGGCCTAATTAATAGGGAGATTAAAGGCAAAAATGCAATGCTGGTAGGCCCGGGCAGATGGGGGAGTACCACACCGTCACTCGGTGTTCCGGTTAACTTTTCGGAACTTTGCAATATGAAGGTGCTTTGCGAGTATTCCTCTAAAAAAGAGGGCTTTATGCCCGAATTGTCTTATGGTAGCCATTTCTTTCAGGATATTGTCGAATCTGAAATCTTTTATGTGGCAATTTTCGACGGATACCAGGATGTGATCTTTAACCCTGATTATATATTGCAAAAGGAGAATTTACTTTCATCTTTCCTGTCCGACAGCGGAAAATTCGAAGAGGTAATCCATTTGGCAAACGCAAGTGGTATGGAGATATATTCGGATATTGTCACCCAGAGGCTATTGTGCAGGTAAAGCATATAAATTGCGTGTTTCGGGCAAATTTTTTGATAATGATAAAAAATTTTAAGGCTTTTAAATTAATTCGATGTTGTATAATAAAAAACACCTGCAAAACATAGTATAATAATCTTGCCTTCAGGGTGGATCACAATGTTCTTTTTTGCGTTTTTTGGCATACAGGACAAGGATAAATATATGGGAACATATAACAATATTGAATGTCCTTCATGCGGCAGATTTACAGCATGTGAAATTCACAAGTTGTACACGTATTTCCATATATTTTTGATACCAGTTTTCAAGTGGAATATTAGGTATGTTGTAAAATTCCCATGCTGCGGCTATTTTGAGATGGACCCAATCCTTGGTAAAGAGTTTGAGAAAAATCCGGGTACACAAATCAAAAAGGAAGCTCTGCGGCGGGTTGAAACTTATTATGGCCTTAAGTATTGTTCAAATTGTAAAACCGGTGTACATTCGGAATTTAGTTTTTGCCCCTACTGCGGTGGGAAATTGTAATGGAGCTTTGCAACGAGCATAAGTAAGCTGGTAAAAGGAGCACGAACCAATCATGAATTCAACTGTTGCTAAGATAGGAGCGGCAATAACTGCCGTTTCGGATATAGTATTTGCTATATGCATGCTCATAAAATACGATTTTGGAAGTTACTTGGTATGCATGTTTCTTGCTATAGGCTTTGTGATGATGGTATCCGGATTTCATGCCGAAAGCGACAGAGAACATAAAGTTACCGCAAATACTGCCTTAGTATTCTCCGGGGTATACGCTGTTTTGATACTACTTATATATTTTGCGCAGATAACGGCGGTTAGGCTTGATATGTTGTCAGAGGAAGCCTTAAAAATCCTTGATTATAAACGATTTGGTTTATTCTTCAGTTACGATCTGTTAGGGTATGGGGTCATGTCATTAGCGGCTTTTTTTATCGGCCTTGCTATTAAAGCTGAATCAAGGTTGGATAAGTGGTTGAAAGGGCTGTTAATAGCCCATGGGGCCTTTTTTATTAGTTGTATTATAACGCCCATACTCGGGGTGTTTAATTCAGAAATGGACAGTGCCTACTGGATAGGAATGTTGATTTTGGAATTTTGGTGCTGCTACTTCCTGCCAATATGCATACTTTCTTACCTTCATTTCGCAAAAATTGGCAAAAAGCAATAATTCGGTTTGCTGCAGTTTTGGTATGTTACGGACAATATTCGGAGAGTGGAAGCATGATAGGCATTTTTTCCGTGAAACAGGCATGAAGTATAATAATATAAAATGTGCCAAATTTATAAACCGTCCGAACCGCTTTATTGCCCATGTGGAGCTTGACGGAAAGGTTGAAACGGTACATATAAAGAATACCGGGCGCTGCAAGGAACTGCTTTTGCCCGGCAGTGATGTGGTACTTGTTAAAACAGATAATTCCGCAAGGAAAACCCAATACGACTTAAGTGCTGTATACAAAGACGGGCTTGGCTGGGTCAATATAGACAGCCAGGCGCCAAATCAGGCCGTAAAGGATTGGCTTAACGATTCGCCGCCGCTGTTTAAAGACATTACCTATCTAAAGCCGGAATATGCTTTTGGAAAATTTCGTGTGGATTTTTATCTGGAATGCGGCTTAAGAAAAATACTAATTGAGGTCAAGGGTTGTACTCTTGAAATAGACGGGATAGGGTATTTCCCCGACGCGCCCACCGAGCGGGGGATCAGGCATTTATACGAGCTTGCTGCAGCGGCAGCAAAGGGCTATGAGTGTTATATTGCATTCGTCATCGCAATGCCCGGAGTGCGAAAAGTATTGCCTAATGTAAAGTTAAGCCCTAAATTCGGCGAAGCTTTTACGGCGGCAATCGAAGCGGGCGTGAAGGTATTGTATTTCCCCTGCAGTGTTTCGCCCGATGAGCTTAGAATATCCGGTATGGTGATAGGCGATTGATGTGGTTTTGTAAGTTTTATTCTTGTAAACGGTATAAACATACGAAGCTAAAATATCTGTGAGGTTGCCAATAAAAAAATGAAAACTGGGGGGCTGCATTTGCCCCTGCTAATACTTTCTTTCTACGGGCTGATTGTTGCAAAAAAAAGAAGAGCAGTTATAGAATTTTTTTAATTATTTTGTAAATTTTAGATGAAAAGCAGTGGTATTCATATAAAAAGCTAAAATCAACCTGTAGATTTAATTGAGGCGGTTAAATGAAGTTATTGAAAGTAATTGCAAGAAAGCAGGGCGTTAATTCTGCAGGAAGAACGACATATAGAGAAGCTGTCAGGGGAGTAGTAATTAAGGGCAGAACCCTGCTTATGATATACTCGTCGAAAAATGGGGATTATAAATTCCCCGGTGGCGGCATAAATCCGGGAGAAACGCATGAGGACGCACTTGTCAGAGAAATAAGGGAAGAATGCGGGGCAACAGTATTATCAATTAATGACGAGCTTGGGGAAACAATTGAATTAGATATACCCAATGAAAAGGACTATGATGTTTTTAAAATGGTTTCCTACTATTACATTTGCGATGTCGCCCCTAGCTTTGGCCAGCAGTCGCTGGACCAATATGAGAAGGATTTAGGATTTACCCCTTTATGGGTAGATATTGACAAGGCAATTAAAACAAACCAGATGTTGATTGATTCTAATAACTGCCCGCGCTGGACCCCCAGAGAAACATTTGTATTAAAATATATTAAAGAAAAATTCAGGATGTAAAGACGATTAAGCTAATAGATGCTAAAAGGTTAGAGTCAGAAGATTTCAAAGTTTTACTAAAAATATCGATTCGGTGATGCGTTATATGAAAAAGAATTTAACCGTTGCTCAGAAAAAGGCGGATATTGATTTGTGGATAATCATTATTTCCACTTTTGCAATGTTGGCAATATACTTGATATTTCAGCAGAATATTATCGCAGTCTTTAAGGACACTACAAAACCTATTCTGTTAAGAACACTTTTTGCGGCTTTTTTTCAATTTGGGGTTGCCGGGCTTGGCATTACAATAGTTTCATTTTACAGAAAAGAGCCGTTCACAAAACACGGGCTAAACAGCCGTCATCTGCTTAAATCAATAGGGCTGTCCCTGCTTTGTTGTGCTCCCTATGCAGCGTTTGTGCTTCTAAATAATAGTTTTAATGGATATATGCCCTTTCAAGGCGTAATGACTACCAAAGAAGTATTACAAAGCGGCTTTCCAACAAATATTATCGGAATGGCGATTACGGCAGTTATATGGGGGTTTTTTGAAGGGTTTAACTACATATTTATTAGCGACAAAATCAACGAAAGGTATCCAACTAAGTATAAATATTTTAATTGGGGAGCATTTGCCTGTTCTTGCATGTGTATTCTTGTTCACGGCATTATTGGAATCCGGCCCGAGGATATATTCGAAATGGTCGCCGTGATATGCATAATTTACGGAATGATTATGGTGCGGGAAAAAACCGGGAACGCATGGGGCACGGTTGCCGTATTTGTCCTTTTCTGGAACGCGTTCTAACAAGTAAAAAAGTAAACGGAAAAATGTGTCTATTCACCAGATTTTTCATAATGCTAAAAAATGTATTAATAAAAAGCAACAGGTTAAAAGCGGGCGAATGCGATGAAAGATAAAATGCTTTTTGTTTTTTTGTCGTCTATACTGCTAATAACCTCGTTAGTCGGTTGTGTTTCAAATGGCATGACCGGTCCGGACATAGTATTACTGACATCACAGGAAAATGAAGGATACTATGATAATAATAGCGTATATGGAAACACGAACGATTCAGGTTTAGATTTTGGCCCACATGTGTCGAGACCTGAGACCAGACCGGAAGGCGCAGATTCTAAAAATTACTCAAGTGAAACTGCATCAATGGCCGACACAAGTACTAAAGAGAACACTGGTTCCAAAGCTGATAAAGTTTCCAATATACATAGTTCCGTGGAAAACATAGCCTCTACAGCGAATACTGTTTCTAAAGAAGATGCCACTTCTGGTACAAATAATTCGAAAATCAGCAACACAACGTCACAAATAACAGAAACAAGAGATTCTTCAAAACCCTCAGGCGATAACAAAAAATGGGTGTTGAATACAAATACTAAAAAAATTCATGTCCCAAGCTGCAGTTATGTAAAAAGGATAAGCGAAAAAAATTACGCTGAATCTTCTAAGAGAATTGCTGATCTGGTTCAAGAAGGATATGAAGCCTGTAAATTTTGCAAGCCAAAAGATTAACGCATATCTATGTCGGATAGCAATCTCAAAAATAAAAAAATGAGCTGAGATAGCCATTGAACCGCCGAGCTTAATTGAATCTAAAAAAACGGTGTCGTATGCGTTGTGGTGAATATTTTGAAGATAATCTCCAAACCACGCATCAATGCTCTATACGTTATGAACTTGAAAAAAATGATGACGGTAACATATCGGTTCCTCCGTGTGGAAGAACAAAAATAAAAAATTTTGCAGTTTTGATTAGTGCCCTTGCTTTGATGCCAAAGCAAGGGTGCTTTTTTTACATAATTAACTAATAATCATTGGCCATATAAAAACATCAGAATTTGGCATACTTTATACATTTTTAATAGTTTGAATTAAATGTTTAATGCTGTATTATACAATTAATCGATAAAAGCATGAATTGCTTTTGCTGCTCAGAGCGCTGCAATCAATTTCTTAGTAATATTACCTGTTAATTTGGTACCGTTGGGCGCATTTTAAAAAAATTATTGTAAAGGAGAGAGAAAGCATGAAAAAACGTGTTGTAGCATTGGTACTTGCACTGGCTATGATTTTGACCTGTATTAACCTGCCCAGTGTAACAGCATCAGCTTATGACGCCGATACTTATGAAGCGGAAGATGCTACAAGTTTTGGAGGTGCCGGGTTTGCAAATGACCATGGTGGCTATACCGGCACAGGTTTTATGGCTGGGTTCTCTGAAGTCGGACGCGGAATAACCTTTGAAAACATTAATGTTTCAGAGACCGGCTATTATATGCTTGGTATCCGTTACGCAAACGGCGGAGATCCAAAAACCTTAAGCGTATATACAAATGAAGATACCGCTAATGCGCAGCGAGTCGAATTCCTCAGAACCTGGGGATGGGACTATTGGGGATTAGGCGTCTGGGGATATAAATACGTAAATGTCTATCTCCAGAAAGGCGCAAACTCAATTACAATTGCCTATTTGAGTGGCGACAGCGGTAATATCAATATCGACCATATTAAACTGGCAAAGAGTTTAATAACCGTTGTAGACAATACTTCCAAAATAGTTAACAACGGTTTTGACGCCGGCAATTCGGATGGATGGACAGTAACGGATAATGGAAACCGAGGATTTGGTGTGGACAACGGGGATACTGCCGAAGGTACACATAAGTTTTACTTCTGGACGGGTAGCTCCCCGTACCAGCAGAGAATTAGTCAGACAGTTACCGGCCTTGAGAACGGCACCTATGTTGTCGGCTTATTTGTAAAAATAAGTATAAATGGCCCCACTCCGAGCGCCCGTTTGGAACTTACTTCCTACGATGGAGATAAGGAGACATTCTTGGATTTTGTGGTACGTCCTGATAGACAGAATCCGTACGAGTGGTACGAGCAGGAAGTAGAGGTAAAGGACGGCCAATTGACTATTGCAGTCTACTGTGATTCACCGGGCAATGTCTCGGTACAGCTGGATGCATTCAAGCTGTATCATATTGTCGATAAAAACGCTTTGAATAGTGCAATTAAGAATGCTTCTGCCTTAAATGAATCTGATTACACGCAAGACAGCTGGGACAACTTCCAGACTGCGCTGGATGCTGCAATAGATGTACTTAACAACCAGAATGCAACACAGGTGCAAACCAACAACGCTTTGATTGCATTAACAACCGCCCAGTCGAATCTGCAAGAGGTTGTTGCGGAGTTTACAGTAACGGCAACTGCCGGCCAAAACGGCAGCATTACACCGGCAGAACAAAAAGTTGAGAAAGGCAATACAGCTACCTTTTCAATTACCCCTGATGAAGGTTATGAAATCGACACAATAACCGTAACACCCGAAAAGGAATATACATTGACGGGAAACAACTTGACGATTGTTGATGTTCAGTCCGATTTACAGGTGAACGTAACATTCAAACTGGTCGAGATAGAACCGGTTGAGTATACTGTCACGGCAACTGCCGGCGAAAATGGTAACATTACTCCTGCCGAACAGAAGGTAGAGGAAGGCGATACAGCTACCTTTACAATTACCCCAGCTGAAGGTTATGAAATCGACACAATAACCGTAACACCCGAAAAGGAATATACATTGACAGGGAATACGCTTTCAATAGCAGATGTTCAATCCGATCTGCAGGTAAACGTCACATTTAAAAAGTCTCAAGTAGAGCCAATTGGTGATGGTATTATTCTGGACCTTGACTTTTCCAAATATACCGGCGACGGAACAGAACCCGCCCCGATTACAGATAATACAGGACACCTTACTTTGTATTCCAATTTAAAGGCCGAGACTATTAGGGGCAAGACTGGTATCAGGTTTACCGGTTCTAATAAGGACACAGATTTGGTACACTGGTCAGCGGCCACCTATGATCCCTTCAGCCAGATAAGCCAGGGTGTAACCATCAATATGTGGATCAATATCCAGTCGCGCACCAGATGGGAGCATATATTCAATTTTGCTACTGGCAAAAACTATATTGACGACGAAGGCGATACGCAATACACCGGAAACGTTTTTATTTTCCAGCTAACCGACAGTTCTGATAGATTCTTAAGAGCGGGAATTATGGTTAACGGAAACCAAGCCGAAACCTATACCGGTGGTAAAGAAATCGGAAAAGACAGATGGACGCTTATTACCTTCACCCAGAATACAGCTACCAAAGAGATAGTAATCTACGTAAACGGTGAAAGATTCCACAGCTTCCAAAGCAGTCAATCACTGTACGAACTATCAAATGCTGCTAATGCAACCGAAAAAGGCCCCAAATCAGTCAACTATTTTATCGGCGGTCCACAGCCTCATGCCTGGGATTCGGATTTTGGCGTCGACGCGGTAATGTCCAGATTCACCATTTACAACAGGGCCTTGACGGATGAAGAGGTTGCAAACCTGTATAACCCCAACCAGCAAAATGCTGATTACACGGCAGTTCATAACGCCATAGATGCTGCCGAAGCAGAAATTGAGCGCGGAATTTATACAGAAGCATCGGTTGCCGCGCTGATTGCATCCATAAACTCGGTTGACTGGAATAAAACAGTATCTGAACAGGCAGAAGTCGACGCTATGGCAAGTGCGATATTAAATGCAATTGAAGCGCTGGTTAGGAAATCCGCGCCTGATGAAGTAATGCAAAAGCTTACCTATACTGACGAAGACGGAACCACACTTCCATACCGCCTGTATGTTCCTGATGATTATGACAGCAAAAAGGATTATCCTCTCCTGTTGTTCTTGCACGGTGCTGGGGAAAGGGGTAACGACAATAAAAAGCATATAGAAGTTAATAACGGTATAATCCGCCGAATTATCAGCAGCGATAACCCTGAATACGATTGCATTATTGTTGCCCCGCAGTGCGCCGAGAATTCCCAGTGGGTTGATACCGATTGGTCAAAAGGCTCGTATGATCAAAGCAAAGTAGCGATGAGCAAATATTTGAAAGCTACACACAGCCTTTTAAATGAATTGCAAAAGAATTACAGTATTGACAGCAGAAGGCTGTACATTACCGGCATTTCCATGGGCGGTTACGGAACCTGGGATTACATTACACGTTATCCCGACCTGTTTGCCGCTGCAATTCCAATCTGCGGAGCTGGAGACCCCACAAAAGCCGAAGCCATTAAGACCATGCCAATTTGGGCGTTCCATGGCGATGCCGACGGCGTAGTACCTGTGCAAGGCTCTCGCGATATGGTTGAGGCGTTAGAGGAGCTAGATAGCCCAATTAGATACACAGAGTACCAAGGCGTCGGGCATGACTGCTGGAATAACGCCTATGAAGAACCCGAACTGCTTTCCTGGCTGTTCGATCAGGTGAAACCCGAATTAGTTTCAATAGAGGTTACAACCCTGCCCGCCAAGTTGGTATACAATGAAGGCGAGGAATTTGACCCGACCGGAATGGTTGTAACCGCATATTACGACGACGGTTCTTCCAAGGTCGTTACCGACTACATCATTGATGGATATGATAGCACGCCGGGTGTTAAAATCATTATAATTACCTACGGCGATATGATTGACATGTTTGAGGTTGAAGTAAAACCCGCAATAACTATACCTGGCGATGTTAACGGTGATGGCAGGGTAACCGTAGTCGACATAGTTGCGTTAAGAGTAATAATTATGTCGGGTGAAGAACCGACTGAAGAACAGCTGGCAGTTGCGGATTTAAACAACGACGATAGATTAACCGTAACAGACATAGTAGCGATTAGAAACCTTATAATGAATCAAGAATAATTGAATCATAAAGTTCACTCCCATCCCGGCAGACCTGTTCTGCCGGGGACCTTTTTTCTGCTTAATATCGACAAATTGTCCCAGTTCATGCTTGGCGGCTTCGGGAAAAAGGCGGCATCACAACAAATAATTTTAGCGAATATAATAATCTATAATCATTCCCTAAGGAGAGCGATTATGGGTTACTATGTAAATGTGAACAATGTCAACATTTATGTCGAAGATTTGAATCCGGAAGGAAATAAAACTATTTTGTTTTTGCACGGTTGGCCAGGTAGCCATAATCTGTTCGAATACCAGTTTAACAAGCTGCCCGAATGGGGGTTTAGGTGTATTGGCGTAGATACAAGGGGATTTGGAAATTCGGATAAACCATTTTCTGGGTATGATTACGATACCTTGTCCGATGATGTAAAGGGAGTGGTGAAAGCCTTGGGATTACATAACTTTACATTGGCAGGGCACTCTACTGGCGGTGCTATAGCGGCAAGGTATGTAAGGCGCCACAAAGCATATGGTGTAAACAGGCTTGTGCTTATTGCAGCGGCAGCGCCGAGTTTAATCCGCCGCCCAAACTTTCCATACGGTATCGAGCGGGAAACGGTGACACAGATAATTGAGAATACATACAATGACCGACCTCAAATGCTTGTAGATTTTGGGGACAAATTTTTCTTTCAACATACATCTCAAGCCTTTGCGGATTGGTTCTTCCAAATAGGTTTGCAGGCTGCTGGGTGGGCGACAGCGGCAATTGCAAAAACTTGGATTAACGAAGTGCTGTTTGCCGATCTGGAAGCCATTCAGGTGCCAACCCTAATCATTCATGGCATTCATGATAAAGTGGTGCCTTTTGAATTGGGGGAAATCCAGCGCAAGATGATACGAAATTCCACATTAGTACCTTTTGAGTCCTCAGGTCACGGAGTTTTTTATGACCAAAAGGACGAATTTAATAACGTACTGGTTAAATTCGTTGAAGGCAAACAATTAACCTATTAATCTTTTCTGTTTTTGTTTTTATATATTTTTAAGACCGCAGATCAAGGTATTGCCCTTAATGCGGTCTTTTACTTTTAATCCTGCTCATAAATTAATTACAATAAATCTATATTAAAACTTAATTATATGCTATTGCCAATTTTTCCGTTTTTAAGGACGGGAACGCAAAGGCAACCAGATTTTCTATGCAAGGCTTTGGACTGCCAACCCGGGGATATACTTTAATACAGCGAAAGATAAGCTTGCACTAAAGTTTTTTGAAATACAGTTGACATTGACGTTACGTAATAGTTTATACTAATTTTGCAGGGGGTGAGTGCGATGGAGTACACTATCAACAAGCTGGCAAAACTGGCGGGCGTAAGTACTCGTACTTTACGCTATTACGATGAAATCGGGCTGCTGACACCTGTCAGAACAGCCTCAAACGGATACCGCATATACGGCCCCAAAGAGGTTGATAGGCTGCAGCAGATTCTGTTTTACAGGGAACTTGGCGTGCCGGTAAAAGAAATAAAAAATATCCTTTTATCAGAGGATTTTGATGAACAGGCTGCATTGCAAAGCCACTTGTCAGCCCTTATTGCCAAGCGAAAACAGCTTGATTTAATTATCGCCAATGTGGAAAAAACCTTAAGGGCGAAGAAAGGAGCAATTAGTATGAACGACCAGGAAAAATTCCAGGGCTTCGTTAAAAAGCTGGTTGAAGACAACGAGCGCCAATACGTCAGGGAAGCCCGCGAAAGGTATGGTGTTGAGGCGGTTGACCGCGCCAATGCCAAGCTTTTGGGCATGAGTGTCCGGCAGTATGAAGATTTAGAAAAACTGACAAACGAGCTTAACCAAACCCTGAAAGCGGCTTGCGAGCAAGGGGATCCGTCAAGCGAACTGGCGCAAAAGGCTTGTGAGCTGCATAAAAAATGGCTATGTTACTTTTGGAGCGACTACAGCAAAGAAGCCCACATTGGTTTAGCTCAAATGTATGTAGAAGATCCACGCTTTACCGAGTATTACGATAAGATAGCTAAAGGCTGCGCAAAATTTCTGCGTGACGCGCTATTAATATACTGCGGGTAAATTTTATTAAAGCAAAAGCTCACTTGTTCTGCAAGTGAGCTTAGTTTAGGCAATGTTTGATAGAAAAAGGCACAGGCATAAACAAACACGCGTTTTTGTATAAAAATGCTAAGGTTGCACCTTAGCATTTTTATTTGCTTTTTACAGCCCGTATTGATGTTTTAGGGTTTCAACATGCCGGTAGTAGTCAATATTCTTTAATTTAGAAGCAGCTTCCTTGTCAAGCACGACCGTAATCCCGCCGCTGTGGAGCTGGATTGCCGAGGAGGTGATTTGGGATGTGACCGGTCCCTCAAGGCACTTGGCGACAACGTCAGCTTTCCCCGCTCCGTTGGCGATCATTAGGATATTTCTGGCTTCCAATATTGTGCCGATTCCCATGGTTATTGCAAAGTGAGGCATTTCGCTTCGTGAAATATTTGCTTTTTTATAAAAGGCCTCATAATTGTCGTTAAGTGTCTGTTCGGTTAATGCCACAACCCGGGTTCTGGACCCTAAGGAGGAGCCAGGCTCGTTAAATCCCCAGTGCCCGTCGCGGCCTATACCTAACAGCTGCAAATCAATGCCTCCGGCCTTTTTTATCTGTTCTTCGTACCACTTGCAGTGTTCGTTTGGGTTAGTTGTCAAACCGTCCGGGATATGTATGTTTTCCTTTTTTATATTAATATGTTTGAATAATTCTTCGTACATAAACCGGGCATAACTCTGGTCCAAATGATAGGGCTTGTCAAGGTCAATGCCTACCCCAAGGTATTCGTCAAGATTAAAAGTTGTTACCTCGGAAAAATCAAGCCCTTCTTCGCGGTGCATTCTTACGAGCTCCCGATAGGTGCCAATTGGCGTGCTGCCGGTAGCCAGGCCTAAAACACAATTCGGTTTCGTCCTTACGACATTTGCAATGATTTGAGCAGCATACTTGCTCATTTGTTCATAATTTTCTCTGATAATTATATCCATGTCAATTCCTCCGGCTAAAGATTAAATCATATTAGCCATATAAAGGTAAATATGATTACTTATTATACTAAATTTCCTTTCAAAGTTAAATAGCTCCCGAAAATTTTTGTTAAATAAATAACATTTTTTGAAAACAATTTTTTATAAACAAGCAAAATATGGATAATTTTGTACATTTTTAATATTAAAATCTAAATTATTTATAAAAATTATTAAAATATTTAGCTTTGTTATTGACAATAATTAACAATAGTGCTAGAATCATCCAATAGATGGAGTGATTACCATATATTTACAGTTTATGCTGAAATTTATTCAGAACATTCCAAATTTTAGGCTGGCAGGTGTTTGCGGTGGACAGCAATTCCCATGTTTATGAGATGGATGAACGAAGCAATTATGAAGAAGAAATAGCGCTATCAAAACAGCATAAAATCCCTTGCTATTCTAAAAAACAGATGAAGGCATTATACCCCTATGGCAGCTACAAGGTAATAGCGGCATTTATTAAGGGGAAGAAAAGCGGCCTGGGCGTGCTGAGTTGCAAAGATTTTCAGATTCCATTAACCCCTGTTAAATCTTATAACAGATTTTTTAAAAAGGCAGTGGGATATGTAGCTGTAAAGGGCTTGCAAAACGCTTATGTGGAATTGCTTAAAACAAGGCTGTCTGCCTACCTGCTTGTTTGTTTTATTGCCCTATCCCTTACGGTGGGCGGTGTGTTTGGCTATATCCGGTTTTTCGCAGGTCTTGATGCTTCCGGAATAAATTCTAGGCCGGGGCTTGAACTGGATGACCAGGCGGTTGATTGGAGGGGTACTCTGCCTGCCGCAAACGACAATAATGCGCAGGAAGGCATTAGAATCCCCGGATACAAACAAATGATTGTTGAGGCGGGCACAACCGATATTTCTGTCAACCTTGTAAACCCGGAAGGAAATCCCTGTTATTTTGTTATAAAAATAGTGCTTACCGATACGGGGGAGCAGATTTACGAATCTAAATTAATTGAACCGGGCAAGGGGTTTTACAACATTTCAATTACCCGTCCGCTTCAAAGGGGCGAATATAAGGCACAGATCCACTATGAACCATATGACCTTAGCACCAGAGCGAGACTAAACGGTGCGGTTATAAATTTTGACCTGCTTGTAAGATGATGCCATATTAGCCCTCGATGTCTATTAAGAGGGTTAAATATAAATAAAGAAAGGAAAGGGATGTTTGAGTGATGCAAAAAATCTTAGCGGCATTTTTAACCTTCGTGCTTATTGTTGGCTGCATTAGCACCGTATCAGCCGATAGTAGGGCACTGCAGGAGATTAACGGCGAGGTATATATTAGGACCAATGAGGATCTTGTAATCGCCAACGTTGATTATAAGGCTGTTGATCCTACTGTCTTCAATCGCCTGTTTGTGTGGGCTCTAAACGGACCTGATGAGGGTTCAGGCAAAAATCTACCGCCAAAAGATATAAAAATTACCTTTAAAAACTGCACTTTTGACGGGGTTCCTGTTTATGTTTCAACACAGTGCTTAAAGGGCAATCTAACCCTGGAAGTCAAAAATTGCACCTTTAGGAATATCCCCAATATGACCGCATTCACCTCGACAGCCCAGACCCTGATTTTCAATAACAATACTATCGTAAATTGTAGAGATGGTCTAAACACTGCAACCGCCCGCGATCCGGGCTGGGATTGGCCCTCTTATGAAGGGGTAACCTATGGCATAACCAGCTTTACGGCTAATAACAATACGTTTAAAAATATTACTAGATTTGCTATCCAGCTTTCAAACGATATGACCCAGCTGGAGGAACTTAGCATTACTGGCAACAAAGTTAATAACTCATCGTTTATTGTTGGATCATCCTTTATTAAAATTCACAATACCCTAAGGATACCCAAAAATGTATTTGGCGGCATCCGCGAAAACAGCTTTAACAATGTTGATGATGTATTTTATGTTGATTATAGCAATGGAAAACCCAAATATATCGTCAGAAAGCCCAATGGAAGCACTTCTGAGTCAACAATAACCTATGATTCCTTAATGCCTCTTAATAATCCGACAATCGTTACTGCAAACGCCGACCCGACCTATGTGGTTGTTATACCTGCAAATGTTGACTTCGGAACCCTCGATAAGAGAATGCCAAGGCAAGAAAAGGAATTCACCATTTCGGTAGAGAATGCTCTTATCGAAGAGAGAAGTGCGATCCTGGTAGAAAATATAACAAAGGATATGAATATGTATAACGAAAACGGATACGGTTCCAAGAAATTGCCCTTTGGTCTTGAGGAAGAGTTCTTCGCATTCTACCAGGAAAAATTGGAGGATTCCGAGGAGACTTACACCACAAAGATTTTCTGCGACCCCGCCAAATTGGTAGCAGCTGGTGATTACAAAGGTTATTTGACATTCTCGGTAACCTATGCACTGGAATATTTAGGATAATATAGGTCATACTAATAAAATAATTTAGAGATATCCGTTGAATAACCAAATTATTCAAGACAGGAGTGGGTTATGAAAAAAATAATAACTATAGTAACATTTATTGGATTAATATTATTATCCGCTCCTGCCTGTGCAGCTTATAGCTCATTGGTTACCGCAAGATGCAACAGAGAATTTACCTTTGTGTATCCTACCAGATGGGTAATATCTTATGGTGCTATAAGTGATACCGAAACGGTTGGCATGAAGGATTTTTTGTGCTATGAGAATGAAGTGTTGCTTTTATCGATTCAGGTGGGAGAATTTGTCCATGAAACGGGCAAAGGGCGACTTCCGGTTGCAGTGAGCTGTGAAAAACTGAATACCGGGTTTGACGGCAACGGGTCGTCACAGGTTATTCTAAATGTTGCAAAAAAAGATTGGGACAATGCAAAACCGGGAAATTACAATGGCGAGCTTATTTGGGTTGTAACCTCGTCGCGAACCAACGAGGTGCTGGGCAAATATGTCACCCAAATAAGCACCAAAGTGCCTTTACCGCCGTCGAGCGATGAAAACCCCAAAACTGGCGACGAATACTTCAACCAGCTGCCAATATGTGCTGCGCTTGGAGTGTTATTTTTGCTAAGACTCTGTCAGGGGCTGAAAATGGGTAAAAAATGCAATCCAAATGAGATATAGGCTATCATTTGGAATATTAATTTGTTAAAAAAAGGGCCATAGCTTGTAAAGCTATGGCCCTTTTTATCTTGTAATTTTTATTAAAAACTTATTTCTGTCGGCTGGATAAAAGCTTTCGGAGTATTCAACAGGAGTGCCGTCCCTGGTGTATCCTACTGATGATATAAAGTGCGCGGGGGAGTTCTCTTTTGCATTAAGAAGCCTTGCGGTCTTGCCATACAGCATTTTGATCTCAAGCTCACGTTCCACCCGCTGAATAACTATATTCTGCTGCTTCAAAACATCATATAATGAGGTGTTTTCCAAATCATAATGCAAGAGGTTCGGCGCAATTTTATATGGAATGTGAACGGTAGTTAATACAACCGGGTTTTCCTCAAAATCGGGTTCGACAAAACGCAGCCGTTTTAATTTTATTACCTTATCGCCCTTGTTGAGCTTTAGTTTTTCAGCGATAATTTCATTTGCCCGGGTGGCTCTGAACTCCAAAACCTCTGTTTTTGGGGAAAGGCCCTTTTCGCGCATTTCCTGGTTATAGCTTTCAATAAAACTGGTAGATTCCTGAACCAGTTTGGGTCTGGTAATGAAAGTACCTTTGCCTTTTACGCGGGTTATATATCCTTCATTTGCGAGTTTAAGCAGCGCGGTTCTGACAGTAGGGCGGCTAACACCGAAAAGTATGCTCAGCTCCATTTCGGTGGGAAGCATGTCTCCTTCTTTTAACTGCCCCATCTGTATTCGGTGCATTATGTCATCGATAATTTCTTTGTATAACGGCACTTATTTCCCTCCTATTCATCAAAAAGCAGGCTGCAGGCAAGCAGTGTATTATCCGCAAATGTTTTAGAGGGTACTACCTTTATATTATATTCAGCCAACTTTTCTGTCAACGGTTTGTCAAACAAATCGCAGCTTCGGCTTACATCCCCACCAAGTATTAGGCACTCAGCGCCAAAGGAAATGGCAAACTGGGGGATTACTTCGCTTAGCATCCTACCAAATTCATTAAATATTTCAATGGCACGGGGCAGCCCTGCCCGGGCGGATTCGGCTAATTCTTTTACACTATTAATTCGTGCCGTTTCGGGATATTCTAACATCATCCTCCTAATCCCCGTGGCGGAAAGATATTCATCCACAATCCCATCCCGGTAGGGGGTGTTGTAGATCCAGCCGTTTTCTGGCACATCAGGGCTCGATTTTACCAGTTTGCCGTCGGCGAAAAAGCCCGAGCCAATACCAGTGCCGATACAAATACACATGCAGCGGTTGTAATATTTCCCAACCCCAAACACGCATTCGCCCATACAATACAAATCCGCATCGTTGCAAAATCTAATATCAACGTTAAGTCCTAACATGTTATGAAGCTCTTTATTAATATTTACGCCGTAAATGCTGTCATATTTTCCGATGTTCTTTATAAGGCTTATGCCATTCTCGTAGTCGAAAGGCCCGGGGAAACCAATTCCGATTCCTGTTATATCGATATTTAGGGTTTTCGCCAATTGATACTGCTCTTTTATTATATAAGCCAGGTTGTTAAGTATGGTTTCCTTATCAGAATTTGAATTTGCCTTATAAGTCTTAACAGGAGTGACAAAACGTCCGTTTGATGACACCAAAGCTGCCGAAACGCTGGTGCCCCCGACATCAAGAGCAATATATACGCCCACAATCCCAGCCCTTTCTAAATTTATTTCGAATAAATTATACACTGAAACTCTTAATATGTAAACACATTTTTAAATTTGGTTGCAATATGTAATTACATATGCTATAATCCTTTTGGATATGATAGGACATATCAGGAGGGATACTAATGTTTGCAAGGTATCACAATTACGACAAATATCCCGAGATAAGAATAAATGGCTTTGATTCAGAGGCTTTCGAAGGCTACCCTGCAATCGTGGCCGAAATTAAAAGGCGCATAGAGGGTAAAACCAAAGCCGTGGTGGTACTGGACTTTTATCCGGGGGTGGATGAAAAGGAGGTACTCGAAGGCTTTTTATATTTAAACCCCGTTAAAATGTTCTCGGCCGATGACTGCACCTACGATAACGCGACATACGAGGCAATGATTAAGGACTACCTTACCGATGACAGGGTTTTCGGGGTGCTAACCACCAAGAAACTGTCCGATTTTTTTTTAAAAGAAAAAATAGAGCACATGAGGCATGAAATAGACAGGGTAGAGCAGGGCGTTGTACTGGTCTACGGCACTGGTGCAGCCCTTATAACCACCGGGGATGTGTTTATCTACTGTGACCTTGCCCGTTGGGAAATCCAAAACCGTTTTAAGGCGGGAATGCCAAACTACAAGGGAAATAATGTGAATGACCCATTTTTGTCAAAGTACAAGCGGGGCTTTTTTGTGGAATGGAGGCTTGCCGACCGCCACAAGAAGAAGCTGTTTGATAAATTTGATTACCTGCTTGACACCAATCAGAAAGGCTGCCCTAAGATGATCACCGGCAGGGCATTTACCCATGCCTTAAAGGTTATCAGCCACAGGCCCTTCCGCTTAGTGCCCTATTTTGACCCCGGCGTCTGGGGAGGCCAGTGGATGAAGGATGTATGCGGACTTGATGACGACAAGCCCAACTACGCCTGGTGTTTTGATGGGGTGCCGGAGGAAAACAGCCTATATCTGCGCTTTGGGGATATCCGGGTAGAAATCCCCGCCATTGACCTTGTATTCTACCAGCCGCGTCCGCTGCTCGGCGAGCGGGTGCACGCAAGGTTCGGTACAGAATTCCCAATACGTTTTGACTTTTTGGACACAATGGAGGGCGGAAATCTCTCCTTGCAGGTACACCCCTTGACCGAATACATCCAGGAGACCTTTGGAATGCACTATACCCAGGATGAAAGCTATTACATCTTAGATTGTGCCGAAGGGGGTTCCTATGTATATCTGGGGCTTAAAGAAAATATAGACAAGAACCAGATGATTGAGGATTTAAAGCGGGCCAACCGCGGCGAAATTATGTTTGACGCTGAGAAATATGTAAACAAAATCCCGGTAAAGAAACATGACCACCTGTCGATCCCAGCGGGAACTATCCACTGTTCGGGCAAGGACACGATGGTGCTTGAAATCAGCGCCACGCCATATATATTTACCTTCAAGCTCTGGGACTGGGGACGCGTAGGTTTGGACGGCCTGCCGCGCCCAACCCACATCGAACATGGCGAGCAGGTAATATGCTTTGACAGGACCACAAAATGGGTATATGATAACCTTGTCAATAAATTCGAGGAGATTTCAAAGGAAGATGGGGTTATTGAAGTGCGAACCGGCCTGCACGAGCGGGAGTTTATCGAAACCCGCAGGCATGTCTTTACAATGCCGGTAGTCCACCAATCCAATGGCAGCGTCTGTGTATTCAACCTGGTGGAGGGCGAGGAGGCGGTCATAACCAGCCCCACCGGCGAGTTTGAGCCCTTTGTGGTGCACTACGCCGAGACCTTCATTGTCCCAGCAAGTGTGGAATCCTATGTCATTAGCCCCACCGAGAAATCCAAAGGACAGACGCTTATGACCATTAAGGCTTATGTAAGATAATATGTTTTACAAAAAGGGGAGTAGGTTTATGAGTGATAAGTTTACAATCTACCTTATACACCACAGCCACACCGATATCGGCTACACCGATTATCAGGAAAAAATCGAAATGCACCATGTGTATTTTATCAAAGAGGTTATTGATATCCTTGATCAGATTCACGCGGGCAAACTCGAATGGCGGGGTTTTAAATGGAACTGCGAAAGCTTCTGGTGCGTAGAAAAGTTTTTGGAGAATGCGGATGATTATTACAAGAACGCCTTTATTAAGTATGTAAAATCCGGCGAAATAGGCCTGTCCGGCAGCTACCTTAACCTCACCGAATTGGTGGACGAGGATGTTTTAAACCTTGTGCTTAAAAACAGCGCAGAGCTAGTAAGGCAGTACGGTATTACCATGAAATCGGCCATGACCGCGGATATCAATGGCTACAGCTGGGGATTTGCCGACGCTTTATATGACAACGGAATTGAAAACCTATTGTCATGTATCCACACACATCACGGGTATCATCCGCTGTTTAAAAAGCAGACACCCTTCTATTGGCAGTCACCAAAGGGAAACAAAATTCTTGTCTGGAACGGCGAGCACTACCTTGTGGGCAACGAATTGGGAATTGCACAGCAGAGTGAATTTGAGTACACCATCCGGGATGGTCAGACCTTTGAGTATTTGGAAAAGTTTGAAAAGGCCGAAAAGCGAATCGAAGCTTATGTAAGGGTTTTAAAAGAGCAGGGACACCCTTACGACTTTGTCACCATAAGCCTTTCCGGCATGATGACCGACAACTCGCCGCCGAGCACATTTATAATTGATTTCGTAAATAAGTACAATGCCCTGCACGGCGACAAGATCGAGCTTAAAATGGCAACCCTTGATGAGTTTTTCAGCATTTTGCGGCAATCGGACGTGGAAATTCCTACCTACTCTGGCGACTGGACCGACTGGTGGGCAGATGGCGTGGGTTCAACCCCACAGATAGCCCAGCACTACCGTGAAGCCAGCAGAAAATACTACATCGCAAGGCAGCTTGACCCCAAAGGGGAAATCTGCGGCAAGGAACTGCTTGACAGCACACTTTACAATCTAATGTTCTATGCCGAGCACACCTGGGGCTATTGCTCATCGGTGTCCGAGCCCTGGCATCCGAGCGTAAACAAGCTTGATCTGCGCAAAAGCCTCTTTGCCCTAAAGGCTAACGAGACGGCCTCCAGGGCCTGCGATAGGATCACCTTTGCAAACGGCGAAACCCCACCCCTTATGAATAAGGATTACACATTTACCGCTATCAACCCCCATGATTTCCCCGTGACCGATGTAATTAGGGTCAACATGGAGACCCTGTTCGGGTACAGGTATTTCGAGGTGGTAGATAATGATACCAACGAGGTTGTACCATACCAGCTTGGCAGATACGCAAGGGGCCACGAGTTTAATATACTAGTAAAACTCGGGCCCAAACAGAAAAAGTCCTATCATTTAAGGGAAATCGCCCCGCCTCCGCTGAACTCCGCCGGCAAATGCGCCAAAGTGGCTATTGACAGCGTAAGCGATCTGGAAAGGACATTTAACGAACAGCTAGAAAATGGCTCGGTGGTAACCCCCTACCGCTTGGAAAATCGGTTCTTTAGGATTAAGTACACCGAGGGCGAGGGTATTACCTCAATATTTGATAAGCAGACCCAAAAGGAGCTAATTAGGCGGGACCGGCAGTTTAATGCCTTTACTCCCATATACGAGGTCACCCCGGTTACCACAAACCAGTGCGAAGAGCGCCGCCGTATGGGACGCAACCGCAAGTCTATCAGCACTAAGAGGTATGCCGGTAGACTTATTAGCGCCAATGTTTTGGAGGATGGCGCAATCTATTCAAGGGTTGAACTGGGCTACGAGCTTGAGGGGACCCATGCCTGCTCGCTTATCCTGACCGCTTACAAGGACATACCACGCATTGATGTGGATCTTCGCATGCACAAAAAGAGCGTATGGGATCCCGAGAATATATACCTGGCCCTGCCCTTCACCACCGGATTTGAGGATGAGGAGTTCTGGGTGGAGAAGACCGGAGCGCTGCTGCGCCCGAGGATTGACCAGCTGCCCGGCACTTGCGTGGATTTCTATGCTCTGCAAAACGGCATGTGCTACCAGTCCAAGAACCGCGGAGTAATAATCGCCACCCCCGACACGCCCTTGATTTCAATGGGAGACATTAAAGCCCACGAAATCAAACTCTGCGGCGAAGAAGGGGTAGAAAACCTCGACCATGTCTACGCCTGGGTAATGAACAACTTCTGGGAAACCAATTTTAAGGTGGATCTAGGGGGCTTCCACCAGTACCGCTATTCATTGGTTTTAAGCGATACTTCCGACCCCAAGAGATCCTTAGAAATCGCCAAGGCCACAAACTGCCCGGTATTAGGTTTTTACTCCTTTAAGTAAATCGAATTCCAGCTTGCATTAATTTAAAGCCAAAGGCTGCTGACGGCTATTCTGTCGGCAGCCTATTGTCATGGATTTAGTTCACTGGTATGTAAAAAAATATGCAAAAAAATACTTTTGTATTTACAAAGCAAATATGCTATTATATCCCCTAGCGCGTTTTATATGAATGCAAATATAGGATTAGGATAAGGATTTATTATGTCTATTCATTCAGGCCCCAAAGCATTAACCGAATACATACTATATCAAAGCAAGCACAAAGCCAACAAGCGTTTTATAATTTTGCTAATACAGGGTTTTCTCGCAGGAATGTATATTTCAATTGGCGCGATAGCGAGTTTAAAACTCTCGGCAAGCATTACAATTCCAGGTTTGGGAAATTTCTTGGGTGCACTGGCGTTCCCCATAGGGATTATAGCCATTATACTTATGCAGGCAGAGCTGTTTACAAGTGATTGCATGGTTATGGTTGCGGTGTTTTCAGGACGCACGAGATTAAGAAGGATTTTCAAAATACTGCTTCTGATTTTGGTTTCTAATCTTTTCGGGGCAGCTTTTACTGCACTGCTGACCAAATCATCAGGGATTTTTAACCAAGCCGTAATCGATTTGTTAGTTGAAAAATCACTGCAAAAAGTATATATGCCAATTGGACAGTTGTTCGCCAGCGCCATAATATGCAATATTATTGTTTGTACCGGCGTGTGCTTGGCTTACAGCTGCAAAGAAGAAATTGCGAAGATTGTCGTATTGTGGCTGTCAATTGCTGTATTTGTCATTAGCGGAACAGAGCATATTGTTGCCAATATGTATTACCTGTTTGCGGCACTATTTTTTGGCGCCAATCTAACAATTAAAGATATTTTATATAATTTAGCTGTTTCCGGAATTGGCAACTTTATTGGCGGAGGTATTATTGTATCGGGTATTAACTACCTATTGGCTTACAGGGATATAGAAAAGGCCAATAAATAGAATAGCCCCCGGTTGTAGTCTTTTACTACTTCCGGGGGATTTTTTTTGAAATATTTTTTTGTAATTATATATAAATGCTATTATAATAAAGGCATAATTTTTCCATAATCTATTGTATATGTACTAGGCTTTGTGGGTAAAGGCCCACGGGAAAGGGAGTAGCGGTTATGTTTGATTTTAAGAAAGAGTATAAACATTTGTATCAGCCCAAAACCACGCCGTCGGTGGTGGATGTGCCGGAGATGACCTTTATTATGGTTGACGGTAAGGGCGACCCCAACACAAGCCATCAGTATGCCGAGGCGGTTGAGCTGCTGTATGGGCTTTCATATGCGATAAAGATGGGTAACAAGGCGATTTTTGAGTATGTGGTGCCACCGCTTGAGGGGTTTTGGAGTGTTGCCGACAGTTCGTATAAAGGCGGAGGCGCACCGATTACAGATAAAAGTAAATTTGTATGGACAATGATGATACGCCAGCCGGATTTTGTGAGCGAAGATATTTTCCAGTCGGCTGTGGCAACTATTTTAAAGAAAAAGCCCCATCTTGATGTGTCCAAGGCGCGGCTTGAAAAGTTTACCGAGGGGCTTTGTGTCCAGGTCATGCACATAGGCTCTTATGACGATGAACCTACTACGGTTGCGGCGCTCGACCGCTTTGCGGTTGATAATGGATATGTGGTTGACATTGGTAATTATCGCAGGCACCACGAAATATACCTTTCCGATCCGCGCAAGGTAGCAGCCGATAAACTTAAAACCATAATAAGGCATCCTATTAAGAAGGTATAAAGAATGTTCAGAGAGATGAGAAGAAGCAGGCAAATGTTATCAATCGAGGAAACGGTCGCTGTAATGAAAAGATGCACTAATGGCGTCCTTGCATGTATTGGAGATGGAGATTACCCTTATGCGGTACCTTTAAGCTATGTATATTACAATAACAAAATTTATTTTCATTTTTCCAAGACGGGACATAAAATAGATGCTATATTAAAGTGCCCAAAGGTGTCGTTTTGTGTAATTGATGAAGATACTGTTGTAAGTGAAAAATATACGTCATACTATCGAAGTGCCATTGCCTTTGGAAAGACAAGAATTGTTGAAGGTGATGAAAGGCTTGAGGCTTTTAAGGCTCTGGTCGAAAAATATTCAGGAGACCGACCGGAAGGGGAAAAACAAAGGACAATTAACGAATGTACCAAGGCTTATATAATTGCAATAGACATCGAGCATATGACCGGGAAACAGGCCCGGGAGTATGTGAAATCTTAAAGTTTGCCTTTTGTTAAAGTTTGAATGCTGCACTTTTAAGCATTAGTGGCTGCAGATGCAGGTTTGCCGTCAATTTTTTTATACCTTAAAGCTATTTATTAATAAGAAAAAGCCCCAATATGCAAACCGCAATGCCGATTATTTGCCGTATAGATATTTTTTCTTTAAACAATAGAAGTCCGACAAAAACAAGAGCGCATGCCAGAACAATATTTGCCACAAGAGAGCCGACGCTTATTTTCCATCCGCTACGGTAGGCACATATGTACCCGAATTCGAGGGCGACAATGGACATTCCAAGTGCGAATGAGGCCCAGTTAAGTTTGGATAATTCGTTTATTAAATTCTTTGTTTGTCCGGTAAAAACGAATAATGCAAATGAAGCTACTGCTGCAATAAGGTAAGTAACGCACAGCGACAGAAATGCATTTGCGTCTCCGGGCGTGGATTTTGAGCAGATGTGGTAAAAGAGATTTGCAAGAACCACAAGCGCAATTGGCCAAATTATATGCCACATAAAATCCTCCATAAAAAAGCGGGATTGCAAATAAGCAATCCCTATTTTGTTTATTGGGAAATATCATATCATTTTTGGCTTATTAGGTCAATGCAAATAGTACATAATTGTTACCACCTGAAAGTCAAAGATGTTAACTGTACTCAAAGGTCCTGGGCACAAAATCACTTGTAATATTTTAATGTTGACAAATCTAACAAGTTATTATAATTTAAGCTTTATTAAGAGGGGGAAGAGTATACTGATATGGGCCTTGCATGTATAGAACCTTCAGAACCTACTCCCATAACAATAAAGCGGGTGAACGAATATATCAATACTGGACTTTTGGCCGAAAATTAGAACCAGGTACCCAGTGACTAAAGTTTAATGCTTCGTTTTACATGAACTGGCAACAGGAATATGAAATTTGGCCAAATCCGGTTAATCTTACGGTGGCTGTTAAGAATTAGCACATTTCCGCAATTTATATTCAAAGCACTGATGATATCAAATTTAAGTCTTTAAATTATGCAAATTTAAGTGCTACATACTATATGTGCGAAAGATTGCAAGAGCTGCTATCTACATATGGTAGCAGCTCTTGCAATTATTATTAATTGACTTTATTTTTATAGATTTTTGAAGAAATCCATATAGATATAATATTTATAATTGCTGTAATAATAATAGCGTAGAAAACCAAAAGGTAGAGGTTAATTGAAATCTGGCTAAGAAAATATAATAATTTGTCGCTAACCGCTGTTGCCCCAATAATAAATATGGCAAGCAGAATATAGTATACGTAGCGGCCTTTTTCAACCCCTAATCTAAACATCACAGGCAGATTGATTGACTGGACAATTAAAGCAATTATTATTGCAAATACAATGGATATAAACGAATCGAACTGAAAAGGTGATTTTTTAAAGAAAGACATTATTACTTGTGCAAGTGTGGATAATAGCGAAGCACAACTAATTAGAATATAGCCAAGAATATATTTGCTTAATACAAGACTATTTACCGAATATGGCATCATTGCCGCAAGAGAATCCCACTTGCAACGTTCATCATATGCTAATGCTGTAATCGGTAGCATTCCCGCATAGACTATGGCAAAACCTGATACAGAGAATCCCGGTATTAATGACCATATGACTATAATAAAAAGAAATATTTTCATCTGTTTTGTAAGGGTGTAAAAATCTTTTAATAGCAACCCTTTCATTATCTGCCATCCCCCTTCGCAAGAAACAACACAATGTCTTCGAGAGTAGTATGCTGTATTTCAAAAGACGGCGATATTTTTGACTTTAATATAAGCGCTTCAACTCCATAGTTTGTAATCTTTTTGCCTTTAACAGCCTCTTGCGGGATTTCATCGAAAGCCGATTTTGGCAGTTTGATTATTGCATATTCCTCAAGCAGCCGGTCTTTTTCTTCGCAAAGCATTATTTTGCCCCGATGGATAAAGGTAATATAGTCGCATATTTTCTCAAGGTCGCTGACAATATGGGAGGACAGCAGCACCGAATGCCCTTCGTCCCGGGTAAAGTCATTAAATATATCAAGTATTTCGTCCCGTACCATTGGGTCAAGCCCGCTGGTGGCTTCATCGAGAATCAGTAACTTTGGGTCGTGCGAAAGCGCGACCGCGATAGCCAGCTTCATTTTCATGCCGCGCGAAAAGTCTTTAAAAGCCTTGTTAATAGGCAGATCGAACTTTTTAATGTAATTAAAATATGTGCTTTCGCTCCATTTTGAATAGGTGTGTTTCATAATCGTGTTGACATTAGCCGCAGTAATCACTTCGGGGAAATATGCTTCGTCAAGCACGATTCCGATATCATTTTTTAATGATGTGAATTCCGGCGACTGATTGTCAAGCCCTAATACCTTTATTTCGCCACTATCGCGTGGAATCGCATTCATGATTAATTTTATGGTGGTGCTTTTTCCGGCTCCGTTTTCTCCCACAAACCCCATAATGCTGCCTGTTGGCAGACTGAAGCTTATATTGTCAAGCGTAAACCCGGAATATTTTTTGGTTAGATTTTTAACCTCAATGGCATTCATATTGGCTAATCCTCCTGTTGTATGATACGGAATATCTCAATAATTTCATCCTCCGAAAGATTGCAGGCGGGTGCGAGCTCGCAGATTTTGCGCATGTGTACCTCAATCTGTTTTAAAATTTCCTCCCTGATGATTTCCGGGTTCTTTTTGGAAACATAACATCCTTTTGAGGCAACGGTGTAAATATATCCGTCCTTTTCAAGCTCTTCATATGCCCTTTTGGTGGTGATGACGCTTATTCGCAGGTCCTTTGCAAGTGAGCGGATGGATGGCAGCATTTCGCCTTCCTGCAGTTTTCCGGAAATTATCTGGTTTTTAATCTGGGAATATATCTGTTCATAAATCGGTTTTCCGCTTGAATTGCTGATTATAATATCCAAGCACCCACCTCCAAATCTGTATACTGTTTATATACAGTATATACAGTATAACCACTCTTTAGACCGTTGTCAATATATTTTTGGTATGTAAAGAAGTTTATACAAAATTTTATTGGCAATCAAAGCAAATGCAATTATTATTAAGGTAAGCGGTATTGTACGGACAATAAGAAAAGTATAGGAAGTGATGTTTTTGGCAAACGAACGAATATATAAAATGCCTTTTTCAAAAATCTATCCACTGCTTGTCCAAAAAGCCGAGCGCAAAGGGCGCACCAAATCCGAGGTGGATACTATTATTTGCTGGCTTACGGGATACGACGAGCAGGGCCTGCAAACCCAAATAGAAAGAAATGTCGACTGCGAAACATTCTTTCGTGAAGCGCCTAAAATTAATCCCAACGCGGTTAAAATTACGGGCGTGATTTGCGGCCATCGGGTTGAGGAAATCAAAGACCCGCTTATGCAGAAAATCAGATGGCTTGACAAACTTGTAGATGAACTGGCAAAGGGGAAACCGATGGATAAAATACTTCGTGCATGAATGCTTTAAGGGGAGGATGTCGATGGATAATAAACAAGAACTGTCCAGCAAACGGCGCGACGAACTGCTTAAAATACTAAAATCCCGTTTTGAGAAAAATATGAACCGCCATGAAAGGCTTGAATGGGACAGGGTGCAGGAAAAGCTTAAAGCAAATCCACAAAAACTCTGGTCGCTGAACGAGATGGAGATAACCGGCGGTGAGCCGGATGTTGTTGGTTTTGATGAAAACACAGGCGAGGTTATTTTTTGCGATTGCTCGGCAGAAAGCCCCAAAGGGCGCAGAAGCCTGTGCTACGACCGTGAGGCGCTTGAGTCCCGAAAAGAGCACAAACCCAAAGGCAGTGCGGTGGATATGGCGCTTGCCATGGGTATTGAGCTTTTGACGGAAGAAGAGTATCGGAAGCTGCAGCTGCTCGGCGAATTTGACACAAAAACCTCGAGCTGGATAAAAACCCCCGACAATATCCGAAAACTCGGTGGCGCTCTATTTTGCGACCGCCGCTACAACACCGTCTTTGTATACCACAACAGCGCCGAATCCTACTATTCCTCAAGGGGATTCCGCGGAATGCTTAGGGTCTGAACAGATGAATATTAATTAATATATGAATGCGGTATAAATAAAAAGCCTACTTCTGTAGGCTTTTTATTTTTGTGGTATTATTAAAAAACTATAAAGTTGATTTTATAAGTGCATTCATTTCATCGTAAGAATTCCAAATATTTTTTGGTATTGATGGTGCGATAGTTGTAATTAAAAATTTAAGAGCATCCATAATTTGTTTAGTAGAAATATCGCAGCGCTTTTTTATGAATTCTTCGTCTATGTATATAATTTCATGCGCGGCAATATTACGCACCAATTCTTCCACTGTCCGAAGCAGATTTACCTTTTCGATGAACTTTTCGTCTTTAGAATAATTATTTATAATTACCGTAAGATGGGCCGCTGAGTAAAATGTATTACAAAAGGGCTTAAACTGGTCGTCAAGTACCGCTAAAATTCCTTTTCCTTCTTCTGTTTTTCCCAATTCGCCGCGTGTAAGCATGTACACATCGTTGCCGCGTGTAGATATCCTTTTGCAATACTTTTTAATGCAAATGCCAAGCTGTTTTTCGCAATACAAATCAAGAACATTTACGACAATAGGTGTAATTCCCCGGATAAAATCGGAATATTCGTGTCGCTTTAATTTTACGTCCAGCCAAAGCAGATACTCCACAATTTTTCTTAATTCCCCGTTAACAACCGGAATAATCTGTTCTTCAAAAAGGGTGCGTAACCTATCGACTTCGGGCTGTTTTAGCAAAATTCTGTTGCAGGCAAGGTTAAGTAAATTAACTGTTTTTTCGGAAATGCTGTTCATGCCTTCGGCGACTGTTAAGGCTGCATGATAGTCATATACATCAATATGCCGCTTAATAATTTCTTTTTTGATTTTTTCCATTAGATTTAATGTGCTGGAAATGCCGCACCTGTCTTTATAGTTTTCGTTGTCTTCATTGCACAACCAATACAGTTCCTTATCATATTTGTGTATGTCATCCCGGCGCGGATTGCTTTTTTGGTTGGGAGTAGAGACTTGTATAGGGATACAGGTTCCGTCTGATAGTGCAGCAATAAATTGAAGTGCACTTTTCATTGCAGGGGTTCCGGAAGAAACATTCAAAAGAATGGTGGCTTCCGGATTTTCTTTTTTTATTCTGGCTATTTCGTTTTCAAATTCGTTGTAAAAGGTGTCAAACACCTGCACTTCGCGAAGTTCAGGGCGTTCTATGCAGTGGATCTCAAATTTGTGGGATAGCAGGCTGCCGAGCCTTTCTAAAGCGTCGCGGTAGCGATCGTCTTTAAGGTGAAGCTCGCACATTTCTTTGGATAGGTATAAATACACTTTTGTTGGCTTGTACTTTCGGCAAATATGCAAAACAGGGCCATCGTGGTTTTCTGAGATCGGGTCGGTTGTGCCTACCGATGAAAATAGTACATAGCTCATATCAACATCCTCGCTTTTTATTCTGTCCCCAAAGGGGAGAGGGGGTTACAGGACATAATTGCCCAAATGGTAGGTTGTGTTGACGAGTTTCTGTCCCCATGCGGGGCGTGGATTGTTACTCAATGGATAGGACTTTGGAAATGATACTCGATTTTTCCGTCCCCGTGAGGGGCGTGGATTGTTACGGGTTTCTCGGTCATAACTGTCCTCTGCAACCGTGTTTCCGTCCCCGTGAGGGGCGTGGATTGTTACAGGATTATTATGAGTAAATTGTTAAAAGTCAGGGGTTTCCGTCCCCGTGAGGGGCGTGGATTGTTACCCGTCAGAAACAACATCGGAGGTGGAAAGTATGGTTTCCGTCCCCGTGAGGGGCGTGGATTGTTACTTGCACCTGCTACTGACCGCCAATCATAAGCCCGTTTCCGTCCCCGTGAGGGGCGTGGATTGTTACCTTCAAGTGATTTTACTTTTTTATTACCAGACAAGTTTCCGTCCCCGTGAGGGGCGTGGATTGTTACGTCTATGACGGCAGCACTATTTCCGATGAACAAACTTTCCGTCCCCGTGAGGGGCGTGGATTGTTACTGAGGAATTAGGTGTGGTATTGGCATAAATCAGTGTTTCCGTCCCCGTGAGGGGCGTGGATTGTTACACTATGACGATCAGGTGGTGGAGGTGGTAGACGTGTTTCCGTCCCCGTGAGGGGCGTGGATTGTTACTAATACAAAATACCTTATTAATTTATTTTAGCAAGTTTCCGTCCCCGTGAGGGGCGTGGATTGTTACTCAAAGGTGAGTATCTGCTGCCTAACTTCATAAAGTTTCCGTCCCCGTGAGGGGCGTGGATTGTTACAACTAGAAGAAATAATTGCCGAATTACCACTACTGTTTCCGTCCCCGTGAGGGGCGTGGATTGTTACGTGTTGTCATTTTGAAAATCCAAAGACAACGCCAGTTTCCGTCCCCGTGAGGGGCGTGGATTGTTACCTTTAAAAGATTGCGGTAGAGCTTTATATCTTATTGTTTCCGTCCCCGTGAGGGGCGTGGATTGTTACTTAAGCGCGGTCTGCCGAATATTGACGACATCACGTTTCCGTCCCCGTGAGGGGCGTGGATTGTTACTTGCAAAAGAGATTCATCTTATTCAGCTACCCGTGTTTCCGTCCCCGTGAGGGGCGTGGATTGTTACTCTAAACCAAACACTTCCAAAGTTTCCCCAGCCGGTTTCCGTCCCCGTGAGGGGCGTGGATTGTTACCAAAATGTAAAACTGCTGACCACCGTGATTTTGGTTTCCGTCCCCGTGAGGGGCGTGGATTGTTACCCTGCTCAATTCGTATTTGTATACTGGCATAAATGTTTCCGTCCCCGTGAGGGGCGTGGATTGTTACTATAAAAATATATGATATAATAATAATATAAAATGTTTCCGTCCCCGTGAGGGGCGTGGATTGTTACAAATATAAAACAAGAAAGGAACCTATAGCTATGAGTTTCCGTCCCCGTGAGGGGCGTGGATTGTTACTCTAAACCAAACACTTCCAAAGTTTCCCCAGCCGGTTTCCGTCCCCGTGAGGGGCGTGGATTGTTACCGCGGCTATAAGAACTTTAGTTTTGGTGCGGGGTCTAAATGGGTTTGGTGCGAACCTCTTTTTTTTGTTCGTTTTTGTTAGAAAAATTTAAAGGAAATACCGCCAAAGCCTTGTGTCGCAAGGGGTGCGAATGACTTAAAGAATTTATGTAAGCTTCACATTCGCACCCGGGTGGGTTTGGGGCGAAGTTAATGCCGCGCCCATTCCCAAAGTGGATTTAATGCCAATACCAGAATAGTTTGCAAAATAAAACAGCAAATGCACAATTTCCAGCAAGGGGGCGGGCAACCTCGCCTTAATTGTTAGATCGCCCACAAATCCAAATACTTTAACCCCCTTAAGGTTGTAATTTACGCTTTTAAGCCTGTAGCGGCTAATGGAAAGGCCGTTGTTTATTTCATTCACCGCGTATGGGTCATCAATTACTATATCTTTATTTAGAGAGTTCCACTTGTTAATAAGGTTTCCTATCATCATCTGTGCCGTGGGGTAAAGGACATAACTGCCATCCTGCTTGAAGGCAGTAGGTGTTAAAAGTTTTACCTCAATTTGTGCCGCGTCGTTAAAAAGCGCTTTGGACTGCTTCATCAGCTCTCTGGCAGAGGGGATATATTCACTTTCAATTTTTTCAATGGCAAAAGATATGTCTTCGCTTTCCAAACAAATTGTTTTGTCCTGCATTAGCGCATCAAAAATGCTTTTTGCCAATTCATTCTCGAAGGCGCAGATATTCCAAATATATTCTTTAAGGCGGTTGTTGTATACAAAGTTTTGGGCAAGTGGCGAAATGCCGTTTTCATGCAGGATCTCGCAGATATTTTCAGGTAGCCGCTCCATTAGAGAACCATAAAGCTGATAGCCTAAATTGTATTTAACCTTTCCATTGTTGCAGTTTAGTTTAATTTTATACTTTGTAATCATTACAACTCTCCAACTTTAAGTAATTTCCACACTGCATATGCCAAACTGGTATCTTGTGTTATTAAATGTGGTGCATTTAAGCCTTTTTGGAGATATTCCAAGTTTTACAGCCCTAAAGTGCTTATGCCCTTTAAATTTCCGGCTCATAAAATTGGAAACCTCTTTTACCGCCTCGGAATGGCCAAGTAGGGGATAGACAATATTTTTTGAAAAGTATCCAACACCACCGCCTAAATATATTGAATTAGGCGGTACCGAGCCAACCTTTGCACCGGAAAAGAAGCGCAAATACTCGTTTGTGTAATACATTGGGAAATGCGCAATTGCATCGAGTATTTCATCAACCGATATGTATCTGCCAAAGGATTTATCAATTGAAAGTATAAAATTGATTTTTATTCCGGGTTTAACACATTCACGTACCACTGCGGCTATCTTTTTTTGTGAGCCGTTTGGATAAATATCGTGCTTGGAGCACAGTGTCATGTTTGAATTATCAATAGGCTCGCTGTCGGAAATGCTGATAGTTCGCATAATGTCATTTAGTATTTCTTTTTTATTTTCTTTAAGATTTAATACATTTAAATAGTATTTCTCGATAATGTCGCTTTGCTCATTTTTATTACCAACCTTAATCGGATAAGGGTATGGTTCATTTAGAACCATTTTTACAAGTAACGCTGTGCGCAACGCTCCTTTCAGAGAGCTACCCGGAATATAGGGTTGGTTTTTGTGATTGCGTATAAAGCAATGTATATTTTTCTTAGAGTGTATGTCGTCAAGCGCGTCTCCAACATCGGTAGAGTAAAGCATAAGATTACTTACATCATCATATCCGTATCCGCAACTTTGCAGGAATTTGGCTAAATCGCCGCTGTTACTGAATATAAATTGCTCGTACTTTTCGATAAGGTTTTCTTTAACTAAAAAAGACAGGAATTTTTCATCATCAAGTATTATAGCCTGTTTTTTTTCAGGATAATAGCAATACTCTGTCTTCTTTATAGTTTGCCCAGACCCCACAAACACAGGGGATTGGGTAGTCAGTGTAAGTTTATATATTTCAAGGTGTGAATCTTTAATCATATACTCACCCCCAGGAATAGAGGTTTTAGATAGCGATAGGCAGGATGGGGCGCATCTTTTGGCGCCACATTGTAGACATCGCCCTCAAACTTTTTCCTAAATACCGAGCCGGCACAAAAGCAATGCTGGGTTTGTTTCTTAATAGGCATTTGTAAGGAGGTGGAATACATAAAACCGCCACGCCTGATTAGATTATATGTCGCACCATCAAGCACTTCGTCAAGCTCATGGTCGGTCGGAAGTGCGGTTGTAAGGGAAATATAATAATCGGCTGTATCATTATTTAGCAACTGGTTTAATAACTGGTACTGGCTATTATCGCTGCTGCCTAAGGGAACCATCTCTGCCAATTTAAACTTGCCATATCCGCTGCTTATCTTGCCGCCTATACCACCAACACCAAGAAATCCAAATAATCGTGTTATGTATTCGGCATCTTCTTTTTTGGCTTTTATTATGCCGTAAAGCCCGCAGCCTTCGTTAAAACTGACACTTGCAACCGAGTAAAGTTTTGTTACGTCGTTTTCAGGTATGTTCACTTTTGTATCCACTCTACTTTGGGCAAAGTTATTATCCACCAGTTCCGGGTTAAAGTCTTCTTTGCCGAAAACGGAATTCATAAACTGCCCGAGTGTCAGCAAGGGGATGTATGGGAGTTTTTTTAGCAACTTTCTCTTTGTAAGGTCAGCCTTTTTATCTGTGTGCGAATTTATGTACGGTTTCGGAATAAACAATGTATCGCGCTTATAGGGCAGGGTATCGCTAAAGAGTATTTTATTTGAGCAAACCTTGTTTACAAAGATTTTTAACTTTTCTTCCCCGTCAAACTGGATGATAGTGTGGCACAAGGCAGAAAACAACGTATCCGCACAAATATTAAGTTGGGACCTTTCAAGGCCGTTGGCAAGTTTACTGTCACCTATGTGCAGTGGAGTGGTAAATTCAAGTTTGTATAGATAATAACTCATATTTCTCCACTTCCTTAAAAATATCTTTAAGCTTATTGATATCAATATTACAATCGTACAATTCAAAAGAGAAATCATTAAAACTTACGCGCCCGCTGCCCCGAGTGCCGTGTCCGCCAAGATAATCAAGCTGTAATAGCTTCATGGCCCTTGCAAGGTATTGCATGTCTTCAAATATCTCTGATTCGTTCATAACGTCATAGCAAATGGCTACATTAAATTTAACCCCGCTGACAACCCTTTCAATCTGCCTTGGCATGGCTTCAGATGTATCCCGTTTTATGGTGTTTTCAAACTTTGCCTCGGTTAAATCGCTGATACTATTAAATTCATTGGCATTGCTGACAAAGGCGTCAGCAAACTGAAGCCGTGATTTTATAATCGGCTCGCCGGAAGAACCAAAAAGACGAAGAATAATTTCATTATCGTCATTATGCTTAGGTAATTTTTCGCCAGGTTTTGCCAGGCTACGTGCAAGAAGCGTGCGCAGTTTTCCTTTTAAGCTGCTTCCAGGAATGATGGGTCGGTTTGTCCTGCTGTCGCGAACTACGGGGCTGTCTATTGCACCAATTGCTGAAAAAGCATCCGACCCGCCGATATGTAGACCGGTTAATACCTTTAATTCTGATTTAATAACGATTTTTCCAACCATCTTTAATCCCCCTTTAAATTATAAACTCTTACCACCAAGGAAACGATGATAAGCAACCAGCGCTTCTAGGTATTGGGCAAAATCAAGGAATTTTTTACGGCTAGTACCAATCCCTTTAATATAGCTTATAATTTTACTATTTTCTACAAACGCTTTAACTTCTTCATACCTTCCCGCTTCATAAAGGATACGTACACGCATCCTATTTAGTTTGTTGATACTCTCTTCTGTGAGGTTTTCATCTTTGCTTCTGATTTCAATATTATAAATATCGTTAGAAAGCGAAAGGAAACTTCTAATCTTAGAGGTTGTAATCTTAAAGAAGTATGTACCTGTTTTTTCGTTATACTTGCCTAATTTTATCATGACTTCTTCGGCAGCTCTCACATATTCCTTTGGAAGTTCCAGTGGCTTATGTTCTGGCACTTTACGCAATTGTTTATCGTAGTTTTGGTTGTAGTTCTTGTGAATGTTATTTTGCTGACTCAACATAATTACTCACTCCTTTTTCTTTTTTGGTAAAGATAAATGTATATTGCAGTAATCAGCTGTTGTGTATCTGGTTTGTTGAAGCTCCAATTGTACATCTTGTCCGAAAATTCGCGGTACCTTTTTAGAACGTTTTCGTTATTGGTTTCAGGTTTTAATCTGGCAAGCAGGTAGGCGTATCTTGCAATATTAATTTTTTCGTTGCTTTTGCGCAGCAAGGATAAAATTTTATACAGTGCAGCTTTACCTTTTCCACTATTTTGAGTATCAAAGAAGTCTTTTAGGCATTTAAGCTTTTCGTTTAGGACCTTCTCCTTAAATACATCCCAGTTGTATGTGTGGCTTTCCTGTGTTGTAAACAAGGTTATGGAATTTTTACCCTGAATGGTTTTTGACTTTTCTTCAAGTTCTGAATATCAAGCGGTAGAAGATTTATTTGAAATGCTCAGAATATATGAGAAAGAAAATAACAAGTTGGCGCATTTATGGAATAAAGATGTTCGACGAATATCTGCTCAACAGGTGAAATCAGCAAAAAATGATAATTTGGCGGAAAAATTTTATTATTTGAACAAGCGCTCGTTGTTATTTGACGCAAAAGAAGATTTTGATGCTTATTTACAGTATATTGAATTTGAAAGAGAGCCTGAAAAACGGTTTTATTTACCCCGAAGAAAGCAAATATTATCAATTGTAAAGGCATTGCAAGGATTGGAAGATGATGAATACGATCTTTTAACTCTTTCAATGCCTCCGGGTACAGGCAAAAGCACTCTTGGTATTTTCTTTTTAACATGGATAATGGGTAAATATCCGCAATCTTGCAATATTGCGTCGGCACATTCGGACAAGTTGACTCGTAGTTTCTATGATGGTGTTCTTTCGATTATTACAGATCCAGAATATTTATGGGCGGATGTGTTCCCTGGCACAAAAATTGCGAGAGTGAATTCTAAAGATGAAATTATAGATTTGGATAGGCCCAAACGCTTTCCCACTCTCACCTGCCGTTCGATAGATGGTTCATTAACTGGCGCAACTCGCTGTGAAAAATATTTGTATGCAGACGACTTAGTTAGCGGCATTGAAGAAGCGATGTCGAAAGATCGGTTAGATAACTTATGGAATAAATATACCAACGATTTAAAATCTCGAAAGAAGCTTGGTTGTAAAGAAATACATATTGCGACTCGGTGGAGTGTTCACGATGTAATTGGGCGATTGGAACAGCAATATAGTGATGATCCAAGAGCACGATTCCTCGCTTTCCCTGCTCTTAATGAAAATGATGAGAGTAATTTTGATTATATGTATGGTGTGGGGTTTGATACAAAATATTTTCATGATATGCGGGATACCCTTGATGATGTGTCCTGGAGATGTTTGTTCATGAATGAACCAATTGAGCGTGAGGGGTTATTATATCATGAAGATGAATTAAGACGGTATTTTGAACTTCCAAAGGAAGAACAGGATGCTATCGTTGCCATTTGTGATACGAAGGACAGAGGAAAAGACTATGCCTTTCTTCCCGTAGCGTTCGTATATGGGGATGATTACTATATCGAAGATTGTATTTGCGACAATTCAAATCCAGAAATTGTTGAAGCAAGATTAATTGAGATTCTTTTACGCTATAAAGTGCAAATGTGCAGATTTGAGAGTAATTCAGCGGGCGGTAAAATCGCTGAAAAAGTACAAGGCGAAGTTAAAAAGCGAGGCGGGATAACCCATATTACTCAATTAAAGTTGAGGATACCCGCCGTAAATGAGATATTATAGAGATTGCTGCTGGCTCTAAGGAGTGAGCATTAATTTCTTTTCTGAGAAAGAGTAATCGCGGCGACTTGCAAATTTTATTTATAAAACAAAGTGAAAAATTTAGTTAACAAATTACAAAAAAAACACTCGTATTTTTGACTATTATATTTACTTTTAGGAAAAAATGTGATAATATGCCAGTAGTAGGCTAAAAAGGATATAATATGAAACAACTGTTTGAAAAAAGATTGGGTCTGCATGTCAATTGCCCTGATTTCAAAAGATATACGCTTTTTATGGAGGTAAATAGTGATGGGAATTAGGGTGAAAAGATTTTTGGCTGTTTTTCTCACAATGTCTATAGTACTTGGAATAATACCGGGGTGGGGAAACCAGGTGTGCGCGGCCAACAGCGAAAGTTCCCCCTACATGCGGTTCGAAACAAATTACAATAATGCATGGTATAGCGATCCTTGCTCTTATAGAATCTGGGGAATTATAGACGGCTCAGATATTAAGACAACTTATAATAATGATGGTTGGCGCATTACTTTAAAAAACTCTGCAAACCAAACGGTTTTTGTCGGCAAGATAGGGAACGGAATTGAAAAAGTTGTTTCACTTGGCGGCGTGAATTTCGGTTTTACGCAGAATCTCTCCTTTGTCAGAAACGGGCGGTTTATCAAAGTGGAATTTGCGGTGCGCAATCTGTCCGACACCGAGCAGGTAATTTCCATCGCTTCTGGTGCTGATATTCAAATCGGGGATGCAGATGATGCTCCGATCTATCAGTTTCCGGATGGTTCCGGTTTTTACATGACCGATGAGGAAAATGCCCAATTCATCTTTATAGGCAAAAATGACCCCGACGTTACCGATGTCGATACTTTCTGGTATGGTTATTACTACGATGTAAATGCCAATATGTTCAATCAGATATCGCAAAAAAGCTTAACAAAAGTTGACAGCGGCATGGCTTTTGCATGGAATAACAGGACTATTGCACCAGGCGCTACCGAGAAGTATTCCGTTTTAATCGGAGTCAGCACACTGACGACTATTGAGCTTACCGGAATATTTGCTCCGGAAAGCACACTACCGAATGTTTACGCGGGCGCCTCTTTCACTGTTACAGGAAAGGTCTCTAACAATTATAACATTCCTGGCATTGAACTTTATTATATTATAGATAACAGGGAACCGGTAAGGTTTTATACGTTTACCGGCGCTCCAGGCAATTTTACCGCGGCGGTTAATATTCCGGAGGGTCTAAAGCCAGGCTCACACACGATTTACATATATGCAAAGGATATCGACGGCGTTATCTCTCCATTCATTATGAAAAGCTTTACCGTTTTAAGGGAGCTTGCGGGACACGAATTAACATACATGTCCGGCCAAGGTCCGGTATTATTGAACCCAGACTTCACTATAAATTATACCGGAACAATTATTGGCGGCAAAATCTATATCGAATCCAATTTTAACAGCGAGACCGATTCTCTGCATTTTGAGAACGTGTATGGAATTACCGGAAGCTATAACTCCCAAACCGGTGTTTTAAGTTTATCAGGTGAAACCTCTGCAGAGAATTATCAGGCATTTATTCGCACTGTCTCATTTTATACAACAGCAGAAAGCGGTACCAGAACCGTTGTAATAATTTTATATACAGGTTCAGGAGAAATTTTCTATTACACAGTGAACGGACACTATTATGAATACGTAGCTGCACCAGGCATAACCTGGACAGATGCCAAAGCTGCAGCGGAAGCCAGGACATACGGGGGACTTACAGGTTATCTTGCCACCATCACTTCAGCTGCGGAAAATGCCTTTGTAGCCACCAAATGTGCCGGATACGCATGGCTTGGTGGCTCAGACGCAGGGCATCATAAGGAATGGTATTGGGTAACTGGCCCTGAAGCAGGCAGCAAATTTTGCCAGGAAAGCATTTTTGGTGGTGTAGAATATACAGAAGAGGGTTGGTATCAGAATTTTGCTCCCGGCGAGCCCGACAACGGTATATTTGGTGGCGAAGACTACCTGTATATGTATCCCATTGTCGGTACATGGAATGACAGTCCAAATTACACCGATTACATTCAAGGCTTTATGGTGGAATATGGTACGGAATTTCATCCGCCTGCCGACTGGGTATCGTTAATTAACATAACCATTGTCGACAAAATTCCTCCGACAATTCATAATATTGCCGGCATTCCTTCTGCCTGGACAAATGAAGATGTAACGTTGACAATTTCTGCCTCCGATGCCGGCAGCGGCCTTAATGTCGACGGTGCTTACAGTTTTAATTACGGAGAATGGACTAATATTCCCTCTCAAACCTTTACACGCAATCAAACCGTCAATATCCGCGTAAGGGATAACAGCGGCAATATCGCTTGGCAGGATGTCGTCATAGATAAAATAGACAAGGACCCGCCTACCTTTATAAATATAGCCCAGTATCCCGAGTCGTGGACAACAAGCGGTCCGGTTACTTTGATAGTAAACGGATTAACAGACAATTCTGGAGTGGGCTTACATGCGGAGCCCTACAGCTTTTCCACGACAGAAGGCGTGTACAACTGGCAAAGCTCAAACATTTCGGAGGAGTTTTACGAAAACCAGACAGTTTATGTATATGTGCGGGATGCGCTTGGGAATATCAGTACAGCTTCGACTGTATTTATATCAAATATTGATACTACAATGCCCAATGCGCCTGTGATTAACTTGGCGTCTTCCTATACCCCATCCAATTGGTACAACACCGACATAACAGTAACGGCAAGCTTTGTTCCTACCCCCGGATGTGCCGAAAGGCTTCAGTATCAAATAAACTCCGGCCCGTGGGTGGATGGAAGTGAAGTAGTACTTACCGTCTCTGGGATTTATACAATTAGTTTCAGAGTTATTGATGAACTGGAGAGAACAAGCTCTGTGCAGAGCTGCACGGTTCAAATTGACAAACAAAGTCCTACCGTTTCGGTTTCGGATACGGATTATAGCTGGAGAAGCGCCGATTTTGAAGTACCAATTCAATTTAGCGACGAGGGTGGCTCCGGTGTTAATTCCATGCAATACGCCCTTACAAACAGCACAGCATTGCCCGCAAGCTGGACGGATGCTGCTGTTTTACAAAACGTTCCCATTACAGAAGAAGGCCAGTGGTATATCCATTATAAAGCAGTGGACGCAGCAGGAAACACGCTGACCGGATATTATGGGCCATATAAACTAGATAAGAGCCTGCCGGCAATTAGCGTAGTAACCGGAAATCCGACCGGCTGGACGCAAAACGACGTCACGCTCACAGTGAACGCAAGCGACAGCATATCGGGTATTGCCGCATACAGCTTTGATGGAGGCGCGACATGGCAGCCGGAGAATACGAAAACATACACGCAGAATGAGTCGGATATAATAATCAAGGTCAAGGACGCAGCAGGGAATATTCGGTCCTTTGGGCCCATATCCATTACTAAAATTGACAAAACCTCACCGGAGACTGCTGTTGTAACAAATCGGGAAAACTACGGGGACGACATCTGGCATAACGCTTCACAGGCAATAAATGCCACCTTTATGCCAACATCCGGCTGTTACGAGAAATTGCAGTACAGGATAAATTCCGGAGACTGGACAGACGGTGATACCGTAAACCTTACGGAAGAGGGCAATTACACTGTGGCATTCAGGGTAATCGATGAGATTGGGCGGGCCAGCCAAGAACAGAATGTAATTGTAAACCTTGATAAAACCGCCCCGACAAATATAGAAGCACAGTATGGCACAAATTACTTTAAGAAATTCTTAAATACAATGACCTTTGGGTTGTTCTTCAAAGATACGGTCACTGTAACTTTGTCGGCAGATGACAATTTAAGCGGTATAAAGGAATTTACCTATTCGGTAGCAGGGAAAGAAGCAAAGACAATCGCCGCCAATGAGGGTAAAGCCACATTCACAATTGAACCGCAATTTAAAGGCAATTTTAGCGTCACTGTAATGGATAACGCCGGGAACAGCACGCAAGTGCATGGCTTTGAATATCTGGCAGTTGATAATGATGTCCCCACGGCGCCGGCAATAGACAGTGGCAGCTATATCCCCGGCACATGGGCGGTGGATGACGTAGTATTGACCGTCAGTGAATCGACCGCATTGTCGGGCATCACCAAATACCAGTTTACGGTAACTGATGAAGAAACCTTGACCGGTTCTGAAGTATGGACAGATATAATTAGCGAAAACGGAACGGTAAATAAAACGGGAGGTACCGCGACAGAACCGCCAACTGTCATTTCTGCCTCGATTACGGTTACTGATACCTGCAATGTGTATTACCATTTCAGGGCGGTATCCAACAGCGGCATTAACGGCGCAGTTAAAACCATCGCTGTAAAAATAGATAAGGTCGCACCGGCTATATCAGTTAACTTAAATGGTTACAACGGAGAATGGACAAAGGATAATGTCAGATTTGATTTTTCAAACGAAGCAACCAGCATTTCTGGGATAAGCTATTACTATTCAATTGATAACGGGGAAAACTGGTATCCGGTTTCAAACACAACATATCATGAAATTACCTCCGACACCAATTGTACATATTTATTCAAAGCTGTTTCAGGAGTCGGTTTTGAAAACATAAGCGAAGGTTATATTGTCCGGGTACAAAAAACGGCTCCGCAAAACGCGACAGTTGCCATATCCCCTGCGACAGCCACCGGCGACAACGGATGGTATAAGAACACAAACGGTACAAAACCTACGATTACTATAACACCTCCGGCCGTTTCAGGCACAGCGCCAGTTACGACAAATTACAAGCTTTGGGCAGGTGACGAGCCTTCCGACGGAACGGTATTTAACGGGAATCAGCCCGTTTTGAACTCTGACGGCATATGGAACCTGAAGGTCTGGACAGAGGATGCAGCCGGGAACAGAAGCGCTGAGCTGCTCGAAACTATAAAGGTTGATACTGCTGCGCCGACAGGTACCATCAGTATTAAAGACAACCCCTTTAAGCAGTTTATCAATGCCATAACCTTCGGATTGTTCTTTAAGCAGAATGTTGATATATCCATTACCGCAGATGCAGATTTAAGCGGTATTGCTAAAATTGAATACTACAAGTCGGCATCAGAGCTCAGCCAGTCTCAGATTGAGGCATTGAAGCCAACCGACTGGATTCAGGCAGCAACATTCAGTGTAGCCCAAAACGAAAAATTTATTGTATATGCCAGACTTACCGACAATGCCGGAAATGTATCCGTCATCAATTCTCAGGGGGTCGTGGTTTATACCGATTCGGATATTTCTGAAGACAGAGCCTATTTTGATACCGATAAATCAAGAAGTGGCTATAAGGATATCACGGTCAATCTTGAACTGAACGGGAACACCCTGGAATCGGTAAAACTCGGTTCGACCATATTGGAAGAGGGTACTCATTACACAGTTGACGGAAATAAAGTAACGCTGAAAAAAGAATATCTGAAGACGGTCGTAAACGGAACGGTTACCTTTACATTTACCTTTGCCCCCATGGGCGAAAGGTTTGAAGACGGCACCTCCATTGGCGATACACCAGAAACAAAAACATTCACAATAACCCATCTTATCCACGCACAAGCCCCCGCTTTTGTATCAGACCTGTCCGGTTCTAAGATATACTCAAAAGGCGATAGGGCAGATGCGCTCAATGTCGAGGCCTCGGTGGCCGACGGCGGGGAAATCAGTTACCAATGGTATGTAAACGGAACCGCCATAGCCGGAGCGACCGGAAAAAGTTACACCCCAGATACCGATAAAACCGGCGTGTATGACTACTATGTCGTTGCAACCAACACCAACGCATCTGCCAACGGGGATAAGACTGCCACTACACAAAGCGGCACATATCGAGTTGTGATAAACAATGCGACAGTAAATGAACCAGACATAGCGGATGAAGCACCGAAAACAGATATACAAGAAGATGAGCAGGAAATCCTCGACGCCGTATTGACAGCAGAGGATCAATCAAAACTTGAAAATGGATACGATATTACTGTAAAACTTAAAGTTCAGGTAGTCACTACTCCTCCGAAGAATGATGAGGACGCGGTATATCAGATTATCGGGGATAATACATTTGGTCAATTTATAGATATTTCGCTTATTAAAACGCTCGTTGACGCGGAAGGCAACAAAACCGAGCAGAAAATCACACAGTTGAATAAGCCGTTGACCATTATTATTGATATTTCTGAAAATCTGTTGCCGAAAGGCGGCGAAACAAGGAAATTTTCCATCATCAGGATTCAAAACGGAGTTGCGACAGTACTCGAGGATTTGGATGACGTATTGGACAAAATCACAATCCAAACGGATAGGATCTCGACCTATGCTATTGTTTACAAGACAGAGCCAACGGATATTCCGGTTAACGATGGTATACATGATTCTAATATACCGGATACTTCTGATACACCGACGTCTGTTGCATACGCAATGCTTTCAATATCCGCGCTGCTTTTGGCTATATCTCTAAAACGCAGGAAAAAATGCAATTAGATAGCTTATTTATAGAATCCACGAGTTCTATAAACAAAAGAGCTAAGGGTATAAATTGCATTACACTGGTGAAAAGCCATCTCGGTATCGTTAAAAAAAGAAGTGCCCACTCCCAAATTGGAGTGGGCACGCTTACCATTGGTGGAGGCGAGGGGAGTCGAACCCCTGTCCAAAAATCTCTCCTAACGGGTTTCTCCGAGTGCAGACGGTCTATTGACATTCCCTCAACTGCACGCCGGCCGTCAGGCTTGCAGTTTCGGTATCTCCTACTTCATGGCCGGAAATGGAGAAGTTCCCGGCTCACGTTCACCGCTAATTGACGCCCTTACCCGGCCGCGGTACTCCGGGTTCGGACGGCAGCCTTAATTAGGCTGCAAGCGCAACTTTATTGTTGGCGTTTATTTTTTGTTTGCGGATTTTATAGCGGTCCCGCACCGCTACTCGCTGCCCGTTAATTGAAATTCTTGTCGAAACCATTACGCCCCCATATCATAATATAGTATTAGATTACCGCACCAAGCTTTCTTTAAGTGCACGCTCTATGTTGCGGTTAGCGGTTTTTTCAGCAATATCGGCACGCTTATCGTACAGTTTTTTGCCTTTGCAAAGGCCAAGTTCAACCTTTACAAGCGAACCTTTGAAGTAAAGGGATAATGGTATCAGCGTCAGTCCTTGCTGCTTGACCATCCCATAAAGCCGTAAAATCTCGCGCTTGTGCATAAGCAACCGGCGCTCTCGCAATGGGTCGCGGTTAAATATATTTCCATGCTCATAAGGGCTTATATGCATACCCCTGACAAAAATTTGCCCATCCTGAATAGAGCACCAGGCATCCTTAATGTTTACCGAGCCTTGGCGGATAGATTTGACCTCTGTACCGCACAGTTCGATACCGGCTTCCATGGTTTCCAAAACAAAATAGTCGTGATAGGCTTTTTTGTTTTTTGTGATAATTCTTATTTTGTCCACCGGTATCACCCCTTTCGCAGATATAAGTATAACATATCAAAACTTTAAGTCAAGCAAGGTGTTAACGTTATATTTATACAATAATTAATGCTATAAAATTGTCGAAATAACATGTATTAATCTGCTGCAGAATTATAAAAGTTGACAATTTTACTGCGTGTTATATAATTATATAGTATTATATATTAAGTCAGTAGGAAAATCTAAATAAATAATTTAAGGGGCACCTTTTATGATGGAACTTACTATATTGGATATAATTAAAATATTGCTTAAAAGAATATGGCTGATTATAAGCGCCACGGTTTTGAGTGTTGCAATCGGCTTTATATACTGCAAGATGTTTGCCACTCCGTTGTATATGGCAACGGCGTCGCTGTATGGAAGCAATAACAGCAATGTCACAAATACCATTACACAAACCGACCTTGTATCCTCTCAGCTTGTTGTAAATACATATGTCGCACTTCTTCAGTCCAACTATACCTTAGACAAGGTAATAGAGGAAACAGGTCTTGACTATACCCGGGAAGAACTGCAGAACATGATAGATTTTTCAATCAACAAGAATACGAGCGTTGTGTTGGTCAAGGTAACCTGCCGGGACAGCGAGCATGCGATGAGAATCGCTAATACACTTGCAGCTCTGGCTCCTGAAATTATAAACAGCTTTTTTACCAATGACAACACGGTTAGTAGCGGTGCAAACAATTTTATGAAGGTTATTGATACGGCCGACGGCACCGAACAGGTTGCCCCCAGGACTCTGTTAATAACATTTGTATGCGGATTTGCAGGCTGTGCTGGTGTTGTGTTGATTGTACTGCTACTGGCGGTTATGGATAAAACTATAAAAACCGAAGAGGATATCGTGGAGAATTACAACATACCAGTGCTTGGCACAGTGCCGGATTTTGACGCAAATAATAAGGGGGCAAAATATTACTATGGCTAATAAAATTGATCAGGCGGCTCTTTCCAAAACCGATTCAACATTGAATAGAAAGGCTTCTTTTGCGGTTGTTGAGTCCTATAAAACCATTCGAACCAACTTAATGTTTCTATTGTCTCAAAGTGAAAATAAGAGGTTAATAATTACAAGCGCAATATCAGGCGAGGGGAAATCCACCACATCCATTAATATTGCTATTGCATTTTCCCAGCTTGGAAGCCGTGTGCTTTTAATAGACGCGGATATGAGAAAACCGACTGTCCACAAAAAGTTGAAGCTGCAGAACAACAAAGGTTTAAGCTCGGTGCTTGTAGGTTTTTGCGATATAAGCGATGCAATACACAGCATTAATCCCAATCTGGATGTGTTGACGGCAGGCTCCACACCGCCAAACCCTTCGGAATTGCTTGGCTCTGCAAATATGGTAAGACTGCTTGATTCATTAAATGAGTTTTATGAGTACATTATATTCGATACACCACCCATTAACATTGTCTCTGATGCACTGGTTCTGGCCCCCCACACAAGCGGCATGGTGCTTGTGGTGCAAAATTCTACTACAACGCACGAACAATTTAAAAAGGCGCTGTCTAGCATTGAATTTGCAAATGCTAAGCTTTTAGGCGCCATACTTAACGGTTCCAAGGGGCAAAAAAAGAATTACAAATATGGTTATTATGATTACTATTATTATAAATAATACGCCACAGAGGAATTAGTATGATTTTAGACATACATGCCCATATAATTCCGGGTGTTGATGATGGCGCCTCGAATATAAGCGAAGCTTTAGGCCTTTTGAAAATGCTTAAAACCCAAGGTGTAGATGCGGTAATTGCCACGCCCCATTTTTATGCCGATACCCTCAATCTGGATGAATATACACAAAGGGTGTCCCAGTCTTTTGCAGTGTTAAAGCAAGCCGCCCAGACCCAGGGGCTACCGGAGCTTTTTTTGGGATATGAGGTGTTTTATTTTAACAATATGTCAAACAGTGACGAGCTAAAAAAACTATGCATTAATCAAAGCAGGTATATTTTAATTGAACTGCCCTATGCCGATATTAATGACCGGATTCTTAATGACATTTATAATATACAGTCTAATCAAGGATTAATCCCGATAATTGCCCATATCGAAAGATATTCAAAATTTAGAGGCTTTGAAGATCTTTTAAGGTTGATTGTTAATTCGGATATTGAAGCCCAGATTAATGCTGACGCGGTTTTGGGTGGGCCTTTTAAACGAATTTCTATAAAGCTTATTTTAAATGAAATGTGCAGTTATATAGCTTCAGACGCACACTCGGTTTCAAAAAGGCCCCCAATGATAGCCGAGGCTTATAAAAAAATAGAAAAAAAGTTTGGCCCGGAAGCGACCAGGCCATTTTACCGTCACGGAGAAAACTTATATAGGCAGTTGGGACAACCCGTTCCTGTGTGATACATATATAACGTTAATATGTTTCCCCCTTAACATAAATAACGCTCTTATTAGAGCGTTATTTTGTTATATGCTCTATTATTCTGTTACTGATTTCAGCCATTTTTTCCAGATTCCAAGCCTTATTGTAATATTTATCAATTTCATCATCGTATTTTTTGGCTTCTGCAAACAGTTCGGCGGAGCCTTCCAGCAATTCTTTGATGGCTCTTCTGTTGAAGGTAAGTCTTTGCTTTTTCTGGCGAATTAATGCCGCATCGGTAAACCTTCTTGCATGTATTCTGCGGTCACATTCCTCATATTGAATATATCTGTTGGTATTACAAAAAGCTATGCTTAGTTCAGGGATTATAATATGTTCGATTTTTTGTTCCGGAAGCAGTGAACACAGGCAGGTGTATATCTCATATCCCATATCCAGCGCATGTTTTCTGATTGTCGACATAAGGATTTTTGCTGCAGCGCCGTGTTCATCTGAGATGACGATTATCTCATCGCACAGTTTATCTAAGGTCGAGCGGAAATAAACAAGCCCAAGGGGAGTAATGCTGCTTAAAAACCGTTTCCATTCATGAGGTTTATTTATTTTGGAACGTGGGATTAACCTTTTTGCAAGGTTATGTGCAAACCGGGAGGCCTTTAAAGTATCTGTGCATTCCAGTGCAATCTGGTAACTGTCGTTTGCAAGGGTTCCGGCGGCCTCTATGTATCTTAAGCCCCTTTCTTTAAGCAATTGGCTTTCTTTGAACAGACGCAGGATTTCCGCGTCTTTACCGTGCAGCACGCTGACATCTAAACAATCTGTCAGGTTTACAATTAATCCGCTGACCCCGGGCAGGTCTGGTTCAACATTGTGCGGCGGTGCTGCATCGAGTATCGCAATCTTTTTTTCGGGGATTATTATTGCATCCAACGATTGCGGGGAATAGGGGCTGACAATTAATTCAACACAATGACCCCGCTCAATTAAGCTTTTGGCTATTCGTTTGAAAAAAAGTGATTTTCCTGCCCCGAAACCGCCTTTTATTATATAAGCACACCATCCGTCTGAAGGATCGTAGGCATTTTCGTAGAAGGACATATAACCACGGGAAGAATTGGCGCCCAGAAAAAACATGGGATGTTGATTTAAGTCTGACATAGTTTTCCCCCTTCTCAACCTGATTAAACCAGAGCAAGTTGCAAACACATTTACACACTTTTGTTTTATCCTATTCACAAAAGCATGGCCGTGCTACTTTTCCGTCTAAAGTAAAAATTAGCAATATTGTGTCGGTTGATTTTTATGATTAATATGATATAATATGTATCGCGAGCAGACCGGACAGCTGCGAACAGTGTTTACTGTTTGAGGAAAGTCCGAGCTTCACAGGGCAGGATAGCGGCTAACGGCCGCCGAGGGTGACCTCAGGGAAAGTGCAACAGAAATATACCGCCGGCATTTTTGCCGGTAAGGGTGGAAAGGTGAGGTAAGAGCTCACCGGCTGTACGGGTGACCATACAGCCCTGCAAACCCTATCCGAAGCAACACTGACTAAAGCGATACGCTGGCCCGGCGTGCTTTGAAAAGTGGCATGAGCCGTAGGAGCAATCCTCGGCCTAGATAGATAGTTGTCCAAGACAGAACTCGGCTTATAGGTCTGGTCGCATTCCATAAAGGTATGGACAGCTCCATACCTTATTAATTTTTGAAAACATTTGCTTGATTTTTTATTCTTTAGAAGGTATAATATCGGAGTGACGTGTTTGGGAAAGCCAAACTGTCAAACGCGCACAACTTTTTAAAGCTGAATAATAAGTAGTGGAGAAGTCGCCTAGTTGGTCGAGGGCGCACGACTGGAAATCGTGTATACCCCCAAAAGGGTATCGAGGGTTCGAATCCCTCCTTCTCCGCCAGATTTACGGCATAGCCGCAAACAAAAAAACCGCAAGCGCAGTCTTGCGGTTTTTTTGTAGTATTTGGTAGCTTTGAGCGAAAACCCCCAGGTTCGACCGGGGAAATAGAAAAGCCTTGCCAAATGGTTGTTGTGTAATTATAGGGAATATTGTATAAGTTATACAGATGTTATAGGGATTAACTATGGTGTAAATGGGGCAAGCTGCTTTGAAAATTGATAATGACCGGATATGCATCATCCAAAGAAACGGGAAAGTTGTAGCAGTTTGGTACAACGATTGATTGATGCTTGCTTATTAGATTGCTTTATATCAATGAAAAGGGAGTGGTTAATCCACTCCCTTATGTAATGCACTTATTGTTAATGTGAATAAATTTAATACTCGTGTTCTTCCTCGGCCTCCTGTTTGGTTTCATGAACCGTGCCATGCGGATGGCTGGGTGGTGCATATATTGAGTACAATTTAAGCGGCACAGAGCCGGTATTGATTATATTATGCCACTTTCCGGCGGGAATAATGATGATATAATCGTCATAAACATTCTGTCTGAAATTAAAACTGTCTTGGCTGTCTCCCATAACAACCACGCCCTGACCTTGTTCGATACGGATGAATTGGTCGGTGTTAGGGTGGACTTCGAGACCAATATCCTCGCCGACATTAATACTCATAAGGGTCAGCTGCAGGTGGTTCCCGGTCCATAATGCAGTCCTGAAATTGTTGTTGCGGAGTGTCGCACTGTTGATATTTGTTACAAAAGGATTTGGGCCAAAGTCGTTTGACCGGCGCAAATACCTGTGGTCGAAATAAGTGTTATTATAATAATAGTCATTATACATATGCAATTTCCTCTCTTGATGTTAGCTATAATGGCATTAATATAATATGGTTAAGAGGAAAAGATTGTTATCTTCAAGATAAAGGCTGGAAGGAAATGGCCGATATTGCCTGCCTTAGTGGAATTTAAAAAGATTTTAAGTTATAATAATATGAATGAAAAACAGTTTTATATTAGTAGATATAAAGTGGTAGATTTAGTTGAGTAGTGAAAAATCCAAAAACACACTAATTACTGATTTTACGCAAGGGAACATAACAAAACATTTAATTCGGTTTGGCGCACCGTTGTTTTTATGCAATCTTTTGCAGATTATTTACAACATGGTGGACATGGTGGTTGTGGGTAATGTAGACGGAAGCACAGGGCTTTCGGCAGTTGCAATCGGCGGGGATGTCACCAATTTCCTTACCTTTGTCGCGATGGGGTTTGCAAATGCCGGCCAGGTTATCATATCCCAGTACATAGGGGCTGACCAAAAGGAAAAGGTAGGCAAATTTATCGGTACACTGGTATCATTTTTACTTTGTTTTGCTGTAGTGTTCGGGTCGGTCTGCCTGCTGCTGCGAATACCAATACTAAAGTGGATGAACACACCCGCCGAATCCTGGGATGATGCGCTGTCCTACTCCACAACCTGTATTGCAGGGCTGATTTTTATTTATGGTTACAATTCTATAAGTGCTATATTGCGCGGTGTGGGAGATTCCAAACATCCATTTTTATTTATCAGCATTGCGGCCATTATAAATATCCTGCTTGATATTTTTTTTGTTGCGGGGCTTAAAATGCGGGCGTTTGGGGCAGCTTTGGCAACCGTTATGAGTCAGGCAATAAGTTTTATTTGGGCGGTTGTTTTTCTGTACAGGCACCGCGAACGGTTAGGCTTTAAATTCAAGGTCGGGTATTTGAAAATAAATCCCGCATTATTAATGATTCTTGTGCGTTTGGGCGTGCCCATGGCCATAAAATCTGCGTCGATACAGTTTTCTAGATTATTTGTCAACTCCTGGATAAATTCTTATGGCGTTATAGTCTCAGCGGTTGCAGGCATTAGCAACAAGCTTAACAAGATTAGCAATCTGTTTTCAAATTCTATGAATGCCGCAGGCTCATCAATGGTGGGCCAAAATATTGGTGCCGAAAAATACAGGCGCGTTTCCCGAATTGTTTTTGTTGTGTTTATAATTAACATAATTATTTCCTCTGTTATGGCACTTGCACTGATTATTTTTCCGGCCCAGATTTTCGGCATATTCACTAGCGATAAATCCATATTAGGGGTCGCCAAGGAATTCTTGCCTATAGGGGTGCTTATCTTTTTTGCCAGTGCGTTCCGCTCGCCAATGAATGCATTAATGAATGGAAGCGGCAATTATAAAATTAACTTTGTGGTAGCCCTGCTTGACGGTTTTATTATACGAATAGGCGGAGCGCTGCTGCTTGGCATTGCGTTAAATTTAGGTTATATGGGCTTCTGGTATGGTGATGCGTTGGCAAGTTTCACCCCGTTTGTTATTGGCCTGGTTTACTACATTTCGGGTGGGTGGAAGACCACAAGATATGTGATTGAAGAAACTAATTAAAGATATTCCTTTTAACTTTTGTTAATAAACTTAAACAAATATCTTTATAAAAGGGCTGAAAAATTATCTTTCTACAACAAACTGTGGTATAATTTAAAATAATTAACCTTGGTTTTAATCAAGTAGAGGGGGACTTAAGTTAAGCCATGGTTATAACGCTTGTTATCGATACTTTTTACATGCATAACAATGGGATAACAACATCCGCGATGAATTTTGCCTTTGAACTAAAAAAGCGCGGGCATAGCGTCAGGGTATTGACCTGCGGAGACCCGGCAAACAGCGGGGTGGATGAAAACGGGCTTGAAATGTACTACCTTCCGGAACTGAAAATTCCAATCGCTACATACTTTGCACATAAACAGAATACGCTGTTTGCCAAACCGATTGAGAAAACGCTTGAAAAAGCCATTTCTGGTGCCGACGTTGTACATATATATGAGCCGTGGCCTTTGGGAAGAAAAGCCGGAAAAATCGCCCGACGGTTTGGAGTGCCGACAATTGCCGCTTTTCATATCCAGCCCGAGAACATAACCTATAATATCGGATTAAAACTCCCGCTTTTTGCGCATATAGTATATTTTCTAATGTTCCTGCTGTTTTACCGAAAATTTTCGCATATACATTGCCCCTCAAAATTTATTGCGGCGCAGTTAAGAAGCCACGGCTACAGGGCATGGCTGCATGTAATATCAAACGGGGTAGAGCCCATATTTAAGCCGGTGGAAAGGGAGCCCAAAAAACCAGGCGAGCCCTATAAACTGCTTATGATAGGCAGGCTTTCACCTGAAAAGCGCCAGGATATTGTAATCCGTGCGGTTTCTAAATCAAAATATGCCGACCGTATACAATTGTATTTTGCAGGCTATGGTCCCTGGGAGAAAAAACTAAAAGTATTGGGCAAAAAATTGCCTAATCCGCCGATTTTTGGGTATTATAATAGACAAGAAGTAGCTGAGCTTATTGAAAAGTGTGATTTGTATATACATGCCTCGGATATCGAAATTGAGGGCATTTCCTGTATGGAGGCCTTTTCCAGCGGATTGGTCCCGATTATTTCAGACAGCAAGCGAAGCGCTACTTCGCAGTTTGCGTTAAGCCGCGAAAACCTGTTTAAGGCAGGAAGCCCCAAATCCCTTGCAGAAAGAATAGATTATTGGCTGGACAATCCCGACAGGATGTCCGAATTCGGAAAACTCTATGCCGAATACGGTAAGAACTTTAGAATTGAAAACAGCGTAAGGCAGATGGAGCGGGTATATAACGCTTTATCCAAATCAAAGAAAAATATATACCACCGCAGCCATTTATATAAAATTTTTACCCAGATTTTTTATAAGGGTATTGCGGCCCCGTTATTGTTCATTTGGACGCGGGTGTTTTTAGGCGCAAAAGTTAAGGGTACCAAAAATTTGAGGGGACTAAGCGGCGGTATTGTGACCGTCTGCAACCATGTGCACCTTTTGGACAGTGCGGTTGTGGCACTGGCCTTTTACCCGCGCAAGGTGGTATTTACCACTATTCCGGAAAACCTGAATACCCTGTGGCCCGGAACAATTGTTAATATTTTAGGCGGTGTTGCCATACCTGATAATCTTAACGATCTGAAAGTGTTTTTTGACGAGATGGAACTGCTGTTATTGAAAGGGCGTGTAATACACTTTTTCCCGGAAGGTGATTTAAAACCCTACGATACCGACCTGCGAAGTTTCAAAAAGGGCGCCTTTTATTTGGCGGCAAAGGCCCGTGTACCTGTTGTGCCGATGTCCATATCATTCAGAAAGCCCAAGGGGCTGCGCAAACTGTTCCGTAAAAAACCACTGCCGACGCTGCATATCTTGGAGCCCATATACCCGATTTCCATAGAGCAATTCCAAGATGTGAATACCCGAATGAAATTAGCCCATGATTCCATGAAAAAGAAGATAGAGGTAGCTAATTGACATAAGGGAATGAAAATTATGAATATACTCGTTACAATTAATTCGAATTATTTATATCCCTTAAAGGTAATGCTGTGGTCACTGTTTTTCAATAATCCGAACAGGCAGATAGATATATATCTTTTACATTCTTCTTTGACCGATGATGAGATAGAAGGCTTACGCAAGCATATTGGAAAGTTCAATCAGAAGCTGTTCGAGATAAAAATAGACGACTGCCTGTTTGACAAAGCGCCGGTGGTTATGCATTACTCCAAAGAAATGTATTATAGACTTTTGGCCCACCGGTGCTTGCCTGATAGCCTTGACAGAATATTGTATCTGGATCCCGATATTCTTGTTATAAATAGCTTGGAAAAACTATATTATATGGACATCAATGATTATTTGTTTGCCGCTGCTTTCCACGACCGCATTCCGGTTAAGGAAATCAACCGCCTTCGCCTTAAGGCCTATGAAGTAAAGGAATATTATAACTCTGGTGTGCTTTTAATGAATCTGCCTCTGCTGAGGGAAAGGGCAAACGAGGAAGAGATTTTTGAATTTGTGGAAAGCAAAAAGCGCAGGCTAATCTTGCCCGACCAGGACGTGCTCAACGCACTTTTTGGAAAAAACATTAAAAAAATAGATGAAATTAAGTACAACTACGATACCAGGTATTATCAGTATTATAAGCTGGTGAGCAACGGCCTGGTTGATATGAACTATGTGATTAAAAATACCAGCATTCTTCATTTTTGCGGCAAGAAAAAACCATGGCGCAAAGCATATAGCGGCAAGTTTTATTCTTTATATAAGCATTATGAAGTCTTGGCTTTTAGGGATTAAAATAATTGGACAGCTTTTGGCTGCCCTTTTTCTTTTATGTAAAAATAATGAATGCGAATGTATCTGAGTTTGGCAGTTAAAAATCGATTCAGGTTATTTGCTTCACAAAATCCCAGATTCAAGGTATAATAAATTCATATTTAAGTATTTAAGCGAAGAAAGGTGAAATTTTTGACTTGCAGGAAGGGATGGTTGGTATTTGAACACATTATTTATTAAGTTTAGGGAAGTGCTATTTGCAGTATTGCCTATTACAGCTATTGTGCTCATACTCCATTTTACTGGGCTTACCCCCATTGACGGGCTTTTATTGCTTGAATTTTTAATCGGTACGGTTATCATAATTATCGGTTTTTCTATATTTTTAACCGGAATAGATATTGGCATTACGCCAATAGGCAATTCAATGGGTTCCGCAATTGCTAAATCGAATAAAATATGGGTAGTACTCTTTTCGGGCCTTGCGATTGGTTTTTTTATTTCAGTGGCCGAACCAATGTTGCAGATACTCGGCGCACAGGTTGAAAGTGCCACATCGGGCGCGGTTTTAAAACTTACTATTGTTATTTTTGTGTCCATAGGGATTGCCGCTTTATTAACCTTTGGATTATTTAGGATTATCTACAATATTTCTTTAAGAAAATCATTGGTATTTTTTTACCTTTTAATATTAATTATAGCTATTTTCACGGCAGAAGATTTTCTTCCGATTGCCTTTGACGCTTCTGCCTCTGCCTCTGGGGCTTTAACCGTCCCCTTTATGCTATCGCTCGCAATTGGGGTTTCAATGCTGAAAAAAGACAGTAAATCGAGTGAGAGCGACAGCTTTGGGCTTATTGGCATTGCGTCGACAGGTGCCATTATGTCAATTATGCTAATCAGTATAATATCAGGCTCCAGACAAATGGATTTTAAAGATGTGGCGGATGATGCTGTTGTTTCCAATTCAATATTTGCCTCATTTTTTAAGCAGTTTCCTCAAGCGGCAAAGGAGGCATTTGTTTCATTAATCCCGATAGTATTTCTTTTCCTTTTGTTTCAGCTTGTATTAATTAAAATGTCGAAAAGAGCGCTTAGAAAAATATTAATCGGAACAGTATTCACCTATTTGGGGTTTTGTTTGCTTTTAACTGGAGTTAATGGGGGATTCCTTGAGGTAGGCAGGGAGGTAGGTAAACAGATTGCCCAGTATGACAGCAAAGCCTTTATTATTGCCACAGCTTTTGCCATAGGCGTGGTTACAATTATTGCAGAGCCTTCTGTGCATGTACTTATGAAGCAGATAGAGGATGTTACAAGCGGCTATATCCGCAGAAAAGCGGTTATGGTCACCTTTGCTTTGGGAATGGGCGTCGCGGTCTCTCTTTCTATATTAAGGATATTGGTCCCCGAGGTAAAACTATGGCATTTTCTGCTGCCAGGATATTTGACCGCAATAGTTTTATCCTTTATTGTTCCGGATTTGTTTGTAGGTCTGTCTTTCGACTCGGGGGGAGTCGCATCCGGGATTATGACAGCAACCTTTATACTTCCGTTTGCCCAAGGGGCTGCAGACGCGGTAGAGACTGCGGATGTCCTGGCAGATGGATTTGGGATTATAGCCATGGTCGCTATGTTTCCGGTAATATCTTTGCAATTACTCGGTCTTGTATATAAAATAAAATCCAAAAGGAGAGTTAACAATGAGTCCTAACCAAGCTGTGGAGTTTGAACTGGTCTGTGTAATTGTTAATTTTGGTTTGGGCAGTAAAATACTTAAAATCGCCAGACGCAACGGCATATCTGGTGGTACGGTGTTTTTGGGAAGAGGAACGGTTAATAACAAAATACTTGAGTTTTTGGGACTATCCGATATCAGAAAAGAAATTGTTATTATGCTGTCAAATGCAAAAACTGCCGAGCAGGTTATAGAAAAATTGGACGAGGAATTCCATTTTGAAAAACCCAATCACGGGATTGCTTTTACTGCTCCCGTTAGCAGCGTAATAGGAGTTCATAGTTTTACGGGCGAGACAACCGAACCGGAAAGGAGTATAGATATTATGTATCAAACCATTATGGTCATTGTGGAAAAGGGAAAGGCTGAAGAGGTTATCGACGCGGCCACCAAGGCGGGTTCTAAAGGTGGGACCATTATTAACGCAAGGGGCGCAGGCATTCACGAAACCAGTAAGCTGTTTTCAATGGAAATTGAGCCAGAAAAGGAAATTGTATTGATTATAGCTAAAGCCGATAAAACCGATGATATTACCCAATCGATAAGGAAACAGCTGAAAATAGACGAGCCGGGCAACGGTATTATATTTATCCAGGATGTTAACAGGACATACGGTTTGTATGAAGAATAAAAGAGCGGGAGTGCCTACTCCCGCTTTAATTTGTGTATTTTCGAGCACCAAGAATATGCAGGTAACGTATGGTGCTGTAAACATATGTATCAAGGGGCCTCATATAGACGTCGAATGTGTGTGCCGCAACATAAATACGGCCGTCTCTTATTCCTGTCACGACCGGCGTGTGATAGAAGCGGTTGTTGGCGTCGCCGAGTTGCACTATATCCCCAGCCTGTATATTCTGCCTATCGACTAAAACTGCATAGGGGCCGACACTTTTGTTATTGATCAGGAAGTTGTATAAAAACTGTACTCCGGTCCAAGATGGGGATCTTCTGTTGCCGTCTATATAATACCAGCCGTAAACCGGCGTGTAGTTCATCACCCCGCAGCCGGCGTATATGCACTGGGAGGCAAAGTTTGTGCAGTCGCCGCCCATGTTGTCAAAATTTAAATATTTGGGATTCCTGGACAAAGCCCATTTTTTTGCATACTCTAAAACAGCATCGCGGTTATAAGGTATATTGGTTAACATAAAATATCTCCCTGGTAATATTTTATTTGCTAATCTTCAAAGTGTTCGGCCAAAAGGCTTAATAGGAGAGAAAGGCGAAAGCAGGCGTTTGTTAGGGTAGCCTCGGCTGTGCAGTTAGAGATAAAAAATAAATCACCTGTGAAAACACAGGTGATTTATACTTTTAGTCAAGTGCCAAATCGGTGTGAAGCGTTGCGGTCTTTAGAATTATGCGGTTTCTAATCCAGTTGTCCCTATAATAGCTACAACTTTCAAAGGTGTCGTTAATACTATGCATTTTTTGTTTTAGTTTGGTTCTATATTTGTTAAGCAAAAACTCGTATTCGGGATTTGTGGCTAAATTATTCATTTGGTAAGGGTCTGACAGGTTGTCAAATAATAGCTCAAGGCCGTCCGAGCGGTAGATTGCATAGGTGTACCTTTTGTCTCTTATAGCCCGCCACTCATGTCCGTCTGAAAAATCGGCGGTGGCACCGGTGCACATCATTAAGGCAAACTCTGGCTCGGGCCCTTCACCCGTCATTATTTTCCTGCTTATATCCATTCCCTCTACTTCAGGGGGAATGGGCAGATTCATCATTCCCAATAGTGTCGGCATAATATCAACCGTGTTAAGGCAGACGTCGCATTTATGGGGTTTTAGTTTGCCCGGCCAGCGGATAAGGAATGGAACCCTTACAGCCTCGTCGTAAAAAATGTTTTTGGCGCGGCGGCCGTGGGCACCGAACAACTCACCATGGTCAGAAGTAAATACCAGAATGGTGTCATTCTCAAGATTTAGTCTTTTTAGCGCCTCAAGCAGACGACCAATGTTGTAGTCCAAATTGGCAGTCATTGCGTAGTAAACCCTCATCCACTCGGTAAGTTGTCCCCGTTCGCCTTCCGACAACCTTGCCCAAGCGTCGGCATGAGGGTCATTTTCGGGAAGGTAATTTGGCGGCAGTTCAAATTCCACATCTTTAAACATATCTAGATATTCTTTTGGCACGTTTTCGGGAATCCACGGGTCGTGCGGGGTTCCGTAAGACAGGAATAGGGCAAATGGTTTATCCGATTTGGAGAATTCCTCCAACCTTTCAATTGCCATATCTGTCTGGGCGTCGGGCTCGTATTTGTCCACATAAACTTTTTCGGGTGAATTGGTGTGATAATATGCATGTTCGCCATAGTAATCGTGATGGAAATTATACGCTGCGAAGAACCCATCGAAGCCAAGCCTGTCAGGCCCCGGAGGTATAAAGGAGTTTTTTGGGTCAAAATGGTTGCCTAATTCGTTTGCATACATATGCCATTTGCCGATATATGCAGTTTCAAATCCAGCGCCATTCAATATATGTGCAAAACAGGTGTGGTCGGTATTCATGCGGATTTCATTGATTACCATACCTGTGCTGGTGGTATATTTGCCGGTAAACAGCGAAGCTCTGTATGGAGCGCAGACCGGGTGGCCTGAAACTGCATTGCATAAATCCACACTTTCAGAAGCCAACCGATCGATATTCGGGGTTTTAGCCCTTTTGTCTCCCGCATATCCGCACGAAGACCATCGCAATTGGTCTGCAAAGACATACAGCAGGTTAGGTTTTCTGTTCATTTAATCACCCTTTGTATATATTTTGACAGATGTACGAAACTGTTAACAGTTTCGCTTAAAAAATCTTTAAAGGGGCAATAGTTTTCAACGGCAAAATAGAAATGGCGGTATCTTTTGCATCCACCGTTACATATGGTTTGAAAGCTGCAGTTTTTGCAAATAGGATTTTGCTCGCCGGCATCTTGCAAAAAGCGTTTAACACATTCCGTATTATAAAGCTGCTCGAAAGACGCGTTGTTTATGTTGCCAGCATTATATTCATCGACACAATAAAAATCGCAAGGATAAACACTGCCATCAGCTTCAATTACATACTGCATCTGGCAAATACCCAGCATGCCGCATTGTTCGGGCATTTGGCCGGTTATACTTTGGATTATATTATCAAACAACCTGATACTGATGTATCTTCCGTTGATTAATTCTTTGTACCATAGCCTGAACAGCACTTTAAGAAAGTCGGCGTACAGCTGCGGTGTAAGTGAATAGACGCTTCTTTCGATTGCGTTAAAAGGCTCCAGACAGGGAATAAACTGCAGATAATCGAATTGTTTTAAAAAGTCAAAAACCTTTTTAGGATGCCTTGCCACCTGTTTTGAAACCACGGTAAGAATGTTGAAATCCACATTATGTTTGTGAAGCAGCTTGGCCGCTTCCAATACCCGTTTTGAGGAGTTCTGGCGCAGGAAATTATGTATATCGGGCGTTCCGTCGAAAGACAGGCCGACTAAAAAATGATTTTGCTTAAAAAGCATGCACCAATCGCTGTCAATTAATAAGCCGTTTGTCTGAATGGAATAGTTTATGTTGACAGTTTTAGTTTTTTTTGCGTTTGCATACTCGGTAAACGCTTTGAAAAAATCAATCCCTGCAAGTGTCGGTTCGCCGCCTTGAAAGGCAAAAATCAGATTGCCGGAATGGTTTATATGTTCAAATGCCCTGTCTATTATTCGAAATGAAGTGTTGTAATCCATTAGCCCATAAGATTTTGTTGTGCGGCAAGAGATGACATCCGAATAAAAACAGTAAGTACACCCCAAATTGCAATTGGAAGAGGCTGGTTTTATTAAAGTAGAAAAAGTCGGCATATTCTGCATCCCTCTAAAGTTTGAATAGGTATTTTATTATAAATCCTGCTGCGCCAAAAAAGAGCATAAAAAGCGTTGGGCTAAATTTGAAACGCCTTAATAAAATAAAACCTATAACAATAAGCCCTAAAGCGAGCAGGTCCACATTTTCCGCAGTGAAAGAGACAAGTCCCGTCGGCCAAATGGTTAATAGCACAATCGATATGCAGGCTGAGGCAATGAGGGCTACAACAGCCGGTCTTAACCCATTTAGTACCGACTGCACGATATTTGCGTTTTGGAATTTAACATAAAAGTGGGCTATAGTTATCAAAATGATACATGAGGGAAGAATGCTGCCTAAAGTCGCGACTAGTGCACCGGGCAATCCTGCTACCTTTTGGCCAACAAAAGTCGCGGCATTAATTGCGATTGGTCCGGGGGTCATTTGGGATATGGAAACTATATCAATAAATTCCTCTTGGGACAGCCAGTTGTTTATTGTTATTACCTGATTTTCTATAAGAGGCAACGCGGCGTATCCTCCGCCAAAACTGAAAAGCCCAATTTGAAGAAAGCTCAAAAACAGTTTAAATAATATCATCAATTGTCGCTTTCCTTTCTATACTTTTTGTATAACCCCATAAGGGCGCCCAAGGCACCGCAGGCCAATATTATAAAAAACACATTGACCTTAAAGAAAAAAGCCAAAACAAACGCAGTAGCCATTATTATTATGTTAACTAACTTTTTGTTTTTAATCACACCTGCTACCATAGATACCACGACATCGGAAATAACGGCGCAAACCGCCACCTGCAATCCCCAGAGCACTGCATGTACAATTTCATTCTCTTTAAATGCAAGATAAAACACTGAAATTACCGATATTATCACCAAAGGGGGGAGTATGGTGCCGATAATAGTCATTATAGCACCTGGTATTCCAGCCAGTTTGTATCCGACTAAAATAGAGGCATTTACTGCAATGGCCCCGGGAGAGGACTGTGCAATTGCCGTGATATCCAACATCTCAGCTTCGGACAGCCAATTGTATTTTTGCACAAACTTCTGGCGCATTAGAGGGACAATGACGTAGCCGCCGCCGATGGTAAATGCGCTTAAAGTGAAAGTGGACCAAAAAAGTTTTAGATAAAAAAGAAAATTCCTTTTCAATTTTTTCGCTCCAAAAATCAGTTTATTAAATTAATATTACCATAAAAATTAAATCCTTCAATAAGACTTACAAAATAAAAAATCCCCGTTACGGGGATGGACAATTGTTTTTATGATTGCATTTTCCTTAAAAAATTATAAATTTGATTGTGGAAAAACAGCAGCAACAAAGGAATTATCATAAAGATAATTCTGCCCCACAGGGTGTTGGCAATAATAATTAATGCACCAAGCCAACGGTTTTTATAAATATATACTCCGAATATCTGCGATTTTGGAACGGATTTTACCATAGAACCTTTTTGGGATATTGGGGGATAGTAATCAATATCCACAATATAATTTTCGCCGTCGGTTCCAATTATCCTTTCTATATAAACCGTATTATCCTGTTTAAATAAAACAATTTGCCCTACATCTAAGGAGGTCGTATTATCAAGGGCTTTAAAGCACACAAAGTCGTTTTTGCTTATTTCCGGCTGCATGGTGTCTGACATGAACAAAAATGGCATTAAACCTGTATATGAGTTGCTGTTAGGCTCGGAGATGGAAATAACTATTACAAATATGTTAAATAACACCGCAATTATGTTGATTAAGGCAATGGAAGTTATGGTTGCGGTTTTGGCTATTCTGTTTTGACGCTGAATTCTTTCAGGGTCGTACAAATTCTGCAATTTGCCTGTAGAGGACTCTAGTTTTAATATCTTTGTCGCGGCGGGCAAATTATACAGGTTGTATGTCTCTGATGGGAGGCTGTAATACTTTGCAATGGTTTTTGCCCTAAAGATACAAACAATAATGCAAAGTACAACCAAAATAAAACAAAGCATTAGGTATGGGCTGTTACCGAATGAAATCAAATTATAAGGGTTTTGCATTGCAACACGGTTGGTTACAAGCGCACTATATCCCAGAATGTTTTTCAGGATAATCTGGATAATGTATATGAACACTGAAAAATACCGGGCAATATTTAATCTTTTTATAAATAAGGAGGAGGTAAGGAGTATAAAGGTTAAAACCAAAAGGTCGGTGATTCCCATGAGGTAGAGAGATGGGATATAATCAAGCCTAAAGGTGTATTTTAAAAGGGCAGTTAATACTGCAGTAACGGCAAATCCTGTAGTATAAATTGCAATAAGCGAAAACAAAAGCGCAAAAATCTTGGAAAATATCATCAATACGGGCTTGTATCCCATTTTGCAAAGCAAATACCAGCAGTTTTTCCTGATTTCTTCAAAGGTCAGGTCATGGTAGTATATTAAAAAATAAATAAAAATAAGAAAGAGGGATGTAAAGTTATAGGTATATAAAGTAGTGAAAAAGCTTTTTTGCATTATATACGGGTAGGCATCGATTAAAACAGTATCGGTAAACGTCATCAGAACAAGGTGCAGGGCAATGGCTGCAAGACCGATAAACAGGCCGAATACAAATTGCCTGTTTGTACTTAAACTGCTTTGCTTGTATGTTTGCCGGAGTTCCTTTTTAAAAAAACTATCCCTGTATATCATGCTTTTTCAAAATTCCTTTGACTGCATTTTTCACCGTTTTGGGGCTTAAATTAATCTGGTTAGGAGTTAGTTGAAGCTGTGAAATTTTATTATGGATGAATTTAATATCCTCTAGATAACCAAAAGCGGGCCTGCTGATTATAAGCTGATTATTAATAACTTCATAATTATACTGGGGCATCTCGTTTTTCAGGAAGTTTAAAATGCTTTCAAGCTGGTTGCCGTAAATAATTATCGTCGTATCATCATACAGTTCGCAAAAATCCCGCACAGGGCCGGAATAGGCAACATTGCCATTAATTAGAAACGCAATGTGGCTGCAGACCTCTTCGATAAGATTACTGTCGGTAGTTGAAATTACCAGGGTTTTGCCTGATTCGATGCAAAGATTGGCGATATTTTTCACTACTGAAACTTGCTGGCTGGTATATTTAAGTTCCGGAATATTGAAGACGATAAGCTCGCTTTTTGAAAGGTATGCAACAAGCAAAATTATAATTACTTTATATTCATCCGGAAGCGTATGAATGGGGGAAAGCGATATGTTTGACAATCCAATATCAATAAGCAGCTGTAGCAATTGCTTTTGTCGCATTACCACATCGGTTTTGCTTTTGGCTGTGGCAAACATTAAGTATTCAAGCACATTCATGCTGTTATAAATCATATTTGCGGTGCCAATATAAAACACATGGGGGAGAATGATGCGTTTTAAACGCATCATTCCTCTTTCGATCAGTACACACCGCCCATCGTTGTATGGTTTGATGTTTGCCATGATTTCAAGAAGCAATTTTATTTCTAACAGTGAATTCCCGCTAATCCCCCATACCTCGCCTTTATGGATGGACAGGTTTATGTTTTGCAGTATGCGCCGGTATTGGACAGAGTTAAAGTATATTTCGCAGGAGGACAACCGGTCCATGTAAACCACTTTCAGATTTGCAGGGTTTGAATTCTCCATAATCATTCCCCTAAATTTTATGTCAGCGGGATTTTAAACACAAAGACCGCAACAATGCGCTCAGGGTCCAACAGGTCTGGGTCGGGCGAATTTATAGGGTTGTCGCCCTTGGTACGATATTTAACATTGCCATCCTGGTCAATTATTTTTTCTATAATCCTGTGGGTAACCGTAGCCCCGCTTTCGGTTTTGAATGTCACCACGTCCCCGACCGAAAGGTTGTTTGGGTCATCAGGCTCTTTCGTTAAAATAACCGTTCCAATGTTGAAAGTGGGCTGCATACTACCAGATTCGACGATGTAAAGACTGTATCCCAAAATGCTGACAGTTTTGCCCTTGGCCCTGGCCGTAAGCACAAGGCCAAATATTACTACTAAAATCACAATAATAAGGCTTAAAAACATCCCGATGATTCTCTTTGCCCAGCACCGAAAACCTTTAGCGCCCTTGACGTTCTTTTTAAGAGCAGCGTCAAGTTCTTTAAGCATATCTTCTATCTGTTTTTCGGTTGTGTACTGAATTTTTTCCAATTTACTCACCTTAATATTATTCTAACATAAAATAATAAAAAAAGCTGTTAAAAAACAGCTTTTTTTATTATTTAAATAAATTATTTTTGAGTACCGGTTACAGTGACACTTAAGGCAGTACCAAAGCCATTGCCGGCATAGTTCGCATCAATTTCATCGTTGCTGGGCCATTCGATTATAACCTTATATGTATGTGACTGACCTTCTTCCGCTAAAACAAATTCATCGTCAATTTCAATTAAGCCAACGCCAGTAACTTCACCAACATTTTGCTCTGAATCGTTAACAACGGAAACCTTAAGTGGTTCGATAGCCTGTTTTCCATCGGCAGCTTTTACGTCGATCTTTATATCAAGATCCATTGCAGTTTCTGAAATAGCAGTTCCGTCATAGTTTTTAATTGCGAATTCCCATTCTACAGTCTCGCCAGGAGCGATTTTGACATCCTTCTCAAAGGTGTCCTCACCGTCTTCCAAAAGGATAAACTCCTTGGCCACTACGCTGCCTTCGGCCAGGTTGTCAAGAGTAACGGTGTACAGCGCGAATGTGCCGGAAACGATAGAAATGGATATGATGGAAATTAACAACACTACTAAAATGGGCAGTTTTTTCATGAATTTTCCTCCTTAATTTTTTTTATTTTTTTATAGGAATACCTAATTCCTGACAAGCAGATTTCGGGTCGGGGCAAACAAACAGATAAGGGTTGTTATTAAGTGTCCGGTTCTTGCCGATTGTTGTGTATAAGGAATCGTCAAACAAGTCTTGACCTGGTTTAATATAATAGAAACCATCCAACCAGATTCTGGTGCCGTCGTAAAAATTAATCTTTATTCTGTTTCTAAAGTATATTAAGTAGTAATCACGTTCGTCATTAGGGCTGCCAATGGTAAGTGATATATCATTAAGCTGGTAGATTTGTTTAGTAAAGGCAACGAAAGAATAGGAGTTGTTAATATTTAAGTCTTGCGTGACATATAACATGCCCATGATTAAATTTTCCGAAATACTTTTCAGGTCAGGTTCGATTTTTTGATTGCCGCCGCCCGGTTCTTCATAATACATGGATTCGATTCTTTCGATATCCGGGCTGATATCTGCATTGTTGTTAAATCCGGTGGTAAAAGCAGACCAGGTGCTCGTACCTGCGGAAGATATAATAACTAATAGAAGGACAGCAATAATAACAATTTTAATTTTCACCAAATCCCCCCTAAAGCTATTATACCTTTCAATCAATCAGTATTTCTATACCAACACCGTTAAGGTTTGCCGAAGTGAACTGAATGTTTTCGCCATTTCCAGTCGCAATTCCGCCAAGCGTAAGGGTTTCGCCAGGATTAATAACGCTGTTCCAGGAAAGGTTTTCGATTATGTAGTGGTTGGCACTAGGGTTATGTTCTTTAATATTTGCATGCCAGATGCTGTTAATTGTTTCGGAATAGTTGAAAGCTAATTCCCAGCCGTTAATCGGCTGATCGGATAAATTTGTGATGTTTATGTCAAACTCATGATAATTGTCACAAATGACTGTCTGGGTTTCGGGGTCCCATACGCCATTAGATATCCAACTCTTGACAACCTTGTACGAGACTTCTACGAAGGGTTGAGGCTGCGGTTCCCCAGGAACCTCCGGCTCGGTAGACGGCTCTTGTTCAAAAGGCACCTGAGACGCGACTGCCGAGACATTAATTGAAGTTCCAAAATTGTGACCCGCATAATTAATGTCAACATCTTTGTTACTGGGCCAATAAATCTCCACGGTGTAATAATGGCTTTGACCAACTGTGCTAAGCGGGAAAAAATTATATATATTTAGGCTTCCGGTTCCTTCAATAATCCCAATTACATGCTGATTCTCATCTTTTATGGTGATTTCCAGCGGGTCTATAGGGTTTTTGCCGGGTGTTGCGGCAGCATTAATTGTAATTTTGTAGTACATATCGGTTTCGGTTACGAACTGCTCGTTAAAGTTCTTAACCCCAAACTGCCATTCAACCAAATCGGTAGGCGCAATTTTCAAATCCTGGGTGAAATTATCTGAACCTGTCTCCAGAAAAATAAATTCTTTTGCAATAACGCTACCAGCAGCTAAATTGTCTAGTGTGATCGTGTAGTTTGCCAGAGTTCCAGCAAAGATAGAGCCGGTGATTAATAGAATTAAAAATGAAATAATTATTAACTTTTTAATCTTAATCACCACCTTAATAAAAAAAGCTGCCAAGTGCATTAAACACTGGCAGCTGGCTGTCGTATTCCACACGGAATGTAGACCCTTTAGCTTTGCGTCACATACTTTCGTATGCTTTGCCCTTTTCAGTTTTAAGCTTATTTCGATTATACTTTTCAAGAGGTCAAAAGTCAACAGAGAATTAATAAGAATATCTATTTTGCAGTTAAAAATTTACAGCAGAATTCTCTAAAATATTGTTTGTTTTGTACATACATTCGAGTTTTTCCAATGGAATTGACAAAATAAGCGGGATGACGGGAAGGTAAATTATATTAAATCAGGCAATAAACTAAAAATAATGCCCCTTGGCAGTTAGCACCTGTTGCTTTTTAGCATAATGTACTGACAGGAGGTGTTATATTGTATCAACCTATTAATTTTATCCCCGTGTATCCTGGACAGCACACGCTGCCGCCCCTTCCGTATCCATATAATGCCTTGGAGCCTGTGATAGACCGGGAATCCTTAAAAATTCATCATGATATTTTGCACAAAAATTATGTTGACAATCTTAACAAGGCCGAGTTGGCATTGGCTTCATCAAGAGAAACCGGAAATTTTGAGTTTATAAACTACTGGGAGAACCAGCTGGCTTACAATGGTTCAGGACATATTCTTCACAGTATATATTGGACTATAATGGCGCCAAGAGGCCGGGGCGGACAGCCAAGGGAAAACACATTAAGAATGATAAATTGGTATTTTGGCGATTTTAATAATTTTGAAAATCAGTTTAAAAACGCGGCCAAAAAGGTAGAAGCCTCAGGCTGGGCAATACTTATCTATCATCCGGCATTTAACCATCTGGAAATTCTGCAGTGCGAAAAACATCAGAATCTTACCCAATGGGGATGCATCCCGATACTGGTCTGCGATGTTTGGGAACATGCGTACTATTTGGATTACCAAAACGACCGGTCGAGGTTTGTGGATTCTTGGTGGGAGCTTATTAATTGGAATGAGGTTGAACGACGGCTTTACTTGGCTAGGCAGGGGAAATTGCCGCTTAGTATTTAAAAAATAATCGGTCAGGATTTGCCTGGCCGATTATCTTTTTTGTCGATATCCTGAAGGCCGTTGTTGACTTCTTCGACCGGTTGCGGAATATCGTATATTTCCTTATATGACTCCACTTCGTATTCAGAAGTCGGAGGGGCATACATAAGACCGGTGCAGTCGGTTGCGGATACCACTGACGTGTTTTCATATAGAATGTCGAGTATTTCGTCGCTTGTATAATCTTTACCTTTATGTCTGTTTTTGTTCATGACAGCTACTCCTTATCCGAAGATCTATATTTATAATGTCCAAATATACTTAATAAAATTTATTTCCCAAAAAAACTTTTCTGATTTAAAGCAAAAAAGCTTGACTTTTTTTAAATAAACATATATTATATAGTAAAAATAAAGCAAAACATAAGGAGCACCGGCATGGCAAACAAGGTTAACAACTGCAACGGTTATGTCGCCCGCAGCTTTTATTGGCTGTGGTATTTTTGCCATGCAATAATACATACTGTGGGTGCCCCATAATATTTTACCGTATCCAATATATGGAGCTCACAGTATTGTGGGCTCCATTTTTTATACCAAAAAAGGGAGGCACGATTTATGATTATTGTATTGAAAAACAGTCAACAGGACAAAATTCAAAAACTTTGCGATCTTATAAGCTCCAGATATAATGTGGATGTTCATATATCCTACGGTAAGTCCAAAACCATTTTAGGGTTAATAGGAGATACGTCTTCTGTCGATATCGAAAGCATACAGGCTCAGGATATAGTTGAAAGCGTCAAGAGGGTGCAGGAGCCTTATAAAAAGACAAACAGGAAATTCCATCCCGACGATACGGTAATAACGCTTGAAAACGGCTGCAAAATCGGCGGAGGGAATTTGACTGTAATGGCCGGGCCCTGTTCGGTCGAATCCCAGGAGCAGATAATTGAAATAGCCAAGTCTGTAAAAAAATCAGGTGCCAATATTTTGCGAGGTGGCGCTTTTAAACCCCGCACATCGCCTTATTCTTTCCAGGGCCTTGGTGAACAGGGGATACGCTACCTGATTAACGCAAAGCGAGAGACAGGGATGCCAATTATAAGCGAAATCATGTCTTCGTCACAGCTCCCGTTATTCGAAGAGGTTGACATAATTCAGGTCGGTGCCCGAAATATGCAGAATTTTGAACTGTTAAAACTGCTGGGCAAAACCGACAAACCTATATTGTTAAAGCGGGGATTGGCAAATTCTATTGAAGAACTGTTGATGAGCGCCGAATATATTATGGCCAATGGAAATGAGAAGGTTATTCTATGCGAACGGGGTATTAGAACCTTTGAAACCATGACCCGAAACACGCTGGATATCTCGGCGGTTCCATTACTTAAGAAATTATCCCACCTGCCTGTTGTGGTAGACCCGTCTCACGCATCAGGAATAGCATGGCTTGTCGAGCCGCTGGCCATGGCGGCAGTAGCGGCTGGTGCCGACGGATTGATAATAGAGGTTCATAACAATCCGGCTTTAGCAAAAAGCGACGGCGCCCAATCCATAACCCCGCAAATGTTTGATGGATTGACCGGCCGGCTGAAAAAGATAATACCTGCGTTGGATAAGGAGTTTTAAAATGAAGGTCGAAAATATTGCAATTGTAGGGTTAGGACTAATAGGAGGCTCAATAGCAAAGGCGCTGAAACAAAACACCGGTTACAATGTTTTGGGTTTGGATATTGATCCTTTGGTCTGTGACGATGCTAAGAAAGACGGTGCGGTAGATAGAATAATCAAACCTGAAAATCTGTCAGAGGCGGATCTGGTAGTATTATGCCTTGCGCCCGAAACTGCATATGTATTTTTAAAGGATTACCTAAAATATATAAAAAAGTCGGCAATCCTTACCGACGTGTGCGGTGTAAAAAGATGGGTGGTCGAAAAATTCGGCAGCATGTGTCAAAACGGGCCGGTATTTGTCGGCGGGCATCCGATGGCCGGCAAGGAAAAGGGCGGATATGCAAATTCTGACCCCTTGCTTTTTATAAACGCAAGCTATATAATAACTCCTGTGGAAAGCACACCAACATACGCTGTTGATGTCGTAAAAGAATTTGCCTTGAATATTGGCTGTAAAAAGGTTACTATTGCTACGCCTGACCATCATGACCGAATGATTGCCTTTACCTCCCAGTTGCCGCATGTTTTGGCCGGCGCATATATTAAATCGCCGGTTAGCAGGCAACATGAGGGGTATTCGGCTGGCAGTTATTGTGATGTGTCAAGGGTGGCAGCACTGGATGAATATTTATGGAGTGATTTGCTGCTTAAAAACAGTGATTATTTATCCAAAGAGATTGACATATTAATTAACAATCTTTCTAGTTACAGGGCCGCTATTTCAAGTGGTAATAGAGAAGAATTAATCTCAATTTTAAGAGAGGGGAGGGTATTAAAAGAGGAGGATAATAAGGAAAGTATTTAGGGACTACAGCTTGTACAAATTGACAAGTCCTGAAGCAGAATTTTGTGAAAAGATTAAAATTTAAACAATGTACACAAGAATCGCTTTTTTATTTAAAAATTTTGTTGACTTTAAAACATATTGTGTTATAATGTTAGCAGTATGTAGATATTCTACTATTTAAAACTCTATTAAAAAAGGGGAAATTGCAGATGAAAAAAGTAGTAGCATTGTTTGTTGCTCTTTGCTTGGTGTTTGCTTTTGCTGCATTTCAAGCTACAGCAGCAGACGGCGCACAACTTCTTATGAGGGCTGACAAAACCACAATTAAAGCAGGTGATGTCGTAAAAATCACTTTCTCTGTCAAGGATTTGGCAAAGCTCACAGGAGTTGAGTCCAACTACAGGCTTGCCGGATTCCAGTTTGACATTAACTATGACCCAGACTTCTTCGAGCTTGCTTTAAGCGCTCCAAATCCTGTTACCGGTGAACGAAAAGCATTATATGAGCATCATGTAGATGCACTTGATTACGGTACTAATTTTGGACCGCCCGAGATTAAAGAAATGGGTTCTTCCACTCCTTACATTCGTGTTATGACCGATGATGCTAATCTTGTCGGAATGATTGCGGACGGCGACCTCCTTTCAATCTTCCTCAAGGTTAAGGACGATGTAGAAGCGGGCGCAACAACATCCCTTAGCTTCAAAGAAATCGTTGATATTTGTGACTATCAGACAGTTAAGGTTACCAGCCAGTTCGCTACTGGATCTGAAATTGAATTTACTGTAGCTTCTGAGCCAACAAGCTCTGAGCCTCCAACAAGCTCTGAGGCTCCAACAAGCTCTGAGGCTCCAACAAGCTCTGAGGCTCCAACAAGCTCTGAACCGACCACAAGCACTCAGCCTCCGGCAACAAGCAGCAAAGAGCCTGTTAGCCCGCCCACTGGTGAGGGCAGCTTGATTGCTATCGGTGCTTTGATGGTAGCTGCTGCTGGCGCTGCATTTGTAACAATGAAAAAATCCAAGTAATAAGCAGATAGATTTATCACGGCCCTGCTAAAATGCAGGGCCGTTAAATTTTGCTTGGCATACATGCGTTTGCAGTATTATTATTTCATCAGACAGCGTAAAATTTTTTTTGGGGGGAACAAAACCACGCTAAAGTAGACGTTGCCGATAGATGCATATAGGTTAGCGGTTCTGCGGCTGCAGTAAAAATTAAAAACAAGGTATTGATTTTACGTAAAATATGTGATAAAATATTTTGCGCAAAGGCGGATTTAGCTCATCTGGTAGAGCGCCACCTTCCCAAGGTGGAAGTAGCGAGTTCGAGTCTCGTAATCCGCTCCATAAACAATAATAAAGCGAGGCTTAAGCCTCGCTTTATTATTTTATTTTTTTGCGTATTCTTTATTTGTATTCCGGCAAAAAGTCTTTATGTGCTTCAAACAAATCGTCACACATTGCAACAATATCATCAGGGGATAATTCGGCAGCGGTATGCGGGTCGAACATTGCAGCCATATAAACAAATTCTTTCTGCTTGGTTCTTGCCGCTTCCTGAGTCAATAACTGTACGTTAATATTTGTTCTATTGAGTGCTGCGCATTGTTCGGGTAAATCGCCGACAAAGCAGGGATGAATTCCGCTTCTGTCAACAAGGCATGGCACCTCAACACAAGCGTTTGATGGCAGGTTTGTTATAAGACCTGTGTTGAGCACATTGCCGTGTACCCTGAAATATGAATCGGTTTCAATGGCTTTGATTATATTTGCTGCAAATTCGTTTGTTTTGTGGTGTGTTAAGTTGTGATTGTTAACCAACTCTTCGCGCATTTTTTCCCAGTTGTTAATCTGGTTTACACATCTTCTCGGATATTCGTCTAGTGGTATGTTGTATTTGTCAATCAGTTCCGGATATTTTGATTTAATATACCAGGGAGTGTATTCCGCGTTATGTTCGGAAGATTCGGTAACATAATATCCAAGCCTGTGCATTATGTCGTGTCGGACAAGGTCGTGCCTGAAATCTGCGCCTTCAGGTGGGTTTTTGGACCTTCGCTTGATTTCGGGATACAGGTCGTTTCCGTCTTTGTCGGTAATCTTCAGCAGCCAGGCCTGATGGTTAATTCCTGCGATTTCCCAGATGCAGTTGTTCACATATTCATCCATTTTAAGCTGCCTTAAAAGATGATTAGCGCAGCCCTGCACACTGTGGCACAGTCCTATGGTTTTAATATTGGTAAACCTTTGCAAATAGCCGGAAAGTATCGCCATAGGATTGGTGTAATTGATGAACAATGCGTCGGGGCATAATTCGGCAATGTCTTCTGCGATAGACTCGAGAACCGGAATGGTGCGTAATGCCCTGAAAATTCCGCCGATACCAAGTGTGTCTCCTATAGTTTGTCGGAGTCCGTATTTCTTTGGAATTTCAAAATCGATTACGGTTGAAGGCTTGTATCCTCCGACCTGTATGGCGTTAATTACATAATTGGCGCCATCAAGTGCTTCCCTTCGGGACAAGGTGGAGGTAATCTTTATGATTTTGCCATTAAGGTTTTTATTTAGGTTCTGCAACATACGGTGTGAGTCTTCAAGCCTTACCGGGTCGATGTCGTGTAGCGCGACTTCAAACTCTCCGAGCTCGGGTGTCAATATGCAGTCACCTAACAAGCTTTTGGCAAAAACGGTGCTTCCGGCGCCAATAAATGCGATTTTAAACATAAAAAAACCCCTTTTTACTTTTTGATTTTTGTATGGTAGCATAATTACTTTTATAAAGCAATAGTATTAAGGCATATTGAATCATTTTATAAAATTCTTGCATTATTATAAAAAAGCAGCTAAAAATAGCTGCTACAAACTAGTTTTTAAGACTTTGAATTGGCGCCGGGATTCTGCCGCCTCTTTTGATAAATTTTGCGGGGGAGGCGGTGTTGACTCTCATGACAGGGCCGCCACCCAAAAGGCCGCCGAAAGAAAGTTCGTCGCCTTCTTTTTTCCCAATTGCCGGAATAAGTCTTACCGCGGTGGTTTTTGAATTAATCATTCCAATGGCGGCTTCGTCAGCAATTATGGCTGAAATAACCTCTGCTGGTGTATCGCCCGGTATGATTATCATATCAAGTCCTACCGAACACACTGCGGTCATGGCTTCAAGCTTCTCAATGGTAAGAGTACCGCTTTTGGCAGCCTCCACCATTCCCGCATCTTCTGTCACTGGAATAAAGGCGCCGGACAATCCCCCAACATGGGAGGAGGCCATAGTCCCGCCTTTTTTAACGGCGTCGTTAAGCAGGGCGAGCGCGGCGGTAGTTCCGCAGCAGCCGCATTTTTCAAGCCCCATTTCTTCAAGAATATGCGCAACCGAATCCCCGATAGCCGGTGTCGGCGCAAGTGACAGGTCAACTATGCCGAAGGGGATGCAAAGCCTTTTAGAGGCCTCTTTTGCAACAAGTTGACCCATTCGGGTGATTTTAAAGGCGGTCCGTTTTATAAGTTCGGCAACTTCGGATAAATCCAGATTATCACCCGCCTTGGCCAGCGCGGCGCGTACAACGCCGGGACCCGAAACACCGACATTAATAACACAGTCCGGTTCGCCCACGCCGTGAAAGGCACCGGCCATAAAGGGGTTGTCCTCAGGGGCGTTGCAAAATACTACGAGTTTGGCAGCACCAATACAATTTTGGCCGGAGGTCTTTTTGGCAGTATCCAAAATAATTCTGCCCATCATGCTGACGGCGTCCATATTAATGCCGCTTTTTGTGGATCCAATATTGACCGATGCACACACATGCTCGGTTTCGGCAAGGGCTTCGGGTATGCTTTCAATAAGCGCATAGTCGCCCGCGGCAAATCCCTTGTGAACAAGCGCGGAATACCCGCCTATAAAATTAACCCCAACCGTGTTGGCCGCCCGTTCCAGCGCATGGGCGAATTTTACGATTTTGCTGGTTTGGCAGCAAGCTGCCAACATGGCAATCGGGGTTACGGCAATACGTTTGTTAATTATCGGGATGCCATATATTTTTTCTATCTGTTCGCATACAGGCACAAGGTCGGACGCTATACGCACAATCTTGTCATACACTTTCTGGCATGCAGTGTCTATGTTGCTGTCTGTACAATCAAGCAAGGAAATGCCCATGGTGACGGTGCGTATATCCAGGTTTTCTTCCTGTATCATTTTTATAGTTTCTAATATATCACCGATGTTGTACATGGTTCCTCCTAAATCCGATGCATGGAATTGAAAATATCTTCGTGCATGACATGAATGGACATATTAAGTGTTTTCCCAAGTTCCTGCATATTGTCGACAAAATCGTTAAAATCAATGTTGATTTTTGAAATATCGCAAAGCATAATCATGCAAAACATGTCCTGAAGTATGGTCTGGGACACATCGCTGATATTGACATTGAATTTTGCGCACAGGGAAGAGACTCTTGCCAAAATGCCGACAGTATCCTTCCCGACTACTGTTATTACGGCTCTCATAACTTCATTTAACCTCCGGCAAAATTATATAAAAATACGGGTTATCAAACTGTAACGCGAATTATATAATAACACATAAGAATTCAAAAGTGAATAAAAAACTCTATATTTTAAAGGAAAAGTGTGTTATTATATTTAACATAAAATTATAAGGAGGCTCGCCGAATGAAGTACAAGAATTTAATGGATATGCATACGCACACCGATAATTCTCCTGATGCCGAACATTCGGCGGTGCTTATGTGTGAAAAAGGATTCAACGCCGGCCTTAGGGCGATTGCAATTACAGACCACTGTGAATGTGATGCCTACTTGCAGCATCGATACGATATATCTCTTAGGCAGTCGGTCTTTGAAAGTTACAAAGCACGTGCCGCGTTTGCCGGCAGAATGGTTGTAGTGCTGGGCGTGGAACTGGGGCAGCCGCTGCATGATTTAAAGACAGCGGAGAAAATAGTCAGCCAAAAGTTTGATTTTATTTTGGTCTCCCAGCATTCATTAACAACGAAAGAAGATTTTTATAAACTTGACTACAGCCTGGAGCAAAACAATCCCCACGAACTCTTAAACAGGTATTTTGACGAACTGCTGGAAATTGCCAAATGGGGCAAATTCGACAGCCTGGCACACCTGACATATCCGATAAGATATATTAAGGGCACGCACGGTATTGATATAGATTTAGCCAGGTATTATGATAAAATTGACGAAATATTAAAAACACTGGCACTAAACGGGAAAGCACTTGAAATCAACACCTCGGGGTTGAGGCAACAGTTTGGCGAACTAATGCCAACAATAGATATATTAAAACGGTTCAAAGCCTTAGGGGGCGAATTTATAACGGTAGGATCGGATGCCCACACTGCAGACGAAGTGGCTGCCAATATCACAGACGGCCTTGCCGCAGCACAAGAATCCGGATTCAAATATATAACCTTATACAAAGAAAGAACACCAATTCAAATTTCTTTTACTTAAAAATATTTAAGGGGTTGGCAAATATGAACATTAAACTGCTTAAGTTGTTAAACCAAAACGCCAAATACTCGGTCCATGATTTGGCGGTAATGCTAGATATGAGCGACGAAGAGGTTAAACAGGAAATCGAAAGCATGGAACGCGAAGGCTTGATTCGCGGATACAAAGCGGTTATAGATTGGGAAAAGCTGGATGGCGCCTATGTTTCGGCACTTATCGAGCTTAAAGTATCGCCCCAGCCCGATGCGGGTTTTGAGGATATAGCCAAAAGAATAATGAAATTTAACGAGGTTGAATCGGTATATCTTATGTCCGGGGCATTTGATCTTTGTGTTATCGTAAAGGGCAAAACGTTCCAGGAAGTTGCCATGTTTGTGGCAAAGCAGCTTGCCACCATGGAATATGTACTGTCGACGTCAACGCATTTTGTGCTTAGAAGATATAAGGAACAGGATATTGAGCTTGTTGACAGCGATGTGGATGACAGGAGGAAAATTTCGCTGTGTTAGACTATCAAAAGCTTTTAAACCCGACTATATTGAATATTAAGCCGTCGGGGATCAGAAAATTTTTTGGTATTGTCGAAGAAATGGATGATGTTATAACCCTTGGCGTGGGTGAGCCGGATTTTCAAACCCCTTGGCATATAAGGCAGGCCGGTATACGCTCGCTAGAAGAGGGTAAAACGAGATATACCTCAAACTGGGGACTGGAAGAGTTGCGTAGAGAAATTTCCAACTACATGAGCCGCAGGTTCCAGCTTTCATATAACCACCGTTCTGAAATCCTGGTCACTGTCGGCGGCAGCGAGGCTATAGACGGCGCGATCAGAACCCTTGTATCCCCGGGGGATGAGGTGCTTATCCCCATACCCAGCTTTGTCTGCTATGGCCCCATAACACAGATGGCGGGTGGAGTGCCTGTATACATTGAGACCAAGGCTGAGGACGGATTCAGGCTTACCGCAAAGGCTTTGAAGGAAAAAATCACAAGCAAAACCAAGATGCTAATACTGCCCTTTCCAAACAATCCAACCGGTGCCATTATGGAGCGGGAGCACCTTGAAGAAATTGCCCAGGTTTTAAAAGATACGAATATTATTATTTTGTCTGACGAGATTTACTGTGAACTGACCTACGGCGGCAAAAGCCATGTTTCTATCGCTTCGATTGACGGTATGTATGAGCGTACAGTTGTTGTCGGAGGTTTTTCAAAAGCCTATTCCATGACCGGCTGGCGTTTAGGCTTCGCCTGCGGCCCTGCGCCCGTAATACACGAAATGACTAAGCTTCATCAATATGCAATAATGTGCGCGCCCACCACCGCACAGTATGCCGCTATAGAAGCCCTGAGAAATGGTGATGACGATGTTAAAAGAATGGTAGATGAGTATGACATGCGCCGCCGCCTTGTTATTGACGGGTTTAACAAGATGGGGCTTAAATGTTTTGAACCAAAAGGCGCTTTTTATGTCTTCCCGTCCATTGGAATTACCGGTATGTCTTCCGAAGAGTTTTGCGAAAAGCTGCTGTATTCAAAAAAGGTAGCCTTGGTCCCGGGGAATGCTTTTGGATACTGCGGCGAGGGGCATATCCGCGCGTCCTACTGTTATTCGGTAAGCCATTTAAAAAAGGCGCTCGAGCGCATAGCAGAGTTTTTGGAAGAGATTAAAAACCAAAAGTAGTGGTTAAATTGCATGTAACCGTACAGGCAAACGCAAAACTAAACCTGACCCTGGATATTATCGGCAAAAGGCCAGACGGTTTTCACAGCCTGACAAGCATTATGCAGTCTGTGGATTTGCATGATATTGTTGTGATTTCAACCGACCGTTCCGGGAAAATCGGTATTAGCTGTGATAATACCGATCTGCCATTGAATGAGGATAATACGGCATATAAAGCTGCGGCATTGTATTTGTCTTCGATTGGTCAAAAAGCCGGCGTAAATATCCGGATAGATAAACGGATACCCGTTTCCGCAGGGCTTGCGGGCGGCAGCGCCGATGCAGCGGCAGTGCTTTTAGGTTTAAATGAAATATTTGGCAGGATTCTGGATAATGAAAAACTTGCAGAACTGGGTGCCAAGGTAGGAGCAGACCTGCCGTTTTGTTTAATCGGAGGTACTGCGCTTGCCGAAGGCATCGGAGATATTCTAACTCCGATAAAAAGCCTTCCAGCATGTTGTTTTGTTATTGTAAAACCCTGCAAAAAGATGTCAACCGCCTTTATGTACAGCAAATACGATATGACACATATTAACCGCCGGCCGGATACTAAATCGGCTGTAAAAACAATACAGTCCGGGGATATATACGAGTTTTCAAAACATATTTATAATGTGTTTGAAGCCGCATGGGATGACCAGGCCATACAAAACGCAAAAAATGCTTTGTTAAATCAGGGTGCGCTTGCGGCCTCCCTGACAGGGAGCGGACCATGTGTTTTCGGCCTTTTTGCCTGCGAAGCCGACGCAAAAAAATGCTGTGAATACTTAAAAAATCTTTATAGCGAGGTTTATGTATGCAAACCTACTAATTTTGGTTGCAAAATAATTGAGGTTGAATAAAAGCTTGCGCTTCTGTCAATATTTTCCATACAACATAAAAGAAATATTGACTGGAGTGTGAAAAATGGTAGGGAACATAAAAAAGGATATTCACCTGGCGTTGGTTTTGGGATTGATTTTTACGGTCCTTCTTAGTATGGTAAGCTTCGAGGCCCGGTGCAGTGAAATACGCGAAAATGTACTTAGGCTTCATATCCTTGCAAACTCCGATTCGGCTGAAGACCAGCAGTTAAAACTGAAAGTAAGGGACAGGCTTTTGTCCGAAGGGGCCGAGATTTTCGGCTGTATTCAGACCGAACAGCAGGCTTTGGAGTGCGCCAGAAACAATATTGCTAAACTTCAGCTTGCGGCCGAGGATGAAGTTAAAAAGAATGGATATAATTATCCTGTAAAGGTAGAAATAGGCGAAGTGGATTTCTCCACGCGGGAATATGAAAACTTTACCCTTCCGGCCGGCAGGTACGAGGCTGTCAGAGTCCTTATTGGAAATGCCCAGGGGCAAAACTGGTGGTGTGTAATGTTTCCGCCCGTTTGCTTGCCTGCGGCAGAAGACCAACGGGAATTGTCAGATGTTCTGACAAAGGATAGTGTCGAGATAATCGAAAACCCGCAAAACTATAAAATACGGTTTAAGACGGTTGAAATATATGAAAGTATTAAAAATAAATTGGGAGAATGGTTCGCGGATTCGGATAAAAGGCTAAAATCCCCAAAAGCTAAATAATTTAGAAATTGATATTGAAATTTAAAATTAGATGTGTTAACATCTAATATGTTAATGTGATGCGCAAGAAAGAGGTGACAGTATGAAGAAAGGAATTCATCCCCCCTTTGAGAAGGTAATAGCTAAGTGCGCATGTGGGGCGGAATTTGAGACACGTTCTACCAAGAAGGAAATCCGCTTGGATATATGCTCAAATTGTCATCCGTTTTTCACCGGCAAACAAAAGCTGGTTGATACCGGCGGACGAGTAGAAAGATTTAAAAAGCGTTTCGGCTTGGACAAATAAACTGTATATCCATAAAGTGTATTTAATTAATGGCCCCGCAACTGCCTGATGGCGGTTGCGGTTTTCTGTATGGAAGGATGTGCACGCGTGGGAGAATACAGGACAATCAAGCAACCTGCCAGGGCAGAATTTATTGAAAAGCGGTCAAGATTTATTGGAACCATCACGCCAGTATCCACCGAAGAAGCAGCGCTGGATTTTATAAAACAAATAAAACAGGAATTCTGGGATGCGACGCATAACGTATATGCCTATGTTTTAAAAGAGGGGCAAATTCGCCGGTATTCCGACGACGGCGAGCCCAAAGGTACCGCTGGTGTTCCGGTATTGGATGTGCTGCTTAAAGAAGAATTAGTCAACTGTGCCGTGGTGGTTACAAGATACTTTGGTGGGATAATGCTCGGGGCGGGAGGATTGGTAAGGGCATATTCCCACGGGGCCAAAATTGCGGTTGATGCCGCACAGGTTGTTACCATGAAACCCTGCTATTTGTGTAAAATCATATGCGAGTATTCACAGTACGATATGCTGAACAACATGATTCAAAAACACGGCTGCACTGTTGAAAATGTGGAGTTCACTGACAAGGTTTCGGTATACTATTTGATTTCAAAAGATATAATAGGAAAGTTTGACAAACAGCTTAATGAAAACTTTTTTGGAACCCTAAAAGCTACAATTTTATCCGAAAATTTCGCAGCATTTTAAATAAAGATAAAATAATTTTAAAGGATTTATAATAAATTTAGCTAATAATATAAGTAGAATTGGGATTTTGATTTAAAACCTCAAATGAGGGTGTGAACTTATGGATAATATCCCAAGGATCAGAACAGAGCAGTTTGAGAAGGAAATGTTATCCCAATACGCTGCTTTAAGCATTAACAGCAAAGGGAGAAAATACCCCGAGGAACAGTGCAATATCCGAACGGTTTACCAAAGGGACAGGGACAGGATAATTCATTGCAAGGCCTTTCGAAGGCTTAAAAGAAAAACCCAAGTTTTCCTTTCCCCGGAAGGTGACCACTACAGAACAAGACTTACCCACACCCTTGAGGTGTCCCAAATTGCGAGGACGATAGCCCGGGCTCTTCGGCTTAATGAGGATTTGACCGAGGCAATAGCTTTAGGCCATGATTTAGGGCATACACCTTTCGGACATGCCGGTGAGCGCGCCATTAACGAGTGCGCTTCTTTTGAGTTTAAGCACTATGAACAAAGCGTTCGTGTATGCGAGAAAATCGAGAATTCAGGAAAAGGGCTTAACCTTACATACGAGGTTTTAGACGGCATTCGGAACCATACAACCGGCAATATGGCAAGCACGCTTGAAGGCCGGGTAGTGAGGTTTGCGGATAAAATCGCGTATATTAATCATGATATAGAAGATGCCATCCGGGCTAATATCATTACCGAAAATGATATTAGCGAGGATATAAAAAAGGCTTTGGGAGATACCAAATCAAAACGGATAAACACGCTGGTGCTTTCGGTTATCAATAACAGCGAAGATGATATTAGAATGGATCCTGACACCTTCTACTATTTTAACAAAATCCGTGATTTTCTGTTCCAGGCGGTTTATTTCAATCCCCAAGCTAAAGCAGAGGAAAGCAAGGTCAGCGGCATAATTTGGAGACTTTTTGAATATTTTACAAAGAATCCAGATAAACTGCCTTCGGAGTACAATTTTATCAGGGAGAGTGAAGGCGCCGAACGTGCAGCGGTTGATTATATTGCAGGAATGACCGACCAATATGCCATACATACCTATACCAATCTGTTCATACCAAAAGCATGGAAGGATTAGAACGAGGTGTATATTACGTGCCTATCAGCGGTGATTTTTTGCTGGAGTTAAAATATAAAAACAATATTGAAGACGTGGTGTCTTCATATGTAAGCCTTAAACGCCGCGGAAAAAACCTGGTAGGCCTTTGTCCGTTTCATAACGAGAAAACACCTTCCTTTACTATTTATCCCGACAATGGGTCCTTCTACTGCTTCGGATGCGGTGTGGGCGGCGACGTGATTACCTTTATAAGGCAGATTGAAAACCTTGATTATATAGAAGCAGTGCGCTTTTTAGCGGCAAGGGCGGGTATGCCCATGCCGGATCAGGCAATTGATAATTCGGATCATAAACTTAAATCCAGAATCCTTGAAATTAACCGTTTGGCGGCAAGGTTTTATTATAATTTCCTCATGTCCGAGCCCGGCAAGCCTGCGCTGAACTACTTATTAAACAGGGGACTTACATTAAAGACAATAAAAAAATTCGGCCTTGGTGCAGCGCCTAATGGCTGGGACGAGCTGATTAAACATTTAAAATCCCATGGGTATACCGAAGACGAGTTGGTAACAGCCGATGTTGCAATAAGAGGGCGGAACAATTCAGTATACGACAAGTTCCGAAACCGGATTATTTTCCCGATTATAAACCTGCGCGGGAATGTGGTGGCTTTTGGGGCAAGGGTGTTGCCGGGGGAAAAGGGAGCGAAGTACATCAATACCTCCGACACACCTGTTTTCAAGAAAAGCCACAATATGTTTGCGCTCAATTTTGCCAAAAATACCGGCTCTGAGAGTGTGATACTTGCCGAAGGCTACATGGATGTAATAGCCCTTCACCAGGCGGGGTTTACAAATGCGGTTGCGGCGCTTGGTACCGCTTTTACCGAGGATCAGGCGCGGTTGCTTAGCCGGTATACAAAACAGGTTATTCTAACCCTCGATTCGGATACTGCCGGCAAAAAGGCCACCAACAGGGCAATTGAAATCCTGCAGACTGTAGGATTGCAGGCAAAAGTTCTAAGAATCCCTGACGCCAAGGACCCAGATGAGTTTATAAAAAAGCATGGCGCTTCGAGGTTTGAGGCTTTATTAAACGGTGCCGTAAGTGACATTGAATATAAGCTTTTCCTTGCTGCCGAAGGTTTGGATTTATCTACCGAAAGCGGTAAGCTTGAATACTTAAAAAGGGTGGTAGACGTTCTTTCCGATTTAGATAACCCAATCGCAAGGGATTTGTATGCAGGCAAAATTGCAGGCAAATTTGAAATTTCAAAATCGACCTTACTAGACACCGTCGAGAAACAGCGTAAAGTTAGGCTTAAAGCCCAGGAAAAAAAGCAAATACGCAGGATTGTCTCGCCTCAGTTAATCAAAAACGAGGTAAACCCGGAGAAAAAATTACATATGCGCGCAGTTAGGGCTGAGGAAGCACTAATATCCATACTTATGGCTTTTCCGGAGTATTATGAATGGATTAAAGAAAAAATAGGACCGGACCAGCTTGTAACCGACTTTAGCAAACGTATTTTTATGGTGTTGATTGAGATGTATGACAACGGACATGCCTTTGATTTGGCTTTGGTTGGTGACAGGTTTACACCACAGGAAATGGGGTATCTCGCGGCGCTTCAAAACCGCATGATTGACAGCAGCAATGTTAAACGTGAATTGCAAGACTGTATTAAGGTAATATTAGAAGAAAAAGAGAAGTTGAAATCATTTAATGCCGAGACGATGTCTACCGAAGAGTGGGCAGAAAACATGAAAAGAATTGCAGAAAAAAAACAAAGGGGAATATGAATATGGAAAAAGATATGAAAAACAAGAATTTTCAGGACGACAATCTTAATGAAGAAGAATTATTTGATGATATAAAAGATGAGGATTTACTTGATTTATTGCCGGAAGATTTGGAAAGCCTGGAAAATTTGGATTTGGAACCTCCTGTGCTTGATGTTGACTTAGAGTTGAATTTGGATGAATCCTTTGAAGACGAGTTAAAGCTGAAAGATTTAAGAAGCGATAAGCTTGACGCCGATTTGATCGACAGCATTTCATTGGATGATCCGGTGAAAATCTATCTTAAAGAAATAGGCCGTGTTCCGTTGCTTACGGCAGAGGAAGAGATTGAACTGGCAAAAAAAATAAAAGACGGGGATGAGCACGCAAAGAAACGTCTGACCGAAGCCAACTTGAGGTTGGTTGTCAGCATTGCTAAGAGATATGTGGGCCGCGGGATGCATTTTCTTGATTTAATTCAGGAAGGCAATGTTGGATTAATAAAAGCGGTTGAAAAATTCGACTATACCAAAGGCTTTAAATTCTCAACATATGCCACATGGTGGATAAGGCAGGCAATTACGCGTGCCATCGCCGACCAGGCAAGAACCATAAGGATACCGGTTCATATGGTCGAGACAATTAACCGGCTTAAAAAGGTCCAAAGCCAGCTATTGCACGAAAAGGGGCATGAGCCGACCGAGGAGCAGATTGCCGAGGCCATGAACATGCCCGTGGAGCGGGTGCGCGAAATAATGAGGGTGGCGCAGGAACCTGTTTCCATGGAGACCCCTATTGGCCCAGAAGAGGACAGCAGGCTGATGGACTTTATCCGTGATGAGGATGCGCTGGCGCCCGAAGAAGCGGCGCTTAAGACCATTACAAGCGAGGATATCGATTCGGTGCTGAAGACCTTAACGCCGCGAGAAGAGGCGGTTATAAGGCTTAGGTTTGGGCTGCAGGATGGACGATGCCATACCCTTGAAGAGGTGGGAACCGAATTTAATGTTACCCGCGAACGTATCAGGCAGATTGAGGCCAAAGCTTTGCGCAAGTTAAGGCATCCTGTGCGCAGCAATAAATTTAAGGAAAAGTAAAGGATATGATTTATGTTTTTTAATTTAGAAACCGATTACGCTATCAGAATCGTCCACTGCATTGCCAAAAAGAATGAGCGGATAGATGCCCGAACAATATCCGAAGAAACAGGAGTAACACTGCGTTTTTCACTAAAAATACTTAGAAAACTTGTAGAAGCCGGGATATTAAAATCCTACAAAGGTGCTCAGGGGGGGTATGTGCTATCCCGACCGGCAAGCGAAATTTCGCTGCTTGATGTTATTGAAACCATGAGCGGTCAGCCAATTTTCAGCCGCTGTCAGACCGATGAGATTGAGTGCACCCATCCTGAAGGAATATGCTGTTTCAGGAATGTGTTCGACCAGCTTACAAAAATTATAGTAGATAAATTAGATAAGGTAACATTTGAAACTAAATAGCTTGCGGGATATTCTTATCAATTGGAAAAGGTGGCATCTGGCCACCTTTTTTTCGAACGATTTTTAAGTAGTGAATATGTCAAAAACAAAATATACTTTAAACTTTAAAATGGCAAATTCCCATTTTAAAGTTTTCCTGCTTTAAACTGTTTAGAGCCTATTAAACACAAAAACCCCAATATTAATTGGGGTTTTAATCGTTTGATTTCTTTACATACTCTTCAAGGGTTTTTTGTATCTCAGACTTAATATTTTGCGGAAGGAGCCTATATTTCAGCAATAAATCCTGTTCGTCGGGAGTCAGCTCGCTTGCAAGGAAAATTTTTTCGTATCTGTTGGCATAAGTCTCCGGAGGGGCGCTGTGCATCTTGTTGACATACTGTAAAGAATTTGACAGCCTTCTATTATAGGGTGAGGACCTGCCAATGAGCGTGTCCAAAGACACATTAAAGACGTTCGCAAGTTTATTTAGGACTTTCAGGGGCGGGTTGGTGGACCTTTCATAATAGGCATAGGTAGAACGCTTAACCTGAATGGCTTTGGCAATCTGCTCCTGAGTTAAACCCATTTGCCTTCTTAGTGCAATAAGTGTTTTGGCAAGCTCGCTTTTTTCTGTTCCTGCCATAATAATCCCCCTAAGCGTAAAGAAAAATTAAATAAAAACATTGACTTAAAGCACTTAAATTGTTATACTTTATGGGTCAGATGCTGAAGTAGCTCAGCCGGTAGAGCAGCTGATTCGTAATCAGCAGGTCGTGGGTTCGAGTCCCATCTTCAGCTCCAGCACGTTGCATCATGCAACGTGTTTTTTTAATATTATCGAAACAAAAGAAACCGAAGATATTATATTTTTCTTTATTATAACAAATATATTTTGAAATTCAAAGTATTTTTACAAAAAAATTTACAAAATTTGTTTAATAGATTTATGAAAAAGCACTATTCAAGTCGAAAAAGAAAGAAAAATATTGAAAAAATATAAAAAACGGTTTATTATTTTAAAATGGTAAAATGATTACTATTTTTAGATTTTAACTATATTTGTTTTGTTGCTTGTTATTTTACCGTGACAGCGGGTTATTATTCACAAAATTGTGAATTAAAATCAAATAACTTCAAAATTATTAGAGGAGAAAAATGGTGTCACAGAAAAATATTGAGTTAAACGAACTGGCGGTTGAAATTTATAATTTAATACTAAAGCTTGAGACAAAATCCATTAATTTAATGACAAGCGGTGCGCTTACACTCAATGAAGTACACACATTGAAATCCATCTATGAAAATCATAACAAGTCAATGAGTGAAATTGCAACTAAACTTGGTATTAAAATCAGTACGCTGACGGTAACTGTGGTAAGACTTGAGAAAAAGGGTTTTTTAATGCGCAGGCGCTCCGACAATGACAGGCGGACCGTTTTGATAGAGCTTACCGACAAAGGGCACATTGCTGTCAGGGCACATAATTATTTTCACGAAAAATTTGTGGATTGTGCGACAGAAGGCCTTGATGAAAAGAAAATTGACACTTTGCTGATAGTTTTAAAAAAAATTCTGAATTTCTTGAAAGATAAAAACCGAATCAAAGAGTTTAAATTCCAGTGCATGGACTTTAAAAAACAAAAATAAAAAAGCCTGCTTTTTATGATATGATCCTCCTAAAGTAGACCATGGAAATATCCAAAACTACTTTAGGAGGATTTTTTATGGGTAAATCACCGCATAGTGCCGAATGGAAGTTAAGGATTATAAATGAATATCTATCAGGGCGA
>DULI01000023.1 GCA_012840445.1 Clostridiales bacterium
TAGTAAATTCAATTAATGTTATGGGATATGATTATCAGGGACCTTGGAGCGAAAATACTGCTCACCATTCAAATCTTTATATAAACTCTCAAGATCCCGTCGCTCATTGGGGATTATCTTCTGACGCAGCAATTAAAAGATTTATTAATAGAGGTATTCCAGCGGAAAAATTGGTGTTGGGATTTCCTGCTTATGGAAGAGAATTCCACGGTGCCCAACCCGGTGAAAATGGTGACGGATTATTTCAAAAATATCAAGATACTATATGGCCTGGTGGCTCTATTCCATACACTATCCTCAAACAATATTATGTAAATAAGAATAATTTCAAAAGATTCTGGGATGATGATGCAAAAGTTCCTTATTTATATGATGGAGAAACATTTATAACCTATGAGGATCCACAATCAGTAGCTGAAAAAGCCAACTATGTTAAAGAAATGCATTTAGGCGGAATAATGTATTGGGAATATGTAGACGATATAGAAAATGATCTTTTAAACTCTGCTTATGAAACTCTGAAGAAGTAACTTTTTCTTAATATTATATTATTCCTGCTTTTGGCTTCCTTTTAAGGAAGCCAATTTTTTATTTTAATGATTATTTTAATTAATAATTTATTTTTTATATTTTTGAAATAATGATATGGTAATATCGTGGAAAAAATTAGCATAAACTTTTTTACAAAAAGGAGAATATAATATGCCTGATATGCTTGTGAAACTTTATGAATTACCTTATGATAAAACGCTTTTTGACAACCTCGAAAAAGAGAATATCTCCGTACGAAGGGCTAAAGCTCCTGAAAAAAACTATGTTGTTAACTGGATTCAAGAAAAATTTGGAGATTATTGGGCAAGCGAAAGTGATATTGCATTTTCACGTTCACCAATAAGTTGTTTTATTGCAATAGATACAGCTAAAAATCAAATTGTAGGTTTTGCTTGTTACGATACTACTTGTAAAGATTTTTTTGGACCTATGGGAGTAGATGAAAGCTACAGGGGAAAAGACATAGGAAAAGCCCTTCTACTAATAAGCTTAAAAGGGATGTGGGATATTGGTTATGCATATGCAATAATCGGAAGTGCTGGACCAGTAAAATTTTATGAAAAGGTTGTAAATGCAATTCCAATAGAAAACTCAGTTCCTGGAATATATAAAGGTATTTTCAGAAAAAATAATCCATAAGCATTAAAGATTCCTTCTTTTGGCAAACTTATATTTTATTTTTTAATTCAAAAACTATAAGTAAGGAAAAGTTAATAGTGAAATTATTTTTAAACCTAGCTGCCTATAATCTTTAGAGAATGGAATTAATAAATTATAAATTTTATTACGTCAAGGAGGAACTAAGAGATATGAAAACGTTAAGAAGCAAGATGCTCGTTTTGATTTTAATACCCATTATAGCCCTATTAGTAATTCTAGCTTCGATACTGTACGTACAGATTAATTCAGTTGTAAGTCAGGAAGTTACTAATTTAACTATTGAAATTGAGGAAATAGGAACAAAAACTGTGGACGAATGGCTTAAAGGATTGTTAAAAGAGGTTCGGCTTTTGGCAGATACAAATGCAGTAAAAACGGCTTTTCAAACCAAAGACTGGACTTCATTAATGGAAGAATACCTTCCACCCAGACTCAAAGAAAGGCCCGATTATGAAATGTTTTTTATTGCCTATTCAGATGGAACTAGTCCCAATACCCTTGGGTCTGTTCTAAATTTGGCAGACAGACAATATTTCATAGACATCATGAAAAATAACAAAAAGTATTCTATAAGCGATGTCTTAGTTTCAAGTGCTTCAGGAAAGAATATTATTGTAATTGCTGTTCCAGTAAAAGATAATAATAAGAATATAGGCATTTTTGGAGCTACAGTGCTTCTTGATACACTAACAAACTTCGTTTCAGACATAGATATTGGAAAATCTGGTTATGCATTCATTGTAGATTCAACAGGTATGGTTATAGCTCATCCGGATAAATCTATTGTAATGAATTTAAATCTCCTTCAATCATCAAAAGACAACTATCAAGATCTTGACAAAATAGGTAAAAAAATGATTTCCAAAGAGTCAGGTTATGGTCAATATAAAGAACCAACAGGAGAAATTAAAAATATATTCTTTTCACCAATACCCTCAACAACAGGATGGTCCTTTGCAGCAATTATTGCAGAAAAGGACTTAAAATCTTCAGTTAACAAATTAATTGGTCAAATCCTTATAGTGATTGCTATAATAATTGCTTTCGCTATTGCAATAATTATATTTTTAAGCATAAGTATTTCAAAGCCTATCAGTCAACTTGCTCAATCTGCCCAAGAGTTTGGCCAAGGAGATTTAACTGTCAAGTTTGAAGCAAAAGGAAAAGATGAAGTAGTAACTATGGCTAAAACCTTACAACAAATGGGGGATAATTTAAGAAACTCCTTTACCCAAATAGCAAATTATGCAAACCAAATAGACACAACCGCTCAAGAATTGGCAAGTTCTGCAGAAGAAATGAGCGCTACTAGTGAAGAACTCTCTGCACAGATGGAAAACGTAAATAAAAACGTTCAAAACGTTTCTGCTTCTATAGAAGAAGCTACATCTGGCATACAAGAAGTAGCATCCAGTGCACAAAATGTTTCTAGATCTGCTCAAGAACTAACCGAAAAAGCAAGTCGTGTAAAAGAAGCAGCAGATCGCGGAGGATTAGTAATTAACAACATTGTACAAATGATTGAACAAACCAAAGAAAGCGCTGGAAAAACAGAAAAAGTTGTGCTTGAATTATCAAATAATGCAAAAAATATCTGGTCTATTGTTGAAACGATTAACTCTATTGCAGAACAAACAAATTTATTAGCTCTAAATGCAGCAATTGAGGCTGCAAGAGCTGGTGAAGCTGGAAAAGGATTTGCAGTTGTTGCTGATGAAATAAGAAAACTTGCAGAAGATAGCAAAAAGGCAACAGATAAAATTGCTTCCATATTAAATCAAGTACAAAGCGGTACAGAAAAAGCCAGATCAGAAACGATTGATGCATCTAAACAAGTGGAAAAAACTGTTGAACAGTCATCTATTATCAAAAATGAAATATTTAATATATTAAAAGAAGTAAATGAAATAAGCAGTATGATTGAAAGTTTAGCAGCTGGTTCTGAAGAAATGAGTGCTGCAGCAGAAGAAATGAGTAGTGCTATGGATTCAGCTGCCAAATCTGTAACAGAAATAGCTCAACAGATAGAAGATATGACATCAGCGGTTAGACAACAAGCTAATGCGACATTGCAAGTAAGTAGTGCAAGCGAAGAACTTTCTCAGATAGCAGATAAATTAGTTGATCAAGTGAAAAAGTTTAAAATATAATTAGTTTCAAATCTAAAAAAGTAGGCCTCAGGCCTGCTTTTTTTAATTATTGCTAAAATAGTAAATATTAACAAATATTATCAATTTAACAACAATTATATGTTAAAATATACTCAAGATACCTTAATTTAGTTATTATTATGAAATGGGGAGAAAAAATGAAAAATAACATTTGTCTAGTAGCAGATGCTGGTGGATACCTTCCAAAAGAAATATCAACGAAATATGATATTTCTATTGTACCTTTTTATATAACCCTAGATGGTAAAAAATATCTAGTTCAAGGAAAAGACATAACCGATGAAGAACTTTACAGAAAAATGCATTCAGACCCTAACTTATTACCAAAAACTTCTGCACCAAATCCGGAAGATTGGTACAATGTTCTTTCTGAAAAAGTCAAAAAAGGATACGAAAATATCTTAATAACCACAATGTCAAGTGATTTATCAGCAAGCTTTAACAACGCTAATCTAGCAAAAGAGTTATTCTTAAAAGATTACCCAAATTGCAACGTTAAAGTTTTTGATACAAGGACGTGTACTTGTGGTCAATCTGCAATGGAAATTAAGTTAGCACAGCTTATTGAAAAAGGTAAGCACACACTTGAAGAGTTATATGATACCGCCAAAAATCTTATTTCCAAAACACATACATTATTCAGTGTAAAAACTTTAAAATATATGGAAGCAGGCGGAAGAATTGGTGAGGCCGCGAAATTTCTTGGTATATTACTAAAAATAAATCCAATTAGTGAATTCGTGAATGGGGTAGTTAAACCCATTAAAATATCTCGTACACGAAAAAAAGCTTTGGATTCAATGGTAGAAATTGCCGCTGAGAGGATCAAAGATCCAAAAAAGACAATTATTTGCACACGCAGTGCTTTATTTGAAGAAGATCAAGAATACCTTATCACAAAATTAAAAGAAAAGTTAAATTATAAAGGTAAAATATATTCTGATGTTCTAGAGGCTGTAATCGGTGTTCATTCTGGTCCAGGAGCTATTGGCATTGGATTTGTAACAGAATAAAATAAACATTAAAATCTTAATTTAAGATTTTGAATTTATAACGGGTCTAGGGTGGAGCCCTTTTCGCTTGCTCGGTACAAGTACCGAAAAGTTGTAATTGTTAATTACTGTTTTTGAATTTATAACGGGTCCAGGGCGGAGCCCTCCCCCCACCTCGGTACAAGTACCGAAAAGGTTAAAGAAATGAAGATTTTCTAAAAATAATCAATCCTAAAACATACATATAATAAGAAGTTGAAATTTCTAAAGTAAGTAAATACTTTATTATGAAAGGAGGAAGGTGTTTAAAAACACCGTCTTTTTGAATATATTGGAATTTAAAGAAGAAGTAGAAAAGAAATTGCAAGAATTAGAAATTAAATTAAGTGATCCGAATATAACTAGCGATCTAGAACAACTCAAAGAGTTAGGTCAAGAACACGCTAGATTTTCTGAATTAAATGAATTGTTTAACAATTATGAATCTACCCTCGAAGATATAGAGGCACTACATGAAATGTATAATGCTGGAGATGTGCCAGAAGAAGACTATCTATCCCTTTTAAAAGAGTTGGAAACAAAGAAAGAAGCGCTTGAAAAGAACATTACTGAACGATTAGTACCTCCCGATGAATACGATGAGAGAAATATTATAATGGAGATACGTGCTGGAACTGGAGGAGATGAGGCTGCACTTTTTGCTGCTGATCTAATGAGAATGTATTTAAGATATGCAGAAAGAAAAAATTGGAGACATGAGATATTGGATATTAACGAAAATGAACTAGGAGGAATAAAAACTGCAATCTTAAGAATCAATGGAAAAGGTGTGTATAGAAGATTAAAATACGAAAGCGGAGTGCATAGAGTACAAAGAGTTCCGCAAACCGAATCTTCGGGAAGAATACACACCTCTACAGCTACAGTTGCTGTGCTTCCAGAACCAACAGATATCGATATTCACATAAGTGAGGATGAACTTAAAATCGATACATATAGAGCTGGCGGTGCAGGAGGACAACACGTAAACAAAACTGACTCTGCAGTTAGAATAACTCATCTTCCAACAGGAATAGTCGTTACCTGCCAAAAAGAAAGATCTCAACATCAGAACAAAGAAAAAGCTTTAAACATTTTAAAGGCAAAAATATTTGAAATTAAACTTCAAGAACAACAATCGAAAATAATTAAAGAAAGAAAATCTCAAATTGGAACTGCAGAAAGAAGCGAAAAGATTAGAACATATAACTTTCCACAAAACAGGGTAACAGAACATAGGATACAATATACTACTTACAGAATAAATGAGATACTAGATGGAGATTTAGATGAAATCATCGATAAACTTATAGAATACGATCTAAAAGAAAAAATTGAAACTCTTACAATATAAAATATGAAATAAGAGGTGGTCTAATGATTAA
>DULI01000020.1 GCA_012840445.1 Clostridiales bacterium
AACAAATTGTCCGGGATATATTCGGAATCTTGAAACCTAACGGATACCGGCAGTTTAACACTGCCTATATAGAAATCCCAAAAAAGCAGGGTAAGAGCGAGCTTGCAGCGGCAATCGCTTTATACCTTACCTGCGGTGATTTCGAGCATGGTGGCGAGGTTTACGGATGTGCATCTGACCGTCAGCAGGCATCCATCGTTTTCGACGTTGCGGTAGATATGGTGGAACAGTGTCCGGCATTAAAGTCTCGAATTAAACCAATGCTGTCGCAGAAGCGGCTGGTATATAAACCGTTAGGCAGTTTTTATCAGGTGCTTTCAGCGGAGGCATATACGAAACATGGGCTAAACGTCCATGGTGTGGTATTTGACGAACTTCATGCCCAGCCAAACCGGGATCTTTATGATGTAATGCTACATGGATCTGGCGATGCAAGAAAGCAGCCGTTGTTTTTCCTGATTACAACTGCTGGCACCGACCGCAATTCAATCTGCTGGGAAGTGCATCAAAAGGCAGAGGATATTTTGCAGGGACGCAAGATAGACCCGACTTTCTACCCTGTTATCTACAGCGCAGCCGATACCGACGACTGGACAAGTGAAAAGGTATGGAGAAAGGTTAATCCGTCACTAGGCATAACAGTTGACATCGAAAAACTGAGGGTGGCTTGTGAAAATGCCAAGCAAAACCCCGCAGAGGAAAATTTATTCCGTCAGCTCCGCTTAAATCAGTGGGTGAAGCAATCGGTGCGCTGGATGCCAATGGATAAATGGGATAAGTGTGCATTTCCTGTTGATGCGGAAAAATTGCGCGGCAGAACCTGTTACGGCGGACTTGACCTGTCATCTACTACCGATATTACAGCCTTTGTACTGGTGTTTCCGCCGCTTGATGAATCGGACAAATATCAGATACTGCCTTTTTTCTGGATACCGGAGGAGAATATCGATCAGCGTGTGCGGAGGGATCACGTACCTTATGATGCCTGGGAGCGACAGGGCTTTTTATATACCACCGAGGGTAACGTGGTGCATTACGGCTTTATCGAAACCTTTATTGAGGAGCTCGGAATGAAATATAACATTAAGGAAATAGCCTTTGACCGCTGGGGCGCAATTCAGATGACGCAAAACCTCGAGGCTTTGGGCTTTACAGTTGTTCCCTTCGGTCAGGGTTTCAAGGATATGTCACCGCCTACAAAAGAGTTGATGAAGCTGACATTGGAAGAGCGCATCGCCCATGGTGGCAATCCAGTACTGCGCTGGATGATGGACAATATCTATGTCAAAACCGATCCCGCCGGAAACATTAAGCCAGATAAAGAAAAGTCCACCGAGAGAATAGATGGTGCGGTAGCGTTAATTATGGCGCTTGACCGCGCGTTAAGGCATGGAGGAGAGAATATCGGTTCAGTCTATGATGAGCGTGGGCTTTTAATACTCTAAATTTCTTCTATAGTTCGAACAATCCGCATTGAAGCCGTACCGGTTTTTTCATAACAGGATGCTGAAGTAAAGTATTTAGCGGGTGTAGCCTTCGGTAAGTCTTTTTGAACGCTAGGCTCATAACCAAATGGTGCAAGAATCGACTTTACCATACGACCGATGACAGTTCTTGTGAAACCGTCCCTTAAGTCTATGGTGGGGTTATTGCTATTATCAAAAAAGCTCTCGACTTCGCTGACACAAGCTGATAATGCTGGCTTGCCTGCATTTGAAGCATCTATCATAGCAATTATGTTTTCTTCTTTCGAGAGAATGTTGAAAATGGCAATTGCATCAGGATTATTGGCAAATTTCGAGCAATTAGGATTTTCCTTGAGAAAATCATTAAAAGTAGCTTTCATTATACAAATCCCCTTTCAGGTAGTTAATTTTACATATGTAATATAACATATGTAAAATTAGATGTCAATGAGTTATTTATAAAAAGTATTATCGGAGAGTGATGCCCATGAAAATCTTTTCCCGCCTGTTCAAAGCAAGGGACAAGCCGAAAAACAGCCTGTTCGGCAATGCATACAGCTTTTTCTTCGGCGGCACATCCAGCGGAAAGACTGTCAATGAGCGGACGGCCATGCAGACAACGGCAGTGTATGCCTGTGTAAGGATACTTGCAGAAGCAATTGCCGGGCTTCCGCTTCATGTATACCGGTACAAGGAAGATGGTGGAAAAGAAAAAGCGCTGACCCATCCGCTGTATTACCTGCTCCATGATGAGCCAAATCCTGAGATGACTTCATTCGTGTTCCGAGAAACACTGATGAGTCATCTTCTTTTATGGGGAAATGCTTACGCTCAGATTATCAGGGACAGTTCTGGACGAGTGATGGCACTTTATCCCCTTTTGCCAAACAAAATGACGGTAGACAGGGCTCCAAACGGAGAGCTGTATTACACTTATCGACGCGACAGCGATGAGAGCAGGGCAAATCCAAAAGCAGGCCTTATATACCTGCGAAGTGACGAAGTACTTCACATCCCAGGACTAGGTTTTGACGGGCTGATTGGATACTCCCCTATTGCAATGGCCAAAAACGCCATAGGCATGGCTATTGCCTGTGAGGAGTACGGTGCATCCTTTTTTGCCAACGGTGCAAATCCGGGTGGTGTTCTGGAACATCCCGGCGTATTAAAGGATCCGGCAAAGGTACGTGAAAGCTGGAACGCTGTCTATCAAGGAAGTGCCAATGCTCACCGCATTGCAGTTCTGGAAGAGGGTATGAAGTTTCAGCCAATCGGCATTCCACCTGAACAGGCACAGTTTTTGGAGACAAGAAAGTTCCAGATAAATGAAATTGCCAGGATATTCCGAGTACCTCCCCATATGGTTGGAGATCTCGAAAAGTCAAGCTTTTCAAACATCGAGCAGCAGTCTCTGGAATTTGTCAAATACACGCTTGACCCGTGGGTGGTGCGCTGGGAACAGGCTCTCCAAAAAGCGCTGCTTTTACCGTCAGAGAAGCGGACATACTTTGTCAAATTCAATGTAGATGGCCTTCTGCGCGGTGATTATGCAAGCCGCATGAACGGCTATGCTGTAGCTCGCCAGAACGGCTGGATGAGCGCGAACGATATCCGCGAGCTTGAGGACATGAACCGAATCCCAGCGGAGTTGGGCGGTGATCTGTATCTTGTCAACGGTAATATGACCAAGCTTGCTGATGCAGGTGCATTTGCAGGTAAAACCAATGCTGAAACGGAGGGATCAAAAAATGAACAAATTACAAAAACCAAAACCGGTTCGCCGCTTCTGGAACTGGATACAAAACGATGATGGCAGCCGGACATTATATATTGACGGACCAATAGCCGAAGAAAGCTGGCTTGGAGATGAAGTAACACCCAAACAGTTCAAATCAGAGCTATTGTCTGGAGAGGGAGATATAACGATCTGGATCAACAGCCCGGGCGGCGATATATTTGCAGCCAATCAAATTTACAACATGCTGATGGATTACAAAGGCAAAGTAACCGTAAAGATTGACGGTATTGCGGCCAGCGCCGCTTCGGTCATAGCCATGGCCGGAGGCGACGTCTTTATGTCACCTGTCAGCATGATGATGATTCACAACCCAATGACAATAGCCATAGGCGATACAGAGGAAATGGAGAAAGCGATCGCAATGCTGGAGGAAATAAAGGAATCCATAATCAACGCTTATGAACTGAAAACCGGACTTTCCCGGGCAAAAATATCGCACCTTATGGATGCGGAAAGCTGGTTTAACGCAAGAAAAGCGGTAGAACTTGGCTTTGCCGATGGCATCCTGTTTATGGAGGATGAATCATTCCCATCCGAATTTGAAGTATCAGGAGGAATGATCTTCAGCAGGCAGGCAGTCACAAATTCCATCCTGCAAAAGCTTAAACCCAAAGAAAAATCAAAAGGAACCCCAATTGAGTCGCTTGAAAAGCGGCTTTTTTTATTAAAACCGTAAGGAGGATTTAATTATGAGCAAAATACTGGAACTGCGTGAAAAACGCGCTAAAGTATGGGAAGCTGCTAAGGCTTTCCTCGACAGCAAACGCGGGAACGACGGACTGCTTTCACCGGAGGACACCGCGACTTATGAAAAAATGGAAGCCGACGTTATTGCACTGGGTAAAGAAATAGAACGGCTTGAGCGTCAGGCTGCCATAGATTTGGAACTGTCAAAACCGTTGAATATCCCTATTACAGACAAACCTACTTCCATATCTGGCAACAATGAAAAAACCGAACGTGCCAGCGATGAGTACAGGCAGTCTTTCTGGAACATGATGCGCGGCAGGCGCAAATATGACGTGCATAACGCGCTGCAGATCGGAGAGGACACCGAAGGTGGATATCTTGTCCCCGACGACTTTGAGCGTACTCTTGTGGAAGCGCTGGAAGAGGAGAATATCTTTAGGCAGATTGCCAATGTTATTACCACGTCCAGCGGCGACAAGAAAATTCCTGTGGTGGCAAGCAAGGGCACTGCATCTTGGGTAGATGAGGAAGGTCAGATTCCGGAAAGTGATGACTCCTTTGCACAGGTATCCATCGGCGCATATAAGCTGGCTACTATGATCAAGGTGTCAGAGGAACTGTTAAACGACAGTGTATTTAACCTTGAACAGTATATCGCCAAAGAGTTCGCCCGCAGAATCGGAGCAAAAGAGGAGGAAGCATTCTTTATCGGCGACGGATCAGGCAAGCCAACCGGCATCTTGGCGGATAATGGCGGCGGCGAAATAGGAGTAACCGCAGCAAGTGCGACAGCCATTACCCTTGACGAGATCATGGACTTGTTCTACAGCCTAAAGTCTCCGTACCGCAGGAACGCTGTATTCATTATGAACGATTCGACAATTAAAGCTATAAGGAAACTTAAAGACAACAATGGCCAGTATCTCTGGCAGCCTTCTGTAACTGCTGGAACACCGGACACCATCCTCAACCGCCCGGTCAGGACGTCGGCCTACATGCCTGCCATTGCCGCCGGAGCAAAGACAATTGTGTTCGGCGATTTTTCCTACTACTGGGTGGCAGACCGTCAAGGCAGGGTTTTTAAGCGGCTCAATGAGCTGTATGCTGCTACCGGACAGGTAGGATTCATGGCAACCCAGCGTGTAGATGGCAAGCTGGTGCTGGCAGAAGCAGTCAAAATCCTGCAGCAGAAAGCGTCCTGATGAGAAACGGAGGGCAGCGGCATGGAGCTTTTGGAGAAGGTCAAAGCAAACCTCATATTGCAGCACAACCAAGACGACGCGCTTTTACAAGAGTATATCAAAGCCGCAGTGGCCTATGCAGAAAGCTACCAGAAAAAGCCGGAAGGATATTATGCTGAAAACCCCATGCCGCCTACTACTGAGCAGGCTGTCATTATGTTGTCGAGCCATTTCTACGAAAGCAGGGATGGCTCGACGGCTGGCTTTTTTGGTGATAGTGTGCAGGCAGGACAGCAGGTATGGAATACAGTTAACCTATTGCTGCGGCTTGACCGGGATTGGAAGGTGTAAATATGAGCTTTGGGAAAATGAACACCTTTGTTGACATCATCTCAACCAAGCCGGTTAAGGACAGTGAGGGTTTTGCTGAAAAAGGGGACGTCATCCTTGCTTCGGTAAGGGCGTACAAGGAAGACAGGCATGGCAGTGAAAAATGGGCAAACAGAGCGGCGTTTTCGCAGGCGTCCGCCCTGTTCCGTTTCCGCAGGATTCCGAACCTTGAAATCACCACTGATCTCGTGCTCGTTTGCAGCGATGGCAGGTACAACATTATCAGCGTTGAGGACGTAAAAGGGCGCGGGATGTATATTGAGGCGCTTGCTGAGAAAGTGAAATCAAGCGGTACGTAACTGGAGGTGGCTGCGACGTGGCTAAGGTTGATGTAAAAATGCCGGAGGAGTTTTTGCTCCGGCTTTCCAGGCTTGGAGAAAAGACAGACGAAATTATACCCAAGGTGCTGGAGGCGGGCGGAGAAGTGGTGCCTTCCAAAGTGAAGTCCAACCTGCAGTCGGTCATCGGAAGCGGCACTAAATACCCGTCCAGAGCAACCGGTGAATTGGTAAATGCTTTGGGACTCTCTCCTGTCAAACAGGACAGGGATGGAAACCACAACATAAAAATCGGCTTTACCGAACCAAGGAAAGATGGGGAAAGCAATGCTAAAATCGCTAATATTATTGAATACGGCAAATCCGGGCAGCCTCCAAGGCCTTTTTTGAAACCGGCAAAATCAGCTACAAGGAAGTCCTGCATCGAAGCAATGAAATCAAGGTTGGAACAGGAGCTGGGTCGTATATGAGCATATTGTCAGATTTAAACTCGTTATTGGATACTTTGGGTATCCCCGTTGAAACCGGAGTTTTTAGCGGTGTACCGCCAGATGAGTACCTTGTCATTACTCCGATGACAGATACATTTGAAGTTTTTGCAGACAACCGGCCTCAGGTAGAAACCCAGGAGGTAAGGTTGTCTTTATTTATAAAGGGA
>DULI01000027.1 GCA_012840445.1 Clostridiales bacterium
AATGGGCTGTGGTTTCAAGGTATGGTTTATGCATACGGAAGTGAGCGATGGTAAGTTATAATAAACAAGACTGAAACGATGGGATGTACCAATAACAGTCAAGTGAATATTCTGAGCGGTGATGCCAGAAGAGGTGCGCTGAAATGACATTGAGAGGTATTGAGTTCAAGAGATTAATTGTTTACCGGTTTGCGGGTTTGCTTAACGATATAACTGTTAAACATCCTCTAGAAGAAAGTAAGATTTACTATAGAACTGTAACCTCTAGCAACTTGGACGATATTCTCTCAACGAGAGAAAAAGGTGTGCATGAGGAGTTTGTTAAGTTCTTTAGTGAGGGAGAACAAGGTTACTATGTGTACTATGAAAATCGCGTCGTATGTTGCGGTTGGGTCTTTTTGAACTCGGGCTCGAGTGCTGTTAGAAAGAAGTACATGTTGGTCCCACCAGGTTATGCTTGGTTACATAATTTTTGGACCCACCCAGATTTAAGAGGGCATGGGTTGTACAGTAGCCTGCTAACACATATATGCCGAGAAATGATCTCTACCGAGCGTGTGAAACATCCCAATAGAATTATTATAGATACAGCCCAAGATAATATCCCATCCAACAAAGCAATAATAAAAGCCAATTTCGAGCGTATAGGTGGAATAGTTGCCTTGAGAATTCACAGAAAGTGGTTAGTGCTGAAGGAGACTTATGGAAAAAAGATTTACGGCTGAAGAATTGCCTAAAAGCCAATGGTCTATCTGGGATGAATGGCTTGGGGAGCTTCCTTACGCCTCGCCTTTCTCGATGTCATGGTGGTTAGAGACTGTCTGTGATGTGTTTGGTGGTAGACCTCATGTGTTTGTAGTAACGGCTCATGATAATTCAATTGTAGGTGGAATCGCACTTAGAGAAATCAATTTCCTAGGGAAGTCGATAGTATCTCCGTCGGCCCTTTCTCTTTACATGCCGGTTGTACTTTCGGAGAACCTCGATCGCCACGATATTGTAGACGTGTTAACGGAATTAGCTAGATTTCTCATGAACAGGTTTGATGTAATTCACGGTGTTCACAATACAAAGGAAGTAGCTGACGTCCGTCCATTCCAATGGTTGGGTTATCAAGTTGATGTTAGATATACAGCTGTAACGGAGTTAACTACTTACGACTTTAATTCGATGGATAGATCACAGAGAAAACAGATTAAAAAGGCGGAGAGGGCGGGATTAGAGACAAGACCGTATGGCGATTCAGCTATAATGTGGGATTTGTGGAGCAAGACCTTTGAGCGACAAGGATTGAATGCGCCGGTATCTTTGGCTCAGTTTCGACGACTCATCGACAGTATCGAGAGTCACAATCCTGGCATCGCTTTTGTAACTTTTCAGGTAGATGGGACCCCTACCAGCTTTCGGTTGTGTGTTTTTTGCAATGTGCATACTGCTTATGACTGGATTGCTGGTAATGATCCTACCTACTTTAGTGTTGGAGCATCTTCTTTCAATGTTTGGTCCTCTCTAAACTATCTAAAAACCCAAGGATTTTCTACATTTGACTGGTGTGGTGCAAACATTATGAGTATAGCCGACTTTAAATTGTCATTTGGAGCTAAGTTGGTACCCTATTTTGGTCTAGAGCTGAAACCGTGGTGGTTTGAGCCCGCTTTCAAATGTAGAAGCGTTTTTAGGAAGGCTATCCGAAGGAGATGAGCAATTGATGATGGTAACGAACGAAAAATTCTTGGTAAAAGCACCATTCTACTGCCGTGAAGAATTTGACTACGCTGTTGATGTTGTTCTTGGTGAGTTCTTGGGTCTAGGTTGGGAGAGAATTGTGAGCGACAATGATGCGATAATGATCACCACAAGTTCTGGAGCCCAAACGCTTAGGTTGAACGATGATTTTTTCAGAAGAATCTATAAGAGTCCTTTAACCACTGCTTCGTTACCCGAATTGCCTTTGCAAGAAATGGAAGTAAAACTGGGCAATACAGGTCTCAATTTGGTCGAGCATACTGTTCCAGTGCTCTACGGAAAGCCTGGTCTACGGAGACAGGATCAAAATATCAATATTGAAGTGGACATTTTTGGTTCAGTTTTTTTTATGTTGTCACGTTATGAAGAAGCGGTTGTCAAAGAAAGAGATGTTCATGGCCGGTTTCCGACGAAAGAATCAGTTGCCTATAAAGGAGGTTTCATCAACCGACCGTTGGTTGATGAATACGTTGAAATATTGTGGGCTTGTTTAAAAGCCTTGTGGCCGCGTGTAGAACGTAAGCGGAGATCCTACCGTTTGCTACTTACTCACGACGTTGACCATCCTTTTGTCGCTTACGGAAAGAGTTGGGCTAAAATTCTGCGCAATATTGGTGGAGACTTAGTGAGGCGTAAAGAACTTGCGCTACCATTCAATAGAATAAGGTGCAGAATGAGAAATGACCCCGGCATTGATCCAGCGAACACCTTTGGCTTTCTAATGGACGTTAGCGAAAGCTATGGGGTGAGAAGTGAATTTTATTTTTTAGTCGAACACAAAGTGCCACTTGATGGTAGTAGCTATTCGCTAAAATCTATGCCAATTACAAAACTCGTGGCAGACATACATGAGCGTGGTCACAGGATCGGCTTTCATGGTAGTTATAGTTCGTTTGACAGACCTGAGCAGATAAAGATGGAATTTGAGCAGTTAGTATCAGTAGTCTCTACACGAGGGATAAATCAAGAAACCTGGGGAGGTAGACAGCATTACTTGAGGTTTGTTAATCCGATTACGTGGCAGGGTTGGGAAGACGCAGGACTTGATTATGATAGTACTTTGGGGTTTCCTGACACGATTGGGTTTAGGTGCGGTACATGTCACGAGTTCAACGTGTTTAACATTGAGACAAAGAAGAAATTACATTTACGTGAGCGGCCGTTAGTGTGTATGGATGTTTCGTTGGGGAATATCGACGATCCCAGGACGTATTCAGCGGATTTGATTGAGAGAGTGGTTAACGTAGCGAATCTTTGTAAGCGATTTGATGGAACCTTTGTGTTACTGTGGCATAACGACCATTTAATTACGTCCGCACAGAGGAGACTTTATTGTGATATTGTTGAGAGCGTGATCTGAATGGTGAATGAGGTTTCACTCGGAGAGATTAAAAGTCGTCGTATGATTGTTGCAAGCGAGCTAAAGAGTCGTATGGGGTTGTTTTTTCTTGCATTTTTGTACGTTGTAGCACTCCATGTTGTTTACACTCGTATTGTTAGTGTACAGTGGGCGTACATGGGCTACGTATATAATGATCCTCCGATGCTCGATGTTCTCATGGCCTGGCTGGCTAGTACACTTACTGGTTTATGGATGCCAGTTGACATAAATAGACCTTCCAAGGTTGTCTACTGGTTGTTCTATCTTTTCGTAATAATACCGGTAATTCTTACAACTGTTTACATCAATGGAACTTTTTTGACCCCTTTTTTATGAGGGCTCTAAAGAAGTCCACCTGTCAGAGTTAGCTTGATTTTTGGTCGAGGAATGCAACTTTTTAGCTTCAAGTAGCTAACTTGCCAATGGCTAAACAGAAAAGCACTTTATGGTTCATTTATATGGAGCCTACATACCAGCATGGGGATGCAGAAGCGCTGGAGCGTCTCACAAAAGGATGTAAGAACTATTGTAGGGGCTTCTCCACTTTAGTTTCTCTAGTTAGTCGACATGCTAAGAGTGGACTAAGAAAAAAGCCTCTTTCTAAACTGAGCAAGCAGGCAATATCACTTGCACCTTAATTCTTAACCTGTCTGGCAACAAGTTTGAGTTACTGGTGGTAAGTAGCCAGAAACTGCAAATTGAGCTGCACACGTAAATTGGCGATCAGCGCTGTAAATTATCAAGGTTTCCAATATATAGTCCACTAGCGTTAGAAGTAACGTGACTTAGCTAGTAATACCCTTGTTATGGTACACCGTAGCTGAATTCTCTGTTACTGCATTAGTAAATTGGTCATGAATAAGAGCGGGGAAGATCATTTAGCCGAATTTGGAGATGAACTTCACAAGAAGGCCAGAGTTTACCAGTCCATATAGCGGAAGGCTTGGGAAGCAAGTAAGGAAAGCGTCGGGAGGTAATGGTAGTCCTGCAATTTTCAGAACTTGATGCGTCATTTTTTGAAGCCACAGCTATAATAACTAAACTACCTACAGCGTGCCTTGCACTTTTTAAAGGCGAACAAACTCGCTTGTTGTCTACGTATTTAATCTTAATCACTGAAGAAAAAGCTAACTTTTAATTTGCACTTCTAGCATTTCTGATGTTTGCTGTAGTTTACTGTTATATTCATCTGCTATAATGCAATTTATTGAGACGAAAAAGAACTAGAAATTTTCGTAATAGGAGTTTGTGTGGTAGGTTCATTGTTCGAATGATGAGAAGCCGAGAAGAATGAAACTTAGAAAACGTATACTGTACTTGTTACTTACGATTCTGAGCGGTTTAGGTGTGTTTAGCCTAGCTACCGGTGCACCTTCTATAACAGTTTGGTTGTCATTTTTTGCTCCACTCTGTTATCTAG